>SUYQ01000004.1 GCA_015060325.1 Bacteroidales bacterium | reverse complement strand
CCTCACGCACTCCTGAGAAGTCATGATGCCACCCATAGCGCAGTGATAGTATCTGATCTGGATTTATAGAGGAAATATAAATATTATTTTTCAATATCTCACGATAAATCGTATTCTAATGCAGCATGTGTATTTATATGGACACATAACTAACTGTTCATCAAGCAATTATCTATAAATACGGTGGGTCATTTTGACCCACCGTATTTATAGATAATCAACTATGTTTCAGGAGATTACATGTACAGCAATCACCACTCGGTCTCGACAACAGCAGTCTCGACAACAGCAGTATCGGGATAATCCCACGCTTCATAATCTACAGTTTCAACGTCAACGTCATAATCCCACGCTTCTTCAGCTTCAGATTCTGGCGCATATGCAGCATCTTCCGAATATACATCTTCATCCGTAGCCACTACTTCCTGATACTTTGCTCTATCCGAATTATCCTTATCTAAAGAAATAACATAAATCAGACCGATGAGAATGCCGATTGCAATGACGAATATTAGCAAGTTGATCGAAAATCTTGATTTCTTTTTCTGCGGGAGAGGCTTGTCAATTTCTTGAAACGAAGAACCAGATCCGATCACAGTCTTATCATCCTGAACAGAGGGGAGTGGCGGTTCATGTTTCTGAGGCTTCACATCACCCTTTTGTCTGTCGGCACAGGCTTTATCAAGAAGTTCCATGAATTCGCCGACAGTCTGCGGACGCTCCTTTCGTCTAGGCCGCATAGACTTTTCTATCACCGAAACAATACCGGAAGGCAACGATCTGTCGAAAGCCGGCAGACCGTCTTCATTCACTTCTTCTGCAGACGGCGGAGTCTTGCCGGTGAGCAGCTTATAGAATGTAGCACCCAGAGAATAGATGTCGGTAGCTGGTGTGAACTGAGAAACTCCTCCAGCCATATTCTGCTCAAGCGGGGCATATCCGCGACTGAGACCTACCGGTGTCGAACTGGTCTGGCCGCCGTCTGTACCATCATAATGCTTGGAAATGCCGAAGTCTATGAGCACGACCTCTGTACCATGGCGGAACAGGATATTGGAAGGCTTGATATCAAGATGCAGAATATTTTGGGAATGGATATATGAAAGAGCTTGTGCAATCTGACGCACATAGTCCATAGCCTTGTCCAACTCCATCCCTGCCATCGGAATACGTGACTGAAGATTTTCCTCTCCAAGATATTCCATCACATAGTAGGCGGTGCCGTTCTCTTCAAATATGTCATGAATACGCACTATATGTACATTATCCATTCCGGCAATCGTGCTGGCCTCCTTAAGGAACTTCGCTTTGAATTTCTCCACCAGCTCACGGCTTCCGACTGACGGTACGGTGATACTGGAACTTTCGGGATCGCGATTGCAAAGATCTTTCATGAAGAACTCCTTGATCGCAACCTTGCGGTTCAGCCCGGGCTGGAATGCCAGATAAGTGATGCCGAAGCCACCCTGGCCGAGCATTTTTTCTATTCTGTATTTTCCTCCTTGCAGTACAGTATCCTTTCCTAGATGCATAACCGAATAAATTTTTGATTTGGGATACAAAAATATAAATTCTGGAAAAGTATCCCAAATTTAAGGAGAGTATATAATCCAAACAGCCATATCATTGCATTCAAGACTATCCTGAAAGTGACTTTGTTTTATTTGCAAGTATTTGTTAACTTTGTTCAATTATTCACTTTCCTGTCATCTATGAAAAGATTTTCATTACTTTTTGCGACAATCATACTGGTGCTGCTGTTCGGAAGACTGGTTACTAACTACCAGGAGCGCTATAAGATGGATGAGGCATCTGTGGTACTCGAGAGATGCACATCCGACTCGGCATCATTGGTAAAGGCAATCATGATGAAGAACTATCTTCCAACAGAGGAGGATGCCGCGTTTGCTGTACATCATCTCAAATCTGTACTTCAAAGCGGCAAGAGACTGACATCTCTTTATGACCTGAACAAACGGGACTGGAAGATACCTTCAGAACTGATCAATTCCGACGGGTCTGAATACTACCGGATGCTTCTCAACAACGAAAAGGAAGCAATGGGTATAGATGACGAATTCCGGAAGCTCGACCCAGAATCCTTAAGGTCCGAAGCGGCGGTTGACAAGGATCATTCAGGAAGCATCAGCGTACGTGTATGTCGAATCAATGAAAATGCCGGACTTATATCCAGATTCTTGGGCAAAGATGAAGAGCCATGCAAAGGTGTGACTGTACGCCTTTATGAACACTTCATCAATAATGAAAACAAGCCTGACATAAGGACCTTAGCATTTGCACGGACCGATGCTTCCGGCAAAGCATCATTCACAGGTCTGGACAAATCGCTTTCATACAGCGTGATCCCTATCAGGGAAGGATATGAATACGGAACTTCAAAGGGAACTGTAGAGGGGACGCTTGAAAAGACAGGAAAGAACGGAAAACTGGAATTCGGGTTCACTGAACAGAGACATAAGGTCAAGGTATTCAATACGCTCACCTTGAAGAACCTCAAATCAGATCATCTGATCACAGTGAGGTCGCTTGACAGCTATCTTACCTCCATGTACATATACATAGGAGTATTCTTTGCAGTCTGGTGGATATTCATGCTGGTATACAAGCTGCGCAACAAAGGGGCAGATCACAGCATTCTTTCGATCATAATGCTGCTGACAGGAATCTGTCTCCTCATGATGTTCTCAATGAACGACCCTTTGAATGACAAGATGATCGGCATGGACATGGCACAGGGAGTCATCGTCGGAATAATTGTCATGATGCTCCTTCAATTCGTCAATTTCACCAGATTCTATCAAGGCAGATGCCGTATACCTTTTGATATACCTGCTGCACTGATCAAGAAGCTTGCATGGCTGTTCGGACTTTCAAAAAAAGCAGACGCCTTCTTCGAGAGAATGCCTAAGGGTTTCGGTTACATGCTTACAGCATTAGTGCTTACGATACTTCTGTTCACTCCTCTGGGAGTAGCAGTCGGAGGAATGAAGGTAAATCTGAACATCGGTATAATCTTTCAGCCTAGCGAAATTGCCAAGTATCTGATTGTCATCTTTATGGCAGCATTCTTCTGCACAAATGCAGAGAAGATCGTAAAGTTCTCTTCCAAGGGTAATGTCGACCTCTTCGGTGCGAAAGTAAGAATGCTCGGAGGCATTCTTCTTGGACTGATCTTCCTGATGGGACTTTATCTGCTTCTGGGAGATATGGGACCAGCAATGGTGCTTGCGTTCACATTCATAATCATGTATTCGATAATCAAGTCCAAGGTAGATCTTGATGGCATCGCTGAAAACAAGCAGCTCAGACACATACTTACGTGTGACCTTGCCATGCTTGCATATGGCGTTGCATCATTCATCTTTATGCTCTACATTGGCAGCCATATCGGACATATGTGGATATTCTGTCTGGGCTGGTTCGTATTATGGATCGGAATCGGTATGATCAGAAAGCATGTATTCGAATCAGCAGTTGCATTCAACATCATAATCGCAGCCTTTATCTTCGGTGCATCGATAATGCGTGTGCTGCCAGGACTTGATTCCGTAGCAGATCGTCTCGACAGCCGAAACGAGATGTGCACCAACACCTGGGGAACACTTCCGATTGATGGTGCTGAAGCAGATCCCGGTGAGAACACTCAGGTTGCAGAAGGATTGTGGGGACTGGCTTCCGGTGGCCTTACAGGTCAGGGAATCGGCAAAGGGTCACCTAGCGTCATACCTGCTTTTCATACGGACATGATTCTGTCCAGCATCGGAGAACAGATCGGGTTCTTAGGAATCCTCGTTATTGTCATACTGCTTGTGATGCTTTTGAGAAAGACAATTGTGCATGGATACAGGACTGCCCACCCGTTTGCATTCTATCTTTGTCTCGGCATTGCTGTAGTCACCGGAGTACAGTTCATAATAATTGCCTTGGGCAGCACAGGTATGATTCCGTTGACAGGCGTCACAGTGCCTTTCTTCAGTTTCGGAAAGGTCAGCATGATTCTAAATCTTGCAGCCTTCGGAATAGTTCTCTCAATAGCAGGACATAATGTCAATTCTTTCGAGTACCCGACAGAAATGTCTGAGATGAAAAGAACCCAGATGAAGATGTATGACTATCCGATAGCACTCGTCAGCCTGGCATTCGGTGCGATAGCAGTCTTCATACTTGGAGTATATCTGAACTATCAGGTATTCGAAAGAGATGATACGCTGCTGCGTCCGGTCTACGTGAACAATGAAGAAGGGTATCCTGTGGTCAATTACAATCCTCGCATCAAAATGGTGGCAGACAAGATGCCGATAGGAAACATCTATGACAGAAACGGAGTACTGCTCGCTTCATGTGATGCGTCTGCAATCATGGAGATGAGAGATAAATATCTTTCTTATGGTGTTGACTCCCTGGCATTCGATGCACATCTGAAGACACGCTTAAGAAGATATTATCCTTTCGGGAATCATCTGTTCTTCATGTTGGGAGACTACAACACCAGACTTTTCTTCACCTCAGGAGGCAGCAGGGGATACATAGCTGAAGAAAAGCATCTGTCACACCTGAGGGGATATGATGACAGATTGAAGATAAATGGGGAGTACGTCAAGGTCAATCTGGAATCTGAGTCATACAGACCGGGAAAGTTTATGAAAGCCGACTCGGCAACGGTTACGAGCAATGTGCAGATAAGGGATTATAGTGTTCTCCTTCCGACCCTGAAAGATGGCAAGGAGGTGACTACTGAGCCTGAAGACGTAAGATTGACACTGGATGCCGTTCTGCAGACCAATCTTCAGAACAAGCTTCAGGAGTTTGTTTTAAACGATAAAAACAAGTTCGATCACGGAAGAGTCAAGTACAAGGATACACCACCTTTGAGAATATCGGTGGTAATAATGGATGCGCATAAAGGAGACCTGCTTGCTTCAGCAATGTACCCGCTTCCGGACCAGCAGTACCTGATGTCTCTGTCAGACAAGGAACTGAACATATACAGGGACAATCACAAGCCTGCGGACTGGTGGGCCTATACGGACATGGACCTGGGACTCTGTCATATGACTCCTCCCGGTTCATCTGCAAAAGTACTGACATCCATAGCCGCTTTGCAGCAGGAGGGAGCATCCATAGCTGATACCATGATATATATCCACCCTATCGAGGCAATCTATCACGATGAACCAAGAGGCGAATATATTGATATGGAAGAGGCACTGATACACTCATCCAATCCATATTTCGTCCATCTGCTCAATTCACGAAACCTGTATGAACCTCTTGTCAATCTGTATGCTGACATGGGCTGCATGATCGACAAGGTGAAACTGACTGATACTGACGGTCTGAATGAAACTGAAATCAGGACGCTATGGACCGATAAGGCGCTGGAGTTGACAGGTTCTGCCGTCTCAAAGTACAACACATACATGGAGAAAGGACAGGCAAAGAAGATCAATAACGGCTATTTCCCTCCATGCTGCGCATGGGCCTGGGGACAGGGAGGACTGCTTGCCACCCCTCTGTCAATGGCTCAGGCCACTTCCGTTGCTGTAAACGGAGGCTACCTTCCAGAAGTCCGTTTCACAATAGATCAGGAGAGCTCTGAAGGCAAGAAGATACTCGACCAACGGGAGGCCCTGAAACTGCAGCATATGCTAAGAAACACAGCAAAGTCATCTCAGACACTTTATGACTACTGGAATCGCCGTAATATGGGAGGAAAGACGGGCACCCCGGAAAGAGAATGGACAGATTCCGACGGCATATTGCACAAGCATCTGAATGACGGATGGTATGTCTGCTTCATCAGGAATGTGGATATGGACGGTGAAAAGACCGACCTTTCCGTAGCACTCCGACTGGAGAGGGGACCGGCATCCGGACCTGCACTTCTGGTGACCAAAAATGTCATCCTTCCTGTTCTGGAAGACCTTAAGTATATAAATAAACAATTATAAGACCATGATATTCCTGAAAGACTATACACTCCTGGATGAGCTTGGACATGGCGGTTTTGCCACTGTCTATAAGGTCCGTCACAACCGTCTGGGATATATCAGGGCGATAAGGGTGCTGAATGCCACCATCGCCCATGGCGAAGAAGATCCGATGTATCAGAAGTTCCTTAACGAATGCAGGCTTCTGCTATGCCTGGGAAACGGCAATCATCCGAACATCGTCCATATCTACCAGCCGCTGCTGAAGGAAAACAAGGCATTGGTCGAGATGGATTATGTGGACGGACAGGATGTCGCTCAATACCTTAAGGCAAATTCCGGATTCGTGGATTCCGGAGAGGTCATACGCCTGCTTATGGATATGTCCAGTGCACTGGCTTATTGTCATGTAGACATCTACAGATACTGTATGGACCGTGAACTGGATAAACTTCAGGACGATCCGGAAGACGGATCCAAGGTCATTATCGACGAACAGACACGCAAAAGGCTCATTGAGAAATATAGTGTAATACATAATGACCTGCATTCGGGAAACATCATGCGTCGCGAGAACGGTACGTATGTTCTTCTTGATTTCGGTCTTGCAATAGAAGGAGATGAAGTGATAAGAAGCAGCAGACGTACAAATGGAGCACCTGAATTCAAGGCTCCGGAAAAATGGGATAACGATGGAATAATTACTCCGCAGACCGATATATATAGTTTTGGAGTGGTTCTGTATGAATATCTTACTGGAAATGTCCCATTCCCTGTAGACAAATCACTTGGTGGACCGGAAAAGGCTATATATCTGGTGGGTGAGGCACATAAGTCTCAGATGCCTAAGTCAATATATGAGGCCAGGAAAGAGACCTTCGAGAAAGCTTATCCCGGATCGGAATATGAACTGGATTATCCTCTGTGGCTGGAAGGTGTCATAATGAAATGCCTTGAAAAAGACCCTGCAGACCGCTATGCAAATGCAAAGGAGCTGTACGAAGAAGTCAGACAATACAGCAGTCAGAATACGATGGCTCAGGAAGATGTCGTACCTGTGGCCGACGACTCTGAAATGGTTGAAGAAATCGTAAGGCTTACAGAAGAAAATATGAGACTGCAAACGGAAATAAGACAGCTGTCAGCGGAGATCAGCAACATGAAGTCAGCTGGCAATGCTGAGAAAAAAAGTGCCAATGCTCTGCCGCTATGGCTGCTGTCATTCATCATATCGGCTTTGGCAATGGGAGCAATCATCTGGTTTTCATCACATTAATGGAATAATAATATCTGAAATTCATATCATATGGGATTTTTAAAGAACTTATCATCGCGCATCTTAGGAAAAACAGATGATAACAGGCAGGCCGAAAACAGGAACTGCAACAGTATTTCAAATCAGGGAGACCTGATGAATGCAATCGAACTGGTCCTGAAAAGAAATTATAAAGGACAAAAGACCAACTTCAACAACAAGATGTTGAAGATATGGACTTTCGATACGCTTATGTATGATTCGCTCAAGGAATCACGTTTCATTCAGGAACTGGCTTATTTTCTAGACAATCAGATGGGAATAAACTTCCATTCCATCGATCTTATACCAGGATCCGGCCCTGTGAATACCAGCTTCACCGAAGTGGCAGAGAATGTATATATCGAAATACGCAAGAAAAATGTCCAGATTGCTGCACGAAATGCAGAAATCTCTATCGTAAACAATTATGGATCACTGAAAAAAGAGAAATATGTTCTCGATGCCTATGAGATAGAGACATTACCGGCCAAGAGATATAATATCGGAATAGGCGAAGTCCCTGATGTACGCGGTCGTTTCAGAATCAATCAGATAGCAATTGACGACGATCCGTCATGCAGCGGATTTGAAAGAAACAAGTATGTGAGCAGGACACATGCTTATATAAGATATTCTTCAAACGACGGATTCCTGCTTCAAGCCGAGACTGAGGGTACGACAAAAGCAGGCATGCGTACCCGTATTCTGCGTGAAAACGGAGTCATTGATGTTGATGATGTAGTTGCTCAGCCACTTAAAGACGGCGATTGCATAGAACTCAGTAGAAATGTACGTCTAATGTTTAAAATTGTAGAGTAAAAGCTATGAATATATTTCGTAAATTCCTGGATCTTTTCATCCCAAAGAACTCAAATACAAAAACATCTGAACCGGAATTGTCCAACAAGGTTCTTCTTGCTGAACTGGTCGAGCATTTCAAGGATCAGGTGGAAAAACTGTCGGTAGGAGAGAAGATGCTGTATCCTATGTCGTTCAACATACTTCTTCATCATGAAGATTACGATTCTGTCAAGCAGTCTTTTCCATTTGTACTGCCGGAAGTGGTGAAGATGTTCTATAAGGTGATCAAGCAGATGGCGAATAAATATCCGGACTATGAGCCGGCAGCAAAAGACTGGGTATTTCAGTTTTCATCATGCCAGATGAAGGATGTGAATGTTGCAGACGGCAGAACTGTGGTTGTAAACAAAGGCCATATTACAACGATCGCCAGCCTCATGTCTGTTGATCTCAGACAGAACAATGTGTCTGTAGCATCAAACACACGCATCTCGATCAAGATCCAGGATTCCAACGTGATGAACAATGTAAACGTAAACTGGGATGCGATTTCCAGGATAGACATCATCGGTGAGAATTATTTCAGATGTAAGTTCGATCATAGCCTGAACACAAAGTCAGCTCCATCATTGGATACGACTGAACCTATGACTGACAGCAGGTCACTTGCAGTGCTGACATACGCAAAAGACGGCAAGACATACACCTACAACATGATAGATAATCTCATCGAAATCTGCGGTCCGCAAGGTGCAGCAGGAATATCTTCAGTATTCATTATCGAACAGAACGGAATCCTGAATCCTCATGTCCAGATAAGATATCTGCCTGAATCCAGAAAGTTTCAGATCGCCGTATATGGCAAGACCAGATTAAGTGGCCGAGAACTGGAAATAAGCCAGAAAGGCATGGCAAAATGGTTTCCATTGTCCAACAATTCCAAGATCTTCATCAACGATGAGGTCAGCGTGAAATTCGACGTCAGATAACTATGAAGAAAGTAGAATTTTTCGGAAAATCCGACACTGGAAAGATCCGGACCAATAATGAAGATACATTTCTCGTATGCAGGATATGGGATGAGGATCATCTGCTTGCTGCTGTAATAGACGGGGTAGGCGGATATGAAGGTGGGGAAGTGGCAGCAGCATTGGCACGCGATAAGATAAAGGAATATATCGAGACTGCTGATCAGGGCGACTGTCTTGACCTGATAAAGAATGCAGTTATAGCTGCAAACAACTGTATCTTCGAGGCCAGGACACAGAATATAGCCCTGGCCAACATGAGTTGTGTCCTTACAGCATCTATCATTGAACTTGATACGATGAGGATCAACATAGCTCATGTGGGTGATACACGTCTCTATCAATACACATCCTCAGGGATTGAGAAACTCACTCACGATCATTCTCTTATCGGATATCGTGAAGAAATCGGCAACCTCACGGAAGAGGAAGCCATGAATCATCCTCAAAGAAACATAATAAGCCGAGATGCAGGATCTCAGTTCCTGGATGCCAATGACACCAGCTATATTGAAGCGGTGTCCTACCCGTTGGATTCAAAGGTACAGATTCTCCTTTGTTCAGACGGCTTGTGCGATATGATCACTTCAAAGAGCATGGCCCGGATACTCTCTGAAGACATGTCCGTAGAAGCAAAGGTTGACAACCTCATAGAAGAGGCTTTGGATGCCGGAGGAAGAGATAACGTCACAGTAGTCGTGCTTGATCTTGAATCGGATGAAATCCCGGCTGATGATCTCGAGACTGAGGACGCAGGACAAGACATCACGGATATGCCGGAAGAACCTTATGCAGAGACATCCGGCAGGGGGAAATGTCCAAGAGCCCGGAGATGGCTGCCATGGGTGGTGCTGTTTCTGATCATTGCCGGAATTGCAGGCGGTATCATCTGCAACTCAGAATCCCGTCCTGGCGGAGAATCTGAAAAGAAATCTGCCGACACCACCACTGTAGCGCCGGCAGATACCGTATCCCAATCTGACACGCTGTCAGAACCAGACAGCATATCAACGACGATGCCAGATCAGCCAGATGCCCAGGTTCATGACGATGTAGGCCACGAAAACCAGTAACGGTATCATTGCCCAGTCAAGACCGAGGATCGGCACCAGAATGCAAGATACCAAGACTACACCGAGAAAACTTATCCTCTGCTTGTGCGCAGCTGTGCCGGCAGAGGTTTTTTTGAACTTCATCGAGAACATAGGTATCTCACACACAAGCAATGCACACATGACAAGTGAACCGACAGGAATGAAAAACGGCTCACAAGCCCACTCAAGAAGTATGCTTGTAGGATCATTGGTGACATAGCAGGCAAACGAGCCACAGATAATTGCACAGGCAGGAGTCGCAAGTCCTATGAAGTTTTCAGTCTGACGTTCATCTATATTGAACTTGGCCAGCCTCAGTGCGGAAAACACAGCAATCAGCAGCGGAACATAACTCAATACAGACTCGCCATAAGTCAAAAGCATCAGTCTGTGCATCATCAGTGCAGGAAGCGCACCGAAGCTGACCATATCGGCAAGAGAGTCAAGCTGTTTGCCTAGCTCGGAATATGCCTTCAATGCTCTGGCTGCAAGACCGTCGCAGAAATCGCACAGTGCAGCAGCAAGCATGAGACAGAAGGCGATATCGAACTCACCTTTGAATGTAAAGATCACACCCATGAGTCCACAGAAGAGATTCATGGATGTGATTGTATTTGGTATATGCTTGATAATCTTCATTTCCGAAGAACTTTATTCAGGACGGAACTATTTGATTCCAAGCTTCTTTGCGATATGCTTAGGGAGGGCATCCTTGTGAACCACAATGTTCAGGGTCTTGTAGCGTACAAACGCATCTGAAGCATACCAGATACCGTCATATTTGCCTGCATCACCCCATGAATTCTTCACCATGAAATACTTCGTGCCGTTCTGATCCTGTGCAAGACCGTAGATATGCATTCCGTGGTCGTCTGTAGTGGTCTTGTTGTCATAAGCCTCCTGACGCATTTCCTGAGTGATCGTCATCTCTTCAGGAAGATCTGCCTTCTTCTCTTCCACAGCCTCTTCAGTTGACTTTCCTACCCATCTTTCCTGATCAGAACCGGCAGCAGCCTTCTTCTCTTCTACAGGCATGACTGCAAGGCCGTTACGTGTAAATCCCTTCTCGCTTACATCAGAACCCCAGGCAATGGTATAACCCTTTTCGATGGCGTTGTACATTACTTCCATCATCTCATCCATAGGAAGATTGTAGGCTGTATCCCATCTCCAGTTGTCACATACCTCGATAACGAACGGCTCATAGAAAGGATGATGGGTGAATGATGTGATGTTCACGTAATCATCATAACTGATGCCGAGATGGTCGCGATATGACTCCGGAGTATACTCGACTCCGTCTACTGTGAATGTCTCAGGATATTCTCCGAAATAAGCGGCAACTATGCCGTCAAATCCCTTGAGCCATGCGGTAGAGAGCTTTCTGTTCTCATTCTTCCTGATGCCGTCTACATAGCCCTTGAGAGCGGCATCAAGCTCAAAATGCTCAGGAAGTTCCGTACCATATTCAAGACCCGGCATCTCGACCTGAGGAACGATACCGTAATCATCGATTACATGGAGAACATCACCGAATGAGCTGCCTGCAGCAAAATTCAAGTGACCGTCAAGACGAATATACTTTACAGCCCTGTCACGGTATGACTTTCCTACGACGAACATCTCGGAAAGGTCTACTTCCTGACCCTTGGTCCTGAGAATTTCAGACTCGATGAATGACAATGCAGAAAAGCACCAGCATGTACCGGAACGGTACTGATTCTTGATTGATGTGATCGGATTCTCCTTGATTGTAGTAAATTCATAATCCGATGACTGCGCAAAAAGTCCAGTTGTCATCATGGCCGCAACTGACGCAGTAAGAATAAATCTGATATTCATATGTTTATATTTTAAAATATTCCAATTCTACAAAGATACGAAAAAAGGGGATATTCACCAGCCCTCAGAACTTTCTCTTGTACTCCTGGACGTCCAGTTCCCATTTACCCTGAAGTTTCATAACTTTTTCAAGAGCTTCCCTGACACAGCCTTTCCCTCCAGGCCGCGGGATGATATAGTCGGCAACAGCCTTGACCTCTTCAACAGCATCGCATGGACACGCACCGCATCCGCACGCAACCATCACAGGAATATCAGGCAGATCGTCTCCGAAATACATGACTTCCTCAGGAGCAAGGGAATATTTGCTGCAGAAGTGCTCGAAATCCTCAATCTTGGCCCTGCTGCCCAGGTAGATGTTCTCTTCCGGAACAGCACAGGTGCGGAATCGCTTTCTTATACTTTCCGAAACACCACCAGTGATCACTCCGACATGATAGCCTTTCATATATGCCATCCTCAATCCGAAAGAGTCCTTTGAATCGAAGACACGGAGGAGGTCACCGTTGTCCGTAGCAAGGATGCCACCGTCAGTAAACACACCGTCTACATCGAATACGAAGGCCTTGATCTTCTTTAATTTATCCATCATAAACTGAAGTTATGATTTAGCTCCGCCACCAAATCCGCCCATAGGGAACTGCGGCTTAGGCTCACCTCCAAGAGCAATCTGACCGTTCTGGTTCTCGTACTTGTTGATGTTGTCCTGAAGAGCAAGGTAGAGTCTCTTTGCATGCTCAGGTGTCATTATGATGCGGTTGCTTACCTCAGGCTTTGGAAGACCTGGAAGCATTGTCGCGAAATCGATGATGAATTCGCTGCGTGAATGAGTTATGATCGCAAGGTTTGAATATGTGCCTTTTGCCACATCCTGTTTCAGCTCGATGCTGAATTCCTTTTCATTTGCCATGGTATCCTATCTTTAATTGTAAATGCCTTATTTCCCTTTGATAATTGTATCTAGGGCAGTGCAAAGATACAGAAAAATTTTGCTATCTTTGCATGATTATGCGCGCATTCGCATGGAATGTAACGTAATAAACTGATTGATAATTTAATAGATATAGACACATGGAACTGCCAGCAAAGTATGATCCTGCCTTGACGGAGGATAAATGGTATGCCTATTGGCTTAAAAACAAGTTTTTTCACTCTGAACCGGATGAAAGAGAACCATATACTATAGTGATTCCGCCGCCAAATGTCACCGGAATCCTTCATATGGGACACGTTCTGAACAACACATTGAACGATGTGCTTGTCCGCAAGGCAAGGATGGACGGCAAGAATGCATGCTGGGTGCCTGGTACCGACCATGCTTCCATCGCTACAGAGAACAAGGTGGTTCAGAAGCTTGCTGCAGAGGGAATAAAGAAAGAAGACCTCACTCGCGAGCAGTTCCTTGAGCATGCATGGGAGTGGAAGGAGAAGCACGGAGGCATCATCCTCAGCCAGCTCCGCAAGCTCGGTGCATCATGCGACTGGGACAGGACAAAGTTCACTATGGATCCAGACCTGAGCGAAGCCGTAATCAGCACATTCGTGTACTTCTATAATAAAGGATACATCTACAGAGGTGTCCGCATGGTGAACTGGGATCCTGTCGGACTTACTGCAGTAAGTGATGAGGAGGTTATCCACAAGGATACCGTCAGCAAGTTCTATCACCTCAGATATTTCATTTCCGACGGCAACGGTAATCCTACCGACAAATACATCATCATCGCGACGACACGCCCTGAAACCATCATGGCCGACGCTGCCGTATGTATCAATCCTGAGGATGAAAGATACCATTGGCTCAAAGGTAAGAAGGTGCTTATCCCATTGATCAACAAGGAGATTCCTATCATCGAGGACAGCTATGTAGCGATGGATTTCGGAACAGGCTGTCTTAAGGTGACTCCTGCACATGACGTGAACGACTATGAGATAGGAATGCGTCACAACCTTCCTGTAATCGACATCATCGACGATCACGGCCGTCTTAACGAAAAGGCTCAGATCCTTGTAGGCGAAGACCGTTTCGATGCACGTAAGAAGATCGTGACAATGCTTCAGGAGGCTGGAAACCTTGAAAAGATGGAGGATTACACATCTCCTGTAGGCTATTCCGAGAGAACCAACGCTGTGATTGAGCCAAGACTCTCGATGCAGTGGTTCCTCAAGATGGAGGCCCTTGCAAAGGATGCACTTGAATCTGTCGAGAGTGGCGCAGTGAAGCTTATTCCGGACAAATACCGCAATACATACCGTCACTGGATGGAGAACGTACGCGACTGGTGCATCTCACGCCAGCTCTGGTGGGGACAGCGCATCCCGGCATATTATCTTCCTGACGGTCAGATAGTTGTTGCCGAGACCCCTGAGAAGGCACTTGAGGCGGCACAGAAGATCAATGCTGACCTTACAGCCGCGGACCTGAAACAGGACGAGGATGTTCTTGATACATGGTTCTCATCATGGCTATGGCCAATCTCTGTCTTCGACACAAACAAGGCCGGACATCCTGAGGCAGAACCAAACAGGGATCTTGCATACTATTATCCTACAAATGACCTTGTTACAGGTCCGGACATCCTCTTCTTCTGGGTTGCCCGCATGATCATGGCCGGAAACGAGTTCATGAACGACGTTCCTTTCCGCAACGTATACCTCACCGGTATCGTCCGTGACAAGCTCGGACGCAAGATGTCCAAGACTCTCGGAAACTCACCGGATCCGCTCGATCTCATAGATAAATATGGTGCTGACGCAGTCCGTCTAGGTATGCTCCTTTGCAGCTCTGCAGGTAACGACATCCTCTATGACGAGTCACAGATCGAGCAGGGACGTAACTTCAATAATAAGGTATGGAATGCATTCCGCCTTGTTACAGGATGGACTGTAGATGCTGCCGCACAGCAGCCAGAGGCTTCTGCTGTAGCTGTCAAGTGGTTTGATAACAAGCTCAGCCAGGTTGTAGAGACTGTGGAGGATCATTTCTCCAAGTTCCGTATCTCTGATGCCCTCATGGCTATCTACAAGCTCTTCTGGGACGATTTCTGCGCATGGTACCTCGAGGCTGTAAAGCCTGCATATGGTGCTGGAATAGATAAGGTTACATATGACGCAACCATCGGATTCTTCGATGCACTCCTCAAGATGATCCATCCTGTCATGCCGTTCATCACTGAGGAACTCTGGCAGAACATGGCTGAACGTAAGGAAGGGGAGACCATCATGAACCAGCGCTATCCGCAGGCAAAGGCATACGATGCTGAGTTCATCACTGCATTTGAGATGGCCACGGAGGCAGTTGCAGGTGTCCGTAACATCCGTCAGGTCAAGAACCTTTCTCCTCGTGAAGTTCTTGACCTGAAGATCAAGGGTAATTTCCCTGCAGAGGTGCTTCCTGTAGTGATGAAGCTTGCAAATGTGACAGTCGGTGAGGCTGAAGGTGACCTGTCAGCAGCTCAGAGATTCATGGTAAGGACCGTAGAGATGTTTGTTCCGCTCACCGGACTCATCAACGTTGAAGAGGAGATTGCAAAGCTGGAAGCAGAGCTTGCATACCAGCATAAATTCCTTGCAAGCGTGCGTGGAAAGCTCTCAAATGAGCGCTTTGTGGCTAATGCACCTGAGGCTGTAGTTGCTGTAGAGCGTAAAAAGGAGGCAGATTCGCTTTCTAAGATAGAAAGCATTACTACATCACTTAACGCCCTGAAAAACAACCAATAAAACAAAAAGGTTAAACGTGTTAACATTTTTGTTATGGCAAAATTTGAGCATTTTTTAGAGGTACGGTACTATGAAACCGACCAGATGGGCATTGTCCACCACTCAAATTATGTGAGATATTTTGAGTGCGGAAGAACAGCAATGCTCAAGGAGGTCGGGCTGCCGATGGAAGAGGTCGAGAAGGCAGGTATCATGATGCCTGTAATCTCTGTCGAATGCAGATACAAGGTACCGGCACGCCTTGGTGACAGACTCCGGATAGTGACATCTTTTGACGAGGTGCCCAAGGCACGCATGATGATCCGCAGCGAGATATTCAACGCCGATGGTCAGCTCGTGTGCGAAGGATGCGTAGGCATCGGTTTCATAGATGCAGCCTCCAGACGTCCCGTAAGATGTCCGAAGATGCTGGTTGACATATTTGAAAAACATATAAACAACTGATATTATGACAGTCTTGAGTTTAATGCCGCTTATGATCGGCACCTGGGAATGGGTAATAATCGCCCTTGTAGTCCTTCTGCTTTTCGGTGGTAAGAAGATTCCCGAACTGATGAAAGGTCTTGGCAAAGGTGTGAAGAGCTTCAAGGACGGAATGAACGGAGTTGAAGACGAGGTCAAAAACGTGAAAAAGGATCTTGATCCTGAGAAATAAGCTTGACAGGGGTGTCTGACTCATCTGAAATGACCTTCTGGGACCATCTGGACGCCCTGAGGGCAAGTGTTTTCCGTGTTGCGGTCGTTTTAGTGGCCGCAACCGTCGGTTTGTTTGTCTTCAAGGATTTTCTGTTTGACCAGATAATCCTGGCACCTTCAAAGTCAGACTTTTTCCTGTACAGATGGATAGGCGCGGAATTCTCGATCGACCTGGTGAACATAGAAGTGACAGCACAGTTCATGATCCATATGAAGATGTCGTTTCTCTGCGCCATCATCCTTACATTCCCGTATCTCATCTTCAAGATCTGGCAATTCATTGCACCGGCGCTTTATGATAATGAGAAAAGGAAGGTAAGAAATGCGTTCCTGTTTGCGTCAGGACTGTTCTACACAGGCGTAGCTATAGGATATGTGCTGATTTTTCCGCTGATGCTGAATTTTTTCGCAGACTATCAGGTCAGCGATGCGGTTCCGAACATGTTCTCTCTGTCTTCATACATCTCGTTGCTGACAGCAATGGTGCTGACGTTCGGAATCGTATTCGAATTTCCGACTCTCGTTGCCCTGCTTTCAAGCCTCGGCATCCTCAAAAAGGAGACAATGAGGAAGTATCGCCGACATGCGATCTGTGCAGTAGTCATATTGGCAGCCATAATAACTCCGTCCGGAGACCCGTTTTCATTGATGGTGGTAGCGATACCGCTCTATCTTCTGTTTGAATTCAGTGTACTGATATGCAGGTCATCCGGACAGAAATCCATTGAAAATCAATAAATCATGATATCCATCAATAATCTGACAGTCGCCTACGGAGGTTTCACCTTGCTGAATGAGATCAATTTTCACATCAGCGAGAGTGACAAGATAGGCCTTGTCGGCAAGAATGGAGCAGGAAAGTCCACGATCCTGAAGCTGATCTGTGGTCTCCAGAGTCCGACAAGCGGAAAGGTTGCTGTGCCAGGTGGGATAAAGATTGGCTATCTGCCACAGATCATGGAACATCACCGTGGCAGAAGCGTCATAGATGAAGCCATGACAGCATTTGCAGAGATCTTCAATCTCGAAGCAGAGCTGGAGCAGATCACAATGGAACTTGCTGAAAGACAGGACTATGAGTCACAGTCATATCATGATCTGATCGTCAGGATGAACGAGGTGAACGACAGACTTACCTACACCCGTTCAGACAATCCGCAGATGCTGGCTGAGAGGACCCTCCTTGGATTGGGATTCAAATATGAGGAGCTCTCCAGAGCAACCGAGACATTCAGCCAAGGATGGAACATGCGTATAGAGCTTGCAAAGATACTGCTTTCAAAGCCTGACGTATTGCTTCTTGACGAGCCGACCAACCACCTGGACATAGAATCCATCGAGTGGCTTGAAGGCTATCTCAAGGACTATCGTGGCTCATTGGTGCTGATTTCCCACGACCGAAAGTTCCTCGACAATGTGACCAACCGCACTGTAGAGATCATGGTAGGACGAATCCATGACTACAAGGTGCCGTACAGCAAGTATCTGGAACTCAGGCGCGAACGTCTTGAACAGCAGCGCGCGGCATTTGAGAATCAGCAGAGGATGATCGAAAAGACAGAGGAGTTCATCGAGAAGTTCAGATACAAGCCTACCAAGTCCAATCAGGTGCAGTCACGGGTCAAACAGCTTGAGAAGCTTGAAAGGATTGAGGTGGATATCGAAGACAGGTCAGCCTTGAGCGTCAAGTTTCCTCCGGCACCACGCTCCGGAGACATAGCATACAGATCTACTGAGATGAAGGTAGGCTACGGGGAGAAGGTCGTATTCTCTGATGCAGAGATCGAAGTCAGAAGAGGGGAGAAGGTCGCTCTGGTCGGCAGGAACGGTGAAGGAAAGACAACCTTGATGAGGGTAATCATGGGCGAACTTGATCCGATGGCAGGCGAATCTCGTGTGGGATATAACGTAAATATCGGATATTACGCTCAGAATCAGGAAGATATACTAGACAAGGAAGATACCGTGTTCGGTACCCTGGATCGCATTGCAGTAGGGGATATCCGTCTCAAGCTGAGGGATATCCTGGGAGCTTTCCTTTTCAAGGGAGAAGACATCGACAAGAAGGTGGCCGTACTTAGCGGAGGTGAGCGCGCACGTCTGGCAATGGCGAAACTGATGCTCAAACCATATAACCTGCTGGCGCTCGACGAGCCTACCAACCACATGGATATCCGTTCGAAAGACATTCTGAAACAAGCACTTAACGCATATGACGGTACTCTGATCATAGTTTCACATGACCGAGATTTCCTTGACGGTCTTGTCGACAAGCTATACGAATTCAGGGACGGTCATGTCAAGGAGCATCTTGGAGGAGTTCAGGAATTCCTGGAAAGGAGGAAACTTGAGACTTTAAGCGAGCTGGAAAGACATTACAAGCCGGTTGCAGAAGAGAAGCCAGCTGAGGTGGTCCAGAAGAAGGAAGAAGCCAAGCAGGAGTACCAGGCCAAGAAATACATATCTAAAGAAGAAAAGAAGATAAGGAACCGTATTTCATTCTTGGAGAAGAAGATAGAGGAGCATGAAACTAAAATGTCTGAGATAGAGGCGAAATTAAGTAACCCAGGTCCGGGAGATGATGTAATGGATCTGACAAGGGCTTATCTAGAGGAGAAGAGGGAGCTGGATTACAAGATGGAAGAGTGGTCCGAACTCAATGAAAAACTAGAAACACTATAATTTGTTGATGCCTATGTGTTCCAGAGGCCCCCTCCCACTCCGTGGGCCCCTCCCCCTAGCCGGGGGTGGCCAAATGCCTCTTTCACACATCAGGCATACAACTAAATAATTTACACGAATTTGTCATTGGCTAAAATATAAACGCAATGGAAGAAAAGAAGATGCAATATCTGTTCGGCATGCATCCGGTGCTGGAAGCTGTCAAGGCAGGAAAGAAGTTTGACAAGGTACTGCTCAAGCAAGGTCTTGAGGGCGTACAGTTCCGGGAACTTCTCGAACTGCTTAAACAAAATGAAATACCGTTTCAGTTTGTTCCAGGCGAAAGGCTGAACAGGGCTGTGCGTGGATCGCATCAGGGAGTACTTGCATACATATCACAGATAGAATACGTTGATATAGAACAACTTGTAAACAATGCACTTGGTCGTACGGAAAACCCTCTACTCGTGATTCTTGACGGCGTGAGCGATGTCCGCAACCTTGGTGCTATCGCCCGTAGTCTTGAATGTGCCGGTGGCCAGGGAATCATAGTGCCGGCAAAGGGAGGTGCGGCCATCAATGCTGATGCTGTGAAGGCCTCGGCAGGAGCGCTCATGAGAATGGATACCTGCAAGGTGCCGAATCTGCGCGTTGCTGCATACTACCTCCAGCAGAGCGGTTTCAGACTCATAGCAGCAACAGAAAAGACCGACAACCTGATATATGACGTGGATATGACGGGCCCATGTGCAATAATCATGGGATCGGAAGGCAAGGGCATCTCTCAGGCGATGCTTGATCTTGCAGACGACAAGGCCGCAATCCCTATGGCGGGAGAGATCACATCTCTCAACGTCTCTGTAGCATCAGCCATACTTATGTATGAGGCTGTCAGACAGCGTATTGGAAAGTAAATCCTAAATTTTGAATATTATGAAGAAATTTATGCTTCTTGTAATTGCCGCACTTCTGCTGGGAGCAGTTGCATCGGCTCAACCTCAAAAGATCATATCCAAGGATTTTGAAAGATTCTCCACCATCAAGGTGCAGGATAAGTTCGTCGTAAAGCTGATAAGATCAGACAAGTACTCGGTACGCATCAACGCAGACGAAAGAATAGCAGCTCACGTTCAGGCATATGAGAAAAATGGCACCCTGTATCTTATTCTGGACGAGAAGGGATATACCAAAGAGCTCAAAAAGCAGTTGAAACAGAAGGGAGCAGCCCAGCCTGTACTTGAAGCTGAGATTTATATGCCAGAGATCAAGTCCTTAATTCTCACGGATAAAGTACTTCTTACAAGATGTGACGAAATCAAGTCAGACAAGTTTACCATGACCGTTTCAGGCAATGTAAAGGTACAGCAGCTCAACATAAACTGCACGACTGCAGACATAGATGTATCTAAGGGCGCAAACATGTCTTCTGTAGAGTTCACTGTGGCTGACAAGCTTACGCTTAAGGCTTCCAACTCGGCAAAAGTATCAGGTTCCCAGACAGGTGGCAAGGCAGTTCTGGAACTGGGCGGATCTTCCGTAGTTGAAATGAAGGCATCCGTAAGCACATTGGAAGTCATCGCATCTTCGGGCGCGGAATCTCATATTAACGGAACAGCTGAAAAGGTCTTTGTAGATGCAGCAGGACTTTCAAGGACAGATGTGGAATATCTTGAAGCAAAGGAAGGAGAGGTTATTCTCAGCGGCTCAGCTAAATGCCACACAAATGTAAGTGACAGACTCACCGTGGATCTCACAGGCGGCTCAATGCTCACTTACAAAGGTATGCCTGCATTCAATGTGGAACGGATCGTGAATTCTACGCTAATCAAGGCTGATGATCCAAAGAGAAAGTAGTATCAGATCATGTTTGTACTTGATTCTCATTGCGATACACCTTCACAGATACTTCGTCTGAGGGATCTGACAAAAGATAATGACCACGCGCATGTCGACTTCCCCAAACTCAGGAGAGGGGGAGTCGACGGTGCTTTTTTCGCACTGTACATTCCTGCGGATCTGTCTGAGACAGAGGCATATATACATGCCTCAAGACTCCTGTCAGGAGTCCGCAATGTCTTGAAGACGCACTCGGACAAAGCCAGACTGACCCGTTCAAGGGCAGAAGCATACGAAAACCAGAATGCCGGTCTCTTTTCGCTGTTTCTCGGACTGGAAAACGGCGCAGCACTGGGCAACATTCTAGACCGCATCGAAGAGTTCTACGACGCCGGAGTACGCTACATCACACTATGTCATTCCAAGGACAATCAGATATGCGACTCATGCGCCGATGGCAGAAGATGGCACGGGCTGAGCCCGTTCGGGAAGGACGTAGTCAGAACAATGAACAGGACGGGGATGCTTGTAGATGTCTCACACATTTCCGATATGGCCTTTTATGATGTTCTGGAGACATCATCCAGACCTGTTGTCGCCACCCATTCCTGCTGCAGAACCCTCGCAGAGCATCCTAGAAACATGACTGACCATATGATCCGCAGCCTTGCAGAGGCCGGCGGCGTAATCCAGATCAACTTCTATCCGATGTTCCTGGACAGCGGATTCAAGAAGGTGCTGGAAGATTCCGGTATAATGAAATATGGCGAACAGATTGAAAGCGAGTTTATTGCAGATCCTGCCGATCCGGCAAAGAGAGCCGCCTGGAACAAAGTTCAGGACGAACTTAACGCGTTGATGCGTCCGTCATTCAGAAGAATCGCTGACCATATCGATCATGTCGTCTCGCTTGTCGGAATAGACCATGTAGGCCTGGGATCGGATTATGACGGCATAGAGGTGACTCCCGCCGGCATGGAAGACATCTCCATGATGCCCAGGCTGTTCGATGAACTCCGCTCTCGCGGATACAAGGAAGGCGACCTGTCTAGGATCGCCTCTGAAAACTTCTTCCGTCTGCTGGGATAACCCTATCTGCAAGTTACCTTCTTCTGAATTCAGCAACCGTGATCGCTGTGGCAATAGCTGCGTTAAGCGACTCTGAACCAGGCTGGTCTGCAGGATATGGAGGTATGTACAGCCTGTCCGATACCAGTCCTGCAATCTCGTCGGATATGCCTTCAGATTCGTTTCCGATGACAATGACCGAAGGGGAGTGCATCCCATTGTCAAGTGGCCTTTCATACATGTTCTGTCCGTCCAGGAAGGTACCATACACCTTTCCTCCTTTATCCAGTACCTTCCGAGTCAATGCCGGCAGGTCCACATAGTGCATCCTGACCCTGAATATGGCTCCCATCGTAGCCTGTACGACTTTAGGGTTGAATAGGTCTACAGTATCTCCTGTTGCAAACACCGCCTTTATTCCGAACCAGTCCGCAATCCTCAATATGGTCCCAAGATTACCCGGGTCACGTATCGAATCGAGGGCCAGATAAAGGCCGCCTTCAGACAGAGCGGCATCAAAGGCCGACAGGTCATCAACATAAGCGTCAGAAGGCTTTCTGACCACTGCCAGAGCAGGCGAAGGATTGGAAAGTGCGGAAATGCGCTTCATCGCATCCTCCCCGATCTCATACTTTCTGTATACGGCTTCGACTGCAAAAGGGGAGTCCAGAGCCTCCTGGACCATCTTCTCGCCCTCTACGATGAAAAGTCCGGATTCGTCCCGGACTTTCTTCTGCTGCAGGGCCTTGACCCTCTTTATCTCGTTATTTGAAATACCTGCCATCTTAGTATCCCAGAATCTTCAACATTGACTTGTAGGTCTGCTCCTTGCTGAACAGCTTGGTGGTGTAGTCACCGTTCTCATCCTTGTCGATGATGATGTGCTTCGGAGCAGGCTGGAGGCAGTGCTGGATACCGCCGTAGCCGGAAATCGACTCCTGGTATGCACCCGTATGGAAGAATCCAATATAAAGCGGCTCACCCTCTTCCTCTATCATAGGCAGATAGATGGCATTGGCATGAGCATCGGCGTTATAGTAGTCCTCGCTGTCGCATGTAAGTCCGCCAAGGAAGACCCTCTGATACTTTTCATTCCACTTGTTTATAGGAAGCAGGATGAATTTCTGCTTGATGCCCCAGGTATCCGGAAGAGTCACCATGAAAGAGCTGTCGATCATGTACCAGCGCTCACGGTCATTCTGCTGCTTCATGTCAAGAATCTGAAAGATCGTAGCTCCGGACTCACCCACTGTAAAGCTGCCGAACTCGGTGAATATGTTTGGCTCAGCCACACCGCGTGCATTACACATGGTCTTGATCTGAGAGATTATCTCTTCTGCCATATACTCGTAATCAAAGTCTGCAGCAAGCGAGTTCTTGATAGGGAAGCCACCTCCGATGTTCAGCGAATCAAGCTCGGGACATATCATCTTCAGGTCGCAGTATACCCCGACACACTTTGCAAGCTCATTCCAGTAATATGCAGTATCACGCATTCCTGTATTGATGAAGAAGTGAAGCATCTTCAGCTTGAACTTGCGGTTAGGACTGATCATGTTCTCATAGAAAGGAACGATGTCGCTATATCGTATACCAAGACGTGAGGTATAGAAATCAAACTTCGGATCCTCCTCGGAAGCGATGCGGATACCGAGGTTTACAGGCACTTCAACGAGTTTCGAAAGAGCCTCAAGCTCATGCATGTTGTCAAGCACCGGAATTATGTTCTTCCATCCGTTATTGGCGAAATTTGCAATGTTCTCGATATATGCAGGCTTCTTGAATCCATTGCAGACGATGTATTGATCCTTGTTTACAAGTTCCTCTGCCTCAAGAGCTTCGATGAGGTTCAGGTCAAATGCAGACGATGTCTCCAGGTGAATGTCATTCTTGAGTGCCTCCTTAAGGACAAACTCAAAATGAGAACTCTTGGTACAATAGCAGTAGTTATACTTACCCTTGTAGTCGACTTTGGCCATAGCCACGTTGAACATACGCTTTGCTCTCTGGATCTGAGAAGATATCTTTGGAAGATATGTGATCTTCAGAGGGGTTCCATACTGGTTGATGATATCCATCATATTTATGTCATGGAAGTGAAGTTCTCCGTCTTCAACCATGAATTCATCCTGCGGAAACTCAAACGTCTGATCAATCAGATCAATGTACTTGTTCTTCATCTTGATGTAAGTAATTAAGTCAGTTTACCCTATTCAAGGCATATCCGACTCACTCGGATTGCCATATCAGAACGCAAAGATATCATTAATATCAATATATGCTACTTTTCCAGCTATTTATTTGGTCAAAATTTTGTGTTAAGCACACTTTTAGATAAATTTGTATGTTTTTAGCATATGAAAAATCCAGTCCGCATAGCACTTGCCATCCTGACCGCAGCATATCTGGCGGCATCCTGCAGCTCGACCCGAGTGCTGGAGGACGGTCAGTACATGCTTGCTGACAACAAGATTACAGTAACCAATGACAAGGAGTTCGATGTCGAAGGTCTCTATGAGTACTTGAGACAATTGCCCAACTACTACTTCATCTTCAGGTGGAATCCCTTCATAAACGTATACAACTGGCAGAACGGCAAGGGAAAGTGGTGGGACAAGTTCGTCACAAAGATTGGAGTGCCTCCGGTAGTATACGAGTCGGAAAAAGTAGAGGAATCAGTTGAAAACATCTCTAACAGGTTAAGATATCTGGGATATTACGGTTCCAAGGTAGAGACTCGTCTGAAGCTGAAGAAAAAGCGGGTATTCGTCCATTACGACATCACTCTTGGCAAGCGTTTTCCAATAAAGGATATAATCCTGACCATCCCGGAAGGGGGGACATTCCCGGAAGACTATATGGCAGATACTTCAGCAATCCTCATCAAACCAGGCGATTACCTCTCAGAAGCACTGCTCGAAAAAGAGACAGTACGTTCTGCTACAGCCATGAACCGCAAGGGATATTACGACTTCAGCAAGCATAATTTCTTCTTTGAGGCAGATACATTGGCAATTCCAGATACCGCAATCCTCAAGATGGACATTCATGAATATACGCGTAATGAGAATCCTGAGGACGGATCTCCTATAAGGAAATTCTACTTCAATGACGTAAGCATTTCCTATCCGAAGACCATGAAGATAAGGCAGAAGACCTTAAAGGAGCTAAACACAGTCAAGCCGGGTACTCTATACGATCCTGACGTGGTAAGCAACACATATTCGCGTCTGTCTGCACTTCGCATGTTCAGCAGCGTGAATGTGGGCGTGACTCAGGTGGATACCAATCTGGTAAACTGCGACATCTCACTCTCCCAGTCAAAGCTGCAGGGATTCAAGGTCAACCTGGAGGCATCAACCAACTCCACGGGACTCTTCGGAATTTCGCCTCAGCTTTCATACTACCATAAAAACATCTTCCACGGCGGCGAATGGCTGAATCTGAATTTCATGGGCAACTTCCAGTTCAAGTTCAATGATGCCATCAGATCAAATGAGTTCGGTATATCCGCAGGATTGAGCTTTCCACGCTTCCTTCTTCTGCCTTACAGCTGTTTCAAACAGGCTATACCAAGAACAGACATCAATATTTCGTATAACTACCAGGACCGTCCGGAATATAGACGAAACATCATATCTACGTCGTACGGATATAACGGAAACGTTGACAACAAGTTCTTCTATCAGGCATACCCGTTCCAGCTCAACATTGTGAAACTGTTTGACATGGACGAGAAATTCTATGCCAGCATGGAAAAGGACCCGTTCTTCAGAAATGCCTATCAGAACCACTTTGACCTGGGAATGGGTGGCACGATGTATTATACGACCAACCCTGAAGCCACTCCAAAGAGCACCTATTGGTACGCAAGACTTCAGCTGGATATAGCAGGAAACGCACTGAGTCTGTTCAACGGTCTGATGAACACTGATGCCAACGGTGCAAAAACCATATGGAACACCCCGTATTCACAGTTTGTAAGAGCAGAACTCACACTAGGAAAGACGTGGATATGGAATGAAGGGTATAGACATGCACTGGCCAGCAGATTTGTATTCGGTATCGGTCACGCATACGGCAATTCACATGCCCTTCCTTTTGAAAAGCATTTCTATGCTGGCGGATCAAACAGTATGCGTGGATGGCAGGCCAGGACATTGGGACCGGGAAACGCTCCGCTTGATACGTTCTTCATAATTCCTAACCAGACAGGTGACATGAGGCTGGAAGCCAATCTTGAATACCGTTTCAATATGTTCTGGAACTTCGACGGAGCGGCGTTTGTAGACGTCGGTAACGTGTGGACACTTGCCAACGACGGTTCTGAAACATCAGAGCTGTCTCAATTCAGATGGAAAAACTTCGGCAAGAGCATTGCGGCCAACTGGGGAGTCGGCCTACGTCTCGACTTCGATTTCCTATTGATCCGAGTCGACATGGGACTCAAGATACATGATCCTGCCAGAGCACAACGATGGGTAGCACCAAACCAATGGTTCAAGCGTAACGGTTACGCATTACACTTCGGAGTAGGATATCCTTTCTAAGATTACTTGTAATATTTAGGCCATAGGGATTCCAGACGTGAACGGAGTGTCTCTTCCTGCCTGTTGTCTGCGGGTTCATAGAATTTACGTCCGCTCAGTCCTTCCGGCATGAACTCAAGATCCGCAAAATGACCTGGATAATCATGGGCATACCTGTATCCGTCTGCATATCCAAGCTCAGACATGAGCTTGGTAGGAGCATTGCGAAGATACAGGGGAACAGAAGCCATCTGTGTATCTTTTGCAACTTCCAGGGCCTCATTTATAGCCATATAAGCAGAATTGCTCTTGGCTGAAGAAGCCAGATATATGGTACATTCTGCAAGCGGAATACGTGCCTCAGGCATACCGATGGAATGAACTATCTGGAATGTTGAGTTAGCAAGTAGAAGTGCATTCGGATTGGCCAGGCCGACATCTTCGGCAGCAAGAATACAGAGACGTCTGGCTATGAACAGCGGGTCTTCTCCGCCCTCAAGCATACGCGCAAGATAGTAGACGGCCGCATTCGGATCAGAACCGCGTACACTCTTGATGAATGCTGAAATGACGTCATAATGCATCTCGCCACCCTTGTCATAAATAGCAATGTTTTCCTGCAGGCAGGCGGTAACTGTCTTATTGTCAATGACAACCGTGGAAGAAGCCTGCTGAGCCCCTACGACGATCTCAAGAATATTCAGAAGTTTTCTGGCATCGCCGCCGCTGTGACGGAACAGCGCATCAGTCTCTTCGACCTTGACATCCAGGTGCGAAAGTACCTCGTCCTTTTGGAGTGCTGAGTTCAACAGCTGATTCAGGTCATCCTTCTCAAGCGACTTCAATACAAACACTTGACATCGAGACAAAAGGGGAGTGATAACCTCAAACGACGGATTCTCGGTAGTAGCTCCTATAAGCACGATCGTCCCGTCTTCCACAGCCCCGAGAAGTGCATCCTGCTGCGACTTGCTAAACCTATGGATCTCGTCGATGAAGAGTATGGGCGCAACACCGTTGGACCATAGAGAATTTGATCTTGCCTTGTCGATCACTTCCCTTACCTCCTTCACTCCGGCACTTACAGCTGACAGAGTATAGAACTCACGGTTGAGAGAATGCGCAACTATCCTGGAAAGGGTAGTCTTGCCCACTCCCGGAGGGCCCCAAAGGATGAATGAAGACAGGTTTCCGGTCTCGATCATGTTACGAAGTATGCAGCCCTTGCCGACAAGATGCCTCTGACCGACATAACCGTCAAGGTCATGCGGCCTCATTCTCTCCGGAAGAGGAGGAAGCATCCTGCTGCGTCCTATATTGTCGTTATCCATCATATTTCTTTACCGAATATCCAGCGGCGTTTATGCAGTTCCTTTTCGAACGGTTCGAACATAGACTGTATCTTGTGATTGTCCTCAAGCATTGCGTTTGTCTCGGCATACTTGAACCCCATATCCCTGTATGTCTGGAACAGGTCGACGAAAAGCAGAGCTACAACGCCCTTGCTCTGCCATTCAGGCCTGACGCCGATAAGAAGCAGATCCAGAGTATCCGGCTTCTTCAGGAACATCGCCTTGAGCAGATGCCACCATCCGAACGGAAATATTTCACCATTGCACTTCTGAAGGGCGCGGGATAAGGAAGGGATGCTGACTCCGGCAGCAATCAGCTCACCGTCAGCATCTTCGATGAAAGTAAGCATTCGTGCGTCAATAAGGCTGAGATACAGATTGACGTACTGATCTATCTGTTTTTCCGAAAGTACTGAGAATCCGTACAACACGTTGTATGTTTCATTTATGAGCCGGAAGAACTTGCGGCCGTAGTCTTCCTTTCGGATCTGACGCCTGGTGAATTTCCTTACCTTCAGGTCATATTTCTGCTGTACAAGCTTGGCTACACGGATATATTTTTCAGGAAGACTGTCAGGAATCGTGATCCTGTTCTCGATCCATCCGGTCTCCTTCACGTATCCGTGCTTCTTCATATGCTCAGGATAGTAAGGATGATTATAGATCAGAGCCATGGTACACAGACGGTCAAAACCTTCCACCATCATTCCTTCAGGATCGAAATCCGTAAATCCGAGAGGTCCCACAATCTGAGTCATTCCATGAGAACGTCCATATGCGATGACTGCATCCAGCAGGGCACCAGACACTTCCATATCGTCGATGAAATCAATCCATCCGTAACGGACCTGCTTCACATTCCAAGCCTCATTTGCACGATGGTTTATGATGGCAGCAACCCTACCGACCACCTGGCCATCCCGGTATGCAAGATATAGCTCTGCTTCAGAAAAGGCGAATGCCCCGTTCTTTTCCTTATCGAACGTGTTCATATCATCGAAAGGCATGCTTGGAACATAGTAAGGATTGCCTTTGTACAGTTTGTTTGCGAATCTTACAAATATCTTCAGATCCTTCTTTGAGGATACCTTTACAATATCAACAGACATAGGTATAAGTTTTGGTCAGTACAACCTGACAAAGTTAGAAAAAAATCCCCTAATTCCCTTATTTTTGCTAATTTTGCGTTCTGTAGTGTATTGTATGACGATATGGAAGCTAAGAAGACAAAGATAATATGCACAATATCTGATCTAAACTGCGATATAGACTTCATCCGTGAGCTGTATGAAAACGGAATGAACGTGGTCAGGATCAATTCAGCTCATGCGACCCTGGAAGGAGCGCAGAAGATTGTTGACAATGTCAGGGCTGTTTCCGACCGCATTGCCATTCTGATAGATACCAAGGGGCCTGAAGTCAGGCTTACCCCTATGGCGAATGCCGTAGGATTTGCTGTCAAGGAGGGCGACATCATTGAAATCAAGGACGGACCTGAATGTCTGAGCATTTCCAAAGTTCTCTATACCAACTGTCCGACCTTTGTAAATGATGTTCCGGCAGGAGCAAGCATTCTGATTGACGATGGCTCGATAGAGCTGTATGTAACAGCAAAGGAGGAATCAAGGCTCGTATGCATGGCAATGAATTCCGGCCCGATAAAAGGACGCAAGAGCGTAAACGTGCCAGGAGTACACATATCATTACCTGCCTTGACAGAAAAAGACAAGGTCTTTGTGAATTGGGCCATTGACGCAGACATAGACTTCATAGCCCATTCGTTTGTCAGGAACAAGGAAGACCTTCTGGAAGTACAGGAGATTCTGGACAGCCGCAAAAGCCACATCAAGATCATATCGAAGATAGAGAATCAGCAGGGTATAGACAATATTGATGAGATACTCTCGCACTGCTACGGAGTGATGATCGCCAGAGGTGACCTGGGAGTGGAAATTGCGGCAGAAAAGATTCCTCAGATACAGAAGAAGCTGATACAGAGATGCAGGGCAAGGAAAAAGCCGGTCATTGTCGCTACCCAGATGCTGCACAGCATGATTGAGAATCCACGCCCTACCCGCGCAGAGGTTTCTGACGTTGCAAATGCGATCCAGCAGAGCACTGATGCCATAATGCTGAGCGGAGAGACGGCTTCCGGAAAATATCCGATAGAAGCTGTCAGGGCAATGAGCAGGATTGCCTTGGATACTGAAGAATCCATCCTGACACCGCCTGATCTGGATCTGGTCAATGTCACCAAGCCTATCGCAGCCGTGCTGGCCCGCTCACTGGTTGCAGCTACGCTGAAACTGCCTGTCAAGGCCATCATCTTTGACACATGGAGCGGAAGGACAGGAAGGTATCTTGCAGAGTTCCGTCCTAAGGTTCCCATCTATGCGATGTGCTACAGAGGATTCACGATGAGGGAGCTTGCGCTGACCTTCGACATCTACGGATATCCTTTTGAAGTGACAGGCACAAAGGAAGGCTTTGTAGAGAACTCGTTGAAGATATTGATGGCAGATGGCAAACTGGAGAGCGGCGATCTCGTCGGGTTTGTAGGAGGAAGTTTCAACGATGAGTTAGGAGCCACATACATGGAGTTCAAATACGTACCATAAACGCCTAAATGACTGCACGATACGTAAAGATACTAATCAGCGTTCTAGCCTTTTGGGTTTCTCATGGAGAATCTTTTGCCCAGAGAAACTCGATAGGTACGTCTTGGTCATTATCCGGAATAGGCATCACTTACGAACGCGATATGATAGATGATTCATTCGCACATTTTGCAGTTCAGGCAGAGCTCGGAGAGATGTTTACCGGACGGGGAACCCGTCCAGGAGTCAGTGCAGCATTCACATGGAACATCATTTTTGCACAGATGGAATCCCGTAACGGGGTTCCCGTGCGCTTCTATGCCGGTCCCGGCTTTGCTGCAGGCATATCACAGGACTTCATGGGCCCCCAAGGACTCTTCTTCGGGCTGAAAGGCAGGGTAGGAATGCAGTGCCTGTTTGCCAGAAAGATAAACGTATCTCTGTCTTTGGCGCCGATTCTGGGAATCCATATCTCCGAAGTAGATGAATACATACTGACACGGGCATATAGAAACGGTCTGATCCAGGTGATAATCCCCGAAATAGGAATAAGCTACAGGTTTTAGAAAACATGAAGAGACTGCTGCTCATATCATTGATTATATGCACATTTAACAATAATGTTAATGGGCAGGGGAGACCTGTGGATGATTATTCAGGGCTTACATTCGGCGCAGAATGGAGCTATGTAGGCACAGTGCATGGCAATATGAGATACAACTATTTCGATCCTGACGGATACCGTGTAAACAGGCGTGAGGTAATGAACGGCTACTGGAGCAATGCAGAAGCGTTTCTGCATATAGGATACAATTTCAACAAGCATTGGAATCTATCCATGTATGCGGGAGTTACAGGAATTGCAGATCTTCACAATGCGGTCCCCATATCCTTAAGGGCAACTTATCTTTTCGGCAAGGACGCCCTCAGTGACAGATGGCTTGCCTTTGTTGACATCGGAACAGGAGTAAGCATCAAAAGCGAACCACAGGAGATCTGGACAGGAAAATTAGGAGGAGGATACAGGCTTAGCCTGAGCAGAGACACCAAATTGGATCTGATTGCAGCAATACGTCTGACCTGTACCCATCCGCAGATAATCGATGGAAACGATATCATCACGCTTGAATGGACAAACAGAAACACTGCGTGGGTCGAATCATTTTCATTGGGAATGTCGCTAACTTTTTAAAAAACTACAATAATGGCAATTCAACTTTCATTCAAGAAGACAGAACGAATACTTTTCTGCGCAAGCAAATGGTGGGGAGATCCTGATATGCCGGCGAATATGGAATATCCGACAATCGAGGTAACTGAAGAAGGGGAGACCTATGACTATCCCCTGACCTTTCTCTGCCAGATAAACTGCGAAGACCTGATACCGTTCGATCCTGAAGGCAGACTGCCTCATGAAGGTATGCTGTATTTCTTTGCAGCCATAGACAGCTGGCACGGATATGACAGCCCGACTCAGAATGGAAGGGGAGAGTGGCCGAAGGGTCATTGCATGGTCAAATACGCAAAGGCCATCAATTTCGAGACATTCAACACATGCATGCTTACAGACGACGAGGACCAGTCTCTGACAGATCCGGAACTCGAGATCGTATTCTCAGAATGTGCGGATGATGCACCTGTATGCAGACTGCTTGGCAAGGCCAGCGCAGAAGAAACAGGTACCGCCATGCCTGATATGTCCAACCTGCTCCAGATAGCTTCAGAGGAGCTGCTGGCCCTTGATTTCGGCGGTGCAGACAGCTTCTGCAACTTCATGATAAAGGATTCCGATCTCCACTTCGGGAATTGGAAAAGGGCCAAGGTTTACCTCGGCCCTTCAAAGATGTGAAGTGATCTGACTACTTCCTGACTTTCTTAGGGAATCTTCCGTGATATTTTCCGAAGGCAATGTTCAGACCGATTGCAAGATTGGTGTTGAACGAGTCGATCGGAACATATTGCGGTGTCACGTTCAGCAGCGGTTTGAATGAGTCGACACCGACAAAGAGGTTGATTCCGTTAGGATGGAAATTCAAAGCTGCGCCATAAGATTCTCCAAAAGTAGAATATGAGTAATTACCTGACAATGAGAGACATCTGAAGAGAGCGAGATTTACAGATCCTCTGGCTTCCCACCAGCTGTACGGTCCGTCAAAACGATATGTGCCGAGAGCGCCGACAGAAAGTCTTTGCCAGAAAGGCATTCTGAACTCAACACCGACATGTGCTGTCATGCTGAGCATGTCCATCAGTTTATCTTCGTCTGAAAGCACGCGTGGAGAAATAAGCTCAAGGAGTTCGTTTCCAAGGTCACCGAACTGCTGTCCGATGTCAGTGCCGTCAGTACCGATATGGTCGATTCCCTCATATCCTATTGTCTCCATATCTCTGCCAAGTCTGCTTCCGGTCCAATTGATGAAACCGAGATCGGTTATAGAGGCTGAGACTGTAAGGTATTTTACAAAGTCCATGGAGATACCGAGATCGATAGCAGCACCGAAATTCTTGACTCTCAGAGCCTCACTCAGCATTGTTGACGCGTCTGTAAACTCAAAGCCGTTCACCACATTGTTTTCAGTCTTCAGACCGATACCGGGAGCGGAATAGAAACCGCTTCCCTCCGAAACAGCCGTCCACCTTGACTCATTCATGTCAAGCGTAAGCTGGTCCATATTATAGCTGGCGCGTGCAAGGCCGGCAAGGAGCTTGATCTTGGCACCGACTCTCATCCAGTTGAAGATCGGACGGGAATAGCCGTAAGAGAGTTCCAGTCTGGCATTGGCATTCAGTCCGAACGAACTCATATCCAGATGATTACCATATTGTTTTGCCCAAGAGAACAATGCTCCGGGTATATTAACTCTCGCATCTGCCTTCACAGAAAGGTCTATGGTATTATAGCTCTTTCCAGCATTGAAACCCAAAGATATCACACTGATATCTGCATTAACATTCAACGGGTTGTTGTCGTGGATCTTGCTGAGGAAATCCTCGGCAGAAACTGTAGGACTGAGGAAAGTCGTGAGTTTTCCGTCATTGGTAGGGTAGAGCAGGGTAGAAAGTGAGAGATTGGTTTCGACTCCAGCAGTAGTGTAGCCGATCACCGGGATGGCAAAATAGCCTCTGTCACCTCCGAATGCGGGATTCAACTTATGTTTATATGTATATCCGTCAAGGAAATATCCTGTTCTCAGGTTATGTTGAGCAGATGTGGTTGCAGCGAATGATAGTGCAATCAGTGCAATGCAAAACAGTCTTTTCATGTATATGATGTTTAATGTTTTTCTGTAGGTGTAACTTCATTCTATTCAACGGATACTGTCAGGCCGGCAGGCAATGTAAGAGCCATGTCAGTAAGCTGCATATACTGGTTCTTATTGAGTACCGCATTGTCAGATGCTGCCTTGGCAGCCAATGAAAGTCTGATGCCGTCAAGCTTCAGCTCTCCCTCACATGTAATATTCAATGCCAGAGGATTTACAGCAGGTGATTCCAAAGTACCGCCTTTGATGGCGCCATCTATTTCCAGATTGATTGACGGGAGAACATTTCCGTCCTCATCAAGAGCCTGTGCCGAAAGTTCAAAGTCAAGAGGAAGGGCATTGACAAGATTCAGCTTGAGCTGTGCCTCAGGAACCTCTACGTCAGTGATTGCCAGACCAAGACCTGTTATGTCCTGACTGAAGTCAATTGAAAGGTTCTTGCCGAATGAAAGGGGAGCCTTGAGAGAATACCCGCATGAAATATGGTATTCATCACCTGGAGCAATCACACCGAATGCCGGGTCAGGGTTCTTCTGTGTAGCAATATCGTCAACAACAATATCAGCAGAGACAGACAGATACTCAGGAACAGGATTCATTATAGAATTCAAGCCCTCAAGCTTCTCAGTACCGTCAGCACCGTTATCTGTATAAATATGTTCAATGACATTGCCTTCTTTGGTGCTTACCTGGAAAGCCGATGTGACATCGTACTGATGAAGAGGCTCTGCACCAGAATTATCGAAAGTCTTTACATTGGCATTTACATTACCAGAGAAAGGAAGGCTGTTGACATACCACATCCTGAGGCTCAGGTTATTGAAGTCAAAGTTTATATTATCGCTACGCAGGAATTCAGGAAGCTGATCCTTGAGATTCATGTCATGCGAGAAATGAGCCTTGTCTCCGAGATTTACTCCTGTAAGTCTTGCATACTCGATCGTCATAGGATCCATATGGAGATATGTAGTGATGACAGGCTTGTAGCTACCTGCTGCCTGGCAGTCAGCTGCTCTAAGATATATACCTCCGGTGAGAGACACGACTGCATCCAGATATAGATGCGACTCACCTATAATTCCCTGACCATCAGGGAGTTTGGTAAAATCGACAGCATCGAGAGGGAAGTCTATCTCGGAACCTGACGGCCTTATTGCAAGATCGGAGTCAAGCTCAAGCTCATAGTCGGAAATCCTCTTGCATCCTGCAGGGAGCTGACCTAGGACAACCCATTCTGGGAAAGTGATCTTCGTTCCTTTTGAGATCATTACCTGAGTGAAAGGAAGAGAAGACTTGTCATACTCGAACTTGACTATGAGATCAGAAGTGACGTCGGCATATTCAATACCTTTAACCAGATCCGGGATATTCCTCTGATCAATCTCAATGTCATATTCAACATCCGTGAACTCAATCACAGGAGTCTCGAACGAAGGGTCCAGAGAAGCCGGGATCACTATCGGGCTATCAATTGTAAAATCATGAGGATTCTCATCGTCGTATCCATCAAATTTGAAATCTGGAATTTCGACTGTCTCCGAAAGCAGATCCTCATCAGACATCAGCAGGTAGAAATTGCCTTGTTCGTCAGTCTTGAGAAAATCTCCTGCCTGATCGAGATCGACAATATTTGAAATCATTATCTTATCGGTAGATCCGAGCGGTGCAACAGCACCCTCGAGAAGTCCGATATCGCCAACTTCAATTTTGTTAAGATCGTATTCTTCATTTACGCATGAAGTCAATGAAAGAAGAAGCGCAGAATGAAGAAAAATCAATGAACGTTTCATCACGGATATAATTTTAGACATACAAATCTATACATTATTATAATAATAAGCAAAATAATGAACATCAATCCGCTATCCCCGAAGTCCCAATGGTCACACAACTCCTTATCTACCAATAACTTAACTATCAACACGGTGGGTCATTTTGACCCACCGTGTTGATAGGCATTCTGCTGATTGTCAGCCCGTTGCATGTCCATAACATAAACAGGACTTTTCTTCATTCACACTGGTTCATACTAGTAAATCGCAGGTAGTACATAAAAACCGGTTATTATGTACTACCTGTCACCCAAATGGCCATTAAATGAATGATTTAATGATAGGTACTACATAAATAGCTAGTTTTATGTAGTACCTGCAGAGATCGGTTAAATGAAGGCACTGTCAAATAATTCCTGATTCATGATCTAAGCGTCCGGCAGAAAAATGACTGAATTTATGATGGACGGTCACGTTTTGGGGTGTTTCTGCACGATTTTCGGGCGCGTCCGACAGCTTTTCGTGCAATTTGGTGATGGACGGTCTGGAATTGGTACTTAATTTGAAAAAATGATAAATCTGCAAAACTAAATAGAATGTAAATGGTTGTAATAAGCATCAATCCGTTATCCACACAGTACCAATGGTCACACAACTCCTTATCTACCAATAACTTAACCATCAACACGGTGGGTCATTTTGACCCACCGTGTTGATAGGCATTCTGCTGATTGTCAGCCCGTTGCATGTCCATGACATAAATCTGCAAAACTGATTGGTTGTAGATAACATATTGTCATCTCGTTTGTCACACCTGTCATCCTGAGCGGAGCGAAGGATCTTTGGGCTAAATCTGTCCGCAATACTCCCCTCAGGCCCTTGTTACACAATTGTCATTATGTTAAGTTGGACTAAGAATAAGTAATGCATAATTGCCAATCAGCATTTTTATTTTATCTTTGCAATGATTATGAACAAGAGATATCTGATACTGATCGTCACAGCATTTCTGGCCATGGTTCTCTCAGACAGGACCGACAGCCAGGAATGCAAGGCCATTCTTGATCAGAATATCACGGACACTCTCTGCAGCGACCATACAGAAATCAATGAGTCTGAAAATCCATCAGAATATGGAATTTCCCGTCATAACTCTTATTCAGCTCCTGCAAGAAATCTCCAGACGGCAAAACGTACATCATCCTCCGGATGCAGTTTAAATTCGTTCGCAGTCAAGGCGGGCAAAAGCATCGATATAAAATCCATATTCCACGCTCTCGCCCTCTGCCGAAGCGATTATTCCGGTACTTATGCCCCAGAAAGGCTTCTCATATCTCTGAGAAAGCTGGTCATTTAGTCATTTTCCATAATTATCTGTTTCTGCACGCTTGATTATCAGCGTGCTGCAGCCGCATGGTACACACTAGTATCAGGCAAACCCTATAATATAATCATAACTTACTAATATTCAATTAATTATGGAAGATAAATTCATTAGAGTACGCTCTATCAAAGATATAGTCATATCATCAATACTGACAATCACCGGAACTGTTCTTGTAATCATCCCATCATCTGATCCGCTGAACATCCTCGGATTCTTCACCATCGTCACAGGTCTTGTTCTTGCATTCATCCTTAAAACCGCATACAGACATAAGGACAACGGAGAGAAATTCCAGAAAAAGGAGATATTCTACGGAAACGAAATGCGTGACAGGCTTAAATCGGCACTCACCTCCCCTATGGATTTCAGACACACTCAGGAAAGTCAGGGAAGCACCCTCAGAATGGATGTCTATTACAATAAAACCAAGGCATACATGCAGCTGCTGGAATATATACCATATAGATATGAACCTTGTTCAGCTGTCCACGAACATAGTTTTGATAAAGTAAGCAACCTTATAAAGTAATTTATGGAGTTCATAATCATAGCAGTATCTCTCGTTGGCATTGTCCTGGGTGCAGACTGGCTGGTGGACGGAGCTGTCTCCATCGCCAAGAAGTACAAGGTTTCCGACTTTGTGATCGGAGCAGCCATAGTGGGTATCGGAACATCCATGCCGGAACTGACCGTCAGTTTTTCGGGAGCTCTTCAGGGAAATTCTGACGTTGCAATCGGCAATGTAGTAGGTTCCAACATATTCAATGTAATGGGAATACTGGGAGTCACAGCCCTGTTCTTCCCTATCGCCATCCAGAAACAGAACATGAAGTTTGAGATCCCTGTATGCATAGCATTATCGGTAATTCTCACACTGCTGTCCTTCGACTTCTTCACAGAAATGAACAAGCCTCAGATAGCCTGGTATGACGGCCTTGTCCTGCTTGCAATATTTGTCGTCTTCATGTGGTACTCATTCCGCAGAGACCGGAAAAATCCTGTACAGACCGAATCTGTACATGAAGAAAAGCCAATGGCATTATGGAAGGCTGCAGGCCTTATCATAATAGGCCTGGGAGTCCTTATCACAAGCTGTGACTTCTTTGTAGACAATGCTATCGTGATAGCAAGGAGATGGGGAATGAGTGAAGCTGTCATATCGATCACCTTGATTGCATGCGGCACTTCCCTGCCGGAACTTGCCGCTTCAGTCGTAGCTGCATGCAAGAAGAACACCCAGATGGCTCTTGGAAACATTGTAGGCTCGAACATCTTCAATATAGCATTGATCCTGGGCCTCAGTTCCCAGGTTTCTACCCTGGATTCTGCAAACATCACAATAGTTGACTATTCTGTGATGATTTTCGCAGCAATTTTGCCGCTGATATGCGGAATAAAGGGACAAATAGGAAGAATATCAGGCAGCATAATGTTATCAATATTCATTACATATAGTATATATCTCATTAACTAGACATCTATGGGAAACATTTTCATGCTTCTAGGAGCCTTGGGTATGTTCCTTTACGGAATGAACCTCATGAGCTCCGGACTTCAGAAAGCTGCAGGAGACAGACTCAGAGGCTTTCTCTCATCCATGACATCCAATCCGGCTAAAGGAGTTCTTACCGGCCTTGGAGTCACGTCAGTGATCCAGTCATCGTCGGCGACCACCGTGATGGTGGTAAGTTTTGTCAATGCCGGACTTCTGACGCTGGCTCAGGCTATCAGCGTAATCATGGGAGCCAACATCGGTACGACAGTTACCGCATGGCTTGTGTCATGGCTCGGATTCAAGGCCGATATATCTGTCTTGGCAGTGCCTTTGATGGCCGTGGGATTTGTCCTATCATGTTCAAAGAAGAGCAGCAGAAGGAACATATCCGAACTGATCGTCGGATTCTCACTACTCTTCCTCGGCCTTTCGCTGATGAAGGACTCGGTACCGGATCTGAGCGAATCACCTGACGTACTGGCATTTATAGAAGGATGGCAGGGACGCGGATTCGGTTCCGTTCTTCTTTTCCTGGTACTTGGAACAGTACTTACCCTGATACTCCAGTCATCCAGCGCAACCATGGCATTGACAATCATGATGCTCAATTTCGGATGGATAAAGTTCGATATGGCCTGCGCAATGGTACTTGGTGAAAATATCGGAACCACTATCACAGCAAATATCGCTGCTGCTGTAGGAAATACCTCGGCGAAAAGAGCCGCACTCGCCCACACTGTCTTCAACGTGTTCGGAGTTGTCTGGGCACTGATTTTCTTCGGAGTGTTCCTCAAGATGGTCGGAGCAGTAACAGCCGGAGTTTTCGGACTCCCAGACCCGGCCGCCAAAGGCTTTGCAGTTGTTGAAGGCGTTGACGGAGCCCAGTCGGATTCACAGACTGCCGCCCTGTACGGCCTTTCAATGCTGCATACCCTCTTCAATACCATCAACACCTTGATTCTCATATGGTTCATACCGACAATAGAGAAACTGGTATGCAAGATCATCAAAGGTAAACAGGAAGCTGACGATAAAGAGATACACAGGCTCAAGTACATCAACGCCGGCCCACTGGCGACTCCGGAGCTGGCCCTCGAGCAGGCAAGCAAGGAGATAATACATTTTGCTCAGATTTCCCGCAAGGGCTTGGGTTATGTGCGTTCTGCCATAAACGAGAAAGACAACGAGAAATTTGAAGAGTACCGCGCCAAACTGGTCAAGTATGAGGAGATTTCAGACAGGATCGAATATGAGATCGCATCCTTCCTCAATGAGGTCTCAGCACAGGAGATCAGCCAGAATACATCGATCCGGATCAAGGCCATGTACAAGATCATCGGTGAGATGGAATCATTGGGAGACTCTGGCGAAGCAATAAGCCGTATACTTTCCCGCAGGAACATTCACAAGAAGGAGTTCGATGCTGAGACGGTGCGCAAGCTGAACGGTATGATTGACGTTGTGGAGAATGCTTATGATGCGATGATCGCCAACCTCACCAAGGCTGATGACGGCACTCTTGAAGAGGTTTCGAACGCTTATGCAGCTGAGGAGCGCATCAACAACATGCGTAATGACCTGCGTGACGAGGAGATCGAGAGCATCGAGCATGAGAGAAAGAACTACCAGACCAGCGTCTACTATATGGATATAGTGAATGAGCTGGAGAAGATGGGAGACTTCATGATCAATGTTTCGCAGGATCTTGAGAAATGCCGTTTCAAGATTTCCTAATCTCATGAATATTTGATAATTTTGCAGCCCCAGACTTTCTGGGGCTTTTGTTTTGTCATCCCGAAACCTTTGCTCAATTGTCATCCCGAGCGAGCGAAGCGGGACGAGGGATCTATAAACCGACAGATTATGGCGAGAAAGAAACAGGATATCATATTGGAAAATGTTGTGATCGAAGCGGTTGCAGCAGAGGGCAAGGCTTTGGCCAAGGTTGACGGAGCAGTACTGTTCGTGCAATTCGCGGTACCGGGCGACGTTGTGGACGTTAAGGTCACAAAGAAGAAGAAGAACTATATGGAAGGATTCATCCTCCGCATGGTAAAACCTTCCGAGCACCGTCTTGAGCCTTTCTGCAAGCATTTCGGAGTCTGTGGCGGATGCAAATGGCAGCCGCTCCCGTACGAAATGCAGCTTCAGGCCAAGCAGCAGCAGGTCTACGACCAGCTGGTGCGTATAGGCCATCTGGATGTACCTGAAATATCCCCTATCGTTGCTTCAGATGAGACCACCTATTACCGTAATAAGCTGGAGTTTACGTTCTCGCAGCGCAGGTGGATCTTCGACAATGAAGATGCAGAGGTGCTCAGCGAAAAGGAGAAGTACGGCCTCGGCTTCCATGTAGGCCGCTTCTTCGACAAGGTGCTTGACATCGACCATTGCTACCTTCAGCCTGAGCCGTCGAACGGAATCCGTCTCTTCATAAAGAAATACGCTCTGGAAAACGGCCTTACATTCTTCAACATTCGCGAACACGAAGGATTCCTCAGAAACATGATAGTGCGCACGACACAGGAAGGCAACGTGATGCTGATCGTATGTTTCTATTATGAGGACGCCCAGGCGCGCACTGCCCTGCTCGATGCAGTTGCAGCAAAGTTCCCGCAGATCACTTCGCTCTACTACGTGATCAACGGCAAGGCCAACGACTCTATTTCAGACCAGGAATGCATCCTTTACAAAGGCGAGGATGCCATCTATGAATACATGGAAGGTCTCAAGTTCAAGATCGGTCCCAAATCGTTCTACCAGACCAACACCAAGCAGGCATACAAGCTCTACAGCGTGGCACGTGAATTTGCGGCTCTGACAGGTTCTGAGGTTGTATACGACCTTTATACAGGAACTGGAACCATCGCCCAGTTTGTCTCCCGTCAGGCATCGAAAGTAATTGGCATAGAATACGTTCCGGAAGCGATAGCTGATGCGGAGATCAATGCTGAAGCCAACAACATCACAAACTGCGACTTCTACGCCGGCGACATGAAGGACATTCTTACAGATGCCTTCGTCCAGGAGCACGGCCGTCCTGACGTCATCATCCTTGACCCGCCTAGAGCCGGCATCCATCCGGACGTCGCAAAGGTGATCCTGAATGCTGCACCTGACCGCATGGTCTACGTAAGCTGCAACCCTGCATCACAGGCACGCGACCTGGAGATCCTCTGCCAGGACTATGTCATCACAGCGGTACGCCCTGTCGACATGTTCCCGCACACGCACCACGTCGAAAACGTAGTCGCCCTCAAGCGCAAGTAACCTTTATATTACCTCGCAATAAAGTCTCCCCTGTTCGGCGTTAAGTACTCTAAGCCTCGTACCTTTTGCAGCAAAGCCACCGAACTTAAGGGTCGCTTCATATATATGCCCATCCTCGGCCTGTACCTTTCCTCCAGGCCGCATGTCAGAGAATACCGTAACCGTGCTTCCGACCAGTACATCAAGTCCGGAAACAACACCCGTGTATCCTTCATCCGCCTTCATTTCCTGTCGTAAGGCTACATGATCGAAGGAACGTGTCCTATATAGTTTCGAGACCAGCCATATCGATCCAAAAGCAGCGGCAGTACAGGAGGTCACCACGATGGCCAACGGTTGAAGAAGAGGCTTCAGGCTGAAGCTTCCGTCCAGACTGCGGAACTCGACATTATCAACCATTGCAAGCGAAAGAGACGCTATAACAAGAATGATTCCCAGAATGCCACAGACTCCGAATCCGGTTACTACAAATATTTCCAATGCAATCAATATGAGACCGGATACAAAAAGGAGAATCTCCCAGTTTTCCGCAAGATGCTCAGCATAAGCTGGAGCAAAATACAGGACAGCGCCCACGATTGCCGTAACAAGCGGAAGACCAATGCCAGGAGTACGGATCTCGACGAAGATACCCCCTATTATCATCATCATGAAGATTGACTGAAGAATAGGATTCAGGAGGATCTGAATAAGTTTATCAAACCATGTCATATCATCCTCCATATTCCTGATCCTGTATGGTTTATCCCCTGAAACAAGGCTTGCAACCTCCTCTGCGCTTTCACATATCCCGTTGCAGTAGCCGACCTTGACAGCTTCCTCCGGGGTAAGACTCAACACGCTGTCGGCCGAAACCATGGCCTCGGCAATCAAGGGATCCCTTCCTGTAGCGGCCGCGGTGGAACGCATCATCCCTCTCATGAACGACTGATATTTGTCCGGCATCACAGCCCCAGTCTGATCAACTACCGTAGCTGCGCCGATGGAACTGCCGGTCTTCATATATATGGAATCACACGCTATCGAAATCAGTGCGCCGGCTGAAGCTGCCTGCATGTTGATAAAAGCTATAACAGGCTTATCATGACGCAATATGGCAGATCTGATGCTGTCTGCTGCATCAACAGCTCCTCCATAAGTATCCAGATCCAGAAGAATATAGTCAGCACCTGCTTTTTCAGCTTTTTCCAGTCCTAGCACTACCAATCTCTGGGCTGCCTTGTCGATATCCTGGTCCAGACGAATACGATAGAAGACATTGAGTGAATCTGAGGCGTTGACCGGAATACTGGCCAATATGATGCAAAATATAAATATAAGGCGTTTCATATCATTCACTGATTACAGTAATTCATACAAAGATAAATAATTTGACGATTTTTTGTAATTTTGCCAAATTGTTTTGAAAATCAATTTAGCAAAATGGCATTACAGTTTCTTTTACTCATCGCCGGTCTGCTTCTGATTCTTTTTGGAGCAAACTGGCTGGTTGACGGATCATCAAGCATCGCCAAGAAGACAGGTCTGAGCGAGTTTGTCATCGGCCTCACTATCGTCGGCATAGGAACCTCCACTCCGGAAATGGTGGTAAGTTTCATATCATCATTCCAAGGAAAGGCGGATATGGCAATAGGAAACATAGTGGGTTCCAATATATTCAATACTCTGATCATACTAGGCATAACTGCAGTGATACTGCCTCTGGCTATTTCTAAAGAAACAATACGTAGAGATCTGCCCTTGAACCTCCTGGCTACAGCTCTTCTGATCGGCCTGGGTATGAAACATTCCATCTTCGGCGCAGGAACGGACACCTTGACGCGCGTAGACGGTCTCATCCTGCTGTCATTGCTTGCATGGTATTTCTGGATTCTTCTAAGAAAGCCCAAGAATGCAGCAGTTGAAGCTGCCGGTCCATCAAAAGAGGAAGAAGACTCCATCAAGGTATTCAGTACAGGCAAATCCCTGATTCTGATTGCAGCCGGTCTGGGAGGACTTGTATTCGGAGGCCGTCTGTTTGTAGATTCCGCAACAGAGATTGCTGTTCATTACCATATGTCCCAGAAGTTTATCGCGATCACCATCATGGCGGCCGGAACTTCACTTCCGGAACTTGCAACCTGTGTCGTCGCAGCACTCAAGGGACGCAGCCAGCTTGCCTTGGGAAATGTACTGGGATCGAATATCTTCAATATCCTGCTGATTCTTGGAGGATCTGCCTTGATCCATCCTCTCAAGTTCGGAGCCATGACTCCGGTAGACGTGGGGACAATGATGATATCAGCCATCTTCCTTATTCTAAGCGTCTACACATTCAAGAAAAACAAACTGGACAAATTTGAAGGAGCAATACTTCTTCTGATGGAAGCCGGATACATGACCTGGCTGTTCATGAATTAAAAAATAAAGCAGAGCCCTCAGCTCTGCTTTATTTTTATTATATCATGGTTTCCTTTGCTACCACAGGGTTAGCGTAGATTCCGAGGAATACCTCCCGGAGTTCGGCCCTGTCAAGCTCAGGCTCGACCGTACCCAGCTGATGTTCCATATAGGCAACAAACTTATCCTTATCCTCCTGAGTATAATTGCCGCTATACTTGTCTGTATCATTCAGTATGTCATATGCGATATAGTTGTTGCCCCACAGCTTATATCCCTGAATGACTCTGACGTCCACAGCATGACGGATCAGCTGATATCTGTCGTTCTTGTCACACAAGGCTGCTGCTGCAATCTCCTCTGATGTAAGCGGCTTGCCGATGTTGAGGTGAATGTTACCCTTCTGCTGCATGATGCCGACCATGATGCTGTTGAGGTCCTCGCCCTTGGCTTTGACATACTTCTGAGTCTTGGAGATGACGATCTCGCGTGCCTTCAGTATATCGCATGGCTCAATCTCATACGATATGCTCATAGGGATGATATTGAGTTCCTCGAAATTCTGCTGGAAGTCCTTATCACCGCTCATGTCAAGCATCTTGAGAAGACCCTGCTCCGTGATATCATACCCGTTCTTTGTACGTCCCTGACGCTGGGCAAGCCAGATAGAGCGTCTCTGGTTGGTGATATTGAGACGGATGTATTTGGAGAGCATCTGCGATGACAGATAAAGTTCACGTGCAGACACACCACGGATGACCTTGATCATACGGTTTGAACGGATCAGATACTCGATTTCCTTGCTGGTGATAAGATTGTCACCGACAGCGATCTCAGTCATCGGAATGCCGTTCGTAAAGAGGACAAGCTGGGTGATGGCCGGATCAAGAATGATGTCACGATGGTTCGACATCGCAAGGAACTTCTTGTCAGGGTCGATGTTTGATATACCGTCATATGAAAAATTATGTGCGGTATGGTCAAGCACCCAACGTACGAACTTGCTCATGACCACTTCCTGGAACTGGTCTACTGTCTTGATCTGCTTGAGTATATTCTGTAGAAAATCGGGAGATTCTTCCGGAAAGAAATGCTGCGAAGCAATCCCTACGACAGGGTATTCTGCCAGTTTTGCCAATGCCTCCGAGGCCTCTTCGTCGGTATAAGGACTGATGCTCTCGAATTCAGATAAATCAATCATAGTTTCCATAAAGTTTTAGTACAAGGGGCAAAGGTATAAAAATATGCGAAATATTCAAACATATCACCTTCTGAACAGCACCGAACTGTCGCCGTAGCTCAGGAAGCGGAAGTCATGGGTCAGGGCGAAATCATAGATGTTGTGCCAATCTCCTTTTACAAAAGCGGATATGAGCAGCAGAAGGGTACTCTGAGGCTGGTGGAAATTTGTCACAAGCACATCAACTACCTTGAACTCGTATCCCGGTACGATAATGATGCGGGTTCCTATCTGAAGGCTCTGCATTTCATGATCATCCATGTATGAAATCAGCGCCTGGAGGGCCTGAGCCATGGTATGGTCATATGTCCGGCTGTATGGAGCCCACTGATCGACATCTGCAGGCTGTCCGTCTTCGATACAGCTGACACCTATATAATATAGTGACTCAAGGGTTCTGACCGAAGTCGTTCCGACTGCGATGACCCTTCCAAGTGAATCCCGAAGCTTTTTCAGGAAATTCAAGGTCACCACGAACGGCTCACGATGCATCGCATGCTCGGCAACAAGCGAACTCTTTACAGGCAGGAAGGTGCCGGCACCGACATGAAGACACACGGTCTGTATATCTATATTCTTATCTTTCAGAGATTTAAGAACGTTATCTGTGAAATGCAGACCGGCAGTAGGGGCAGCCACGGAACCTCTGTATCTGGCATATAGAGTCTGATAACGTTCGAGGTCTATATCCTCAGTATCCCTGTTGAGGTACGGAGGAATAGGTATGTTTCCGCAGACCTCCAGGACCTTTGAAAAAGGAGAGCCGTCCCTCCACGAAAATTCCACGATGGAAGTCTCCCCATCACGCTCGATAAGGTCTGCCTTCAGATCTAAAGCAGTGATAGAAGCATCCCCAGAAGGATTATACAGATGTAATGTATCACTCTTCCATCTCTTCACGTTTCCGACAATACATTTCCATCTGCACCTGTCTGTAACTGCAAACATCGACACATATTCCTCAGGAAGAACAGGTTCGAGGCAGAAAATCTCGATATGAGCACCCGTTTCACGCTGGAAATGCAGTCTTGCAGGTACCACCTTAGTGTCATTGAAGACCATAAGATGGTCGGATGGGAGGATCTGCACTATATCTTTGAAGCTGTTTTCAGTTACAAGACCATCCTTATAGAAAAGTAATTTAGAAGCATCCCTCTCTGGAAGGGGGTACTTGGCTATCCTTTCATCTGGCAGGTCATAATTATAGTCTTCTATATGTATTTCCGGTATCATTGTGAGAATTCAATATTTGTTATCATCTGTATTATTTTACAAAAATATACAATTCTCAGTTCATCTGAAAATTTTGAGCTGATTTCAATGAGTTCACAAAAGTAACCGCAACAAATGTGATTATCTGTGTTAACCTTTGTAAAAATTAACATCTTCTTTATCTTGTTGCCTGCTTAATTTTGTAAACAATACAAATGTGATATAAATTATTCTTATTTATGTTTTTGCATATTGCTAATCCATTATATATCTGCGATTTATGATAACCTAAATAAATGTACACTTTAGTATTATATCGTAAATGTCGCCGTAATACCCCCAGATATAGTGCAAATGGCCCATAAATATATATTATTTAAAGTATTATATTACTTATTATCAGTTATTTAAATTATTTTAATTAATGCATTGATTTGGATTTAATATTAAGTTTCTACAGCAGTGCGTTACAAAATTTAACTGATGATAATTTTGCATGTTAAATATTTTATAGTTACTTTTGTGATATCAAACATTACAATTATGAATACACGTTTGAAACACTTTCTCGACGCAGAAAATATCTCACAATCACAGTTTGCCGACACTATCAAAGTAGTACGTGCAAGTGTTTCGCATGTTCTGTCCGGCAGAAACAACCCAAGCTATGAGTTTATGAAAGCAATCATGACCTCATACCCGCAGCTTAACATGGAGTGGCTCATGCTCGGAAAAGGAAAAATGTATAAAAGCGCTCAAACAGATCTCTCCCCTTCCCCCACTCCTGTATCAGACAGACCATCTGGCCTGCTTTTCGAGGATGAGGAAGCTGAGCAGCCTACCCTCCATACCTCAAGTGTCCAGGAATCAAATAATCCCTTACACTCCCCGGTCTTTACCGAATCTACGCAAACCTCGAGCGCAATCAACACTTTAAAAGAGACTACGCAAAGTATTATAAAACAAAGAAATGTATCGAAAATAATCGTAATGTTTGACGATGGTACATTCCAGGAAATGTAATTCTTCTGCCCACATTATATGAATGCATCGCTTGAGCGGTGCATTTTTTTCGTATATTTGTAAGTTAACACAACTACAAATCATATCAGGATATGTACAAGTACTTTCTTAAACCTATACTTTTCTGTTTCAATCCGGAAACGGCCCATAACCTTCTTTTCTCTTTTCTGAAGTTCCTGAGACACATACCATTGGCACATTCCTTCATACGTCTCATATACAAGAGAAAATCATCCAAGCTGGAAAAGGAACTTTTCGGACTGAAGTTTCCTAACCCGGTCGGACTTGCGGGTGGTCTGGACAAGAATGGCGAATTCTATAACGATATGGCCAATTTCGGCTTCGGATTCGTCGAAATTGGCTCTCTGACTCCCAAGCCACAGGATGGAAATCCTAAGCCTAGATGCTTCAGAATACCTTCGGACAAGGCTATCATCAATCGTTACGGCATCAATAACAAGGGAGTAAAGAATGCCGTTGACCATCTGAAGAAAGAGCGCCCTGAGGTAATCGTAGCAGCAAACATATCTAAAAATACCAGCAGCATCAATGAGGATGCTGCAAAGGACTACGAACAGTCTTTCGGCCTCATGTATGACTTCGTCGACATGTTCGTTGTAAATGTATCTTGCCCTAATGTTGTGGGGCTCACCTCATTACAGGATATTTCATTCCTCTCGGACATAGTTGACAGACTTCTGCATCTGAGGATGTATCATGATACATACAGGCCTATACTCCTGAAGGTTTCTCCGGATCTGTCGACAAAGCAGATTGACGACATCGTCGATTACTGTCTCAGGTCTGGAATCGACGGAATAGTTGCCGGAAACACAACAAGAAGCCGTGAAGATCTGACCATCGAGCAGGACAAGATTGAAAAAATCGGCAATGGAGGCCTTTCTGGAGCACCTTTACATAAAAAGAACGTAGAGCTTGTACGTCATATCCATGAGCACTCAAAAGGAATGCTGCCGATAATCGGAGTAGGCGGCATCATGTCCGGAGCCGATGCCAAGGAGATGATTGACGCAGGTGCCTCACTGGTAGAGATCTACACCGGATTCATATACGAGGGACCTGCTCTTATAAAGAAGATAATCAAGCACCTTGAAAAGACACAGGCATAACATGACAACGGCATCCATTTGTACAATCGGAGATGAAATACTGATCGGACAGATCGTCGACACCAATTCATCCCATATTTCCCGTGCCCTTAACTCATTGGGTATCAAGGCAACACGCATGCTGTCAATAGGAGACGAGCACGATGCCATCATCCACAATCTCGAGCACGAACTGCAGCACAACGACATAGTGATAGTGACAGGCGGTCTGGGCCCGACCAAGGATGACATAACCAAGAAGGCCCTTGCAGAACTGTCTGGCTCTGAATCATATAGGACAGATGCAGCTCAGCTGGCCATCATCCACCGCATACTCAGCGCAAGAGGGCTTGATATGCTGGAAACAAACCTTGCACAGGCATCCGTACCTGACACCTGTGAGGTGATTCCGAACAGACTTGGCACAGCTCCCATAATGGTGTTCAGGTTTCCTGAAGGACGTTTCGGACATCCAGCTACTCTCTATTCACTGCCCGGAGTCCCTTTCGAAGCGCTTGGAGCAATGCCGGACGTACTCGAAGATATAAAAGCAAACAACTCATTATCAGATATTTACCACAGAACAGTCATGACTTTCGGCCTTGCTGAGTCAGCATTGTCCAGACTGATCGAACCATGGGAAGACAGTCTTCCTGAAGACATGCATCTGGCCTATCTGCCAAATCCGCTCACAGGAGTCCGTTTAAGGCTCTCCATTTACGGAGGCGTACGCGCAGACCAGGAGAAGCGTATTGAGGCCGAATTGGCCCGTTTAAAGCCTGTTTTAGGGGAATATATGTATTCCGAGCAGGATGATACCCTACAAGAGTGCATAGGCCGCCTCCTTGCTGCCGCAGGAAAGACTGTAAGCGCTGCAGAATCATGCACAGGAGGCACTATAGCAGCATTGTTCACATCGGTACCAGGCTCCTCGGAGTACTTCCTCGGCTCCGTCACCTCTTATGCAAACAGCGTAAAGACCGGTATACTTGGCGTTCCTTCCGAAATTATCTCTAAACATGGAGCAGTCAGCAGCGAATGCGTGGCTGCAATGGCAGAAGGAGTGAGAAGAATCACTGGAAGCGACTTCTCTGTAGCAACGTCGGGGATTGCCGGCCCAGGCGGAGGCAGCGACGACAAACCGGTAGGCACGGTATGGATCGGAGTAAGTTCAGAGAGAGGAACCAGCACGTATAAATTACAGTTCAATGGTGACAGAAAACGCAATATCGAGCGATTTGCCGCCAATGCATTGGACATTTTAAGGAGAAGAGTTGTAAACGATATAAATAATTAAGCATCAATTAATGAAACATATTTGTTTAATAGTATAACATTTTTGTTTCATAAACATGTGTAAACAATAAGAAAGAATTATATCAAACATAACTGATTGTAAATAAGATACTTAGCTAGAAAATGAACAATATGACTCCCCACCAGCTAATGTATGAGAAAAAGAAGAGACGGATAAGATTAAACGGCATCTTTTATGCCGTGATCTCCTCTGCTTCTTTCGGTTTCTCTCCCCTCTTCAGCCTCGGTCTGATTGCTGTCGGACTGACAAATTTCGACATACTTTCATACCGTTGGGGAATCGCAGCACTTGTGCTGATGGTATATGCGTTCAGCAAGAAGAAGACCTTGAAGATCGGTACTTTTGACGAAGCCTGGAAGATAATCCTTCTAAGCATTTTAAGAGCTGTGACCTCCGTTACCCTTCTTATCGGGTATGCCAATATTTCCAGCGGTATCGCATCGACCATCAACTTCATGTATCCGGTGATTGTAGCGCTCTGCATGATGTTCATATTCGGGGAGCACAAATCACTTGTGGACATCGGTGCGATCGCAGTTTCCATTTTCGGTGTATATCTCCTTGCTTCCGGCGACAGTCTTGTAGTTGACGGCGGAAACACAACGCTCGGACTCACCTGCTCACTGATTTCCGCATTCTCGTTTTCTGCATACTATATCCTTATGAAACGCCTGAGGGCAGACAAGATAGAGGTAGTGAAGTTCACGACATGGATAATGCTGCTCAGTGCTGTCTACTTCGTCATCTGCGCCCTGATCTTTGAGGATGGACTTACCATGATACCCGACGGAAAGAGCTGGCTGCTGGTACTCGGACTTGGCTTGTGGTCTACAATGGTATCGAATTTTACCGGAGTGAAGGCAGTACGCCGCATAGGTCCTACCATGACCTCAATCCTTGGAGCACTCCAGCCTGTCACTGCTGTCATTCTAGGAGTAGCATTTCTGGACGAGCATCTCTACCTCAAGTCACTTATAGGGATAATCCTGATCCTCGCAGCTGTGACCGTAGTCGTCATGCACCAGAACACACGCAAGCACCACTGACAACATTTATTTCACCTGAATTGACTATATTCGCAGACTAAATTAAGATAAGATATGGAAGAGAACATACAGTACTACGATACATATGAGGCAAATCTCCAGCAGGAGATCCTCAAGATGTGCACAAGCCTTGGTATGCTTGACGGAGAGCTGCTTGCATCCGAGGACATAGACTGCAAATGGAAGGAATGGGCACCGGAATACATTGCAGATGCCCTTCCTGAGGTAAATGCATACCCGGATTTCGCCATTGCATGTGCAGGATATGCCGGAATGGCTGCCGCTCATTGGTGGGATGCGGACTGGGGACGCCATCACGGCTCCGACTACAAGGTTCTCCACGGTCCTCGCGGATTCGATGACATGGACGAGAACATAGTACAGAACATCCTTGGTCTGTCGCTTGATTCAGTAGAGGCCAAGCAGATGATGAACATACTTCTGTGCTGCGCCCAGAAGGCCGCTACATTCATCCAGCATGAGCAGATCGAGCATCAGACCGTCAAGGCATTCCACATCTTCGCCCGCACTGTCAAGGTCATGTACAAGACCGGAGCTGCCCTCGAGCTGAAGCGTCTCGGCTACAAATTCCATAAAGTCGACCTTTCCCGCCAGCTTCCGTCTTAAGCCGCATCTCAGACACAGGCACCGCAAACTTCAGACGCCAATTGCCTGGTGCGCAACCACCTGACACTCTGCAACTTACAAAAAGCGCGTGCCGCCTTTGGGGAGCACGCGCTTTTTGTATGTCACTGACTAGCAGAGACTTAGTCGCCAGGCTGAAGGCGTCGGAAACTGATTACAGACGGGCGCAATCAGAACTGCCAGCTGAGTTTGAGCATGAAGTTGAGCGGAGCCTGAGGGTAGACGCCGATGCCGTCTATCAGGGCTCCGTCTTCTTCAACGATGTTCTTCCAGCACCAGCCGTCGGCGTAGTACATGTTGTTGAAGAGGTTGTTGATGTAGAATGATACACGTAGTTTAGATTTCTCCACTCGCTCCGCTCGGTCGAAATGACAAATGTGACCACCTCGGTCGGAATGACAGGAGTGGGCATCGCGATCGGAATGAGCAGTGTGACCATCGCGGTCGAAATGACAGGAGCGGGCATCGCGGTCGGAATGAGAAGTGTGGACATCGCGGTCGAAATGACAGGTGTCATCCTGAGCGGCAGCGAAGGATCTCTTCCTGAGAGGGATCTCATAACTCAACGACAGATTCGAGACAAAGTAGGCCGGGATCGAACGGCTGTCTGTCATGGTATTATCCATATACTGCTTGCCGACATACTTTCCATCCAGTGACAACATGATGGTTTTCAGCGAATTGGAAGCTATTCCACGCCATGGAGAGAAAGACAGCCGGGCCATTCCTGTGACTGACGGGGACATGAGCATGGTGGTCGTACCATAATTCATGGCAGTGGTCCTGCCGGTTTCTGACCAATAGTCATATGTATCAACATGCTGGACAAACTCAGTATAGTCCTTGATGCGGTTGAGACTCAAGGTAAGATTGGCATCTGCGCGAAGCCACGGAAGAGCCTGCCAAGAAGCAGCAAGTTCGACTCCCCTTCTCCATGAACGCGACACGTTCTCCTTGATCGCATAGCCCACATTCGACAGACGTCCTGTCTCCAGAAGCATGTCCCAATACTCCATAAGGTAGATGTTTGCTGAAGCTGAGACCTTTTCGGAAACATAGCTGTAGCCGACCTCTACATCGAGCATCTTCTCCGGCTTCAACGTAACTCCCTCACTGTCAATGCCTGCCTGCTGAGCCACCCATGCATTCTTTATATTCTCCTTGATGTCGCTGCGACCAGGTTCACGATGACCAAGCGCTGCCGAGACATATGCCTTCTGATGCTGATCCCAATGGAAGGACAGTCCAGCCCGAGGGTTAAGAAACTGCCAGTCAGTGGAATAGTCCAGCGGGATCTGGTCATCCTCCGGTCCTGCCATATCCAGCCACACTCCCCTGTACTGCAGATCTGCATACGCCGTCATCCATGCAAGCGGACTCCACTCGGCACGGACAAATGCATTTGCTTCATGCTTCAGACCATTATTGAGGTACCATTTGTGTGACCCATAGTCATAGTCCGCCCCCAGAACATCACTCCAAAGCACCTTGCCTATGTGGTCTCCGTCATACCTGGAAAGATTCACGCCTCCAGTAACAGACAGAAGATCAGAAGTATAGCGGACATCCGAATTCAAGACGAAGTAATGATTGTCCATAGCTTCGCGCACTATGAAATCTCCTTCCCGGTCATCCTCGAAATTATATTTTGAGAAGCTCTTCCCAGACTTGTAATTCTCATAATATCCGTCTCCTTTTGTCCAGTTGAAGGTCGAAGTCCACACAAGGCGTTCCGCTAACCGGCGTGTATAGTTAAGCTGTAGATGATGCTGCGTATAGTTGTCTGTATCATTATCATAGTAACGCACATTACCATAAGCATCGTAATACTCTCCAGCCGGATTATACCGTCTGTCAGCCTCATACTGAGCCAAGTCTATTCCATGCCATGTAATGCCGGTATGCTGGTCACCGAATAGCCAGGTAAGCCGCAGCGAATTCCTTTCATTCATCCATCCCAGAACCGCAAGAGCAGACTGAACATCTGCGAATGCATTCCTTATATACCCGTCTGTAAGTCCTCTTGAATAAGCAAAATCAAAATACAATCCTGACTTCATCAATCCTGTACCTACAGCTGCTGAAGCCGTAAACGTTCCGTATGATCCATACCCAAGATCTACAGACGCATAAGGATCTGCCCCGACGCTCGCAGTACTCATGTTTATACTTGCTCCGAAAGCCCCAGGACCGGCAGCCGAGGTGCCAAGGCCACGCTGCAGCTGGACGCTTGAAAGCAGGCTGGACAAAGCCGGAATATTGACCCAGAACACCTCCTGCGACTCTGCATCATTGAGAGTTATGCCGTTCAAGGTCACATTGATCTGCGATCCTTTGGAGCCTCGGACAGTCATCTTCGAATACCCTAGGCCAGTACCACCTTCATTAACAGTCACAACGGAAGGCTGAAGCGCCAGCGCCATAGGCAAAGAGTTCATCGGATTGACCGAACGCAGCTGCTCACTTGAAACCATCGTGTAAGTGACCGGGGTAGAATCCCCGGCTCTGGAAACAGAGACTACTGCACTGTCGAGCTTCTCGACTGTGCCTTCAGGCTCCGCACCTTGTGCGATGCCCGGAATCAGCGACATGATCGCTGTAAAAAATAAAAAACCTCGCATAATGTAACACATTAATGCAAGGGGCAGACAAAAAGGCAAAACCTTAATGTACAATGAGATACGCTTTCCTACGCCGGCATTATCCGGATCAGGTTCATGGGTATGATCTCAGCCACAGTCGCCCGTGGCACCCCTGCTATATTTCCTGGCCGCCTGAACGGCCCTCTTTATTTCTTTTCCACCAGCTTCACCTCATAGAGCTTCGGCCAGTTCTTTCCTGTAAGATATATCTTTCCGTCTTCCGGATTGTATGCTATACCATTAAGTACATCCGTATCATATGTACGAAGTTCATCCGGCAGCAGACCTCTGCAGTCAATCACACCCTCCACCTTTCCATTTGAAGGATCGATGATCACTATCTCATCATAGGTATAGACATTAGCCCAGATCTTTCCGTCAATATATTCAAGTTCATTCAGCCATCTGAGAGGCTTGGAATCCACTGTAACCTGGATCTTTTTCTCCAGTTTCATATCGGCATCCATGAAATACAGGAATGAACTTCCATCAGATGCGATCAGACTGTTGCCATCAGTAGTGATGCCCCACCCTTCTCTAGGATAGTTGTAGGCATATTTATAACTGAAAGTCTTTGCATCATACACAAATGCCATATTGGTATCCCAAGTCAGGACATAAAGGTTATCACCAAATATCACCGAGCCTTCTATGAAGTATTTCTCATCAAAATCAAGACGATAGAGCGGCTTACCAGTAGCCATATCTACCTTTCTGAATGTTGATTTCCCGTTCAGACCGGTACTCTCATACATCTGACCGTCCTGGAAGAATAGACCTTGGGTATATGATGTCACATCATGAGGATACTCTGCTACAACCTCAAGCCCATATAATCCGATGACCGGATCTTCAACGGCAGTATCTGAGGACTTGCCTTTACCAGCATTGGAATTTGAGCATGATAAAACAAGAAGCACGGCCAGTATAAACAAAATATTGGTTCTCATGGTATGACGAACATTCAAATTTGTCACAAAAGTAAGTAAAAAAAAGTATTTGCAAAAATTATAACTACCTTTGCAGAACAATAGATAAGCTATGTAGGTAGAATGACTTGTCGCTGAAACTCGTTTCAGAGGAAAGTCCGGACTGGGCAGAGTATCCTGCTGTGGAAAGCACAGATGGGAGTAATCTTATGAATGCCGTAACAGAAAACAGACCGCCCGCAAGGGTAAGGGTGAAACCGCGAGGCAAGAGCTCACGACGTCGTGTGGCGACATACGGCGGTGACGGCACCAGGACCAGCAAGACCATGTATACTGGAACACCCGCAAGGGCAAAAGGGCTACTCGTTCTATTCCAGGGGGTAGGTTGCGAAGATAAATGACAAGATAAAACAGAACCCGGCTTACTGTTCTGCCTATTGCTAAAAGGGTTGGCCTTGTTTCAAGACCAACCCTTATTTATTATAACGGCATCTGCCTATGCGTTCAGAGTTGTTACATCATCAGCTGTTGGAACAGGATGTTCCATGGTCACTTCCTTGTTGGGTCTCGTAATCAACAGATATGCAATTACTGCAGCGAGAGCCGCAAAGATCAGGTAAAGTATGGCGCCTAGACGATGATTGATTATATCAATATTATCCAGAACTTCTTTTCCCCCATTATCCTCAATCAGTTCATATACTGCATCCTGGTCAATTGTTTCGACCAACATCGCAACACCCTGTACCACAACTGCCGGCACCTTGAATTTCGGTCCATCTTCCAATGCCAGAAGAAGCTTTGCCATAGCTTTTTCACCAGAACTTACCTCACTCTCATAATAATCATCATAATAATCATCATAATAATCACGTGATCTTCTATCGTTGTCAGTGACCTTACTCTTAAGGTCTTTCTTGATATCTCCGTCAATATCATAAACCAGTCTGGCAGCAGGATAAGTATTCAAGGCATAGATTCCGACAAGCACTGCCGCAAGTGAAGCACAGAATGAAAGCGAGAGATGTCTGTAAAGCGCTCCAGCCAGTGCAATCAGAGCCAGTACTCCGCCAACTATTCCGTACCACGTCTGAAATCCGAATGCTCTCAATTTGACAGACGCCACATCCTCAACCTCCACGCCGACGCAGAACCATGGAATGAACACCACAACTAACATTGCTACACTTAAAAGGAGCAACAGAACTGATTTCTTGTTGCTTTTGTCAAAAGATGGGTTTCTGAAGTCTGTCTTCTTCAGTGCTTCAGAATCTGGTAAAAATTTACTACTCATAATCGTTATAGTTTAATTGTTGGAGAATATGTTCTATTGAAATGATCATTCATGCATAGATATACTATGCAAGTGGAAATGACACCAATCATCGATCCAAGCAATATATCTTCCAGAAAATGCTGTGAAAGATAGATGCGGGAATATGCGACAGCCCATGCGGCTGCCACCCATAAAGGCGCCCACTTTCGCGGTGTGATCAATGCAATGCAGACAAATAGGGCAAATGCTGCCGATGTGTGGCCCGAAGGAAATGAATTCATCGCTCTGCGGAGCCCTTCGCCAGGAACTGTAGGTGGAAGTTCTGCCCCCATCTGATCAAAATAAGTAGCTGGCCTCGGATGGGCAAACAGAAACTTGAGTGCCTGAGTGATTATGCAAGTAAGTCCCTGAGAAAGAAGTATAAAAAGTCCGTTACGCCTATTCCATATGGAATTTACATTCCAGAGCAGGAAAGCGACACCGACATAAACTGGAAAGGCCTCCCCAAGTACTGTAACATATTTAAAGACAGTGTCAAGCAGAGGAGAATGACAGCTGTTCAGCATCAGATGAGTCTGGAGCTTCGGATAGATGCAGTCAAATACAAAAAGGCATAGCCATACAACCAGAAAGCTCAAAAGCATCCAGCGGTGGTCTCTGCAGAACTCCAGTAATCTTCTTTTCATCATTCAGCTGAAACGAGAGAATTAAAGTGTATCAAGAACTATCTGCTCCATGATCTTATAGCAGCTGAGATTCGGATGTACTCCGTCAGATGCATGCTTGGCAGGAAGGCCGCCGTTTTCGTCAGCAAGAACCGAATAATAGTCTATATACATTATCTTCTGACTGTCAGCATATTCCTTCAACATCTTATTGAGTTTGACGATTTCTTCTGCCGGTTTTACTCCAGGGCGCCAGCCGAACCTGTCAGCAGGAAGCACAGAACAGATCACAGGCTTGATCTTGTTGGCCTTGGCAATCTCACACATCGACTTTATATTGCCAAGAACGTTTGCAAGAGTAATGTCACCATTGTTCTTTGCAATATCATTTGTCCCGGCAAGTATCAGAACGTATTTCGGAGCGAGATCCACAACATCTCTCTGGAATCTGACAAGCATATGCGAAGTCGTCTGGCCTGAAATGCCTCTGCCGATGAAATTGTTGTCAGAAAAAAAGTCAGGATCCTTGGTTGCCCATCCATCTGTGATCGAATCACCCATGAAAACAGCTTTCGGTTTCTGAGTGACCTCGGAATTGCTTTTTTCATATCTGCCGAATTTAGCCCAGTCCTGAGCTGATACCAAGCAAATGCTGCTCAGCGTAAAAAATAGAGAAAGAATGAACTTGCGCATATGATAGATATATTATAATCCTTACAAATTTATAATTTTTGATAGACAGAAACAAAAAAAAGACCGACAAAACTGCCGGTCTTCATATGAAAATAGGTTGTACTACTTCTTTGCGATCTTAAGGTATGCTACAAGTGCAGTTACACCAGAAGCAACCATATAGAGAATTGCGCCAAGATGTTTCAACTCACAATCATAGCCCATCTTCTTCAAATCTTTCATTCCATCCTTAATTTCATCTGGAGAATTGACCTCACCTTCAATAACCATTTCAGGCACGATAAGTACGCCCATGAGACCGAAAACAAGTCCGAGTACAGCAGCACTGAATGCCAATGATGTATGATTGTACAATACTCCTACAAGAGCTACAAGTCCCATAATAAGAGCAAAAACTCCATACCAAGTAGAAATACCCGCCTTAGTGTAGCTCTCATCTTCTACAACAAGTGTGCTCCATGAGAGGAATACAAATACTACCATAAGTACAGCACCAAGTGCCATTATAAGGTTCATAGGGTTTTTAGTGTCCATTGAAATTCTACCCCATTCAGTTTTTCCGATTGCATTGAAATCGGGAAGAAGTGTTTTGAAATCCATAATGTTAATATTTAAAGGTTAATAAATGTCAAGCGGTTAGTACAACAAAAGCAAATGTAGTAAACTTTTTTGATATTATGCAGGCATTTCCAAAAATATTATTAACTTCGCTCAACAATTAACAGATTAAACCCAACAGACATGAAAAAGATTATGATTATCTTCGCTGCACTCGGCCTCCTCGTGGCTTGCGGCGGAAACTCAGAAAAGAAACAGACAGTTGAACAGAAAGCGGTTTCATACATGGAACAGCTTTACAATGCTGCTGTATCAGGAAATGAAGCAAAGGGAGAAAAATTGGCTGAAGAAATGGAAGCATGGGGAGAAAGTCTCTCTGAAGCTGATCAGAAGAAAGCAGAAGCTGCCATACAGGAATGGACTATGGATAATATGGATAAGCTCATGGAGCTTGAAGGAGGTTTCTAAATCATCCCACATATAATGCAAGACGGATGGCCAGAAGGTCATCCGTCTTGCATTATATCACCAGATGTTACAGACTGCTGCCTCCGATGAAGCTACGAAGGAGCGACGTTGCAGGAACATCCTTGTCGGATACAGGAGTGAAATAGCTCAGGAACTTCATAAGACGATGGACCTCAGCGTATTCCGGACAGTTCTTAGGTACTGTCATGAGAATCCTCTCCGCATGCGCCCTGATCACCGGGAACTCCACGATGTAGGTCGAATTGAACAGCACATCCGCACATTCCTGATATGGATAGATCCACTGCACCTCGCTGCGGCGGACATTAGGCCAGTTCATGATGGAATCCCGGGCAGAAAATGCACCCTTGTTGAAGTCACGCACGATACGACGGATAAGACGGTTGTCACTTGTCGGGATACAGTTGTGGTCATCAAGCGAGATGCTTGTAACGGTATTGATGAAAATCCTGTATTTTGAGGATTCCGGCACCTTGTCTGTCAGACGAGGGTTCAAGGCATGGATACCCTCAATGAGCAGCACCATTCCAGGCTCCAGCTTAAGTTTCTTGCCGTTGAACTCACGAAGTCCCGTAACGAAGTTATACTCAGGAACTTCCACAGCCTCCCCCGCCAGCAGTTTCAGCACATCGCTCTGAAGATAGTCATGATCGACAGTGTCGAAATTGTCAAAGTCAAACGAGCCGTCCGGAAGGAGCGGAGTATCAAGCCTGTTTACGAAATAGTCATCGGTAGAGAATGATATAGGATGCAGACCGCACGCCTTCAGCTGTATGCTCAGACGCTTGCAGAAAGTCGACTTGCCGCTGCTTGACGGTCCGGTGATGAGTACTATCTTCACAGGGTCCTCCAGAGCCACGCGTCTCTCGATCTCCTCGGCAATCTGCACGATCTTCTTCTCCTGAAGTGCCTCCGCTATCTTGATGAGGTCCCCGGCCTCCCCTCTCTGGCAGGCCATGTTGACATCTCCTACGTTATCGAGCCTCATGATATTGTTCCACCTGAGATTCTCCCTGAAGACATCGAAAGTCTTAGGCTGCTCGGTAAACGGAGCCAGCTTGGAAGGATCATGCCTGTCAGGTACGCGAAGCAGGAGTCCGTCACGATAGAGTGACAGTCCCCACAACTTGAGATAGCCTGTACTAGGAAGCAATGCCTCATAGTAATAATCAGGAGTGCCGTCCAAAGTATAATAATTGACATACACATCTCCTGCTGTCTCCAGAAGGCGTACCTTGTCATGGTATCCCATTCCTGCAAACATTTCGATCGCCTCCTCTGTACGGACCTCATGACGGCGGAACGGCATATCCATTTCAGCCAGAACCTTCATCCGTGCATCTATCCTTTCCACATCCTCCTGTACCAGAACTGTTCCGTCATTCTTTTCTATAGCACAGAAATAGCCCTTGGAGATCGGACGTCTGAGCACAATCTTGCAACCGGGGAACACATCCAGCGCGGCTTTGCACAGCAGGAAGCATAACGAACTGCAATATACGCTTCTTCCCGCATATGAAGTATAATCGATGAACTCGACCTGACGGCTGTTGAACGCACGGTACTTGAGTCCCTGGCATACATTGTTCACTTTGGCAGCGATTATAGGTTGATCAGAAGATGATTCCGGCAGAAGATGCGGAAGCATGTCAAGCAATGTCGTACCTTCAGGAAAGGTCTTGCTTGTCTGGGTGTTGACGCAAAAGATGTTTACCATAGAATGTTTCGGGTCAAAACGGCACATTGGCCTGATTACATTCAGCGAATATACAAATTAAATCATTATTTTTGCAGCATGAAACGGAAAATATAGTACATATGGACACAATAAAGTTGAATAACGGTATTGAAATGCCGCTTATAGGATATGGAGTATTCAAAGTCAGCCCTGCAGAATGCGAACGCTGCGTGAGAGACGCCATTTCAGTCGGATACAGGCTCATAGATACCGCCCAATTCTATGCCAATGAAGAATGTGTAGGAAAAGCTGTTGCAGATAGCGGCATTCCGCGCGAGGAATTCTTCATTGTCACCAAGATATGGATCACCAACGCAGGAGAAGAACGTGCAAGATCCTCCTTCGAGGAAAGTCTCAGAAAACTGCAGACAGACTATGTCGACCTGTTGCTTGTCCACCAGCCTTTCGGCGACTACTACGGCACATACAGGACCCTCGAGAAACTTCTTGCAGAAGGAAAGACCCGGGCCATCGGACTGAGCAACTTCCGTCCGGACCGTTTCCATGACCTGGCATGCCATGTCAATGTTGCACCTGCTGTAGACCAGCTTGAGACGAATGTATTCAGCCAGCAGCTTCAGATACGTGAGCTCCTTGCCAAGACTGATACCAAAGTCATGGCATGGGCACCTATGGCACAAGGCAAGGATAATTTCTTCAACCATGAGTTGTTGACTGCCATCGGCTCAAAATACGGAAAGACCGCATCTCAGGTAGGACTCCGTTTCCTCGTTCAGCAAGGTATCCCTGTAATACCTAAGTCAACTTCAATTGAACGCATGAGGGAGAATTTCGAAATATTTGACTTCAATCTGTCTGACGAGGACATGAATACATTGAAGACACTCAATCTCCATGACGGAGGTACCCGAGACTACACGGACCTGGACTATGCCAGCAGGATCATTGCACAGACATTCTAAAAAGAATAGCTTCACGTCATTTGCGTGAAGCTATTCTTTTTCTAAGAGAGTCAGACATATTCGGAAGCTTGTTGTCAGCATCGCTTCTGTCAAGCCATTGTTCGGCCAGTTCGTAATCTCCTGACATATAACAGGCTACAGCAATATTATATTCAGCACACGAACGTCGCAGCAGGTCATTGGTATCCAACAGCTTGAACCACTGATCAATAGCCCCTTTCCAATCATATGCCTCAGCCTTGTCCAATGCCTTATACCACTTTTCATTATCAAAATAAGCCAAGGAATAAGCCTCGGTCTTCCACTGGGACTTGAATGAATCCGCCAATAAGACACCGGCATCCCATCCGTCTGTACGTGCAGTGCTGCTGCCGGAGAAAGACTTGACCTGCTCAGACTCGTCCATTCCGTCAAAGCAATACATCTTCATTGTGAAAGGTACAACAACTGACGATGGTGCAGCTTCCATTGCTCCTAACTGGACTTCATCAAGCAAAAAGACTATATCAGAATCTGTATCTACAAGAAGATCCAGCATCATTTCGCGCGAAGAATGATCGACCCCATTTTCCTTGCGCATACTATATACTCCTATACTTCCCTCTCCAGTACCATATTCCTGTTCAAGAGTATAGGCAAAGCCATCTGCCATACCGTTATTGAATTGAGTTGCCCTTTCATCGTCATTCTCTACAAATACGACAGACACGTTTTTTCCGACTAGATCGACTCCTGCCCTGGAAGGCTGTCTCATTTCTACATGCATGATGTGCTTACCGGGTCCACATGAGACAATGGTCAAAGCAACAGATAAAAGTAACAAAATACGCTTCATGGCATCAGATCTCCAATGGTTCTGCAATAAGGTCATATTCGTCAGCTCCGATGATGCGGACCCTGATGAACTCTCCGATCAGGGAATACGGGTCAACATCACCCATCACCGACGATTCATGCCTGACAAGAATCTCGCCATCCACCTCAGGACTTTCAAATTCACTGCGGCAGACATATACCCCATCAACAAAATCATCAACAATGACTTCTATCTCGGACCCGACTCTGGACTCGTTGAACTCCAGGGATATCTCACTCTGGAGAGTCATCAGTTCATCAAGACGTTCCTGCTTGATTCTGGAAGATATGCTGTCCTTGAAATTCTCGGCACCATAGGTACCCTCTTCCTCAGAGTATCTGAATGCACCTAGACGTTCGAAACGAGCCTCCCGCACAAACTCCAGCAGTTCGTTGAAATCACGCTTTCCTTCTCCAGGATGACCTACGATCATTGTCGTACGGAGCACGACTCCCGGCACTCTTTCGCGCATCTTGCGTATAAGTTCACGTGTCCATGCCCCGTCAACATGACGATGCATGTTGTCGAGCACCTTGTCGGAAATATGCTGAAGCGGTATGTCCATATAGCGGCATACCTTTGGATTGTCCGCCATCTGGTCCAGGACATCTTCAGGGAAAGCCGCAGGATAGGAATAATGTATCCTTATCCACTCTATGCCTTCGACTTCAGAGAGTTTCTGGAGAAGTTCCGCCAATGCCCTGCGTCTGTAAAGATCAAGACCGTAGTAGGTTGTGTCCTGTGCAATGATGATCAGTTCGCGCACACCATTGGATGCAAGTCTTTCCGCCTCTGCAACAAGATCTTCCATCGGTACCGACTTATGGGCCCCTCTTATGAATGGAATGGCACAATAGGAGCAGCGTCTGTCACATCCTTCAGAAATCTTGAGGTAGGCATAATGCGAAGGAGTCGTAAGATAGCGCTCATATCGCTTGTCAGCCGACGGTTCTGCCCCCAGTTCTCTTATGACAGGATCGAAATCCCTAGCTCCAAACCAGGCATCAACTTCAGGTATGAGCTCCGGCATTTCCGCGCTATAACGCTGTGAGAGACAGCCAAATACAACTATCTTACCCACTTCTCCACGCGCCTTCCTTTCAACACTTTCCAATATGGTCTGTATAGACTCCTCCTTGGCATCTCCAATGAATCCACATGTATTTATAAGGAGTACATCAACGGGAATATCCTCCCCCTCAGGCACGATCTCATAAAGATCATCCAACTGGGAAAGGATATGCTCGGTATCAACCTTGTTCTTCGAGCAGCCCAAGGTAATAGTCTGTAGTCTCTTCTGCATCGATTATTCCTGCTCAGGAGCTTCTTCTGCCTCTTCATCCGGATTCACGAAGTCAAGGGAAGCGTATTTCTTGAGGGCATTGTACCACTCGACCACTTTCTTCATATGAGACACGTAGAAACGGTCGCGGTCATACGTAGGCAGAGCCTTCTCGAAAAGAGCCTTGAGTTCCTCTGGCTTTGACTTGGCAGACGGAGCATCTGCATCGCCGAGGACCTCCTTCATATTCAGCAGCACCTGTTGAAGTTTCACTTCTTCATCATCTGTATAGATGGAAATATCCGCAAGAGAGGTAATCTTGCTTGAAGCGCTGACTGCACTTCTCTTCTTATCTGAAAGAGCTTCTACAACTGCACCGCTGCGAGTAGATGAAATATAAAGGTACAATCCGCTTTGGCCTGATATAGCCAGCACTTTGGTAAGGTCTGTCTTCATTTCTTATCTTATTAAACTGTTAATTGCATTTCCGGTTCTGCTTTCCAGGTCTTCAAGTGTTCCGTCATTCACGATCACACAGTCGATGCGAGGATCTACAGCCCCCGCTGACAGATCATTCATAAGTTTCTGGTTAAGCATTCGGGCAAGTACTTCTTCACGCGCTGAACCGTCACGTCTGCATGCCCGTTCAAGTCTTGTCTCAAATGGAGCGTCAACAAGGATTATCTTGTCACCAAACCCATCAAACTGAGATTTTTCCAGCACTGTGGCCGACTCGAAGACCACGATATCCTCCCCACATGATCCGGCAAAAGAATGAAAATCCTCCATCAATGCCGGGAAAAGATGAGCTTCGACTGTTTCCAAGGCTTGGCGGTCAGTAAATATTCTTGACGCCAGCAAAGAGGGAACAAAACGACCATCACGATCTCTGAAGCTGCAACCCAATGATTTTTCAATCTGTGCGAGCAAAGTGGGATGCTCCTCATATAGAGCCTTTGCCCGTAGATCCGCATTATATTGGGCCGAAAGGCCCATTTTACTTAAAATACCGCATACCTGGGACTTTCCGCTGCCGATTCCGCCTGTGACAACCAGAATCATCGGTTATCCTCCCTCACTTTTACAAAGACAGGGGATATCTCATGATTTATAGTACCGAACGGAAGTGCAGACGGCTTTACTATGACATTACCGGATATAGACTGTCTGTACTCATCATAGTCAGCAACAAGGTAAAGCCCCTTCTTCGGATTTGCCTTAAGAGGGAACTCGCATTCAAGCGTCACGTCCACGTAAAGAGGATCCGCCACGTACTGCTTGCCCGGAGGAGTATTGATAACCTCGACAGGCACATTTTCGCACTCTATTTCGACATATCTCACGACATCCATCTTATAATGCACTTCATCAACTGAAAAGCGCATGCCTTTTATCGGAGTAAGTGAAATCATTCCATTCAGGTCCTCTGTGACCGAGGCATGCTTGATGGTAGCGGTAGTGACATACTCCAAAGCTTCAAGGTGCATCTCATCACCATAGACGGTAACCGAATCAGGTATGACCTGAAGAGGAGTGGTCGGGACATACTGAGTGTCAAAGGACAATGAAGACACCGGCCTTACCGGAACTTTCTTGTAGACCTCTTCCTGAAACTTGAAATACACCTTGTCTGCAACAAAGTAATCTACAGACACATTGCTGCCAAAGATATCTTCAACATATTCATGAAGACGATCTGAAGCGACATAGAAACGGTCCTCACCGTCATGGTGCATCATTGCTGAAGGAAACTTGACACGTACACTGTTGTTACGGGTCATATATGCATACAATATCCTCCATCCGGTAGTGCGGCATTTAGCCATCACCTCAGCCCCGGAAGAAGATGTTTTTGCCCTGCCTTCGATATTACTTTCAGCAACAACATCCACACTCAGATATACATTGTATTCCAGAGAGAGCTTATGTATAAGCCATATGCTGGATGCCAGCAGGAGAGCGAGCAGAAGGATAATCCACTCTCTCCCGCTGAGATTCAGCATTTTCAATACTTTCTTTATGAATCCTCTCATCTGGAAAAAGGATCTTACTGCTGTGATTCAGAGAAATCCTTGATGAGAGCCTGTTTGCTTACACGGATCTTCACACCGTTGTCAACCTCGATGAGGACGGTGTGCTCCTTAAGTTCCACAACTGTACCATAGATGCCACCGATGGTAACGACCTTATCTCCCTTCTTGAGAGCATCACGGAACTTCTGAAGCTCCTTCTGCTGCTTCCTCTGTGGACGTATCATGAAGAACCACATCACAACGAAGATGAGTCCGAGCATTATCCACATTGTCCATCCGCTGCCCTGCTGCGGTTTTGAAGCCTCGCCTTTAGGTTCCGAATTAGCACCTGGAGCCTTCTGATCAATGGTAAGGTTATTCTGTGCAGTAGTAGCAGGAGCATCAACACCGGTAACCTCAGCTGTTCCGTCACTCTGAATCAATAGATTAAAATAATATTTCATAACTTTTTATAAATTAATAGTTTACAATAATCCTTTCCCTTCTTTGACAATCTGTCCTTCATTGACCATCTTCTGGATCAGTCTGTCAAGGAGTCCATTTACGAACGAACGGCTTTTAGGGGTTCCGTAGAACTTGGCCAGCTCGACATACTCGTTGATTGTGACCTTCACTGGGATTGTCGGGAAATTTGCAGCCTCGGCAAGTCCCATTGTGATGAGCAGGACGTCTGTCGAGAACAGACGCTCCTTTTCCCAACCCACGACAGACTCGGCTATCATCGCTGAATACTTATCGAATCCGGCGAAAGAATGCTGCAGGAGCCTGTTGGCAAAGAGCCTGTCGCTTTCAACGCCCTCCCCTTTCATCAGATCGCTCTGGTACAGAGGGAGCAGTCTCCATGACTCACCGTCAGCCAAAGACCTGAAAGTGCGGCAGCACCATGTCAGCGCATAGGCAAGGTCATCGTTCCAGTGAAGTGACTTTTCCTCAAGGATCATCTCGAGTTCCTCACTATCAACGAATTCCTCTTCGAATATCTTAGTGAAGAGCTTGCAGTCCTCCTTCAACGAACGCTCATCACCGGACATATAAGCCTGATAATAGTCCTTGGATGCGACAGAAGTCATGACCTTCTTGAGAAGAAGGTCGTACTGGTCCCATGAGAGCTTCTTCTTTGAAACAAGTTTCTGGAAATCCGCATCCTCGTCAAGGAGCTTTGCCAATGCGTTGTCGGCGAACTTCGTGTTAGGATTGAGTTCCTCTTCGGTCTTGTTGAACTTCTTCTGCACCGCCTCTATCCTCTCTCTTGCAATCTTTGTAAGAGGAGATACAATGGCGAGCATATATAGGTAAAGGTCTCTTGTCGCCTCACACGAAAGCTCCATTCTGGTCTGTGCCTTTGATAGGGACATATCGCCGGACAGGACGCTTCCATAGAGTTCTTTAAAAGCCTTAATCCTTAGAATTCTTCTGTTAAGCATATTTAATCCGCAAAAATTTATGCAAATATACACCGATTTTCAGAAAAATCCCTAACTTTGTAGAGATTTACTAAAAAAGATTAGCTATGTATAGTGAGGAATTTGATGGAGCTAATGCTCAGGAGCGCTCAGGCGAGGATGTTTATTCAAAACCCGTAAGAGCTGGAAAGCGTACATACTTCTTTGATGTCAAGGCAACAAAGGGTAAAGACTATTATCTGACAATCACGGAAAGCAAGCGCAGGATGGACAGCAACGGTCATTTTGCATATGACAAGCACAAGATTTTCCTTTACAAGGAAGATTTCGAGAAATTCACTGAAGGACTTGAAGAAGTGATCAGCTATATAAAGACGAACTGCCTCAAGGACGGTGATCAGGGAGGACAATTCTCAGACGTCAACTTTGAAGAACTTTAATTCATGAAAAATAATGGTTTCATCCGTGTTGCGGCAGCTGTTCCGACAGTAAGGGTCGCCGACACAAGATACAATACGGAAGAGATCTGCAGACTGACAAGCGAAGCTTTCAAAGAGGAGGTTTCGCTTGTTGTGTTTCCGGAGCTTTCCGTTACCGGGGCAACATGCGGAGACATATTCCGTCATTCCCTCCTTCTTAAAGGAGCTGAAGAAGGCATCATGGCCATTGCAGAACACACCAGAGGCACTTCAACAACCGTAATTGCAGGGGCTCCTGTAGGCTTCGACGGGAAAGTGATCTCGTGCAGCATAGTCATCAGGGATGGCGAAATAATGGGTATAGTTCCTGATATGCCTCAGGCAATATGCACCCTGAAGTATGCAGGCCAGGAATGCCTGATGGGGTCTGACATGCTGTTTGCAATTGGAGATGCCACATTCGCATTTTCCTCTGAGGCAGGAGCTCACATAGTTGTACATCCTTCTGCCGAAAACGAGCTGATCATGACCGACAGGCGACGCAGGCTCGTTCTGGAGAGTGAGTCGCTGTGCAAGATCAGCGCCTGTATCCATGCAGGCGCCGGATTCGGCGAATCAACTACCGATTACGTACACGCAGGTGCCGCAAGCATCTGGGAAACAGGAGAATGCCTTGCTGAAAACGAGAGATTCCAGGTAAAGTCTTCTCTTGTCATCGCTGATGTGGATATAGAGAAGATCGAGAACCTAAGACGAGCAGACTCTACCGGATGCCACGGGTGTGATGCATATACTAAGATCGAGTTGGGATCACCTTGCGAGACTGATTTCGAAGCCGAGCTTAAAAGACACGTCGAGCCTCATCCTTTCGCTCCTGCCCACGACCTGGATCAAAGATGCAGGGAGATCCTGGATATACAGACAGCGGGACTAGCAACCAGACTGCACCATATACAGTGCAAGACTGCTGTAATCGGCATCTCAGGAGGTCTGGACAGCACATTGGCACTTCTTGTAGCTGCCATGGCTTTCGACAAGCTTGGCTGGGACAGAAAAAGGATAATCGGAGTCACCATGCCCGGCTACGGCACTACAAGCCGTACAAAGAACAATGCATCGGAACTGATGGATTCTCTAGGGATCACATCACGCGAAATATCGATCAAGGATGCCTGTGACCAGCATTTCAAGGACATAGGGCACAACCCTGCAGACCATGACGTCACATACGAAAACTCTCAGGCACGCGAAAGGACACAGATTCTCATGGATATTGCAAACCAGACATGGGGAATGGTGATCGGCACAGGCGACCTGTCCGAACTGGCTCTAGGCTGGGCAACATACAACGGTGACCACATGTCGATGTACGGAGTGAATGCCGGCGTTCCTAAGACGCTGGTACGCAGCCTTGTCATCTGGGCAGCAGAGAACAGGTTCCCGGCAGAGAGACAGGTGCTCCTCGACATAGCCGACACTCCTATCAGCCCCGAGCTGCTGCCGGCTAATGAAAAAGGTGAGATCCAGCAGGTTACAGAAGACCTGGTCGGACCGTACGAACTGCACGACTTCTTCATCTATAACTTCGTGAGACTCGGATACAGCCCTGATAAGATCTTCTTCCTGGCAAAGAAGGCATTCAGCTACGACGACGACACCATCAAGAAATGGTTGAAGACCTTCCTGAGAAGATTCTTCAACCAGCAGTTCAAACGTTCGTGCCTCCCTGACGGTCCGGCTGTAGGTTCGGTATCACTCTCCCCTCGCGGAGCATGGAACATGCCTTCTGACGCATCCAGCGCACTGTTTCAAGATATTATCCTATAGATTACGCTTGTCGTACTCAAGGAACTTGTCAAAGCTATAACTTCCAGCCCCTTCGGTCTGACGGATGATTCTCTCGTAGATGATCTGCCGCGAAGGGGCATTGAATTCTCCGTTGTTGTTGTACATTATACCTCCTTGGGAAGCACACCAATAGTTATTGCGCGACACATAGGTCACATCAGCATAGCCGGATCTGCCTATGAAGGTATCCCAGTTCCAGGAATTCCTGTCCGTAGTTACATTCCTGTAGAAGCCTTTTGCATGCCATTCATCCAGATCGCTTCCGTATGACTTGGATTCATACTCATCTCCCAGACGACCGAATGCATGTCCTCCAAGTTCATGCCTGACAAGCCCTCGCGTACCCATGGAATTGTTTGCAGGAAGCACGGCTATGGCAAACGAAGCGTAAGGTTCTCCCAAAAGGCTCGTATTTGAATATCTTTCCCTGTACGGATAGCCGCAGGAACCTGCAACCACATCTGTATTTACAAGTACCAGAACAACTGTTCTATAATATTTTGAATCAGAAGACAAGCCCAAAGTATTCTTTACAACATTTATTACCTTGTCCCGTCCGGAATCATAAACCCACATTGCAGTAGAGTTACCATTCCAATAAGTATCAAAGTATGTGTTCACCTTCAGGCCCTGGCTCTCGATGTCAACTCCCTCATCCACAGACTTGTAGGCTACCATATATACATCAAACCTGTCCTTGAAGCTCTTCAGTGGCTCGACGCTGAAGAACGCATCCATGGCAGACCTTGCAGACCTCTCGAACTTTCCTCCATGACGGAGATCCTTCTCCTGATAGCCGTCTCCGAGAATGACAAGATTGAGCGGCGTGTAGCCTGAGGCAGCTGCGTTAAGCTTCAGAATCTCACCGTCCTTATAGTAGGTAGCGACTCCCTGGCGCTGGAACACCCCACTTGTATAGTTTGATGTGAGTGAATTCTTGTCAGTCGACAGCTTGAAGGTATAGCCTCGTGACGGAATATCAAGATTGCCGGTTGACGGGTCGTAAACGGCTGAGAGCATATTCGTTTCAAGACCGTTCACAACGTAACCACGGTTCCTGGTATAGTCCAGACGGATTTCGATTCTCTGATCTGAACCGGACAGCTTCCATATACCGGCATATTCTTCATAACACGGGAATGTTCCTGTTCCCAGCTGAATTATATATACGGTCTTGGTAAAATTAGCCTTACCCAAAGCTGAGGTACGAGGTTCGAAATTCACTGCGCCCACACGCGCCTGATGGCTTGAATTTGCCTTTGCCGTGTAGATATTCCCTTCCTGCGACAGCCAGTCGCCACCTTGAACGATCTCCGAATAGACATATGGATAACCCGTGTTGTTCACATTCAAGGATATTTCACCACCGGAAGCCGGAATCGGAGCCACCGGATCGATATCGAAGTATCCATATTCAGTAAACTCCAGAGTCCTTACCAGGGTACCCTCGCCATAATCCATGTATACATAGACCTTCTGCATTGAGACATCATGGTCAGGACTGATGTCAACATAGATATATCCGTCAGAGTATTGAGATCTATGGCTGACGGATACGTTGCCGACATTTCTGTTTCCAAAGCAGGTGATATCGGCTATTCCTGTAGAGCTGGAATACTTATAATATATGCTGATCCTGGATCCGGATACAACATTCCTGTTATAGCTGATATCCAGCGTAGCTGTCTTTGATTTGGGTATTTTGAATACGGTCCCGTCAGTCAGGACAAACTCGACTTCGTCCGTCCCGTCCTTCACCGATCCGACGCCGGTTCCCTGATATCCGGGTGCAGAACCTACGGACATTTCCTCCCAGGTCATGCCATCGTCAAGTGACACATACCAGCAGTCCCCTTCCACTTTAAGCACAGGTGATACGGCATCACGTCCGACAGGAACCTTATCTCCTTGTGCATCAAGTATATACTCCCCGTTCATGGTCCACCATATTCCTTCTTCATCTTCAATTACCGAGATGACAGGAGGAACAGGCCCTGACGGCGTATCCAGGATAACAGGCAGATAAAGAGTGATGGTCTCAGCATTTTTGAATGTGATTATATAGCCAATGACCTCATCATATACATCCTTGATTTCCGACACTCCTGTTATCTCTTCACGCGCCTGGATCTGCGCTACAAGCTGCTGAAGTGATTCTATGCGCGAATTGATGGCATCACACTCTTTGCCGAGCTCATTTATATCCTGTCGTACATCCTCTATATCCGATTCCAGATCCGACAAGTCTGCACACGAGCAGAAAGCACATGCGCTAATCAGGAATATGAACTTATGAAAGTATTTCATCATCATTTGATATCAGAGATGACAGCCCTACCGGAAGAATTGAAACTCAACAGTCTCCAATCCTGGTCGGGACATCCGTCTATAGTAAAGATAAGGAATGCACGCTGCTTCACAAGAGCCACGTCCGAGCGTGTCTGAATACGGATCTCTCCTGTCTTTTCATCCGAAACAGCCACCTCTGAATACTGGACATCCACGTCATCGACAATCACAGATACCTTCTTCAAGGCAGAATATCTTACAGTAACTACGTCCCCTGGAACATGAGCTGCGCTCGAGTCGACTGAAAGCGACAAAAGTCCGTCAACCGCAACCGGCAATGTTATCTTCTGGCCGTCAGCAAGTGTCAATATCACCTTGGCCGGATCCGACAGATCCACACCACTGAAGACATAGCCACCCGCACTATGAACCGGCACATCTGCAAGATACTCCCATGAAGCACCGTCATCATATGTCACATACCACTTCCCTTCTTCTATCTTCAGCTGCGGAGTGACTCCGTCTGTCCCGACCGGAACGCGCTCACCATCCTGATCAAGGACATATTCACCGTCAGCAGCCCAGTACCAGAATCCGTCTTCCCCCTGTTTCACAGAGATTACAGGCGCCTGGACAGGCGGCACCTCGTCAGGTGTTTCCTTCTGAGCCGGAATCCATACTGTAACTGTCGGGCTATCCACGAAAGTGATTGTAAATCCCTGTCCTTCAGAGTTTGAAGTATTCTGGACACTTGTCACGAAATCTCGGTTGGCTACCGCGTCCACAACAACAGAAAGGGCGTCGAGGGATTCATTCATCGACTCACACTTTCCCTGAAGCTGTGCCAGCTGCTCCTTCAGGTCGGCGATATCTTCCTCAAGCGGCTTAAGGTCCGTACATGAAATGGTTGCAGCACATAATGCTGCAACCATGATATTATTGATGATTCTCATTATAACGATCGGATAATTTCAGAAAAAAGCAAGGTCATCTTGTCCGCAGCAGCATCTGCTGCCTGCACGACATCATCCCCATCATTTACATAATCCTCAGCATAATCGTCATGTGCCTCGTTTGTGATGACAGACATGCCGAATACAGGAATATCTGAATGACGTGCCACAATGACTTCAGGAATTGTTGACATTCCTACCGCATCAGCACCGATAAGACGGAAATACTTATACTCCGCAGGAGTCTCGTAGGAAGGGCCTGTACCGGCGAAATAGACTCCGCTCTTGAGTTCGATGCAATGTCTTGCAGCAAGTTCGAACGCCATTCTGCGCAGCTCCTTGTCATATGGACGGGTCATATCCGGGAAACGTGGACCGAACTCCTCCATGTTTGGTCCTACGAGAGGGTTCGGAAGGTGATTGATATGGTCTGTTATCACCATCAGGTCGCCTACCTTGAAATCAAAGTTGACTCCTCCCGCTGCATTGGACACGAAAAGATACTGTATGCCAAGTACTTTCATGACCCTGATAGGCAGGGTTACAAGCTCCATAGGATAGCCTTCATAATAATGGAAACGTCCTTGCATAGCCACTACGAACTTTCCTCCAAGTTCTCCGGCAATGAAGTTACCCTTATGACCGACTGCAGTTGATACAGGGAAGCCAGGTATATCCTTATATGGGATGACTGTCTTGTTTTCAATCTTTTCAGCAAGCTTTCCCAATCCGCTGCCCAGAACGATGCCTGCAAATGGCTTTTTACCTTCAAGCTTTGCTGCAATGAATTCGGCAGCCTTCATTATTTTTTCTACTCTTGGATCCATAATATGTCATATTTACTTTAAGGGTAGCATTAAATGAGTTTTGTCATTACTTTTCTGGCCTGTTCCAGGATTTCCTTTTCGCCCTCCACCACTCTTTCGCGCATCACAAACCTTCCGTTGCATATCATCGAGTCAACGCAGTCGGAATGGGCCGAATATATGAAGTTGGCAAGGAACGAACCCGGAGATATGAAATTGTAATTATCAGTATCTATGATTATAAGGTCAGCCAGCGCACCTTCCTCTATCCTGCCCAGATTCTGCCCCAGGGCCTTTCCGGCATTTGCAGTTGCCGCGGCAATAAGTTCCTCCAGAGGCATCGCTGTCGGATCGTCCCTCCATGCCTTCTGTATCATGGCAGAGGTCTTGATGGTCTCCAGCATATCGAGGTTGTTCGACGAGGCGCATCCGTCTGTTCCAAGACAGATATTTGCACCTGCATCGCGAAGTTCGTTATAAAGGAAGCGGTATCCGGAAGCCAGCTTCAGATTGGAATTGACATTATGTACGCATGTGACTTTCCTTTCTCCAAGTATGCGGATATCGTTTTCCGAAAGCCATAGTGTATGCGCTGCAATCACGTCTTCTCCAAGAACTCCCAGGCGGTCAAGGTATTCCACAGGTGACAGCCCCCCATGCTGGGCCTTGCAGTCTTCTATTTCCTTTCTCGTCTCCGAAAGATGGATGTGGATCTTGAGGCCACGCTCCCTGGCAAAATCGACAGCCCAGAGCATTAGAGGCTCGCTTACAGAGTATATTGCATGGATTGCGATCGCAAACTGAGTCATGTCATTCCATGTCATGGCTTCATCATACATCTGACTGCACTGAAGCTTCTGTCGCTCGGATTCTTCCGGATCGTTTCGGTCACATATCACGTATGCCAGCACAGGACGAAGTCCCATCTCGACGGCCGCCTTATGGGCCATAGGCATATGCCAATAATGGTCGTTGAAGGTTGTCGTACCGGTCTTGATCATTTCAAGGCAGGCCAGCCTGGTGGCATGATATACATATTCCTCATCTATCCTGGACTCCACTTTCCAGATCCTGTCTATCCATTCATGGAATGCTATATCCTCCCCTACGCCTCTCATCATCGACATGCCGGCATGGGTATGCATGTTCACAAGGCCCGGAAGAACCGCTTTGCCGGTACATTCAACTATCTCTGTTCCATGGGGCAAAGCTGATTCATCGATGGCTGCATCTATTTTTGAGATCAGGTTGCCCTCGATGAGAATATCAGTGGCAACTCCCTCTACAGCAATATTTTTCAACAAAATCGATCCCATAAAATACATTTGTTTAAAGTTTTCAAAGATACATAAATAAATATTTATCCGCAAATGCCGAACCAAGAATATTGCAGACTCAAAGATAAAATCAAAATTAATTTGACAATTCGATTAAAATGTTGTACTTTTACTTGGTTTTGTAACTAAAAAGGAGAAAACCGTTAAAACATCACATTAATACAAACCACTAAACACTATTTATAATGGCATTCAAATAGCCAAGTCGGCAGAGCCGACCGGTCCGGGCAGGACCGAAATACCCCACGGGGGTGGCGACAGGGTCGCCGGGGGTTGAAGGAATTTGAATTGCGACTTGTGGCAGACGACAATACAACGAAAAAACATTAATACAAACCACTAAACACTATTTATAATGGCATTCAAAGGAGCAATCGAAGTAGATACGCAGAAGTGCAAAGGCTGCGGCGTCTGCGTTGAGAACTGTCCGACCAAGAGCATCGAGCTCGCCAAAATGGTCAACAGTAAGGGTTATCACTATGCCGAAATGGTGGGTGACGCATGCATAGGATGTTCAAACTGTGCAGTCGTATGCCCTGATTCGGTGATCACTGTTTACAGAGTTAAAATCTAAGGGATATGGCAGAGAAAATTCTGATGAAAGGAAACGAGGCGATTGCCATATCGGCAATACGCAACGGTGCGGACGGATACTTCGGTTATCCTATCACTCCGCAGTCTGAAGTAATGGAAACCCTCATGAAGGAAAGACCATGGCTTACAACAGGCATGGTGGTGCTTCAGGCAGAAAGTGAGACTTCTTCTATCAATATGGTATACGGCGGTGCATGCTGCGGAAAGAAGGTCATGACTTCGTCAAGCTCGCCGGGCATCAGCCTCATGTGCGAGGGCCTCAGCTACCTCGCAGGAGCAGAGCTCCCTTGCGTTGTCGTAAACTGCCAGCGTGGCGGCCCTGGTCTGGGAACCATCCAGCCAAGTCAGAGTGACTACAACCAGTGTGTAAAGGGCGGCGGACACGGCGACTATAACGCAATCGTGCTTGCACCTGCTTCAGCACAGGACATGTACGACTTCGTAGACTGGGGATTCGACCTCGCGTTCAAGTACCGCACACCGGTCATCATCCTTGCCGACGGTATCGTAGGCCAGATGATGGAAAAGGTGGAGCTTCGCCCCGAGAAGCCACGCATGACAAAGGAGGAACTCCTCAAGGTGGCACCTTGGGCTACCACAGGAAAGACTGCTGACAGACCATACAATGTGATCACTTCCCTCGCCCTCGAGTCTGACGTGCAGGAGCGCTTCAACCAGAAGCTCGCTGCAAAGTATGAGGTCATCAAGGAGCAGGAAGTCAAATATGAAGAGTACCAGACAGAGGATGCAGAATATCTTTTCGTGGCATTCGGATGCTCTGCACGTATCTGCGAAGCTGTAGTCGACCAGCTCCGCGAGGAAGGTATCAAGGCAGGTCTCCTCAGACCTGTGACCCTCTTCCCGTTCCCGTCAAAGAGGCTTCAGGAACTTTCCGGCCAGGTAAAGAGCATGATGAGCATCGAGCTCAACCTCGGCCAGATGGTAGACGACGTGAAGCTCGCTGTGAACGGAGCATGTCCGGTAGGATTCTACGGAAGACAGGGCGGTATCATCTACACTCCTGACGAAATTGTAGAGGCGTTCAAGAAGTTCAACAATCTGAAATAAGCAAGCACTATGAATATCGAAGATATCAAGAAACCCGAGAACATCGTCTACAAGAAGACTCCTATTCTCACAGACAATGTAATGCATTACTGCCCAGGATGTTCTCACGGTACAGTACATAAGCTCATCGCAGAAGTCATCGAAGAGATGGGCATCCAGGAGGAGACCATAGCAGTCAGCCCTGTAGGCTGCTCTGTATTTGCATACAACTACCTTGACGTAGACTGGCAGCAGGCCGCTCACGGACGTGCTCCTGCGCTCGCGACTGCAGCAAAGAGACTCAACCCTGAGAAATATGTATTCACATATCAGGGAGACGGCGACCTCGCATCGATCGGTACGGCAGAAATCATCCACGCATGCAGCCGCGGAGAGAACATCGTCGTGATCTTCATCAACAACGGTATATATGGTATGACAGGAGGTCAGATGGCCCCTACTACCCTGCTCGGCATGAAGACCGCTACAACTCCTTACGGACGTGATGCAAAGCTCAACGGATTCCCTCTTGTGCTCGCTCCTATGATCGCGCAGCTTGACGGAACAGCATACATCACACGTCAGTCAGTTCATACGGCTGTTGCTGCCCGCAAGGCTAAGAACGCCATCAGAAAGGCATTCGAATACAGCCAGAAGGGCATCGGACTCTCATTCGTAGAGATCGTTGCCACATGTAACTCAGGCTGGAAGATGAGCCCTACAGCGGCAAACAAGTGGATGGTGGAGAACATGTTCCCTAAATATCCGCTCGGTGACATCAAGGACGTTCTTAAACAGGAATAAGATTTCTCGACAACTCTGTCATTTCGACCGCAATGGAAATTGTAATACTGTCATTTCGACCGAACGAAGTGAGTGGAGAAATCTATAAAACAACATTGAAAATATGAAAGAGGAAATCATTATAGCAGGATTCGGAGGACAGGGAGTCCTCTCTATGGGAAAGATTCTCGCTTACTGCGCAATCATGCAGGATATGGAGGTGACATGGATGCCTTCATATGGCCCTGAGATGCGTGGAGGTACAGCAAACGTGTGCGTCATCGTAAGCGACAGGAAGATCAGCTCCCCTATCGTTACAAAATACGATACAGCCATCATCCTTAACCAGCAGTCGCTCGACAAGTTCGAGAGCGCTGTAAAGCCAGGAGGTCTGCTCATCTATGACCCTAACGGCATCATCAACCCACCTACCAGAACTGACATCAAGATCTGCAGGATCAATGCAATAGATGTAGCCGCACAGGTAGGAAACTCGAAGGTTTACAACATGGCAGTGATGGGAGCATATCTCAAGATCAAGCCTATCGTCTCGTTCGACAACATCGACAAGGGACTTGCGAAATGCATCCCTGCACGCTATGCGGACCTCATTGCCCTGAACAAAAAGGCTATCGAGGAAGGCATGAAATGCGTTGAAGAACTATAAAAGTTTAAAAATATTACTGCAAACTGCTTTGAATTGCTCAAATTATTTTGAGAAATCAAAGCAGTTTGTTATTTTTGCATAGTATGTAGATTTGTATGCGATGATAGACAGCTTAAAGGAAAGAATCAAACGCCTGATCGAGGCTTATGAGTCGGAATCGGCAGAGCGAAAGAGGCTCCAGGCCGAACTAGAGAAGTCTACATCACAAAATGAAGCATACGCAAAGCAGATAACAGAGTTAGAAAGGACTATTGATAACCTTAAACTTGCAGATGCATTCAAAGCCGGAAATGCTGACAATGCTGAAGCCAGGAAGAAGATAGACAGACTCATCAAGGAGATTGACAAATGCATAACAATGCTGGAGGGATAAAATGGGACAGAATATTACTGTAAAGATTGCGGAACAGACCATTCCTCTGGTGAGCAAGTCTCCGGAGCATGAAGAGTTGATCAGAGTAGCTGCAAAAGAGCTTAATGATAAACTCACTGCTATGATTGACGACAATCCGGACAAGAGCATTGTCGAGATCCTGTCCATCATAGCATTAAACAGATCGATTGTGGTTGCCGGACTGAAAAAACAGCACCAGATGATCGCAAATGCTGAAGAATCTCTTCTCAAAGAGCTTGACGGTTATCTTGAAAACATTGATAAAAACAGCCGTTAGTTACATATTTTGCTGAAATCAACGCTAATAATGTAACAGGGACCACTCGGACGAGGATGACGGACCTAGGTGACCCGTATGGGGATTCCGCATTTGCGGGACGGAGGATGTCTGAACCGATTTACCGGAGCCCAAATCTTATTTTTTAAGATTTTCTGTCAAACATGCTAACGGCTTTTTAATAACCTGACCAGTCTGCTTTATAACAGCAGACTGGTTTTTTGATGAACTAACACTATATATATATAACATTATGGATATTTTAATCTACATTTTATGCGCAGTATGCGGAGCGGTTGCCGCTCTTGCATCATACATACTGATCCGAAAGATGCTTCTAAAGGGTCAGAAGGAGGAAATATTGCAGAAGGCTGAACTTGAGGCAGAAAGCATCAGGAAGGAAAAGATGTTCCAGGCAAAGGAAAAATTCCTCCAGCTCAAGAGCGAGCACGAACAGTACATCAATGAGAAGAACAAGCAGATCAGCGACATCGAAAATCGTCTGAAGCAGAAGGAGAACAGCCTCAATCAGCAGAATGCCGAGCTTGGCCGCAAGAACAAGGAGGCTGATGCAATCAGGGAGAACCTCAAGAACCAGGTGGAGATTGCAACCAAGAAGTCAGAAGAGTACGAGAAGCTCCGCCAGGAAGCCATCAAGCAGATCGAGACCATCGCAGGAATGACAGCTGCAGAGGCTAAGAACCAGCTTATGGAAAGCATGAAGGCTGAAGCCAGGACTCAGGCACAGTCTTATATCAACGATGCTATGGATGAGGCTCGCCTGACAGCAAGCAAGGAGGCTAAGCGCATTGTAATCAACACAATACAGCGCACTGCTTCCGAGACTGCCATTGAAAATGCAGTGACTGTCTTCCACATTGAAAGCGACGAGATCAAGGGTCGTATCATCGGACGTGAAGGACGTAACATCCGTGCTCTCGAGGCGGCAACCGGCGTTGAGATCGTAGTGGACGATACTCCTGAAGCAATCCTGCTTTCTGCATTCGATCCTGTAAGAAGAGAGGTGGCGCGTCTCGCACTCCATCAGCTTGTGATCGACGGCCGTATCCATCCTGCACGTATCGAGGAGGTTGTGGCAAAGGTTCAGAAGCAGCTTGAGGAAGAGATCATGGAGACCGGAAAGAGGACATGTATCGATCTCGGCATCCACGGAATGCACATCGAACTCGTTAAGCTTATCGGTAGGATGAAATATCGTTCATCATACGGACAGAACCTTCTCCAGCATGCACGTGAAGTCGCAAACATCTGTGCTACAATGGCTTCTGAGCTTGGACTTAATCCAAAGATTGCAAAGAGAGCCGGACTTCTCCACGATATAGGAAAGGTTTCTGACGAGGATCCTGAACTTCCACATGCAATTCTCGGTATGAAACTAGCCGAGAAATACAAGGAGAAACCTGAGGTATGCAATGCAATCGGTTCACACCACGAGGAAGTAGAGATGACTTCGATCATCTCCCCTCTCGTAATGGTCGGTGACGCAATCTCCGGAGCACGCCCAGGTGCACGTCGTGAGGTGATCGAGTCCTACATCAAGAGACTCAAGGATATGGAGAACATCGCTCACTCATACCCGGGAGTAACCAAGACATATGCAATCCAGGCCGGTCGCGAGCTTCGCGTCATCGTAGGAGCTGATCAGGTTTCGGATCAGGACTCTGAGGCATTGTCAACAGAAATCGCAAGAAGGATCCAGGAGGAGATGGTATATCCTGGACAGGTCAAGATAACAGTTATCCGGGAAACACGCTCGGTAGCATTTGCTAAATAATTGATATGAAAAGATTTATCACAATCATTGCAGCGGTTCTCGTCAGCCTGACAGCATTCGCGCAAGACAAGATCACCTGGACTCATCACTGCGAACTGCAGAAAGACAACGAGTACCGCGTGATCTTCACAGGAAAGATTGCCAAAGGCTATCATACCTACACTCTTACCGATGAATTCTCGGCAACAGAGTTTATGGATATGGAGGTCGAGGGTGGCGAACTTGTAGGAAAGCCATACGAGATCGGCAAGCCGAAGCAGGAAATGGAAGATGGCGAGCTTGTCGAGCATTATTACGATGAGATCATTATTGCTCAGAACGTAAGACTGACTGCTCCTGAAGCTAAATTCGCAGGTACGATTCTCAGCAATGTATGCACAGGCGGAGCTTGTAGTGCCAACTGGTATAATTTTACAGTGACGGTGTTGCCTGAAAACGCCGTAATGCCTATTATTGACGAAGTCGAGGATACCGAGCCAATCAAGACAAAGCCCGCGACTGAAGCCCCTGCAGTTGAAACACAGATAGTCGTTCCCCCTGTAGTAGAGGACCATACTGATGAAACTCCTGTTGTAACTAAAGAGCAGGATGTTGTTGAAGAGCAGACTGTTGTTGAGACACAGATCGAGAATACAACAGTAATCGGCTCAAAAGCAACAAAGGTGCAGGCTCTTCTTGAAAATGACAATGCGCACCTCACCTTTGTTCAAAACAAGCTGAGGGAATCTGGAGTTGAAATAGCTTCTCAGAATCAAATGTCAGACAACAGCATCTGGTCGTGGATACTCATTGCGTTTTTAAGCGGACTTGCGATGATTATCACACCGTGCGTATTCCCAATGGTGCCGATGACCGTATCCTTCTTTATGAAGGGATCTGAAAATGCTGGTGCAGGACGATTCAAAGCAGCAATGTATGGTTTATTCATCGTTCTGATCTATACTGTACCGATTGCGATTCTGTCAGCTTGCGGAGTACTTGTCAACTTCAATGAGATCGCAACACACTGGTTTCCAAATATCCTGTTCTTTATCATATTCATGATATTTGCGATTTCGTTCTTTGGAGCATTTGAAATAACACTACCACAATCACTTGTAAATAAAAGCGACCAGAATTCTGACAAAAAAGGACTTATTGGAGTATTCTTCATGGCCTTTACATTGGTTTTGGTATCATTCTCATGTACAGGTCCAATTGTAGGCACAGTGCTTCTGGAGTCAGTAACAAACAGTGGTTCATCCCTTATTCCGGTAATTGTAATGCTTGTATTCTCTATAGCATTTGCAATACCTTTCACTCTCTTTGCATTCTTCCCTACCCTATTGAAGAAGTTCAAGAAGAGTGGAGGAGGATGGCTCAATTCGGTAAAGGTTGTATTCGGATTCATTGAGATAGCACTCGGTCTGAAATTCCTGAGTATACCGGATCAGACATATCATTGGGGGCTCCTCAGCAGAGAGGTATATCTTGCTATATGGATTGTAGTGTTCAGCTTGTTGGGACTGTATCTGTTAGGAAAGATTCGTTTTGCCCATGACGAACCGGTTGAACATCTAAGTGTACCTCGTTTAGGATTGGCAATAGTAGTATTCTCATTCGTGGTATATATGATTCCAGGACTGACCGGCGCACCACTGAAGGCGCTCGCAGGTTACTTGCCTCCAATGGAAACAAAACTGACCATTTACAAAGACTTTGAGGAAGGACTCATCAAAGCCAAGGAAGAAAACAAGCCTATCTTCATTGACGTGACAGGATACGGATGTACCAATTGTCGAGAAATGGAAGAAAAGGTTTGGTGTGATTCTGAAGTTGAAGAGCTGATGAAGGAATATGTTGTCATTGCCCTTTATGTAGATGACAAGGAAAAACTCCCTGAAAGTAAATGGATCAAGAATATAGAAACAGGTGAATACCTCAAACGAAAAGGCGAGGCAAACAGCTATATAGCAAAGGAACTGTATGAGACAATGTCTCAGCCTACATATGTTCTATTGAAACCAAATGGAGAAATCCTCGTGCCGGAAGCCCAATTCTATGACACGGATGTAGATAACTTCAAAAACTTCCTGAACAGAGGTCTTAAAGAATTCAAGAAAATTAAATAAGACAAAAAATAGGATGACCGAACGGCCATCCTATTTTTGTGTTATATCATGACTAGAACTTGAAGCTGTCTTTCAAGGCTGTAGTCTTGTTGAATACAAAGTGATCGGCTGTAGAGTCCGGATCCTTGAAGAAATATCCTACGCGCTCGAACTGAACTGCTATGCCTGAGTTGTCCTCGAGGAGAGCTCGCTCTGCATAACCCTTGGCGATGACAAGAGACTCTGGGTTGAGATAGCTCTTGTAGTCCTCGCCCTCAGGGATCTGGCCCATCTGAGCCTCAGTGAAGAGCTTAGGACTCGAGGGCGAAGTCGAAATAATACATGACTTTGAGGAAGGTCTTGAGAAAGCTGAGAAAGAGAACAAACCTATATTCATTGATGTCACAGGAATTGCATGCGTAAACTGCTTGACTGTAGACGACAGAGAGCGTCTTCCGGAAAACAAATGGATACAGGATATCGAAACCGAAGAATATTACAAGAGGGTCGACCAGGTAAGTAACTACATAACAAGATCCCCGAAAGTTATTCTGACTTTCGGGGATCATTATGTTTATGTTATTATTTCAGGATGTCCTTCTGAGCTTTTTCCCACTGCTCCTTGGCATATTCCTGCATGTCGACTACCTCGTCAGTCTCATCGACAATCTCCTGTCCGAGCATGGTCTCGATCACATCTTCCATGGTAACGATTCCACGGAATGTTCCGTACTCGTCGATAATGACTGAAATATGTTCCTTCTTCTCAAGAAACTTCTCCCATATGTTGCCCACAGACTCATCTTCAGGAAAAGACAGAACAGGACGGCTGATCTCCCTTATCGAGGTCCTGAACTTATCCTCAGCCATCTTTTCCAGCACGGTCTGCCTAAGTACATAACCGATCACATAATCGCTGTTATCATCGTCATAGACAAGGATCCTGGAGTGGGAAAGGTCGGAATCATAAAACTCTCTCACAGTCATCGACCCATCTGCCATCTCAACTACAGTACTTGGAGTCATGATCTCATGAGCAGTCATCTCATCAAGCTTGAGAAGGTTCTGGATCATCTTCTTTTCATCCTTTTCAATCACCTCTTCTTCAGTGGCAACGCTTACCATTGCAGAGATATCTTCACGACTCACACTGACCTGATTGGATTTTGATGAAATAAGGCTGGTCAGATGCTCAAGCACCCACACCAACGGAAAAGCGATGATGATCATCACATTGATTATCGATGCTGCCGGGATTGCAAGGCGTCTCCAATAACTTGTTCCTATTGTCTTTGGAATTATCTCAGAGAAAATCAATATAGCTAATGTAAATATAGTTGAGAATACTCCGACAATAGCCGAGCCATAAACATCATAGACAAGGGAACCTACTACGGATGCTCCTACAGTGTTGGCAATCGTGTTCAGACACAGGATGGCAGAAATCGGACGATCGGGATTCTGCTTCAGACGTTTTAGAAGCTTGGCACCTGATACCCCCTGCTCTTCAAGTCCTGTAATGTATGAAAGAGGTGTTGATAGAAGAGTCGCTTCCAAAGTCGAACATAATGCCGAAATTACTATAGAAACGAGCATTATTATATATATGAGCTGTTCCTCCATGCTATTTCTTCAATTCAGCGATAATGGTTTCTGCACCGCGTACACATTGTCCCAATTCGACCTTCACGTCAGCATCCAATGGCAGGAACATATCTACACGCGATCCGAACTTTATGATGCCGCACTCACGCGACTTGACGAACTTTCTACCGACTACTGCATGAGAGACGATACGTCTGGCAAAAGTACCGGCAATCTGCTTGAAGAATACCGGTCCATATTTGCTTACCATTCCTACTGAGGTGTGTTCGTTGAGTTCTGATGCTTTCGGAAGATAAGCTAACATATAACGTCCTGGGTGATATTTATAATAGTCAACCTTTCCGTCTATAGGCCAATAATTTACATGGACATTGAAGAAATCCATATAAACGGAGACCTGAATGCATTCGCGCTTAAGATGCTCTGGTTCGAAAACCTTCTCAATGACAACCACTTCCCCATCCGCAACAGATGTGACGAAATTATCGTCTCCGGTACGTTTTCTCTTGGGAACCCTGAAGAAGAAAGTGACGAAACCCATGAAAAACATAGGAATCGTAGCCAAAGGATAAGATATGAAAGGCCATGGTATGAAATAAAAGATGGCAAACGCTACCGGAAGGCAGATTGCCCATACTAATAACCATGTGCCGTATGTATTCTTATGTATGATCGTCATATAACTTGCAATAGAGCAGCAAAAGTACTAATTATTTGTCAATTAGACAAATCTACATTGGAAGGACATGAGCAACGACAAGATAGATCACTCCGATAGGAATAGCTATCAGGGCAGAATCGAATCTGTCCAGCAGGCCACCATGTCCTGGAATTATGTTTCCGGAATCCTTGACGTTATAATGCCTTTTCCATTGAGATTCTATAAGGTCTCCATAAACACCTGTCACATGCAGGAGGATCGCCATCGCAACATAGTTGGAAACATTTTCGACATCATGCGCGCTGAACTTTGGAAACCATCCGAATGTAAACAGAAGTACAGATACTGTTATCGCCATGAGCATTCCGCCCCAAAAACCTATCCAGGATTTCTTTGGAGATATCGAAGGAAACAGTTTCTTTCCATATTTCTGTCCAAGTGTGATACCGAACAGATATGCTCCTACGTCGGAGCCCCATATTATACAGAAGAAACACAGGAGGAGCTTCCCGGAGAACACTCCTTCAGGAGAGAAGACCGCAAAATTCAGTACTGACCACGGAACTGATATGTAAAGAATTGCAGTATAAAGGTTTGCAAATTTATCAAAACGTGACTTATCCTTTACATACAGGGAGTTGATCATCAATAGGAATACTGGAACGAATGACAGGATGATCAATCTTCCCGGAAAATCAAATGCCCTATAACAAAATACAAGAGTAAACAGGGTCGCCCCGGACAGGATAGACAGAATCTGAGAATACTTGTATTCCTTTCCACAAGTCATCCTCAGAAACTCCCACATCATGACAATAAGGCAGAAGAGCATTACTGCCCCAAAAACATATTTGTTGGTCAGGAACGCGGCGAGCATAATCGCCGCGAACCCGATACCAGATATCGTTCTTTTAATAAAATTATTCATAGGTCTGGTCAGATGCTGCCTCTACAGAATCATTCTCCGGCTGCTCACCAGGCTGGTCTTCCGGCTGGACATCCGCCTTGGAACCAGCCTTCGGACCAAAGATTCTTTCAAGGTCATCTGCAAAGATAACTTCTTTCTCCAATAAAATAGCAGCCAATTGACAGAATCCGTCATAATTTTTTCTCAATAAGGCCTCAGTCCTGTCATGAATCTCATTTATGAGGGCCTTAACCTCACTGTCAATCAGTTCTGCGGTCCTCTCACTGTATGGTCTGTTAAGATCATAGGCACGCGAACCCGTCGAGTCATAGTATGAAACTGTACCGACCTTCTCACTCATACCATAATATGTTACCATTCCTTGAGCCATCTTGGTAAGCCTTTCAAGATCATTGAGGGCTCCTGTCGAAGGCTGACCGTTGACAATCTCCTCAGCCACACGTCCGCCTATGAGAGAACACATCTCATCCATCATCTGAGCCTTGGTCACAAGCTGACGTTCTTCAGGAAGATACCAAGCTGCTCCAAGAGCATGTCCGCGAGGAACAATAGTCACCTTGAACAAAGGATGTGCGTTCGGAAGCAGCCAGCTTACAGTAGCATGGCCAGCTTCGTGATGAGCGATAGCCTTTCTCTCTTCCGGAGTGATGATCTTTGACTTCTTCTCAAGTCCTCCGACAATCCTGTCTACAGCATCAAGGAAGTCCTGTTTTGATACGGCTTTCTTGTCATGTCGTGCAGCGGTGAGGGCCGCCTCATTGCAGACATTTGCGATATCGGCACCCGAGAAACCAGGAGTATGCTTTGCAAGGAATTCCAAATCGAAATCATCTGCTACTTTAATACCGCGGATATGCACCTGAATGATCTCCATTCTTTCCTTGAGGTCAGGCAACTCAACGTGGATCTGCCTGTCGAAACGACCTGCACGCATGAGAGCCTTATCGAGTATATCAGCACGGTTTGTAGCTGCAAGTATTATGATTCCAGAATTTGACCCGAAACCATCCATCTCAGTAAGCAGCTGATTGAGAGTATTTTCACGTTCATCATTAGACGAGAATCCCCCATTCTTGCTACGTGCACGACCTACAGCATCGATCTCATCTATGAAGACAATGCACGGAGCCTTTTCCTTGGCCTGACGGAACAGGTCACGCACACGCGACGCACCTACTCCGACAAACATCTCAACGAAATCCGAGCCTGAAATTGAGAAGAACGGCACATTGGCTTCTCCAGCAACAGCCTTAGCAAGCAAAGTCTTGCCGGTACCAGGAGGGCCGACCAGGAGAGCTCCCTTTGGAATCTTTCCTCCAAGTGTCGTATACTTGTTTGGGTTCTTCAGGAAATCAACGATTTCCATCACTTCTTCCTTCGCTCCATATAGTCCTGCAACGTCCTTGAATGTCACCTTTACTGAATCCTTGTCGGCAAGCTTTCCATTAGCTTTTCCTACACTGAAGACTCCGCCTGGGCCGCCACCGGCAGCACCCTTATTGATTCCACGGAACATAAAGAACCATAGTATAAGCAGGATAAGCGGGAAAAAGAGCCATTCGAACTTTGCCCACCAGCTCTCCCTGTTTTCCACTACAACCTTGACCGATTCTTCAGGCATATGGACTTTCAGCGAATCATTCAGCCTGCCGAATTCTTCTTCGGCATTAAAGCTCTTTGAAACCATGAAAGTGAAATGAGGAGACTTCTTCGGTACACCGTCCTTGAACTGGCCGGCATAATCATCAATCTTATCAGACTTGATGGTAACCTCGCCCTCATATTCGTTCCTGACAAAAGTAACCTCCTTGATGTCACCTGTCATCCACATCTCCTGAAGCTCTTCCCATTCTATCTTCTTCGGTTCAGGATCACTGTTGCCGAAGAAGAACCAGATGAGTCCTCCGATCAGAAGGATATAAATCCAAGATATACGGAATGTAAATCTACGTTTGGGATTGGGGATATTCTTTTCTGCCATTTTGTCTAAGTTAGATTAGTCCTCATCGCCATAAACTTCTCTAGGTGCATCAGCCCAGAGATCTTCAAGACGATAGAATGCACGGTATGGAGTCTGGAACACATGGACAACAATATCTCCATAGTCCATAATAACCCAAAATGCATTCTCCTTACCTTGAGTGCGTATAACCTTTCTTCCGCACTTCTCCATCATCCTTTCTTCTATATTGTCTGCAATTGCTACAACTGCAGGAGTAGAATCAGCATTACAAACTATGAAATAATCCGATATAGCTGTTCCGATCGGCTTCAGATCAAGCGATACAACATCCTGCCCTTTCTTTTCAAGCATCGCATCAGCAATGACCTTAAGTACTTTTTTGTCCATTTTTAGAATAATTGTTAATTTTGTGAAAAATCGGACAAATATAATCAAAATCTGCACCAATGAAAAGCAAGCATGACATAATATGGCTAGAAAAGACCGATTCGACCAATGATGAGGTCAGGAGGCGTATTTCAGACCTTGACAATTTGTCAGTCCTGTCAGCGTTGTCACAATCTGCCGGTCGAGGCCAACGAGGAAACACATGGTCAAGCGAGAGCGGAAAGAATCTGCTTTTCAGTATACTGCTCCGCCCTGATGTGCAGGCTTATGACCAGTTTGTCATCAGCCAGATGGTTTCTCTGGCAGTCGTTGACCTTCTGGCCTCACACCATATCGAGGCAAAGGTCAAGTGGCCGAATGACATCTATGTTGAAGACAGAAAGATATGTGGCATACTTATAGAGAACAGCATATCCGGAAAACATATCGCCACAAGTATCGTAGGAATCGGTCTGAACGTGAATCAGACCGACTTTGATGCAGCTCTGCCAAATCCTACATCCATGTCGCTCAGCAATCCGGATGAAGATTTCGATCTTCACATACTTCTTGACGAATATCTAGACATACTTTCGGAATATCTTGAGCGTTTCTGCAATATTTCAGGAGGATATAACCGCCTTGCACAGCTATACAAGGCACAGATGTGGCGTCTTAACGAGTATGCAGAATACATTGACAATACCATATCCCAAAGATTCATCGGAAAAATCAGAGGCATATCTGACGCGGGGCATCTTATTGTAGCAAATGAAAAAGGCGAACTCAAAGAATTCGCCTTCAAGGAAATCTCCTTTATCGTCTGACCGGAACGAGAAGTTTCTCGATATCCGTAACATACTGTCTGAATGTCTTGTCCGTAGACATCAGATCACCCACCGTCGTGCATGCATGCAGTACTGTAGCATGGTCCTTCCCACCTATCTCCGCACCGATTGTCGAGAGCGAGCAGTTGCTGATAAGATTGCGCGACATATACATCGCAATCTGTCTGGCCTGCACTATCTGACGCTTGCGGGTCTTTGAAAGCAGGTCATCGCGGGTGATATTGAAATAATCGCACACAACCCTCTGAACCTTGTCTATGGTGACATCGTTCTGTTCTTCGCCCACTATCTTTTCTGTGATCTGCTCTGCCAGCTGCACAGTGATCTCCTTGTGAGCCAACGTCGCATTTGCAATCAGCGAGATCAATGCACCCTCAAGTTCGCGGAAATTAGACTTGATCCTTCCTGCGAGGAACTCAAGCACATCGTCTCCAAGCTTCACACCTTCTCGGAAAGCACGAGCCCTGAGCATATCAAGTCTTGTCTGGAAGTCAGGTTTCTGAAGCTCTACAGACAATCCCCACTTGAGTCTTGAAAGAAGGCGTGCCTCGAAATTTTCAAGATCTGCAGGTGCTCTGTCAGAAGTGAATATAAGCTGTTTTCCTGACTGGTGCAGGTGATTGAAGATATTGAAGAAGGCATTCTGCGTGCTTGGTCCCATAAGATCCTGGATATCATCCATGATCAGGACATCCATCTTCTGATAGAATGCAAGGAAGTCAGTGAGCTTGTTCTTTACATTCACAGCATCCATGTACTGTGTCTTGAACCGGTTTGCCGGTACATAAAGAACGACAAGCTCTGGATATTTCTTCTTGATGGCAATACCTATCGCCTGAGCAATGTGAGTCTTTCCAAGTCCCGATGCTCCGAAAAGGAAAAGCGGATTGAATGCAGTCCTGCCGGGCGCAGCCGAAATACTCTCACCGGCTGTGAATCCCATCTTGTTGCACTCACCCACCACCAGGTTCTCGAAGCAATATACAGGATTGAGCTGCGGATTGACCTGCACTCTCTGGATACCGGGAAATACAAAAGGCCCCGGATTTGTCGTCCTGCTGTAGGTTTCTACAGAAATGGTCTTATTGACCGGAGCATTACCATGTGAGGCAGGATAAACAAGCGCCGGCTGCTTCTGCACTGAGGTGACTACATAAACCAACTTCGCCCCTACTCCCAATTCCTTCTTAAGTGCTGCCTTGAGAATATCAAGATATGCATCTTCAAGATATTCACGGAAAAACTCAGATGGAACTTCAAGGGTCAGGGTAGACTCTGTCAGTGATACCGGCCTGATGGGCCTGAACCATACTGAAAACTGTTTGGAATCTATGTTCTGCTGAATAAAGTGCAGGCAATTGTTCCAAACAGATATGTGTCTTTCCTGAGTCATTTAAAAGGGTTGAAATTAAGTTTTAGTATTGCTTTCCGAATTGGACTACAAAGATGAGGAAAAAAAAGTAATAAAAAATATTTTTTCCACTTGTTTTTTAATTTTATTTTACAGGACAAAGCGAGTGCACCGGCGCAACATACATATCACTAATTTACTGAATTACAGGAACTTACAAAACGTAAATTCCTGTAACTTCATATAAATACGCAAGTTATAATTTTGAATAATTCAAGAATAACAAAACCGCGATTTTTCTTCAGCAGGACGTGCTAGAACACTGATAATTTCATATATTTCTTTGGATTTTCCTGGATCTTCCTGACCAAAGAATCTATGTCGATTAAAAGTGAATCCAGCGACTCATAAACCGATCCGTCTTTAAGAAGTTTTCCTACAGTACCATCCGGATCGTTGATATTGTTCAGGAGAGCATGAAAAGATTCGATCACTCCCTGAATATCAGCTTCAGTAATAGTATCAGTAACGACACCTACCGCTTCGTTCACTCCTTCAACAGCAGCGTCTGCCTTGTCAGCTATCACCGACAGTTTGCCGGACAATGCAACGAGGTCACAGATGAATCTGTCAATCTCATCCGAACGGTCCTCAATAGCAGCTGCCACAAGGGACACGTCCTTCACGGTAGACTCAAGATGGGCCAGAGTATTTGCAATATGGGCCTGATTCTCATCACCAAGAATCCTGTTCACACCTGAAATGGTGACAGAAAGGCTGTCGAGCGTATTGTTGACCTTGCTTACCAGAGGTGTGATCTGAGCTCCAAGTCCGTCAAGAAGTCCCGGCTCATATGCCGCGGCCAGAGTAGCGCCATCACCTGCAAGCTTCTCTGCCTGGCCAAAATCTATCTTCACACCTTTACCGCCCATTATATCAACGGCATATATGGTCATCTTGGAATCCTTTGGAATCTTGAACTGTTTCTTGACAGAGCATACCACCTTGAATACACCTTTTCCAGGAAGATAGTCTACAGAAGTCACCTGGCCAGCCTTATAACCTTTGATATAGACAGGAGCAGACTCAGCCAACCCTTCTACATTCTCATAATATGCAACCAGATCAATCTCTCTGTTAAAGATATCCTTGCCGCGGAGATAGTTGATCACAAAGAAAGAAACCACCAATACAGTTACGACAAAGAAACCGATTTTCAATTCTTTTGAGTACTTCATGATATCTGATTTATTTTACCTGTTCCTATTATGGACGTGAGACCTTATCACCCTGCACTTTGACAACAAATGCATCAGGGAAAGATCTCCTCACCTTGGACAATTGTGCCTGTGCCTCCTCTTTAGTCTCATGTCTACCTATTATATACTTATATACGTTGCCGGCAGGAACCGAATATGCCTCAAATCCTTTGAAGGCAGGGTCACCATTTCTTAAGGCACGGGATCCACACATTATCTGTATACCATAATATATATAGTCAGCGGCCGTCTGAACGTCCTGCCCCGCTTCCTCTTCGCCGAAATCTATGGCAAAAGAAGCATCGTATACGGGTTTATATGCGGCAAAGGCCTGGAAAAGGCGTTCTGCTATTTCTTCCTGAGCCTCAGCTGTCTTCAGATAAGCATATTCCTTTGCATTGGTAACAAAACCAAGCTCCAGAAGCACAGCAGGACGTGATGTATAGGCAAGTACGTCAAACACATCCTGATCGAGAACCACTTCTCTAGGGGTCAATGGCTCCTTGATGAGCTTATCTATCACCTCTGTTGCAAAAAGCAGGCTACTCTCATATATAGCCTTCCATTGAAGTGATCCGGAAATGTGACCTGATGCCTGATCCGAGTCTATCCGTTTAGTCTTGACGTCATCGCCATCCACAACGATCAGATCGTTTCTACGCTTTGCAACAGACTGATTCTCTTCAAAATAATCTATCTTGTTTTCGGTATTCTTGGACTTCTGACCAAGAATATGGACAGATGTGCCGTGTGCATCCAGATTATTGTTGCCGTTGCAGTGAATTGAAATGAAGAGGTCAGCATATTGATTTGCCAGTTTCGCCCTGTCATTTCTTGAAATGAAGACATCCCTGTCTCTGGTATACATGACCTTTACATCAGGATATGCCGCCTTTATCTTCTCACCCAGCAGGAGAGAAACGGACAGAACGATGTCTTTTTCATGGTAGCCGGTACTCGCCTTTTTAAGTCCTAACGCCCCTGTATCCTCTCCCCCATGGCCAGGATCAATTACAACGGTACGCAACCCTTTGGCAGATTGTGCATTAAGCGGTTGTGAAACATGAATGATAGCAAGGACTGCTATTAAAACGACGAATACTCTAGTTTTTATGGCCATATGAAGACATCAATTTTGTAGAAATTGAAATTAGTTTTAAATTTGCAGGATGCAAAATTAACAAAAACTTGGAAAAGTCGGAAACGGAGAAGAAGAATTATTGATGCCATTCTTTCATAAGGATAATTTAAAACGTCATTTAGACAAATTTGTACTCATAGCGGTTATTGCGATGCTTATGAGTTCTTTTACTTTATCCTCACAAGACACCAGACGCTCACGTCGCAGCCGTGGAGCGGATGCTGACAGGGTTCTTCTTTCCGATTCTCTCCCACGCTCATCCACCAGACTGAATTCTCTGTCTGATTCTGCCTCTCAAGACTCCGCGATTTCAGACTCTGTCAGGATTGCCAGGGAAGCAGACATGAAACTGGACTCTCTCCATAGGGCAGACTCAGTGAACATGCTGCAGAAGAGTTCGCTTGACTCACCGGCATTCACAACGGCCCGAGATTCAATCATAGAGGATTTCAGCGACGGAAAACAGATGATATACTACTACGGTGACGTATCCGTGAATTACGGAAACATGAAGCTGACTGCCGATTATATGGAGTATGACCTTAAGACTTCCACCCTCTATGCCAGAGGTACCAAGGACACCAGCGGCGTCATCACCGGAAAACCTGTAATGGAACAGGGAGGAAAGTCATATACGATGGAGGAGGTCCGATACAATTTCAACACGCAGAAGGCCAGGATCACCAACATGATCACTCAGGAGGAGGACGGCATACTTCACGGAAAGAACATCAAGATGATGCCGGACAAGTCCATCAACATGACTAATGGCAAATATACAGTCTGTGACTGTGAGCATCCGCATTACTACCTCCATCTGACAGCGGCAAAGGTCATAACATCCCCTTCCAAGAAGACCGTATTCGGCCCTGCATACCCGGTCATCGCTGATGTACCTCTGCCTATAGGTCTGCCTTTCGGATTCATCCCTAAGCGTCCTGACAGGGCTACGGGTATACTTTTCCCTACATTCGGAGAGGAGGTCTCACGTGGTTTCTACATACGTGACGCCGGTGTCTACTTCGTCATTGGTGATTATTTCGACATTGCCCTGACCGGAGACATCTATACACTGGGTTCATGGGCTGTGGATCTTAACTCGCGATACAAGGTCAACTACAAATGCAACGGTAGCGTGTCACTCACATACTCCAACGACCAGGTCGGAGAAAAGGGAAGTTCCGACTTCCAGCAGATGAGGAACTTCGGTGTCCGCTGGAGTCACTCGCAAGATTCCAAGGCTCGTCCTGGAACCAGTTTTTCAGCATCGGTAAACTTCTCGAGCCCCTCTAACAGCCGATACAACTCTACTTCAGTGACGGAGGCTCTGCAGAACCAGATATCATCATCCATCTCCTATTCAAAGAACTGGAACGGAAAGGTGAATCTGTCGATCAATGCGCTGCACAACCAGAACTCGCGAGACAGCTCGTATTCATTCACTCTCCCGAATGTAACGTTGTCAGTAAGCCGTTTCTATCCGTTCAAACAAAAGAACAGAGTAGGTAAGGAGAAGTTCTACGAGAAGTTCTCCTTCGGCTACAACACGTCATTCCAGAACCGTATCAACTTCAAGGCAAGTGAATTCAACAAGCCTGGATTCTGGGACAAGTTCCAGAATGGAATGACTCATAACTTCCAGATAGGACTTCCGAATTTCACATTGTTCAAGTATATCAACGTGACGCCAAGCATAAGCTACGGCATGAACTGGCATTTCCGAAAGACAGAAAAACAATATAATCCTGATACAGGCCGGGTAGAAGATATAAAGGGAAAATCGTTCGGCACATTCGGAGCTACTCACAATTATTCAGGAAGCATATCGATGAGCACCCGAATATATGGTCTGTTCGACTTTGGAAAGCATCGCAGGCTACAAGCTATCAGGCATGTGGTTTCACCGTCGATATCAGCATCATTCAGCCCGGAAAAAGGAACCTACTTCAACGGATTCCGGACTCTCACTTATATTGACAAGAACGGACAGGTCAAGACGCAGGACTATAACATCTATGCCGGAAATACAGCGGGTGTCCCAAGCAAGGGAAAGACAGCCAGCCTGAGCTTCAGTCTCGGAAACAACTTCGAGGCAAAGGTCAGGGATCTCAAGGACACTACAGGCACAGGATCCAAGAAGATCAAGCTGATCGACAACCTGAACTTCAATACAGGATACAACTTCCTTGCAGAACAGTTCAAGATGAACAATGTGGGCGTTACAATGAATACATCCGTGCTCGGAAAGGTAGGAATCAGTGCCAATGCCAACTTCGACCCGTATGCGATGGAGGTCAACAAGGAGACCAAGACTGTTCAGAGGGTGAACAAGTTTGCTGTCACACAAGGTCAGGGACTTCTACGCATGAACTCTGCCAGCGTATCACTCTCCTACTCCATTTCCGGTGAAGGAAAGATTAACGGAAACGACGGAACCAAACAGGCCGGAGGCAACCCGGCAGACCATTATACAAGGATATATTACCATCCGATCACCGGAGAATATATCCCTGGTGGTTACCTATATTATATGAACCCGAATGTACCGTGGTCATTGAACTTCAACTACTCCTTCCGTTATTCCCGCAACTATCAGTACGCCAACGGGGAGATGTCCAAGGTACATAACTATACCCAGACTCTCGGTATAAGCGGAAACATCAAGATCACTCGCGCATTGTCCATGCAGCTGACCACCAACTTCGACCTTATGGCCCTGAAGATGAGTACCACTCAGCTTAGTGCGACATACGATCTGCACTGCTTCAATATCAACGTTTCATGGATCCCTAACGGTAAATGGGAGTCATGGAGCTTCAGAATTCAGGCAAATGCGGCGGCTTTGGCAGACCTTTTGCGGTTCAAGAAGAGCAGCAGTTACTGGGATAATGGATTTTAAAGAATTTTGCGCGGGGCAGAGTTGCTGTTTTGTTTAAAATTACTAACTTTGTAGTCTCTCGCAAGAGAATTTTGCACATTCCCCTACAAATGACAGGTCCTGACATTCAGGATAAGTTCCATTTGAATAACAATCATTACAAATAATTTATGCACAACATTTTCGATCTGAAAGAAATGGATTTGGAGCAGCTCCGTTCGCTCGGACAGGAGCTTGAGGTGAAAGGATTCAAGAAGATGCAGAAAGAGGATCTTATCTACGCAATTCTTGATAAAGAAGCTGAAAAGAATGCCAAGAACGCTCCTGAAAGACCTGAGAAGAAGAAACGAGGTCGTCCTAAAAAATCAGAAAGCACAAAGGTAGTTTCTAAGGAAACTACTGTGCCACAGGTAGTTGAACAGAAAACAGTAGAACCGAAGGCAGTAGAGTCGGAGGCGATCGAGCAGAAGCCTGTTGAGCAGAAGCAGCCGAAGTCTGAAGACAAGCCGCAGCAGAAAAAGCGAGGCAGAAAGGCGAAAAAGGAGACTCAGGAAAACAAAACTGCCGAGCCTGCTGCAGAGCAGACTGTAGAAGAAGTTGCTGCACCGGTTCCGGCACAGGTTCAGGAAACCGCTCAGACCGTGGAAAAGCAGCCAAGACAGAAAAGAGCCAGGATTCAGAAAGGCAACCAGCAGAATGTACAGGCCCCAGAAGCTGCGACAGAGATTGCAGAATCTAAAGAAGATTCAATAAATGAAAGTCCTGAAACACCGAATCCGGACAATCAGAAGCCTCAGAATAAAGAAAAGGAAAACCGTCATCAGAACAACAAGCAGCAGCGCCACCAGGAGCCTCAGATAGAGTTCGAGGGAGTGGTTGAAGCTACCGGCGTACTGGAAATCATGCCTGACGGATATGGATTCCTCCGTTCTTCTGACTACAACTATCTGAACTCACCTGACGACATCTACGTATCACAGTTCCAGATCAAGCAGCATGCATTGAAGACAGGTGATACAGTGACCGGAGAAATCCGTCCACCGAAGGCTGGAGACAAATACTTCCCTCTTGTACGCATCAAATATGTCAACGGACGCACTCCGGAATTCATCCGTGACAGGATTCCGTTCGACTTCCTCACACCGCTCTTCCCTGAAGAAAAATTCAATCTCCTTGGAAACGGCCATAATGACATGTCATGCCGTATAGTGGACATGTTCACTCCTATCGGAAAGGGACAGCGTGGACTGATCGTGGCGCAGCCAAAGACCGGTAAGACAATGCTGCTCAAGTCAATAGCTAATGCCATCGCTGACAATCACCCTGAGGTATACATGATCGTGCTTCTTATCGACGAGCGTCCTGAGGAGGTTACCGACATGGCACGCAGCGTGAAGGCGGAAGTTGTCGCTTCAACATTCGACGAACCGGCAGAGCGTCATGTAAAGGTAGCAAACATGGTTCTTGAAAAGGCCAAGAGGATGGTTGAGTGCGGTCATGACGTAGTGATCCTTCTCGACTCGATCACACGTCTTGCACGTGCCTACAATACTGTCCAGCCGGCATCAGGAAAGGTTCTTTCCGGAGGAGTCGATGCAAACGCTCTCCATAAGCCAAAGAGATTCTTCGGTGCGGCACGTAACATCGAGAACGGAGGTTCGCTGACCATTCTGGCTACAGCCCTTACAGAGACAGGATCAAAGATGGACGAGGTGATCTTCGAGGAGTTCAAGGGAACAGGAAACATGGAGCTTCAGCTTGACAGAAGACTTGCAAACAAGCGCATCTTCCCGGCCGTTGACGTAACGCTCTCAAGTACCCGTCGAGACGACCTGCTATACTCCCCTGCACTTGCAAACCGCATCTGGATCATGCGCAAGTTCCTTGCTGACATGAACTGCATCGAGGCAATGGAGCTTCTCCAGGACAGGATGAGGAAATACGGCACAAACGACGCCCTCCTCCAGAACATGGACAAGGACGACATGTAGTCCCGGATATCGGCCAATCAAAAAATCCGCGATGAGTTTTTCCTCATCGCGGATTTTTGATTAAAGCGCCTTCTTGGCTTCGGAGAGCTGCTTGTCGAATTTGGCCTTCAGCTGCTCCTTGGTCAGACCGGCAGTCTCCAGCTTGTGCTGGGCTTCCTTCAGGTCATACCTGACTTCATTCTTCATGAGCCTGATGTCGTCATACAGTTCTGCCTTTTCTATGGCCCTTCTATAGTGACGCAATGCACTCATCTGATCCGGGAACACATAAACTCGTTCTGCTTCCACGCACACATCTCCGTCATAGGTATAAGTCTTCACGTCGATAATTCCATCGAATATGTGCGTGTAAACTACTGAGTTTCCGACAATTTCAACCTGTTCGAAGTCGTTGCTGCCTTCCCTGATCGCGTCGGTAACCATTCCTTTCTCCTGGCGGGCACAGCAGTCAGTATCCTTCTTTTCCTGCTTATACGGTCCACCGTTGCATGATATCATGGCAGTAGAAAATGCTGCCAAAGAAATAAGAAAAATCATCCTCTTCATAACACTAATTTTTAAATATTCCAATTTTGCAGCCTTGGAATATCAATATACGTGCCGACTGAGGACAAATAATGGCGACAGAAAATTGCTTTCTGTCGCCTTAAACCTTTAAATATTAATTAAGAAAGAATATTACTAGTATTCATACTCGTACTCGTATGTATACTCCTCATAATCTGCATCTGAATTTCCTTTTTTAGATTCCTTTTGGGCCTTTACATAATCAGCCTGATACTTTTCTGCTGTCAAGCTTGAAGGAAGAACAAAAGAGAAGAATGTCAAGATCAGAGCAATCACTACCTTCTTGGTGTCTTCACCCTTCTGATAGGCACCGACAGCACAAGCAACCGCACCGATGCCAGCAATAGCGTGAATCCACATGAATGCAACATGCCAGCATCCGAAAAGAACCGGGATAAGTACCATCAGCAACGCAACTGCTGCAAGAAGATAGGCAACATTAGCGAGTGTCAGTGAAAAATTAAAATTTTTCTGTTCCATAAGATTTAAATTTAAAGCAGCTCTGAATAATATTGTCTTCTGTAAACGCCCCAGAGCCTGTTAAAGGCATATACTGACTGAATCTGACGACGAAGTTAGATAATTTAAATCATAAATCCTAATTAAAGTATTACTTTAAATTAGGGGGGGTAAAATGTTAAAATACAACATTTTACATGTTTAATAATTCAAATCTGTAACCCCCTATGACACAAGCAGGGACCAATCCCTCGTAATTGCATTAAATCCAAAACAGTTTATTATCTTTGTACTTTGCATCAGAGATTGCACCATGACAAACGAATTACTTATAATACTATCATTCATCGTCATTTACGGCGGAGTGGCATTGTTCTACAGGCTCTTTGGAAAAAGCGGCCTGCTGGCATTCAGCATTTTTGCCACACTTGTCGCCAATATAGAGGTCCTTCTTCTTGTAGAAGCTTTCGGAATGGAAATGACGTTGGGAAATGTCCTGTTCGGCAGCACATTCCTGATTACAGACATCCTGAGCGAAAATCACAGCAGAAAAGACGCCAACAGAGCCGTCCTGATCAGCACTGCATGCTCAGTCCTGTTCATCGCAGTCTCACAGATATGGCTTCTGTACACACCGGCAGCCAACGATTGGGCCAGCGGAGCCTTTCATACCATATTTTCCAACTCACCTCGCATTATCTGCGCATCTCTGACAGTATACCTTATTTCCCAACTGGTAGACGTCTGGCTGTACCACAAATGGTGGGAATGGTGCAAAAGACGCTTCGGGGACAGCCGCAGCGGCCTCTGGATCAGAAACAACGGATCAACGATGCTTTCACAGCTCCTGAATACTTCCCTGTTCACATTCATCGCATTCTCCGGCGTCCACTCCTTCAGCACAATGGTGGATATATTCGTCAGCAGTTACGCCATCTTCCTGGTTACAAGCCTGGTAGACACTCCGATAGTATATCTGTGCCGCAGCATACATGAAAAAGGAAAGGACGGTATAAAAAACGAAAACTTTTAGGATATGCCACAGCAGGAAATGCAGAAACAGCGCAGGACCAACTTGAAGGAGAGAACCAAGGAACCGCGCAGATATAAAGTAATAGTCCTGAATGACGACTTCACGACATTCGAGTTTGTGATCATGGTCATGCAGACGGTATTCCTGAAGACTCTCCAGCAGGCAGAGGAAATCGCCCAGACCACCCATATCCATAAAAAGGCCACAGTGGGGATATATACGCTGGATATCGCAAAGAGCAAGGTGGCAAAGGCCACAGCCATGGCAAGGGCGGAGAACTTTCCGCTCAGTTTTGAAATCGAACCGGAATAGAACTGATGAAACAGACACAAGCCATAAATGAGACACTTATTGTGGCTCAGCAGATAATAAATCTACACAGGCACGAATTCATAATGCCAGAGCACATCCTGCTCGCATTCTTCAGCAATGAAGGATTCAGAGCAGCTGTAGACATGTGTGCCGACCTGGACAGGATGGAGAACGAACTGACGGACGCGATAATGGATATGGAGGCAGTACCGGAAGACATGGAGCTGAATCCGGAATATTCGGTGCAGTTCAAGGAGATGTGCAACCACGCAGGACAGGCTGCAATCGGATCGGGGGCAGATGCTATCGGAATCCATCATATAGTCTATGGAATCTTCCAGCTTGAAGACTCCCAGGCCCGTCATATCCTCGAAAGCAACCTTGAGGTCAGCATCCCTGACTTTCTCAACAGACTTGCCTCCATCAACGAGGACGAGACAGCAGGAAACGAGAAATGGCACAGATATCTCATGCCTCTTGAAGCACCTGAAATCTTCATCGGCAGAGAAAAAGAGATTGATCAGGCACTGAGGATCCTATGCAGAAAGAACAAGAACAACGTACTGGTCATAGGAGGAAACGGAGTCGGAAAGACTGTTTTTGCCAAAAGGATTCGCCAGATAATATGTTCAGAAAAGACACCAAAGCTGCTTAGGAATCTGAATATTATGGAGCTTGACACCAATCGTCTCATATCCGGCACCCAATATAGGGGCGACCTCGAAGCCAGGATAGACGAAGTGATGTCTTCGATAAGTGAAAACGGGAAAATCATCATATACGTAGATTCTCTACGGGCGCTTGGCGGAATCAGCAAGAGCGACGACGGAATGAGGGACATCATCAGCCTACTGATTCCTTACTTCAAGTCAGAAAGCATAAGATTCATTATATCAGCAACTCCCGAAGATGTAAAACGACTTCAGGGTAACGACAGTTCTGCATTGTCCCTGTTCAGAAACATAGAGCTTGACGAACCTTCCGACGAGGAAGCAGCTGAAATAGTCAGTCTGCTTGCAGGAGTGCTTGAGTCCTATCATAAAGTGAGATATGCAGCCGATTGTTTCTCCCATGCCGTAAGCCTGAGCAGAAGATATATCCAGGACAGATGTCTTCCGGACAAAGCCATCGATCTTCTGGATGAAGCCGGTGCATATTGCCAGCTTACAAGGCACAGAAAGGTGACCGGGAGCATGATTGACAAGGTGCTCTCCGACATATGCAGGAGTGATGTTCAGGCAAGCAGCAAAGACGTAAAGGAGGATCTTTACAATATGGAAGACAGGCTTAAGCAGAAGATATATGGTCAGGACAACGCCATCAAGACGCTGACAGAGGCCATTCTGATGTCCAAGGCAGGACTCCTTGAGGGCGGAAAACCTGTCGGAAGCTTCCTTTTTGTGGGGCCCACAGGCGTCGGAAAGACAGAACTGTCCAAGGTGCTTGCCGAGCAGCTGCACATTCCTCTGCACAGGTTCGACATGAGCGAATACTCTGAGAAACACGCAGTAGCAAAACTCATAGGCTCCCCTGCCGGATACGTCGGATATGACGACGGAGGTATTCTTACAGACACAGTCAGAAAGAATCCTCATTGCGTGCTGCTGCTTGACGAAATCGAAAAGGCACACGAAGACATCTATAACCTGCTCTTGCAGATAATGGACTATGCCGTCATATCAGACAACAAGGGCCGCAAGGTAGATTTCCGAAATGTCGTGCTGGTAATGACTTCAAATGCAGGTGCCAGATATGCGCACCAGGCGTCTGTCGGATATGACCGCAAAAGCAATGCAGGCGCAGCCATGGCAAAGGAAGTGAAGAAGGTGTTCACTCCGGAATTCCTTAACAGACTGTCTTCAGTGGTCGTTTTCAATGATATGGACAAGAAGATGGCAGGTATGATACTTGACGACAAGATCCGCAGACTTCAGGAGCGTCTGGAAACGCGGAAGGTCAGACTGGTGATCGAATCTGGAGCATATGAAAAGCTTCTTGACGAAGGATTCTCACCGGAATATGGCGCACGCGAGATAGAACGCACGCTCAACTCCCGCCTGACTCCATTGCTGATGCGCGAAATCCTGTTTGGAAAGCACAAGAGCGGATTTACAGCAACCATAAAAGCCTCAAAGGAGGGCTATGTTCTGGAATCATGATATTCGACCTAAGCAGAACAACCGAATTCCCGGATCCAAGATTCGGACATCCCAGCGGGCTTTATGCTGTGGGTGGGGATCTGAGTCCTGAGCGTCTTATCAAGGCCTATCCAAGGGGTATTTTCCCATGGTATGCCTTCAGGGACGACCAGATCCAATGGTGGGCTCCACATCGGAGATTTGTCATCTTCGCCGACGAGATACACATATCGCACTCCATGCGTAACTTAATGAACAAGAAGACTTTGACCTGCTCCATCAATGAGGATTTCGAAGGAGTGATCAACGGATGCGGAATGGTGGACGGAAGAATGATGGAAGAAAACGCGTGGCTTGGACCGGAGCTGACAGAAACATGGCTGGAACTCAACCGAAGAGGTCATGCCAAGAGCGTGGAGGTCTGGGATGAGGACGACTATCTGGTCGGTGGATTGTACGGATTCGTATCAGGAGGATGCTTTATAGGCGACAGCATGTTCTCACTCGTCCCAAGCGCTTCAAAGATGGCATTGATACATCTTGCCCGTCACATGAAGGAGCAGGGCGGTATATTCATTGACTGCCAGCTGAAGACCGACCATCTGGAGTCTATGGGTGCAAGGTTCATCCCGTATGACGAATACCTGGAGGCAACGCTGAATTCCAAACCTATAGAATGGTAAATGATATGGCAGATTATCCTAAAGATCCGGCAATGCTTCTGAGCTGGACAAACATGAAGCTGAGAGACTTCTACGGAAGCCTTGACGAGCTGTGCGAAGACCTTGAAATCGACAGGAATGAGCTTGAAAAACGCCTGAATCAGGCGGGTTTTGAGTATAATTCAGAGCTAAATAAATTTTGGTAGGATACACCACACATATTACTGAATACCAACATATAAAACATAATTGTTTAACGCTATAACATTTTTGTTAACCACATGAAAAAGCTAAAATTGGGCCTGCTTCCGAAGATTTTGATAGCCATAGTGCTCGGCATCGGACTCGGACTGGCATTCGAATACTTCAATCAGGGTCATACATGGGAGACCTCACCATACGAGATCGTAGTCAGGACGTTCGTTACAATAAACGGAATCTTCAGTCAGTTCCTGGGATTCGCCATACCGCTTATCATATTAGGACTTGTCACCAAAGCCATCGCAGATATAGGAAATAAGGCGGGAAAGATGCTTCTCATCACTGTACTGATAGCATACGGATCAACAGTATTTGCCGGATTGGTATCCTATATGACTGGGGCATCACTCTTCCCTTCCATGATACAGACCGGCACGAAACTTACCGAAGTAACTGAAGCGGAGGCGCTGATACCATTCTTTGAAGTCAACATTCCGCCTCTTATGGGAGTGATGACTGCGCTTGTCCTGTCGTTTACATTGGGACTTGGACTTGCTTCCACACAGAACGAAACACTGATTAAGGTGACTCACGGATTCGAAGAGATCATAGTGAAGACCATAAAGACAGCTATAATACCTGTACTCCCCCTCTATATATTCGGCATATTCCTGAACATGGCATATGCAGGAACGGTATTCTCCATCCTGAATGTCTTCATCAGGATCATCGGTATAATTTTCCTGATCCATATAGGCATACTGCTGCTTCAGTTCTGCATCGCGGGAGCAATAGCGCGTAAGAATCCTTTCAAGCTGCTCTGGAACATGATGCCGGCGTATTTCACAGCACTAGGCACCCAATCATCAGCTGCAACCATACCGGTGACATTGGAACAGACCAGGAAAAACGGTGTGTCAGAAGGTGTTGCAGGCTTCTGTATCCCATTATGCGCAACCATCCATATGTCTGGAAGCACACTCAAGATTGTCGCATGTGCACTGGCTTTGATGATCATGCAGGGGATGCCTTATTCGTTCGGAATGTTCGCAGGCTTCATCTGCATGCTCGGCATCACCATGGTAGCTGCACCAGGAGTACCAGGAGGCGCAATAATGGCATCACTCGGTCTACTATCAGGAATGTTGGGATTTGACGCTGATGCTCAAGCACTTATGATAGCCCTCTACATAGCAATGGACAGCTTCGGCACCGCCTGCAACGTCACAGGCGATGGAGCGATCGCCGTCATCATAGATAGAATTACAGACAAAAAGTAAGATGTTGGTTCAATAATCGGTAAAAAGTTTTACCTTTGTATTTAATAACCTATTAAATCCTGAACCAAATGACAGAGGAAGTTATCGATTCGCATCCATTGGCGATTCTTGACACGATGGAAGTATCAATGAAAGGAGGATCCACTCTCCTGAACATCGTGCTTGCGTTGGTGATGTTCGGAGTGGCATTAGGAATCAAGCCAGCTACATTCGTAGATATCATAAAGAACCCTAAGTCAATAATTACCGGTATCGTCTGTCAGATCATTCTGTTGCCGGCACTGACTCTGCTGCTGATCATCGCTTGCGGAGACCTGCTCTCACCAATGGTCGCATTGGGAATGATTCTGGTTTCCTGCTGCCCTGGTGGAAACATCTCCAACTTCATCACATCGTTTTCACGAGGCAATACAGAGCTGTCTGTTTCGCTGACTGCGTTCAACACTGCTGCCTGCATATTCACTACCCCGCTCAATTTTGCATTATGGGGAAAACTCTATCTTGATTTCGCCGGCAAGCACTCCATGAATCTGCCTAAACTGGAGATACCTTTCCCTGAGATATTCCAGAGCATAGTGATCATCATGGGTATTCCTCTCGTTCTTGGAATCCTTTGTGCACACTACTACCCTAAGATTGCTGATAAACTGAAAAAGCCTCTTCAGAATCTCTCGATCCTGGTCTTCATTGCAATGGTGGTCATCATATTCACCGGCAATGTCGACGTATTCATGAAGTGCATCAAGTATATTTTCCTGATCGTATTGGTACATAACCTGCTGGCACTCGGTATAGGATTTGGAACAAGTACATTGCTGAAGCTGCCATACAAAGACAGAAGAACAGTCACTATCGAGACAGGCATCCAGAATTCCGGCCTCGGACTTGCACTTCTGCTGAATTCGAACATCTTCCCTCCTGAAGAATGGGCACACAACGGCGGAATGCTTGTCATCACAGCATGGTGGGGCGTATGGCATATTATCTCAGGTCTGACACTTGCCTTTACCTGGAGACTAAGAGGAAGAAAAGAAGCTAACGACGAATAAGACATGCCAAAAGAAAAGATATATCAGGATGACTGGCTGTACACGTCTCTCAGGCCATGTGTTGACATGGCGGTAAAGAACGGCTACCGCAAGTGTGAAATCAAAGGGATGGAGAACATTCCCAAAGACGGGGCGGTGCTTCTGTCTCCCAATCACTGCAATACCTTGATGGACGCGCTGGTGATTCTGCGCACCCATAAGAAACCGACCGTATTCGGAGCCCGAGCAGACCTCTTCAAGAAGCCCTTCATTGCCAAACTTATGTTCTTTGTGCGCATTCTTCCGATGATACGCCAGAGGGACGGACTTCGCAATGTATTGAAGAACAAGGACAACCAGGAAATCATAGTAGAGACATTGGAGAACAACGTAAGGTTCTGCATGTATCCGGAAGGTACCCATAGACCTAAACACTCGCTTCAGATGCTGGGGAAAGGAGTGTTCAGGGCCGCACTTGCCGCTAACGAGAAGTTCGGACAGGAGAAGCCCGTTTACATCGTCCCGGCGGGCATCGAATACGGAGACTATTTCAGATATCGCAGCACATGCCTGGTTACCTATGGCAAGGCGTTGAATGTCACAGAGTTTGTGAAGAACTGCAGTTTGGAAAACGAAGCTCAGATCATGGATGCACTCAGAAAGGAGCTGACTTCCCGCATGTCCGAACTCATAACTTACATTCCGTATGATGATAACTACGAGGCAAAGTGGGCGCTTACAAAGATGCTGTCTATCCGTGACAGAAAGAGAGGATACGGAGACTTCGGCACATCACTGAGCGAAGAGATGCTGCGCAACAGAGATATAGTAAGCCAGATCGAAAAGGCTATGGAAGAAAAGCCGGAAGAAATGGCAGATCTCCTGACTGAGGTAAAGGAATTCGAACGCAAGAGACAGAAGAAAGGCATATCGATCTATTCGTTCAAGAAAAGGTCAAATCCGGTATTGAACGTAATAGGAAAGGGACTTGCAGCACTTCTCGGGCTTCCATATTTCCTGTATAGCGCAGTATCATGTCTGCCTATGTGGGCTACAGAATTCTTCATCAGGGGAAAAGTCAGGGACAAGGCTTTCAAGAACACTGCAAGTTTCGGAATCAAGCTTGGCTTCAGCATGGTGCTCTTCCCTATCTACACTGCATTGGCATTCTGTCTGGCACCATGGTGGCTTGCCCTCATCCTCCTTGTGCTCTGGTTACCGGGATTCAGTTATTTCCACGACTATCTAGAAGGATGCAGGCGCTGGTTCTCAGATATCAGACTGCTTCGTAACAAGAAGCTATGGAAACAGTTCAAAGGAATTACAAAAGCATTCAATAAACTATAAACCAAACCGTAATGAAAAGAACATTCATCACTGCCATTGCAGCCATGATGCTCTGCACACCGGCTCTGGCGAACAGCTATGAAACTGCAACAGCCGATACTTCAACAGAAGCAAAGGCAGAAAAGAAGAAGAAAAACGTAACATATAACGAAAAAGGAGAAATCATCAAGACCGGCACCAATTTCGGTCCCCTTCCCGTAGTCGCTTTTGACGCGGACCGTGGTTTCCAGTTCGGTGCCCTCCTGAACCTCTATCAGTTCGGAGACGGAAGTACATATCCGAACCCTAAGTCACAGTGGTACTTCGAGGCTTCCGCATACACAAAGGAAAGCGCTATCAACAGCTACAAATTCATTGTAAACTACGACAACAAGACGCTGATTCCTGGTGTCAGAATGTCTATATGTACCGGATATTACAAGGATGCGGCACTTGATTTCTATGGCTTCAACGGCTATCAGAGCAACTATGACATGGAAATGCTCAAGCCGACCTTCCATTTTGACGGAAGTCCGGACAAGGATAGCGAAGACTATAACAAGACATACCGCAAGTTTCTGGACAAAGGCAAGATGCCAAAAGGCTTCTATAGATTCGGACGCGACCTTGTCAAGGCCAAGATCGACTTTACCGGAGAAATCCTGAAGAATTTCCATTGGGAAGCCGGATATTCATTCTCATGGACAAAAACTCAGTCATTCAAGCCAAAGGGATACTCTGTACTTGACAATCCTGAACTACTTCTGGACCCGAACAATTCAGCACTCTATGTTCCCGGCGGCACTACCCTCTTCGACCTTTACAAGGTATGGGGCATAATTCCTGAGGACGAGATAAACGGAGGCATCACATCGTCTATCAGACTGGGGCTCATGTATGACAGCAGAAACGTAGAAAACAACCCTACCAAGGGTATCTGGGCAGAGGCACATGTAATAGCTGCGCCTAAATGGCTCGGAACCACCCATGAACACTACAGATACTGCGCAACTTTCAGGCACTATGTTCCTATCGTTCAGGACAAGCTGACATTCGCATACAGAATCGGCTACCAGGGAACATTCGGTGACGAGGCACCTTGGTACTCGCTGCCATTCTACACAAACATGGGAGTCAAGGCTGACAACGACGGATTCGGAGGTTACAGAACAGTCAGAGGCCTGATGCTCAACAGAGTACAGGGATTGGACGTAGGATTCTTCAATGCAGAATTCCGTTGGAGGTTCATTGAGTTCAAGCTCTGGAAACAGAATATAGCATTCGCACTCAGCGCATTCTGTGACGGTGCACATGTCTTCAGAGGATATGACATGACATTCAGCGACACAGCAAAACTGAATGCTGCAGAAAGCATCATGAAAGGCGAAATCCCAGCAGCCAACTATGAAGGTCTCTATAATAGGTTTGTTTTAGACAGGAAGGACGGCTTCCATGGAGCAGCAGGAGCAGGTCTTCGCTTCATCATGAACCAGAACTTCATCGTTGCATTCGAATATGCACGCTGTTTCAACAAACAGGACGGAAACGGTGCATTCTATATCAATACCGGCTTCCTTTTCTAAAGAGCAAAAATGAGACTTGCTTAGTCTCCGAAAAAATATTAAATTAGCGGGCTGTTTGGGCATAATTTCCAGACAGCCCTTAATTCAACCAACTGAAATCACTGAGATATGCACATCGGAATAGCAGGAAACATAGGCTGCGGCAAGACCACCCTCACCCGCATGCTGGCCGAGCACTATGGCTGGACTCCTAAATATGAGGCGGTCACATACAACCCATATCTGGAGGACTATTACAAGGACATCGAAAGATGGTCTTATAACCTTGAGACTTATTTCCTTGCTCAGCGTTTTCAGGACCTCCTTGAAATTGCAAAATCAGATGACGTCATCGTCCAGGACAGGACGATTCTGGAAGGCGTGCATATCTTCGTAGCCAACAACAAGGCAATGGGAAACCTCTCGGACAGAGATTTCGACACCTACATGCAGCTGTTCAACCTTATGATGTCAATGGTCAGGGAGCCAGACCTTCTGATTTACCTAAAGACCTCAGTGCCGACATTGGTAGAACAAATACAGAAAAGAGGACGCGACTACGAAAAAGGCATCAGCATCGAGTATCTGAGCAATCTCAATGACAGGTACGAGGAATGGATTGCGAACTACAAAGGAAAAGTTCTTGTCATCGAAGCAGACGATCTCGATTATGAACACCGTCCGGAAGACTTCGCACTTATCAGAGACAAGATAGACGCACAGCTTTTCGGTCTCTTCTAAAACTTCATGCTACGAAACGTTATAACATTTCAGCAAGATTATTATAGAATTTCTTGCTGACAGGGATGTCACGTACATCATTGACGTCAAGTTCTGCCATGACGATCCCCTCCTTCTCCTTTCTCAGGATACGTACATGAGATGGATTGATATAAAATGACCTATGGCATCTGACAAGACCATTTGCCAAGCATAATTCATCTACTGACCGCATTGAACTGCGCAGCACATAACATTTCACTCGACCGTTGTCAGTATAATATATGTTGATATAATTCTCTTCAGCACCTATATATAATATGGTATCGGCTGTTGCAACAAACTTCAGATTGTGATTTGAGTCATAAAAACGCATTCTGGAGTTATTCTCAGGCTCAGACTTCAATGTAGCATAGTCATGTATCCTCATCGCCAAAGCCAGTATGACATAAGGAATCACCTGAACAAATAGGATGGACTCGAAAATCAGTGACAACTGATCAAAATATGAATCCGGCTTATTTCGTATCATCCAAAGGTATAAAGCACAGAAGACACTGCAGAAGAAGACCTCGCCAAAACACCAGAGGCTGTACAAGGAATAGTTCAGACGCAAAGGCAGAAAATAATACAGAAGTCTTGTGATCACTATGCAGGCAAATATGATGCATGACAAGATAGTCACATGGACTCCGAACCATACAGTTCCGAAATGTATCTTCAATTCGAAAGGATGATATATCATCACGAATGCAAAAAAGAATATCGGCAGCACGAACATATGTATGAGCTGCGGCATGAAACGCCTGAAAAGTCTTGGAACCTGAACCATATTTTAGTCAATATTTTGGTGTGACAAAAATAGTAATTATTTATTTTAGTCACAAATATTTATTTTTAGTCACAAATCCATATGCTTAATCACATTTTAGTCACTAAAATCACATTTAGTTTAACAGAACATCCGCATACTATAAATTTGCAACCAGAAATGGTAAAAGAATCAACCGATTTCCAAGTTAAAGTACACAATTGAAAAAGGCTGCCGTGAGGTCGCCTTTTTTCATTTTATGAAAAAAGGGACGGGATGCAGTCCCGTCCGGAAATATGAAGAGCCCCATAGTATGGCCTGCAGCGCCACTTGTGAGGACGATGAGGCTGACTAATTATTTACAAGCACTGAGCCACATGAAAATGAATAGCGGTCAAAGACATTTATTATAATGTTTTTATGTATATTTGTCTGATAAATCAGAACACTATGAGAAATATCAGAAATTCCTTTCTTGCAGCCGTGATGGCTGCTGCTTTAATGCCGCTGGACGGTTGTCAGAAACCTGATGACGGAACAGAAGGTACACCCCCAGAAGAAAGAACAAATTTCTTCACATATGACGGGTACACCTTTGACATCCTGTCCGTTGTACAATATGACAAAGGAGATAATGCTGTCGAACTCTGGCTGTCCCCTACTGAAGGACTGACTACAACAGAAGCAATCCAGACTGCAGGAGACTACATAGTGTTGAATACTCATAGCTCATATCTCGGACTCAGAGACAGATTCAACGGCCAGACATCCAAGGAATCATTTATCAGTTTCGGTGAAGACATGGTATTTGCCTATGGCAATGAGGGTGCTGCGTATATAGAGATATCAAAAGAAGGCGATGAGATCAAGGCAGATTTCATGGCACAGAATCTTTATTCAAAAGCGGCAGAAACAAAAGCAATGCTCAGCGGAGTGTATTCCGGTAAGTATCATGTAGAGACAGAACTCCCATATGAAAATGAATGGGGTATCGGCAGGGAACGTCAGGATGTCACTGAAGCATCGTTCACCACCTACGAGGACGGAAGCAGATCCCTGATCAGACTCTACGATGAAAACGGTAACGATGTTGTCAGTCTGTCCATGGATCCTGCACTGGTAGGCAAGACGATCGCACTTCCTGACCCGGAATATAACGGAGCGCTTGCATTATCGTACAATTCTGGTGTAGAGTTCGGCCTGAAGAATGCTGCTGGCACGATCAGCACATCACTTGATAACGAAAACCTTGAGGTCCACATCAACATTACCAACGGAGAGAAGCAGTTCAGAGCTGCATATAAAGGTGGGTTTGAATCAAATGTGGTCAAACAGAACAGATATGTCTACGATTACGAGGGTACCAGCTCCTACGAAGGAAAACACCATATAGTGCAACTGATGGTAGAGCAGAAGGGCGCAGTCACCAGATTCTTCTTCTCACCAAGCGAAGGATATACAATCGCTACATCTACATACCTTCACATGCCTGTCCTCAGCATTCCTTCCGACATAATCAACGACGGCAGAAAATCCTTCCTGGAACTGTCAGGATGGGAGTTTGCATTTGACATGATGCAGGTCTGGCCATATGATAACGAATACAGGCCTTATCCTGACGCATCTGACTGGATTGAGGTAAATCATGTCAATGGAGTGTATGAAATCAATATGGAGCTTTCATCACAGGCCACAGGAATGCCAAGAAGCTCAATAGACATCTATTTCAAGGGCGAAGCAAGAAACTGATGGAACGACTGACAGTTTTTGTGCAGGAGCACATGGAAGATGAGACATCCAGACTGATCCTGGACCGCGCCAAATGGCCGGAGATTGACATCGAAACCGCCGTAGCCTGCATAGAAAGCCGAAGAAAACTGAAGAACAAGGTTCCGGAATGGTACGCCGATCCGGGCCTTGTTTTTCCGGTTCGTCTGTCTGCAGAGCAGTGCAGCAGCACAGCTACAGGAATATATAAAGCGGATTTGGCAGAGCATATTGCCGGGGGCAGTTTCCGCCTTGCCGATCTCACCGGAGGATTGGGAGTAGACAGCTGGTTCTTCTCAAAGAAAGCATCGGAAGTTCTGTATAATGAAATGCAGGGAGCTCTCTGCAAGGCTGCCGGTCATAATTTCATGACACTTGGCGTATCCAACATAAAGATCAGCAACTGCATCGCAACCCAGGAAACCATCAGAGAAATCCTTGAGCCATTCGCTCCGAATATCGTTTATCTTGATCCAGCCCGTCGTGGTGAAGGAGGAAGAAAAGTGTTCCTGATTGAAGAATGCACTCCCGATGTACTCAATCTCAAAGACCTGATTTTCGAGTACTCAAGGCATATATTGCTGAAACTCTCCCCTATGGCTGACATAACTATGGTCTGCGACAGACTGGGTCCCACATGTCGTGAGATACATGTAGTAGGAGCCGGAGGAGAATGCAAGGAACTGCTTGTGTGGATGGACAGGGAATGGTCCGGAGAATTCAGCATCACAGCAGCTGAACTCCCAAGAGACTTCCCCGCATCAGAAGCCATAACCTTATCTTACGAACGCACCCCACTGTCATCCGGACATGAGCCACTGGCAACCGGACATGAGCCACTGGTACGACGAGCGCCTGGAGAGATGATTGTCATCTCGAGCGAGCGCAGCGAGTCGAGAGATCTCTTCCTCTTCGAACCCGGCAAAGCCTTCATGAAAGCCGGATTCTTCAATCTGTTCCGCGACCGCTTCGGCATAGAAAAATTGGGCGTATCTACGCATTACTATCTCACAGACAGTCCAGAAAAGGCAGAAGAACTGAAGAAATACGGAAAAGTATACAGCATTGTAAGCATCAAGCCGCTTGACAAACGCAGCATAAAGGAGGCAGGAAAGTCATACCCTCATTCCGAAGTGACAGCACGCAACATCCCGATGGACACTGACACGCTGCGCAAAAAATTAGGCGTCACCTCAGGAGATGACGCCCACATATTCGGTCTCAAATCAGACAAGTCAGGAAACCTGCTGATAATCACAAAGATATGATCAGTTCTGGTGTGCTGGACGAAGAAGATCAAGCACAACCTTCACAGGGTTGAATGTCTCGAGCGGAACTTCAACGAACATTGTATTCCACTTGCTCATGGCACCGTTCCATAGTCCTGGAAGTTCAAGAGCCTTGAGTTCACGTCCCTGATAGCTCTTTGAGCTGATGAACCCTGCATCCTCATCCACATATTTCAGCAGATCGAAGCTTTCTCCCTTGTAGTCATGCAGGCAGCATACTATATCAACCGGATTGAAATGGGTTGCATTGGCAAGCGCTGCACGTGCATACATGTCTGCCGTATTGATCTGAACGCTTTCAAGAACCTGAAGTGATGTAGATCCGTCCTTCTCTGCGATGATGAAAGGACCGCCGCCTGGCTCTCCCTGGTTCTTGACCATACCTGCAACTCTGATCGGACGGTTGAGTTTCTCACGAAGAGCAGCGACCCTATCCTTGCATGTTGCAGCCTCAGGCATCTTGATGCATAGATTCTTCTCAAGATACTCCTCTATCTCGTCACACAGCTTCTGAACTTCCTCCCTCTGATAGACATCCTCATCACCGATCTTTCCATATGCAGGATTATCTACACGCAGGTCAGTCATATAATCTCCTGTTATCTGGTCTAGCTCGCGAAGATAGCCATGAAGAGCATCTCTGAGTTCGAGAGCCTTTCCAAGAAGAACCTTCTTCCATGTAGCTGTTGCAGGAAGAAGTCTCTCATTAGCAACGTTATCGATATTCTTGATGGAAACAACTTCTTCCTTGATTGCATTCAGATTATGAATCAATGCTCCGTGACCTGCCGGACGGAACAGAAGAGAATCTGTCTCTGTCCTGAACGGTTTGTTCTCGACATCAACTGCAACAGTATCCGTAGCCTTGTCCTGGAATGTAAAGGTAATGTTGTACTTCACACCATACCTTGCCTCATATTCTGCCTTGACCTGTGCATAAGCCTCCTCGAAGAGCTGCTGATGTTCAGGAGATATGGTGACAACCAGATTTGCGGTACCATCCTCATTCCTCATATAATCCTGAGCCTCAACAAGATGCTCTGCAAAAGCCGTACGGATCTCGCCATCAGTATACTTATGGAACTTGAGCACACCCTTTGGCTTGCTTCCATATCCAAGTCCTTCGTCAGTCAGAGTCTTGGAAAGTACGTCTTTACGATACTCAGGACATTTGCATGTCTGCTCACCGAAAAGCTCCGGAGTATAGAAGGCGAATGATCCGATGTTGTCTACAAACTTAGCTGCAGGAGCATCATCAGAAAGTTCCTTTCCAGCCTTCAAGGCGTCAAGACCACTGAAAAGGTCCTTGAACATACGTGATGCTGCACCGGAAGCAGGCACGAACTTACATTTACCGTTTATAGAGGATGCCTCATAATATCTGACAGCAGCCTCCACCTGAGATTGATCCAGCACCTGGATTCCCATTGCAGGGGTAGCAGGAGCAACTATCTTAAGCCATGGAAAACCTTTACGGAACCTTTCCACCTGCTCCTCTACAGTCTGTACCGACGAGCCTCGCTGCTCGATCTGAATAATGTCTTCTTTAGTAAACATAGTGTTATTGATTAGTGGTTGATTATTCTACATATATTTCTCTGCGATACTGATATTGAGCGCGTAATTTCTCAAAACCTTCCGGATTCATGCGAAGACGGAAGTCATCTGTGAATATCGGGTAGTTGTACATCAGAACTGCCGCTATCTCTCCATGATTCTTGCCCTTCAGATCCAGAAGCACGGGCTCATGTCCTTCCTCATCTTCATTTGGACGATAATATCTGAGAGGTTTTATCTTCATATGACGTGCCACCGCCCTTACCGCCATGGTAGTGGCATTTTCCTTTCCCTGATATGAATATCCTGCGATATGTGGCGTAGCAATATCCGCAACATCAAGCAGTTCCAGATTGATATCCGGCTCATTGCACCATGTATCTATAACTACTGCACCAAGCTTAGGAGAAGCTGTGATCAATGCCTTTTCATCAATGACCTCTCCCCTTGCAGCATTGATGAAGATTGCACCAGGCTGCATGAGGGCAAAGAAGGTCTCGTCAGCCATTCCCCTGGTCATATCGTCCAAAGGGACATGCATAGTCACTATCTGAGAGTGCTCCAACAGGTATTCCAATGAGCAGAATCCTTCCGGTCCCTCTTCCTGCGCACGTGGAGGATCACATCGCAGAACTTTGAAACCCAGATGCTGAGCCATTTCATCTATCTTGGATCCGACATTACCGACACCGACAATTCCGAAAGTTGCATCATCCAGCTTGATTCCTTTCCTCGCAGCTATTCCATAGACTGCCGAGAAAACGTACTGCATGACACCTCCGGCATTGCAACCGGCTGCATTTGCTACAACGATACCATTCCGACTGCAATAATCCAGGTCAATATGATCCGTACCGATTGTAGCAGTGCTGATCATCTTTACTGATGTTCCTTCAAGAAGCTCGGCATTACACTGAGTACGTGTACGCACAATCATAACATCAGCATCGAGGATATCTTCCTTTACAATCTCGTCTCCACGCTTATAGACCACATCGGCATATGGTTCGAAAACACCTTCGAGGAACGGAATCTCCTTGTCTGCTACTATCTTCATATGATAAAATATTATTTGTTATCTATTTCAAGACCAGCGTCTTGACACAATTGCCCTTCTTCTCCCAATCCCAGATGAACAATTCATCCTTCTTTAAAGCATCATTCATCGCCTGTATCAGAGCATCCTTCTGAAAGTACAGCTGATTCCTGACTATAGACGAGGACAAGCTACAGTACAGGACTCCGTCAGCAAAATTCACTCCCAAGGTGTACCGTGATGCCCCGGAAACCTCATTCCACACGTCCCCTACCCTCTGACGATTCAGACCGGATGAAAGACGCATGTCACGAATGAACTGTCGCACCAGTTCATCCATTCCCACAGGCTCATGCCTGCGCATCCTGTTGGTCTTACCGTCGTATGCCATATCAGATTCTTGAGAAAGTTCCCTCTTTTGTCTCAAAATATGCACGGTCCTGGGTCAATGCATCAACGATGCCGGACATACGCACCTTATTGCTGTCAGTGATGAATATCTGACCGAAGTCTTTGCCTGATACCATCTGAAGCAGATTAGATATCCTTCCCATATCAAGTTTATCGAACACGTCATCCAGAAGAAGCATAGGAGCAAAACCGTAACTCTTCTTCATGATCTCATACTGCGCAAACTTCAGGGAGACCAGAAAAGACTTCTGCTGTCCCTGGGAACCATGCCTTCTTATAGGCCACCCGTCCATCTTGAATACGAAGTCATCACGCTGTATTCCGCATGTGGTATATTTCAGTATCCTGTCTTTTTCAAATGAAGACCCAAGGAGCATATCAAGCTGTCCCTTGAAAAGATCAGATTCGTATTCTATGTCGACATGCTCGGCACCTCCGGACAATGCTTTGTAATATTCAGCGACTACCGGCTTCAATGCATCTACGAAACTGCGTCGTTTTTCATGTATAGGCTGTGCCAAGGCAGCCATCCTCATATCGATAACCTCCAGCAGAGTCCTGTCCGGGTCAAGATCCTTCAGCATCTTGTTTCTCTGAAGCAGAAGCCTGTTATACTGCTGAAGAGCAGACATATACTCCGAATCCATCTGAGACAGTACCGCATTAACGAACCTGCGGCGTTCATCTCCTGATTCGCTGATCATGGATATGTCCGAAGGAGAGACCATGACTATAGGAAGCACACCGATATGCTCTGAGACGCGTCCGTAAGGCTTGTCATCTCGCCTCACCTTCTTCTCTCCCTTGGAATTCATCTTGAGGGCAAAACGGCACTTGAGGCCATTCTCCATCCTGTATGTACCTGACAGAGACAGTTCATCGGTGCCATGCCTGAAGGTAAATCTGTCAGACGTTGAGAAGGCGCTCTTTGTCATAGATAGATAGTAGACAGCATCCAGCAGATTGGTCTTTCCTTCTCCATTGTTTCCACTTATGCAGTTTATGTTCGGAGAGAACTCCAGTTCCTGAAGTTCTATGTTTCTGAAATCAGATATGACTATTTTTTCAAGTACAGGCATAATTACATCGTATGTTCCAGAAGAATCTTCAAACCTATGGCAAACAGGATCAGGCCCCCACAGAACTCAGCTTTTGACTTGTACCTGCAACCGAAAACATTTCCCAGCCACACGCCGAGCGCTGAAAAGCATCCGGTTATCAAGCCTATGACCAGAATTGCCGACCATATATCAGCTCCTGCAAAGGCCAAAGACACTCCTACTGCCAGGGCATCTATGCTTGTGGCTACAGCCAGCATGAACATGGTCCTGAAGGAAAAATCAGGATCATATTCGCACTCTTCATTCTTATGAAATGCCTCCATTATCATCTTCCCACCTATGAAACCGAGGAGTACGAAAGCTATCCAATGATCTATGCTGGCAACAGCATCAGCGAAACTCACGCCGAGATAGTATCCTATCAATGGCATCAGCGCCTGAAAACCGCCAAACCATAAAGCTGCAGAGAATATATATCCAGGACGTAGTCTGTTGACAGACAAGCCCTTGCAGACGGATACGGCAAAAGCATCCATCGCAACTCCGACTGCAAGAATTATGATCTCTGCAAAATGCATATGTTAAAACTCAATGTCAAGTCGTCCGATTTCAAGACCCCAGCACCCGTCTGTAATATAAACGACGTCCTCACCGGCTGCATTCTTCCATATTTCCATATCCTCAAGACGCGTATGGGCATGACCTCCGACAACGATATCGATTCCGGTTGTACCGGCCACAAGATCCTGATCTATTGCAGCAGTTGTATTCTTGTCCCTTTCGTCTCCGAGGTGAGTAAGACATATGACCAGATCACATTTCTCCTCATTTCTGAGACAGTCGACATACTTCTGGGCCACAGACACCGGATCCATATAGACAAGCCCTGCATGGGCGGAAGAATCCACGACTGTTGAAATATCCGTCAACAGGCCGATGACCCCTATTTTCTTACCTGCTTTCTCTACTATCGCATACGGTTTTACAATATCAGCAAGATCTGTCTTAGAGAAATCATAGTTGGCACAAACTACCGGACACTCAAGCTGCACAAGCCTTTTGGCCAAGACTGCCGGTCCATTGTCAAATTCGTGATTTCCAAGGGTAACGACATCATAGCCGAAAGTATTGATCAGATCTATTTCTATCTGACCATCCAGCTGAGTAAAGTATGAAGTTCCCTGGCTGAAATCACCGGCGTGAAGCAGTAGAACATTCTGTTCGCCCATCTCTTTCCTTACTTCAGAAATGTATATGGACTGCTCGATAACACCTCCATGTCCTTTTACATCGCCCATTTTTTCCGGCTCCACATGGCTGTGGGTGTCATTAAGGTGAAGGATCGTAAGATCCTGTGCAGCAATTGTCAATGCTGAAGCAATAGCAATGAAAGATATAAATAACTTCTTCATAAGCAATTATCTTATAATGACACGTCCATCCTTCTTGTATCCGATCATACGTCCGGACTTGGTTTCATTGATTATATGATCCAGAACCGGCTGCCTGACAAGGATTCCCAAATCATTAATTATCAATGCATTCTCTCCAAGATTAAAATCATCTCCACCTCGCAGCAGGAATGTGATTGTAGCAACACCATAAACCTTGTCATCATCCAAAGGCTTGCCATTGACCTTAATCCTTACAGCCTTCTTATCCTTTACCACTATCTTCATTCCACCGGTTGCAAGCAACTTGGTCTGCAGCATATAGTCTATCTGCTTTCTGATCTCTCTGCCGGTCATTTCCATATAGACGATGTTGTTGTTGAACGGAAGCATCGACTCCACATCGTCCAACAAGATCTTTCCATTAGGAAGATCTGAACGGATTCCGCCGAAATTAAGCAGTCCGAGATGGATTTCCTTACCGCTCTCGTTCCGTGCTGCTGCCATCATAAGATCCACAATCATGTTAGAGAGCTCACTCTCCGGTTTCTTCTCGACGATTTCATGGTCGGAATAACCAATGACCGCTTTCTTTTCATACATTGCAGGCTGGGCGGCCAGCACGATGGCAGCAGTCTGGACAACCATGCTGTCATCCTGGAACATGTTGCCGTTAGGTGCAGTGTAGACACCGTCATCCAAAGTACCGATGGCCTCATCCACGTCATCCTGCATGGCATATCTGCATCCGGCCCGTGAGCCGTCCATAGGTATTGCCTTCCATGTGTATTTCTGCGCCGACGCCGCTACAGAGATGCAGAGCAGCGCAACTAGGGTTATGATCCTGTTCATATTATTTTTGTTTAAGCCATTTCCAGAGATCCTTGAAAGAGGTCTTCTTGCCGAACATCAGGATTCCTATCTTGTAAATCTTGGCAGAAGCCCATCCGCAAAGAAGGAATGTAAGCACCAGAATACCTATCGAAAGAGCTAGTTCCCAACCAGGAACGCCGAATGGAATACGTGCAAGCATCACTATAGGTGACGTGAACGGAATCATTGACGCCCAGAATACAACAGAACTTTCCGGAGCCTTGAAAGCATAGAAGGCAATGAAGAATGCTATCATCAGAGGGATTGTCACAGGCAGCTGGAGCTGCTGGGTATCTGCTTCATTCTCGACGGCAGATCCGATGGCAGCAAAGAATGATGCATAGAGAAGATAACCGAGAATGAAATAAACCAGAAATCCGAATATCAGCATTCCGTAATCAAGAGTCTTCAGAGTCTTGAACACTGCAGCCAGCTGTCCTCCTTGAGGAGCTTCCTCCGCCTGATCAGATGAATCCGACACTCCAACCTGCTCAATGGACTGCATCGACGGCATCACAGATGTCTGTTCGCTGTCGACGCCTACAGCCTCAGTCATCTGATTCATCTGTTCTGTCTGGGCGGTTGCACTGCCCATTATGGTATCAAAACCTACAAATGATGAGATTCCATAAACAAGTCCGACCGTCAGAACGATCCACAGAAGGAACTGGGTCACAGCTACGCAGGCAACACCGATGATCTTTCCGAACATCAGTTCAGTTGACTTGACAGATGATACGAGCACTTCCACAACCCTGCTTGCCTTTTCCTCGATCACGCTCTGCATCACCATTCCTGAGAACATCGCAATAAACATATAGATGATCATTGCCATCAACAGAGACACAATCATATAGACCTCCGGAGCCGACACCTTTTCATTGCCGTACTCATCTATCGTCATTGTCGCAATCGGAGTTTCAAACTCCACCTCCTGCATTATCTGCTTGAGGTTTTCCTGACCATAGGACTCCAGTCTGTAGTCCTCCACAGCCTCATTGATCTGTTCAGCAATCGCTCCCTTCATATCAACACTGATCGGCTTTGGGGCGCATGCCTTGGCAACAACTGAAACAGAGTCGACAGGAAACACCTCCACCAGTATATCGATATCCTTTGACTTCATCCTGGTCTTCAGACTGTCTGCATTGCAACCAGAATAATCTGTAAAATCTACTATATCAGTATCCTTAAGACGCTCAGATACAAATCCTGAATTATCTACTACAGCAACTTTCTTCTTATCCTCCTTGGTCATGTTCATAATGACGGCAGGAAGCACACATACTGCAGCAAAGAAGATAGGTCCCAGGAATGTAATCAAAAGAAAGGACTTCTTCCTAACGCGAGACATGTATTCGCGTGCAATGATTGTCTTTATATTTCTCAGTTTCATATCTTACTCCTCCTCTGTTACCAGCTTTATGAAAATATCATTCATCCTTGGAACAAGTTCCTTGAATGAATTAACTGCTATTTCCTGTTCCATTACGGCCTTGAGAACATCGTTTGCTTCTGCATCAGGCTCAAGAGCAAGGACTGCCGTATGACGGCCGCATTCATCCTGATCGGAAAGCACCTTGAAGGTCTTCGGATCATGCTCGAGACGGGTCTTTGCAGTATATACGATCTCGACATTATTGTTGCCGTACTTGCGTCTGATTTCGTCCACGCCTCCAGTAATCACCACATGAGACTTGTTGAACAATGCAATATTGTCGCATAGTTCCTCGACAGACTCCATGTTATGAGTAGACAGGATGATCGTAGCTCCTTCATCCTTCAGGCGAAGTATCTCCTCACGGATAATCTGGGCATTCACCGGGTCAAAACCGGAGAACGGTTCATCAAGAATCAACAGAGAAGGCTTATGCACTACAGTAGTGATGAACTGAACCTTCTGGGCCATACCCTTTGAAAGCTCCTCAACCTTCTTGTTCCACCAGCTTTCGATACCGAATCTCTGGAACCATTTCTTGAGTTCCATGATGGCCTCACGACGGCTCATACCCTTGAGCTGCGCAAAATACAGGGCCTGATCACCGACTGTCATCTTGCGGTAAAGTCCACGTTCCTCCGGAAGATATCCTATCTTGGCAACATCATCCTGGGTGATAGGACGGCCGTCAAAAAGGATAGAGCCGCCACTAGGTATGGTTATTCTATTGATAATCCTGATCAATGTGGTCTTTCCTGCACCGTTAGGACCGAGAAGACCGAAAATCTTTCCCTTCGGAATCTCAAGCGAGACGTGGTCAAGGGCCACCTTCTCACCGAAACTCTTGCTTACATCAATACATTCAATAATTCCCATTTTCTATATATGTTTTGTTTCATTTCAGTTTAAAGATCCTTCGCTTCGCTCAGGAGGACAGCGCAATCTCATTACAGGTTCAACAGTTTTGCTGTGAGCTCGACCATGAGCTGAGCATCGGTAGCCTCGCCGACGTCACCTCCCTTTCCCTTGTAGTCATACTCCTTCAAAAGCGCTATCGCAGCCATGCATTTCCTTACAGGATAGTTTCTTACAGCCATATCATACTCCTGAAAGAAGAACGGTGCCACTCCAAGGACCTTTGCCTTCTGATCGTTTGCCGGACGCGGATTGGCCTGCAGCAGAGCCCCATACTTCAATATCCTGTAGAAATGTGTGAACAATGCGCTTACCGCCATCGGCATTGCAAATTTTGCAGCAGAACCGATATAGGCCGCAATCCTCAAAGCCTTTGCAGAATTCTTCGCAGACAGTTCCTTGGTAAGCTCGAATATGCTGAACTGACGGCTGATGCCCACATTCTTTTCAATGTCGGACGCTGAGACATGAGCCGTTCCCTCAGGAAGATTCTTCAGCAACTTGTCGGTCTCGATGGCAATCTTGCTCAGATCCGTACCGGCATATTCCGCAAGCAGGGCTGCAGCATCCGGAGCGATCTGAAGACCTCGTGTCTGGTAGTACATCGATATCCAACGCGGCATTTCATAGTCACGCAATGTCGGAGAATCCACGACGACTCCCATCTTCGACACAGTCTTGTAGAAGGATTTCCTCTTGTCGGCAGAAGCACCATGCATAGCAATCACCAACACGGTTGACTCCAACGGATTCTGGCAGTATATGGCAAGATCCTCGATCCCCTTCATCATCTGAGCCTCCTTCACCACGACCAGCTGCCTCTCGGCAAACATAGGGTAACGGCGGGCAGCAGTGATTACAGCATCCGCATTCACATCAGCACCATAGCAGACCGTCTGGTTGAAATCCCTCTCACTCTCGTCAAGACAATGCTCCAGTATCGCATCGCACACCATATCAACATAATACGGCTCATCCCCCATCAGAAGATAAACCGGCTTGAAGACACCTGCACGGGCATCTTTGACAATCTCTCTGCACAGAGAATCCGTATCTTGAAATCCTTTTGCCATAATTACACAAAGATAATAAACTGTTTTGATATTTTATGCGCGGAAACGGTATTTTTATCACAGTCATGTAGTATGGACATATAACCCCCTGTTGCACAGCAACATAACTACTAACACGGTGGGTATTTTTGCCCCACCGTGTTAGTAGTTATCTTATTGGTTATCTGGTAGTTACATGTCCATAAAAGAGGGACAAAAAAAAGCAGCGTCAACGACGCTGCTTTGTGAGTCTGTTATTCTGCTCTCTTTTCTTTGACTTTCACAAGTTTTTCCTTCAGAATGTCTGCGCAGTCAACAACTGCGTCTTCGAAGGTCTTGGCATTCTTCTCGACAACCAGCGTGTTGCCAGGGATGCTCACCTGCACCTTCACATTCTTGTTTTCATGGTCTGGAAGCAATGACAGCGCTACATCAACAGCTGTAACAGCGTCATAAAATTTCTCGATTCTCGAGAATTTCTTTTCTACAAAGTCCAACAGTTTCTGATCTGCATTGAACTTGATCGACTGCACTCTAATCTCCATTTTTACCTCCGTTTTTAGCCCTTGGATGGGCACGTTCATAAATATTCTTCAGTCGGGCAAAACTGCTGTGGGTATAGACCTGTGTCGTCGCGAGCGATGAGTGTCCGAGCAGTTCCTTTATCGAATTAAGATCCGCCTCTTCGTTCATCAGCTCCGTCGCCAGCGAATGTCTCAGCACATGCGGAGACCTGCGTCCCGTTATTCCCTCGACATCCCCAAGCTCACGTTTTACCGTCCGGTCCACATAAGCCGGATAGAGTCTTCTTCCGGAATATGTCACCAGCAACGGCGATTTCAAAGACCTCTCCCCTCCCGTCAGTGCCTCAACTGCTTTCAAATATAATAAAATTTCTTCACTCAACGAAACTATCATAGGAATTTCGCGCATTTTATTGCCTTTTCCTACCACTTTAACAACTTTACGCCCAAAATCGACATCCTTCACATCAAGCGATATCAATTCGCTGCGGCGAAGTCCGGTCGAATACAGCATGGAGATTATCAGGCGAGCAAGACGTTCATCATAGAATTTCTTGCCGTTTTCAGAATGAGGTCCTTGAAGAAAACCGTCCAGATATTCTTGAGACGAATATAACTCGGTGTTCTTGAGATATGTATCCAAAGCATCCTTCCTGAAGAAATGCGGCAGACGTTTCTCCACCTTCGGCTTCGGCACAAGCCGCACCGGATTGGATTCCAGCAGACCCTCCTTCACCAGAAAACGGCAGAATCCGCTGAGGGCAGAAAGATGCAGACGGACCGTCTTGGGAACCATGCCTTCCTCATCAAGAAGCCTCACCTCATATGAACGGATTTCAGAGGGATTCAAAGACTCCAGCAATTGGGAATCAGAAACGTCATCGGTACCGAAAGCAACTTTAGCATAACGCCTTACGACCTCTCCATACAGCTGGACGGTCCTTGGGGAATAGCGACGTATATCCCTGATATAGGATATGTATCTGTCTATGATCATCTTACAGGATGAAGACCCATCTCTGCGGCCCGCTCACGCATGAACGCATCGGCAGCCTCAAAGGAATTCTCTATCACGCCGTCAAGGATAGCATTCTTGACCTGCTCCTTGAGCTGACCGATGATATTGCACGGCTCGATGCCGAAAAGTTCCATGACGTAGTCTCCAGTGATAGGGTTCTTGAAATTACGGATGGCATCCTTTGCCTCGACCTCTGCAAGCTTGGTCTTCACCAGCTCGAAATTGGCATGAAGACGGGCTACCTTACGCGGATTCTTGGAAGTGATGTCCGCATGACAAAGGAGCATCAGGTCATCGATATCATTGCCTGCGTCGAAGAGAAGACGACGCACTGCCGAATCCGTAACCTCCTCAGTAACAAGGGCAATCGGTCGGAGGTGCAGATTGACCAGTTTCTGCACATACTTCATCTTCTCGTTCAGAGGCATCTTAAGACCTTGGAATATCTTCGGGATCCACCTTGCCCCTACCACCTCATGGCCATGGAAGGTCCATCCAAGCGTCGGATCATATCTCTTTGTCGAAGGCTTGGCGATATCATGAAGAAGAGCAGCCCAACGCAGCCATACATTCGGCTCAGTGCGTACCTTCTCCACCTCTTCCCCATCCTCGAAAACATAGTCCTTCAGACAGCCCTCGGCAATCGCCTCCATCTCCAGTGCGGCAACATTGTCCAGCACCTCAAGAGTATGCGAAAAATTCTCCTTATGACCTTTTCCCTCAACGGTTTCCACTCCTTTCAGCTTGGACAGCTGAGGAAGTATCCAGTCCATGAGTCCTGTCTCGTCCAACAGGCGGAACCCTATAGACGGCTTCGGAGTAACGAGTATCTTGTTCAGTTCCTCGACTATACGTTCCTTGGAAAGAATCTCCATCCTCCGGCTGTTCCTGCGGATGGATTCCAAGGACTCGGGGACTATCGTGAAAGTCTGATCGGGAGTAGTCAGCTTGGTAGCGAATCTGATCGCACGGACCATTCTCAAAGGATCGTCGCTGTACGTAGTATCCGGATCAAGAGGAGTACGGATTATTCCTGCCGCAAGATCCCGGATACCGCCGAAAGGATCCACGAGAGCACCAAAATCCTCTTTCTGCAGACTGAATGCCATCGCATTGATGGTGAAGTCCCTCCTGAGCTGATCGTCTTCGAGCGTGCCGTCCTCGACTATAGGCTTTCGAGAATCCCTGCGGTACGACTCCTTGCGCGCTCCCACGAACTCCACTTCGATACCCTTGAAACGCAGCATGGCCGTACCGAAATTCTTGAACACAGACACATTGCTGTGCACCTTCGCACCCACCGCCTCGGCCAGTTCTATTCCGCTTCCCTCGACAACTATATCGATGTCCTTGCTGTCCCTTCCAAGAAAACAATCCCGGACATAACCTCCTATTACAAAGGCACGTACGCCCTTCTCGGCCGCCACCTCCGACACGATGCGGAACACCTCATGATCAAGAAAGCCTTGTGTTATTGTTGCTGACATATATCGTTGTATTTTGGCACCCTGTCGATGAACCTGTATGTATCTCCGTCCTTGCGGCAGATGCAGGTCCTGGTACCGTTCGTAATGATCATATATCTGACATTCAGGACCATATTGTATCGGATCGCCTGGTCAAGGACATCCTGCGTCAGCTCCACTTCCGGTCTCTTGCACTCTACGACCATCAGCGGTCGCGCCTGACGGTCATAGACCAGAATATCGGCACGGAACTGCTTCTGTCCCAGCTTGATACCAGCCTCGCTCATCATCATGTGCATCGGCACTTCCATGCTACGGTGAAGCACCCCTATGCACCATTGGCGCACCTGCTCCTCAGGAGTGAGCGCCACCTCCCGTTTCCTGAGAGGATCCCATATGGTCTGCCTGTCTGTCATATATCCTGCAAATATAATCAAAATTATTAGTACTTTTGCAGCGAAAATCCATTGCAGATGAACAGCAGAGAACTCAAACTTGTTTACGAAGACAAATGGCTGGTGGTAGTAGAAAAACCGGCCGGGCTCCTCACCATGTCTACAGGAAGAGGACAGGAAAAAGAGATTACGGCATACTCCATCCTGAAAGAGCATTTCGGAGAGCTGTTCATCGTGCACAGACTTGACAGGGACACGTCAGGACTAGTCGTATTCGCAAAGGATCACGAAACCAAGCTTTCGCTCCAGGAAAACTGGTATGAAGCCGTGCTTGAAAGGAAGTACACGGCAATTCTCGAGGGCCATATCGACGACGAGGAAGGCTGGATAGAGACATGGGTATATGAACATCCGAAGTCAATGAAAGTCCATTGCTACGCCTTGAGGCGTGGCGACAATCCCGAAAAACCGCCGCAGAAGGACTGGCATTACGCATCTACCCACTGCCGCAGGATAAAGCAGGGAACGATTGAGGGCGAGCCATATACAGAGGTTGAATTCGAACTCGAGACCGGACGAAAGAACCAGATACGCGTCCATTCGCAGTGGATCGGCCACCCTATTGCAGGAGACCGAAAATACGGTGCGCAGACAAACCCTATCGGAAGACTGGCGCTTCATTCACACACTCTTACCTTCATCCATCCTTGGACCGGCAAGACCTTGAAGTTCAGCTCCCGGCTTCCGCGCCCTTTCACTCGCCTGAAATAAGCTCCAGTTCCCTTTCGGTAGCCTTTGCCCATGACATCTGGGAAGGTACTTTCTGGACGACATTACCAGAAAGCATCTGCACAATCCTGTCTGCCATCGCTTCGACAAAACCGTCTCCAAGAGGCACGGTGTTGGCTTCGCCTATGATTTCCGGAATACCTCCGACGCGGGATCCGACAACGTTTGCCCCGCACTTCAGCGCCTCGAGACATACAAGCGGAAGACCTTCGTTGAGACTTGGAAGCACCAGTACGTCAATGCAGTTCATCACAGCCGGCATATCATCGGAAGGAACATTTCCAAACATGCGGACCATATCATCAATCCCGGACGCAATCATATCTCTCCCGACAGCGGAAGCAAGCTTCCCGTCACCTATGATCCAGAACTTCAGCTTGCCATAATAGCGCATAGACACCTCTCTGAAGATACGGGCAAGCACACGCACATTCTTGACGGCCGAAAGATTGCCTACAAAAGCCACTACCATGGTATCGGGAGCGACGCTGTTGAACCTTCTCAGTTCGTTCCTTTTGGCATCGTCAAACCTGACAAAATCCTCAGACACGCCATTATACAGCACCTCACGACGTACTTCAAGCCCATCCAGCAGGTCGTCCGAAGACTTTAACAGAGCTTCACTTACGAAGATATTGCACCTGGCTCCTGCCATTATACGGCGGGTTTCTTCACGTTGAAGAGGATTCTTCCTGGGATGCGAATGGACGTCCGATCCATGCCATGTGACGAAATATGGAGTCCCGAATCTTACTGATGCCTCACGAGCTATCAATCCACCTGTAAAGGAATGAGCGATGAGGACATCATATCCCTCAAGATATTGTACAGCCCTGTTGATGAAACTCTTGAAAAAAAACGGTCTGCGATGCATTCTGTCATATAAGATGCTGTCCAGCACCGAGAATCTGTACCAAAGCAGACGGTAGGTAATGCCATCTATCCGGACACTGTCAACCGACGGGGTCTTCGGGGTATGACGTATGCTGCGCGTGAACGCATTGTCACGGCTATGGATGCAGTAGGCATCCACCCAGCACTCCCCGCTGGCAACAAGGCCTTTGATACGGTTATGTACAGCATTGAAAAGTCCCTTTCTGTCAAAGGGACTGCTTTCGAATATGACTGCTATCCGACTCATTTACTCCGAGAGAAGAAACGTGAAGCCTTGACAGAGAAGCGATACATACGGATAGAAAAATCTAATTTTCCCCTCTTATACAATATGATATTAGGAACCTGGCCGACACGCAACGAGAATACTCCCAATTTCTTATCTTCGTCCATCATGCCATATATCCACGAAAGGAACTCCTCGTTAAGATGCTCCGACTCACGCGTTGCAAATCCGTTCAGCATACGGCATATGTATCTTCCCACCAGGTCATTGTGATAAAGTCCCTGGACCTTCGAGACAGACGGAAATCTCTGACATAGTGTCGAAATAAGTACAGCATATCTCGGAAGGAATGCTCTGAGCTTGACGAAATGAGCATCGGACGATATGTCACTGCCAAGTGATTCCGCTCTGAGATAATACCCGTATGTTGCCGCAGATACCGTCATCACTGAAGAGCATCTGGAAAGAATCTCAAATACAAAAAGCTTATCCTCTGCATAATTCAGATCTTCATGGAAACGTGTAGATCCTACAACCTTTCTCTTGAACAGCTTGGCCCAAGGAGAATCAAGCAATTCACAATTGCGTCTTATGTTCTCCTGGAAGAAACGAGGATAATCATTTCCTTTATAAGACTTGGTTGCTTCCGGTTTTACCTCCTTCTTCGGAACATTTTCGACAAATATTCCATAGCCCCCGATGACAACATCCTCATCGGTCATGCTTTTTATCATGTCATGCATTGCATATGGAAGAAGTGCGTCATCAGAATCAAGGAACATAACATACTCTCCCTGAGCAAGATTAAGTCCTGCATTTCTAGCAGCACTTACACCTGCGTTCTTCTGGTGGAGAGTAAGGAATCGGGGATCTGTTCCGGAGTATCTGTCACATATCAACGGAGAAGAATCTGTGCTGCCATCATCAACAAGGATAACTTCAAACGACGGAAACTCCTGATCCAGGATGCTGTTGATGCAACGATCAAGATACTCTTCGGCATTATAAACCGGAACTATTATGCTTATCTTTACCTTATCCATTATCTTTCAAGTATTCCGCAAATATAAGTCTATTTTAGATTATTCTTCAAAAAATCAATACATTCCTCTCTTCTTCCGGTAAGAACCGCATCTACATGATCCCAATCGGGGTCAGTGAGGAAGAATTCGCCGTCATCATCAGGATCGATCCCATGGACAAGCCTCATATCCAGTCCGAACATGTCCATAAGCGACTGCAGACGGGCCATTCCGCGGCTTGAATTGCCGACAGCAATGAATCTCTTGTGCATCATGATGGACAACACACATCCATGGAAGGAATCAGTCACGACAAAATCCGCATCAGCAAATCCCGACAGCCATTGCCCGACCGGCGGCACCACCCTCTCCTCCAAAGGCAGGTCCCTGTCGTATGGTCTTACGGAAACATCACACACATCCATACCTGAAACACGTGAAATGAAATCTATCACGGTCTGTTTCTGCGGATTCTTGTCCAATATATATGTAAGCACCTTACCTTTCGCATCATGAGAGGTTGAACCGGAAGCTATTTTTCGGTATCTGTCTGCATCCAGAAGCATCACAGGGTCAAGTACATGCACCGCCTTGTCATAGTCAAACCACTCGCTGCACATCCGCAGACCCGAGGCCTCACGGACAGAGACCGCATCAAACTTATCAAGCAGCTTCGTACATCTCTCAAGCTGTTCAGATTCATATTCCAGCTCATCAGTACCAAACGATGCGGCATATGCTATACGCCTGACATCCCAACCATTGGCAAAGGCAAGAAACGCATCCTCCACTCCTGGGAAATAACGCGGGCGCCATACCTGGTCGCTGCCGACAACAAAAGCATCATATTCATCTTTGCCGACCTGCCTGAATGACTTCAGCAGACGAGGAGCAATGTATCTGTCGACAAATGCCGAAGTGTTTCTTCCAACTACAGGAAGTTCTTTTCTGAACCTCTTTTCCCTGAACACTTCCGGGGCACCATCTCCCTTCAGCAGACGCTTCAGCATCCTGTTGCCATAGACCAGCGGAGCCTTCAATCCACCAGGTCCGGGCATCTTGTCTTCCCTGTCCAGAACTGTGACATCATGGCCAAGGTCCTCAAGACACGACTTAAGCGCATATGCCTGCAACAGGCCACCATAATTCGTATGAAGGGGCAATGTAACTATAGCTATCCTCATCTGGTCATCCTCCTTTTAACTGATGAAAGCATCGACCGCAGACTGCGCCACATACGCTTGGAAAGCGGTTTTCTTTTCACATATGACGACATGTGTCCGTACACATCCACCCCGACGACGCCAAGACCGGCAAAGAATTCTTCCCGTCTTTCAGGGACGGCAACCGCCTGGGCAAAACCTCCGTTTGCCTTCTTTACCGCATCCGGCGGCAGTTCCAGACATGCGCCGACGCTGATCCGACCGAGCATTTCCGCTCCTGTCTGCGTATTGACCAGGACTCCGGATACGCCCTTGTCATCGTTCATTGCCGGAGCAGTCTCCGCCACACTCCAAAGGTCTGCAAGAGTCAGATCGCTGCCACTGCCGCCATTTCTGAAGCGACAGGTGTAACATGATGGACGAAGAGTCATATCCTGCATGAAAAGAGCCATATACTGATCATCAGAAGCTCTGACTGCCAAGTCTTTGGCCACATCGTATGAAGTATTGAATACGTACCTGCGCCATCCCTTTGACTTGTCCCGGAAGTTCACCGAAGTCATTTTCCCTCCTACACGGTTTTCCAAAGCCTTGACGTACATTTCCCACAATCCCGCAGAAGGCACGCCATGGCATGCCACATCGACAGCCCAAAGTCCGTCAGCATGACCTCCCAGATATCTTCTCAACCCGGCCACCTGACATGGAGTGCCGGTAAAAAGGACCTTACGCCCGTCCTCAAGATATGCCCGGATATCCTGAAATACCGAATACAAGTCACTCTGAACGTATTTCGAGCCACGCATCTTCTCCACCTCAGCCATGGTTTCCGCCTCAGCATGACCGACCTTCATATCGCTTTCAACGACAGATCCGAAGACAACGCCTCCGTCATCAATGACCTCCTTGGCCAAAGCCGGGAAAACGCCCCCGGAAGAAGAACCATCCACATATTCATCGCATCTCACAGCATAAGCCTTCAGCGGCTTTACCGTTTCCAAAGGATTCAGGACAGGACATACGGCTTCGCATCTGCCGCAACCTATGCAGATGTCAGGATTGGCTACAGGATAGTCGAAGCCCTCCTGGCGGTCGCGACGCATCACGATACACTGCACGGGACAGATGTTCACGCATGCCGTGCATCCGCTGCACATTGACTTATCTGAAATGTTTATCATCCTTCCCTCCTTTTGGTCAACAGACCTTTAAGCATCCCTTTTTCCTCACGGTCCGTACCGACAAAATAAATGATCAGAGCAGTCCAGACGATACATACCGCAACGCTCACGACAGTTCCCCACAGGCCGGCAGGCTTGTACATGTCAAAGATCAGAGGGACTGACATCGCCAGCGGCATGACTACAAGGACAGACTTTATGTATACCTTGGAAATGAATCCGAATATAGGGAATCCTGTGGCACGGTTCAGCATTACAAGACGGGCGAACAGACACACCTGCGATAAAGCGATCGCAACGGCCACTGTTATCTCCGGTGCAGCCCCCATCTTGAGGAGGTAATATGAAACAGGTATGTTCAGAAGCTGGATGCCTCCGACCACAAGCTGATAGTTGCGTATCCTTCCTGTTGCCAGCATGGCGGTGATCATAGGATTGGAAAGAGATTCGCTGAGGGCGAATATAAGGAACAGCTGGACGAACAGCGTTGTGTGGGCAGGCACATCCTTAAGCCAGAGACTGAGGACCGTATCAGTATTGAGCAAAAGCGGAATTACCATCATCAGCAGCAGATAGAATGACATCCTTGACGACCTGCGCACAAGAGAGAACATATATCCATGATCTCCTGAGGCATATGACTTGGTGATCTGAGGATTGACAGCCGTCATGAAATTGGTAACAAATCCCTGTACCGCACCATTGAGCTGGACAGCCATGCCACGGGCTGCATTGACAGCCGGACCGGAGAACAGGTTGACCAATATGTTTCCTCCCTGATCCCTCAGCACCCCGGAAGTGACACCTACGAAGTTCCACCCGGCAAAGGCAAACATCTCCCCTGTCAGTTTGCGGTCAAATACTGGCCTATACCTGCATTCTTCGAAATGCCTTCTGCAATAGATGCCGTATGCTGCGCGGACAATGATTACTGTGACAGCCATCAGGACGGAATATTGTATGAGACGTTCCCCTCCCGAATGCATTATCAAAAGAGCTGTTCCGAGCCTGAGAAGCCCGTCAAGTATGCCTATCCATGCATAGGCCGACATCTTCTCATGGGCCGTGATAGAGGCCATCTGAGGCACGCTCATAAGATTGATCACAAAGGCAAGCAGCGAAAAATGAAGGACCCACTCGGCGGCCTTGATGCGGTCCGGTGATATTGTCATCTCGTTGTTTATGAACCATATGCCTATGGGTTCGGCCAGGATGACTATAATCGCAGCCAGGATAAGCTGGATGTTGACAGCGGTAGAATAGACCTTGTTGAGATCGGCCCCCTCTGTCTTTCCCATCTCGAAGGTGATGAAACGCTGTACCGCCGAATTCAAGGCTCCGGATATGATGGTGAACATAGCTACTACGCCTCCGACTACGTTATATACGCCGAAATCGGTTTCACCGAGGGCTTCAAGGACGACACGTGAAGTATACAGACCGACAAGCATCAGCACAAGCATCCTGACATAAAGCATCAGGGTGTTGCGTGCGATGCGTGCACCTCTATGAGAATCGTTATGGCCCATAAATCTAACAAATATAGAAATTATCTCGCTGATATCAAAGTTTTGACGGATTCTTCATGTTTCATTTGCTTATGTCAACAAATGTTCTTAAATTAGTGCTTTGAATATAATTAAGATCACTTAAACACTAACAGCTATGGTAAGATATTGTGTAATGTGGAAGTTCAAGCCATCAGATGGCAAGACTTCAAAGGAACTCGCTGAAGATGTCAAGGAACAATATGAGTCCCTCATGGGACTTGTACCAGGACTTAAGAACATTGAGGTAGGAGTCAACAGAAATGAAGGCAAGACTTCATACGACGCTGTCATGATGGCGGACTTCGAGACCTGGGAAGACCTTGCAGCTTACAAGGCAGATCCGATGAGGGGCAACGTAATACAATATGTAAAGACTATCGCAGAAGTACGAGCTAAAGTCGAGTACGAAAGATAGAAAAAAACTAAGTCTCCGGAATTTCCGGAGACTTTTCTTTTATTTCTTCAGTCCTTTTATGACAAGAGTGGCTATATGCTCTTTTCTGGAAGAGAGATATGCCTTGCGTTCGTTGGAGTCGCATTCGGACAGTGCAAATCCCTTCGGAGCTATGATGAACGTTGACAGCGTCAGGGACATTATGTCAAGAAGCAGGTCAATCGGCTTGACAGGACAGATGGTTCCTTTTTCAATCTCTTCAGCAACCATATTTGAGAAACGCGAGAAGGCACGGCTGCGGCTCTCGCTGCGGAGGAAACGCGTTCTGAACATCTCCCAACGTGAAGGATTCATGACAAGTTCGTTCACAATGAAAGGGGCGAGACGCTCGTCAAGTTCCAGAATTCCAAAATAGAATTCGACGATATTTGATATTCTCTGGATGAAATCAACATCCTCATCAAGGGGTGCGTCCAGATATTCGACTACCTGTTCCATTCTTGGAGCGAAAACGTCCCAGAAGAGTTTTTCCTTGGTCCTGTAGTAATAGTGGATCAGTGCCTGATTGCAGCCGACCACCTTGGCAATTTCAGTGGTGGACGTGCCGTTGAATCCCTTTTCAAGGAAAAGTCGCTCCGCTACCCAGAGGATGCGTTTCTCGATGTTCTGATTTCTTTCCATAGTAGAAGTCCGATTGTCAGACAAAATTAATCATTCCTTTCCGGAAAACAAACATCACTCATCATCTTCTTCGCCTTCGCTCCTCTTATCAAGCCACAGCCATAGCCTCCACATAAGCCATCCCCATGCGAAAAACAGGGCAACATGCACCCACACAGGGATCTGTGATGTAAATATATTGTCCTTTGGAAGATGCTGCTGAAAGCCGGGGATATCTATATAATAGTATGCTCCCCCGCCGAAATCGTAGCCTTCGACAAGGCCCCATTGCCTTACCATTATAAATACTGCAAACAGAATGACAATCACCGCCACCAGGACGGTGATTATCCTGAATATCATCTTTTTCCTATCCGGCATCACTGGACGTCATTTTCTGACTGCTGGCCTTCGGAAGTCTCAGATGACATAGCCGCCTCAGCGGTTTCGAAATCGATTACCGTTTCTTCAGATTTTTCAGCGGGTGTATCGGCAGATGGATCTGCAGCAGCCTCCTTGGCTTTAATTTGAGCTTCCTTATCATCAAAAGTCCTTATGTCAGGAACCGGGAACAGCGTTCCGGAGAGAAGCAGCCACACGACTGCAAACGTAAGGATTATGTTGAAGGTCTGACCTACGATATACAGCCACAGCACCTTGCCTCCCTGCATGCTCTTTGCAATTTCCTTGAAGTTCGTATCAAGACCTATAGACGTAAATGCCAGTACAAAAGCCCAGTCCTTGTATTGTCCGAGCACCTTGTTGACTGCATTTGTAGCGTCAGCACCGAAAGCGGGCACAAAGATCACAGATGCAACTATCGAAGCTGCCATGAATCCGAGGATGAACTTAGGGAAACGGTGCCATATTTCACCTGCTCCCACTTCAGACTTTCCTGTCTTATCCACCTTTCTGGCAAAGAAGATCGCAACAAAGAACGCTATGAAACCGATAAGCAGGTTCTGGATCATCTTGACGAGGGATGCCACCTGCTCAGCGTCTTCACCAAGCGCATTGCCGGCAAGCACCACCGCTCCGGTAGAATCTACGGTTCCTCCGATGAGTGCTCCACCCATGATGTGACTCATTCCGGTCCACTTGATGATCAGAGGTTCGAACACCATCATCAGAATCGTGAAAATGATAGAAATGGAAATTGCAACTGAAAGATCCTCCTTCTTTGCACCTGAGGCGGCACCGGTAGCTATCGCAGCAGAAGTGCCGCAGACCGATGTGGCTGAAGCAACTGTAATCAGGAGAGGTTTGTTTCGGATCTTCAGGATCCTGTTTCCGAACCACCACATAAACAGGATCACGATCGGCGTCACTCCCCATGCGATGCCCAGACCATATAGTCCGAACCTTGCGATGTTGGAGAAAAGTATTGAGAATCCGAATATTACAAGTCCGGTCTTGATGTAGAACTCTGTGCGGATAGCCGGCTTGAGCCACTTCGGCACACCGACCGTATTTGCTATGAGAAGTCCTATCAGAAGTGCCCAGAATGCCCATTCCAGATATCGCTTGAGAGTAAACTCAGCACTGACAAGGCGCACGACAAAGGCAATAGCAAACAGCATGACGAATGCCGGAATGAACTTGCGGAGCTTCTCTCCCTGAAGCTTGACACCGGCACCGAATAGGACTCCTAGGGTAAGGAATGTAGTGAGGAATTTCTGCCAGAAAGGCCAGCTGCTCAACTGCTCGCCCAATGGGACCACCTTTGCAGCATCTTTGGCTGAAATGCTCTCGCCGGCAGTCCATGTGCTGAACTTGAGGGCTGAAAAATCAAACCATCCTGTCAATACAGCAAGCGAACCTAGTGCTATCACAATTATTCCTATCCACACAGAAAGCCAGTCTTCCGTACGTATCAGATTGGATATTTTTCTTTCTTTCATACATTTAGGTTTTAGAATACTTATTTAATAAGTTATTAAATATCATGCAAAGTAAATGAATAGACCACTAAAAAACAAATCATCGGCAGTAAATTCTGCCGATGACCATATTTCAATGTCGGTTGTCATTATACCGACCATCATGTATTTTTGCAGATTTCTCCACCGTCATTTCGAGCGAGCGGAGCGAGTCAGGAAATCTAAGCCTTATATTTCGCTGTATGCTCAGCTATCAGCTCCGCATCGTCAAAATAGTCGATCTTCATCGCCTTACGCACGTCAGCTAGCGTCTTGGCGGCTTCCGCTCTTGCCACTTCCGAGCCCTTGCGGAGGATTTCATACACCTGAGGGATGTTCTGCTCGTAGTGGGCTCTCCTTTCACGCATAGGCTGAAGGAACTCCTCCATGATGTTGAAGAGGAACTTCTTGCATGTTCCGTCTCCGAGTCCGCCACGGCGGTAGTGGTCCTTCATCTCCTCGAGGTTTGCGTATTCAGGCAGATACTTTGCGAAATGCTCGTCTGTGCTGAACGCGTCGAGATATGTAAACACGACGTTGCCCTCTATGTGTCCCGGATCAGTGATCTGGAGGTGCTCAGGGTCGGTGTACATGCTGTTGACCTTCTTCTTGACCTCCTTTGAAGTGTCGGAAAGGTAGATGCAGTTTCCTAGTGACTTGCTCATCTTGGCCTTTCCGTCAGTACCCATGAGGCGGCAGCAGGTGGCATTCTCAGGAAGCATCATCTCAGGGGTCACAAGAGTATCCCCATAGACTGAGTTGAACTTGTGGACGATCTCTCTTGTCTGCTCGATCATCGGAGCCTGGTCCACGCCCACAGGAACCGTGGTAGCGCGGAAGGCCGTGATGTCGGAAGCCTGGCTGATAGGATAGGTGAAGAATCCTACAGGGATGCCTTTCTTGTTCTGGGTCTCATCATCCTCGCAGTCAGAGAAGCCTCTAAGCTGCACTTCCTGCTTTACCGTAGGATTACGCTGGAGTCTCTGCACAGTGACGAGGTTCATGTAGTAGAATGCGAGCTCGCAGAGCTCCGGAACCTGTGACTGGATGAAAATGGTCACCTTCTCAGGGTCAAGGCCTGCAGAAAGGTAGTCCAATGCTACTTCAATTATGTTCTGACGGATCTTCTCAGGATTGTCCGCATTGTCTGTAAGGGCCTGGGCGTCAGCGATCATGATGAAGATCTTCTCGTATTCTCCTGAATTCTGAAGCTCTACCCTTCTTCTGAGCGATCCCACATAGTGTCCGAGGTGAAGCTTGCCGGTCGGACGGTCGCCTGTAAGTATTATTTTTCCCATAGTTATCTCGTGTTATCAATAATCATACAAAGATAAGATATTCTTGCATTACTGCAACTCTTTCGGAAGGACAATCCTGTAAAGATTGCATCCTATAAGGTTTCCGAGGACTATGCATCCGTAAACTCCAAGGATTTCAAGTGCATGCGCCTTCATGAAATCCACAGGCACGCAGAGGTAGTAGAACGCATCTGCCACGCAGTGGGTGAAGCCGCATATGATGAAGAGAGGGACTGCAAACAGGAGCGGCAGATAATGCTTCTGCCTTGCGAATGTGACAGCCGTCGTCATTAGGAGGCCACAGCCTATGCCGAGCAGACCGCAGTTCAGAGCACCGGTCTTGAGCCTGAGTTCGAGGACCTTCTGAGCGGCTCCCTGGATGTCCATCGGAGAGACACGGGCGAGGAGTCCGAGCATGAGGCAGCCCAGGATGTTTCCCAGAAGGATAAGAAAGAGTGTGCCGACCTCATTCTTCTTAATAAATCCAGCCGTACCTGTGTAGAGTTTCAGTCTGTAGCCTACAACCGCCAGAAGTCCCAGCGAGAAGAGTACTGCACCGGCAAGGGAGCCATACTGCCCCTGAAGCCCTGAAGCCAGAAAGCCGAACCCGGCAGTACCTATGAAGATTCCCGCAAAAATCGACGAGCGTAGCGTGTTTACCATATTATCGAACAGTTTTTTCCAACAGGACGCAAAGATACATTATTTTCTGCAATTCTTTATGTCTGTGACCGTCAGGATGTTGCCGTTGACTTTGAAACGGATGTTGTAGCCGGCGAATGACATGCCATACTCCCTGTCAGGATCATCGTGGTAAGAAGGACGGGGATCCAGACGGAGGGTTTCGATGAGAGCAGGAATGATTGCAGTGTCAGTTATCCTGGCAGATAGATCTGATGGAAGAACGACCTTCAGATCGGGTTCCGACAAAAGGTCTACATAACCGCAGACCGCATCTGGACGGGAATCTGCATACGTGATATATGGCTTGATGTCGTAAATCGGGGTTCCGTCCATAAGGTCTGCGCCTAGCACATCTATAACCGGACCGTCGGAAGAATTCAGATCAATTCCAGCGATCTTTACGCAAGAGAGGCCGAGAGGATTGGGGCGGAACGGGGATCTGGTCGCAAAGACTCCCATATGGGTGTTGCCGCCCAGACGAGGCGGACGGACAGTCGGCTGCCAATTCATGGTCTTATTTTCAGTACCACGGTCAGCTGGTCCACTGTCAGCGGACTGACGGTATGCATGGCGACTGTTGGCTGAGAATTCCCAGATCAGCCAGAGGTGCGAAAAGCCTTCCAGGCCCCTGAGGGCATCCGGGTTACGATAGTCCTTTTCAAAAACTATTCTGCCACGAAGCGCAGTTGCAAGACCGCTCTGGCGCGGCACGCCGAACTTTTCAGGAAAGTCAGTCCTTATATATGCTATAGGTAAAATCTCCATCTTTATCCGAATTATCTCCGTAAAATTATCAAAAACGGCGTATTTTTTCAACTATCAGTAGAATTTTGCACAAATTTATGAAATATGATGCAACGGTATGACGCTACAATGCATCTATATGCCGGTTTTGCTGCTGAGGCAAGTATAAACAAGGCACATATTTTGCTCGACACAGCAGCGTTAGTAGTACTTTAATAATTGGAAATGAAAAAGGCGATTTGGATTTTAGCCGCCGCACTTGCTGTGGCAACAGGATGCAAGAAAAACGGAACAGACACAGGAAAAGAAAACCTCGTAATTGGAAGTTCAGAGCACACAATCACATTCACAATTGACACTCCTGTCGAAATATTCTGGGTAACGGATGCTGAAACATCACAAACCTTCGAAGGCATCCTCAATGAAGAAACACAGACTATAACATGCGAAGGAGACTGGTTCTCGGCTGAAGTAAACCTTGCATCATCGAAAGAGATCATCCTGACAGTGGATGAAAACACATCTGAAAAGGACAGAGACCTGATAATCTCAGCCTACTACAAGGGAAGAAGCGGTTCGACCGTAATCACTCAGGAAGCAGAATAATCAAAGTCCTTTGACCATCGAGGCGAGATTATAGCCCTCGTCGTAAAGATCCTGCAGCTTTGCAGGATCTTTTTCCATTCTGGAGACACTGATCGGTTTCTGCGGACGGATGACCAGACCTGTCTTATCGTCAATTGTCATAGACATTCAACATCATTAAAGCCTGACAAATTTACAAAACTTATATAACCTTACAAAAAGCGACCACTCCCTCTTTTTAGTGAGGCAGTGGTCACAATTACTATCTTGCGGTTGTATTATGAACACCAATCCAAAGAACTCTATTCAGAGCCAGGCTTACACAAAGAGTAAACTGTAGCAATATCCAATAAAATTACAAAACCGATCAAAGCCAGATACATCAAAGTACTGTTAATAAAGAAACAGAACATGACATTCACAAAAAATGCAATTACCGTGAATGTGCATGCAGCTGTCTTTATATTTACATTGCGATTACCGTAATTATAGTCAAATCCAAAGACGGAAGCCATGCAGATGAACATTGACACAGCTGTAACTATAAAGGATGTCAGATTTTCCTTTGCCAGGACATAACATAATAATCCTGACAATGCTCCAAATCCTAATGCCAATATAAGTTTCACCACATTAATTTTCATATAAGACATCTATTTTGAATATAACAAAAGTAATTTTCCAACTTCAGGAACTTGGCTGGCCGGCACCCAATTAGGCAAGCCAGGCTTCCATACCAAAGTGGCATTTGTTATCATACCCTTCTTTATCAAGGTCATTATTTCTTGTTCACTAAAAGGTCCAGCTTGCGTATTATTGATTGCAGCATAGATTTGTGATGTAGGATGAATTGGTGGCGGAGCCTGCTGAGGGTATTGATTATTTGAATGCATCGCATTTTCTGTCATACGAGACATTTCGCGTGCCATAGTCATACCCATGCCCATCTCTATCATCTTATCAAAGATACTATTATCATTTGCCATATCTATTTACTTTAAATTTGCAAGACACACTCTTAAGGACACCCACTCCGGCATACCCTGCATCCAAACAAGTGTATCCTCACTAATTACGTCAGCAATTGCGAGTCCTTTGAGCTGTTCCAATGTAAAAGGTCCTTTCTGAGCACCATTTACAACTGCCAGGAATTGATGTTGGCTCGTATTGGGCTGAAGTGGCTGATGCTGAGGATTAACTCCGTATAGTCCGGCAGGATTGTATGCAGATTCCTTGGGTTGGGTTATCTGCATACCTTGCATTGCATGAACGCTCTGCAAAGTTTGCTCGGCCATATTCTGCACTACATTTGAGTGCACAACATTATTCAGTGTATTAAATCCCTGATTCTGCAGAATCAGGGAATCAAATTGTCGTGGATCCATAACTATTACATATTAGGGAATGGTGGAGGACACATACCTCCCTGAGGAGGGGCCTGCTGGAACAGGGATGCTAATGCAGGTACCTGACAGATCGGCGCCCAAGCAGGCATTCCATTAGTCCAGACCATAGTCTGTGGATCGATCTGTCCAGACTGAGCCATCTGCATCATAGCATTAGTGTCACACGGACCATATTGCTGACCATTGACATTTATAAAGTATTGTACTGCCTGCTGGGTCGGCATTGGCGGTGGGGCCTGCATACCTCCCGGCATTGGTGGAGGGGTTTGTCCCATCTGAGGCTGAACCTGAGGCTGCATACTTTGGTTAATTGCTGAGCCCATATTGTTCATCATTCCGCCCATCTGACTGGCAACAGCAGTACCCATCATCATGCTGGTCATCATACCGGCAGGATTCATATGTCCATTTCCACCTCCGAGATTCATAGCTCCCATATCACCCATATTGTTCAAACCGGTCTTCATGACATCTGCCTGAACATTGACCTGATGTGCTCCCAAGAATGCAGTCTCAGAAGCCAGATCAGCTCTGTGCATACCTGCCTGATTCATCATATGGGCCTGCTCAGCAGCTGCAAGTGTCTGCTGATGCTGAGCAAACTGTCCCTCGTCGCGCATACGCGCCAACATATCCTCCTGATGCTTAAGGTTCATTTCTGTTGTATAGATAACAGACTTATTTCTTGCCTGCTGATCAACCTTCATTCTTTCGCGCTCCTGAGCTTTGGCCAGCAATAATGTCTCCTGGTTCTGCATATTGATACTATGGGCGAAATCAGTTGATGCCTGCTTGAGCTGCCTATACCCTTCGTCCTCTTCATCAAATCGGATCTCTGTAATAAGGATATCAGTTGCCACCACACCTGCATTAAAGAAAACTCTATCGCCAATCTCGCTAAGAATGTACTTACCTAAAGAGTTCTGCAGTTTGTTGAGTTGCAGTACAAATACGCCAGTCTGCTGAGGGGCATTTGCTACAATGCCTTTAATTCCCTGAATTAAAAGATCCTTAAGTTTTTCCTCAAGTTCAGCCATGGTAGTGTCGTTACCGCCCCATGCTTCAAACAAGTTCTTTACGTATTGCTTGTCGTTAGGAACATTGAATACCAATGATCCCTTAATTGCTACTGGAACCATATAGTTTTCGTATGGAGGAGCAGCTGGTACACTGAAATATGGTATAGTAAACGAAACCTTCTGTCCTCTCGCAAGGTTAAAAAAATAGACCGATGCCTGGAATGGAGTTCCTCCAGCATATGCAGTTCCAATAATTGATGACAGAATAGGAAGGTTATCTGTTTCAATCTTACCACCATAAGGACCTTTGATCACATCATACTCCCCTTCCTTTTGCTGATAAAGGAATACAGCTGCCTGACCAGGACGTACGTCGATGCTACTTCCTGTACGTATAGCGTTTTCCTTACTGGTCGAGTTTACAGCCTGTCCGGCAGGACGCCACTTCCAAATAAGAAAATCCTTCTCGTCGCAGCGGATTGCATCCATCAAACCGCCTTCGCTCTTTTTTCCAAATCCCAAGAATGCCATTAGTAGTTCTCAATTATTGTGTTCAACTTATTTATTACTTTGACAGGGGTATAATCACCTGATTCGTTGTTGACATAAAATACTGTTGCCTTTCTTTCTGCAAACCTCTTGGCTTCAGCTTTCTGACCATTTGCAAGCATAGCATTGACGCAGTCTACAAGATAATTGAAGTTGTTTTCATCAGCATCCCATTCCCGTTCATTATATACGTATTCGGCTGCATCATCATACATTCCGTTTTTAATCATGTACGTTCTCAAGATTGAATAAATCTCATCTTTTGCTCCAGCATCATAATCATCAACAAGTCTCTTTGCTGTTTCAACATCATTTTTATCAAGTGACTTGATCAGTTCATTTTTACAGGTGTTAAAGTCATTGGAAGTTGTTGGCGACCACATCATAGACTCAATAGCAGTATATATCAGCATTATGAGAACTACTACAATGGCAATGGACATCTTCTTATGATTTTTGCACCAATTCCAAATACTATTACCGACTCTCTTTTTCTTCAGTGCTTTTTCTTCAGCTGCAAGTGTTTCAATATATGGCTTCAGCAATGGATCATTTGAAAATGAAAGCTGGGCCTTGTTGATGCATTCCTGATACTTCTTAAAATATGCTGAAGACAACGGATCGTTTACATCCTGCATTTTAGGCTGTAATGAGGTTAGAAATTCCAACAAATCTGCCTTAGTATTAGGAATAGGGAAATGAAGAATACAATGATACTTATCATTGTCAGATTTTGCAGCCATAACAGCCTCGGCTAATTTAAGGGCAGATGAATTTGCTTCCACATTTGCAAATTCATGTCCGCATTCAGTACATTTAGCCTGATACGCCTGCACGATAGCACCACACATAGGACATTTCTTGACATCACCGTACTTATTTGACTTTGGAGCTGCCTGAGTAGTTTTCTCTTTTTCCGATTTCTTTAATTCTACCAATCTCGCATCAAGAACCATTTCAAATTCATCAAGATCAAGACCTTGTTCCTGAGCTCTTTTAAACAGCACCTGTTTCTCTTTCTCGGTCAGTACGCCATCTGCAAGCGCAGCTTTGATAAGTTGTTCGATTTGTTCATTGTACATATAGCAATCAATGCTCCCCGTCCCTGAGAATTTTAGGTTATGGATACAGAAAGCGTGGGACGCATTGCTTATTTCGGCTGATAGGCCCTAGGAACTGCCTTGGAATCAAAATAAGCAACAGCCCACGCTGAATCGGGCCCGAAGGGCATGGATACAGGTAAGGCAGTCTGCATATCCTCATTCCAAAATGAATTTCCTAGGTTCATCAGCGAGGGTAAAGCAAAACACTCTCTGTCTTTCAGTATTATTTTCCACAAAACTAAGAAAACAATCACTTAAAAACAAGCATTCAGTCCCGATTGTGAGGGCTGTTGCAGTTTCATTGGACAAATATATTGAAAAAGACAACCCCGAGGGATTGTCTTTGCTTGTCTTTTATGGTTCGTATGGCCTGTATGCTTCGCCTTTAGCGAACAGACCATAATAGTAGTCGCGTTCTTCCTTTGAAAGTCCTGCGGTACTGATCTTGGGTTTGGCTTCAATAATGTCAATCAGCCTCTGATTGTGGTGATTCTGAAGAAGAATATAATGGGACATGAATGAACTGATCAGTTCTTTATCGGTTGTTATCTCCTCATAAGACTGCCAAATTGCATTCAAGTCCATAATTGCAGCAGATAACTCGTAAGAGGCAAATTCCTGGAAAGGAATGTCTTTCAGTCGTTCTTCCAGATCACCATACAACCTCCGCATGCGCTCTTCCGTATCTCTATAGACCGAATCACGGAACGCTTCTTTCTCTGATTGAATCTCTTTTAAATGAGCAGTATGGAGATATGGAGCTACAATTGCAAGCAATATGAATATGGAAAGAATGATACGTAACGGAAGGTGACGTCTGGAATATGCACGTATCAATGCGTCGACACTTCTATATCTCCGGCCTGGGGACTGCCGTGAGGCTTTGGATGATATGAACGAGTTTCTTTTGCCGAGGATATCCTTCATGATAAGGCCAAGCGAATAGATGTCGCTGCGCACATCTATGGTTTCTCGTCTGAGCAGTTCTGGCGAAGCATATTTCGGCGTGCAGCCGAGGGTCTTGAGAATATAATGGGCATCGTTGTCAGACAAGCCGAAGTCAATGATCTTGACATTGTTGTCCGAGCGGGTAACTATAATGTTTTCCGGCTTGAGGTCATTGTGGATGATTCCTTTCCTATGAATATAGGCAACGGCCTCGAACAGCTGCATCAACGCCCTCCTGCGGAGTCCCAGATCTGGATTTCCTTTGAGGAAATCTGCCAATGAACAGCCGTCGACATATTCCATCACAATCCCCTCTCCAATCTCGGGTATGCTGTCATAGGTAAAGACATAGGCAATATAAGGATGAGTCAATGTCATTGACAATTCATACTCCCTTTTAATCAAGGATTTCAGCATGTCAGAATTGTCCTTGGCAGTCTTGAACATGAAATGCTTCCCTTTTCTGCTTACCCGATATAAACGGGATGTGGAAGTCTCCCTGACAAGCACGAAATCCGTATATGAGCTATCTGCTGCACATTCTGATGTCACATATAAAGCTGAATCTCTCTCCATACCCGTTGTCCTGTTTGTCTTTTATTGTCTTTTGATCATTACAGTTTGGCGGGCCAAATATAATCATTATTTTTGTCGCTGATATGGGCATCGATTCAAATATTCCACAGATTGCAACACTCAGAAAAGCGATAGAGGGCAGCATATGCTTCCCTCTTTCAGTGCATGGAGACTTTCTGAAACTCTCCCTGCTTATCGGTCAGAAAATCAGTGAGCACATATCAGAAAGCACGCTCGAGCGCGTCTGGGGCTATTCCACACGCCATTATGATACTGTATCCGTACGCACACTCAATGTTCTATGCCGCTTCATAGGCAAAGGATCATGGAAGGAATTCTGTGATGAACTCAAAGGCATTAAATCAGGAGATTCAGAGTTATTTGCATCTGCTGCCGTATTCTCTTCAGACCTGAATGTCGGGGCACGCCTCAAACTAGGATGGCTCCCCGACAGGATATGCATAATCAGGTATCTGGGGGACAACCGGTTCATAGCGGAAGAAACTCTCAATGCAACCATCCAGCCGGGAGACACATTCTCCTGCACTCAGTTCCAGAAAGGGCTTTCCGTATGCATGGACAATTTCATCCGCTCCTGCGACATGTCCACTGCCTGCGCCTCCTCTCACGAATCCTTACGCTACATAGTCGGCCAGCGCTCAGGCCTTACGCTTCTGGAGGTGCTTTAACCTCTGAGAGAGCTTCCTGAAGGGATAATCCCAGTGCGTCAGCCACCCCTTTTCCATATTCCGGATCTGCCTTGTAGCAGTTGCGGATGTGGCGCTGCTTGATGAAGACGGCAGCATCGCCCATTGCACGGGCGGTGTTCTCACATGTGGCCTTCTGGTCTTCCTTGCTCATGAGCCTCCAGAGCTTTCCCGGCTGGGTGTAGTAGTCGTCATCGTATTCGCGCTCGTCATAGCTGAAGACGTCACCCATGGACGCCAGAGGCGGCTCCTTTGCTGACGGGGTGTCCTTCCATTCGCCATAGCTGTTAGGCTCATATGAGAGCGTGCCGCCCATGTTGCCGTCGGTGCGCATCTGACCGTCGCGATGGTAGGAGTGGAACGGGCATCGAGGGCGGTTGACCGGTATTTCATTGTAATTGACACCCAGGCGGTAACGCTGGGCATCTCCGTACGAGAACAGACGGCCCTGAAGCATCTTGTCAGGCGAGAGCCCTATGCCTTCTATGACGTTTGCGGGATTGAAGGCGGCCTGCTCAACCTCTGCGAAATAGTTCTCAGGATTGCGGTTGAGCTCGAGGATGCCGACATCATGGAGAGGGAAATCACCATGGTACCATACTTTAGTAAGGTCAAACGGATTTATCTCATAGGTACGAGCTTCCTCTTCAGTCATGAGCTGCACCTGCATCAGCCAGCGCGGGTAGTCCCCTCTTTCGATAGCTTCATAAAGGTCACGCTGGTGGGACTCACGGTCTTTGGCTATGATGGCTTCCGCTTCTGCGTCGGTGAGATTCTTTATGCCCTGAAGGCACTTCAGATGGAACTTCACCCATGTGCGGCGGTTGTCCTTGTCATAGAAACTGAACGTATGGCTGCCGAATCCGTGCATATGGCGGAACGATGCTGGGATGCCTCTCGGAGACATGGTGATGGTCACCTGGTGAAGAGCTTCTGGAAGCAGTGTCCAGAAGTCCCAGTTTGAATTGGCTGAGCGCATGCCTGTGCGGGGATCACGTTTGATCGCATGGTTCAGGTCAGGGAATTTGAGAGGATCTCTCAAGAAAAATACTGGAGTATTGTTGCCTACAAGGTCCCAGTTGCCTGTTTCTGTATAGAACTTCATCGCGAACCCTCTGATGTCACGTTCCGCATCAGCAGCGCCGCGTTCACCTGCCACTGTCGAGAAACGGACGAAGCACGGGGTCTGTTTGCCGACTTCAGAAAAGATGGATGCTCTTGTATACTTCGTGATGTCATTGGTGACTGTGAACGTTCCGAATGCACCTGCGCCTTTGGCATGCATTCGTCTTTCAGGAATGACCTCACGGTCAAAGTGTGCAAGCTTCTCAAGAAGCCATGGATCCTGCAATGTTACCGGGCCTCTATGCCCTGCTGTCTGTGTGTTCTGATTGTCAGCTATCGGACGACCATTCTCCGATGTAAGCCGTTTCTTTTCGTTCGTTTTCATATGGTGAAAGATTTGATGAAACGGCGGATTTCTAAAATTGTGCCGTGAGGATATGATACGCAGTGGGCGGAGGGGCGGCGGATGGGCGAATATATTCCACCGCAATATGGGACCTTCAAGATATTTTTTCAGATTCATTGAACGATGGTATCGTGTTTGAAATATACCGCATCGGTAATAAGGTAATGAGATATCATTTTGCATATGCCATGTCGAGAGATTGAGTGTAAAGATCCTTCGCTGCGCTCAGGATGACAGTGGACGGCTCAGGAGAACAGAGAGGATCGAAGGAAGACAGGGAGGAGAGCGGGATGTAAAACTGTCATGTTGAGCGAAGCGAAACATCTTTTGCATCAGAATTGAAGTGAGACTTTCCGGGTGAAAGATCCTTCGCTGACGCTCAGGATGACAGTGGGCGGTTCAGGAGAACAGAGAGGAGGCGAAGGTGGACAGTGAGGAACGAAGGAGGACAGGGAGGAGAGCGGGATGTAAAACTGTCATGTTGAGCGAAGCGAAACATCTTTTGCATCAGAATTGAAATGGGACTTTCCGGGTGAAAGATCCTTCGCTGCGCTCAGGATGACAGTGGACGGCTCAGGATGACAGTGGGAGGAGCAGGATGACAATAAATGTAAACAGGTATATCATTGCCATAAATAATGAAAACGATGAAAACAGAAAGGTATGAATCTCCTGCTATAGAGATCATTGAGATGGAAGTCGAGCAGGCTGTGCTGAGCGGAAGCTTCACAGGTGAAGGCATCAATGAATGGGAAGACATGTAGAATTAATAAGGTACAAGATGAAACAGATATCATATATTATCATGGCAGGGGCCATGTTGCTGGCATTATCATGTCAGAAGGATGAATTACAGGTAGATGCCGTGCCGGATGGTGCAGGACATCTTAAGACACTGACTGTCGGAGTTGCCGAAGAGCAGGACACACGTGTGGGTTTCGATGAGACCAACTCTTTCTATTGGCATAAGAGCGACAGGATAGGTGTAATCACGACTGCCGGATTCAAGGAGATGGTTATTGGCGATCAGTACCACAGGCAGTCTTCCGGAGTGTTTACCGGCGATTTCGTGGAAGAGATGGGAGACTATGTTGTGTATCCTTATGGTGGGCATAGGCTTGTGGACGGGCAGCTGACATATGTTCTGCCGGCTTCATATACATATAATACTATAGAAGAGGAAGAGAACAGTTTTAATCCTCCGATGGCCGGAAGGATAGAGGGTAACGGTGCCATGCTCAGGCATCTGGGCAGTTTTTTCAAGATTACTGTGACCCGGATTCCGGCTGGAGGTGACGACATGAAGCTTGTATTCACGGCGGACAGGAGGATCGCGGGAGAATTCCTTGCGGACCTTTCTGATGAGACTCCGGTGATTACTACCGAGGAGGCAGAGGGTGGCAACAGTGTTACAATCAATTTCAGCAATTCGGTTTCCGGGGCTGTCGGCACATTCTACATTCCTGCTCCATTGGGAACATATGGATCGCTAACCGCTGAACTTTTTGACGGTGACGTATCGCTCGGAAGCAAGACATGGACAGATCAGACTGTGAGCCGAATGACACCGAAGAGAGGCGTTATGGGAATTGAATATGTGGCTGAGATTGAAGGCATTACATATAAGAGTCTCCAGTCAGCTATTGATGATGCAACTGACGGTCAGACTGTTACGGTAGTCAGTGATGTCGACCTTGATGCACCTCTGGTGGTAACGTCCGGAAAGACAGTTGTGCTGGATCTGAACGGTAAGACAGTGTCGGATGTTGCAACGTCTGCATCAGCTTCGTATCTGCTGAACGTGAAAGCAGGGGCTGACGTGACGATCAAAAACGGTACGCTATCCTTTGCGGCGACTACTCCTGACACAAGCTGGGGCGGCGAGGGACTCCCCGACTACCCTGGCTATGCGAACAATACCATCAGGAACGAGGGTACGCTGACTATCGAGAATGCTGTGCTTGAAAACAAGACAAAAAAGGGAGGAGCATCGTATGTGGTTGATAATTACGCCGGTGCAAAGCTGACTATCAATGAGGGAAGCGTTCTGAATCAGGCAGGCGGAGACATTGCCATACGAATGTTCAACGGCGGTGCTGGGGCGATTGATGTGACCATCAATGGCGGTACTGTGAGCGGTTATCGCGCGGTGTGGATCCAGCTGGCTTCTTCGAATGCGGCAGTGGCACCGGTCATGAACCTCACGGTGACTGGCGGCACGTTGACCAGTATTGATCCTACTTATAATCAGGCTGTCTATTCATATAGTTACGGCAACGATATGAAGAACGTGCTGATCAACGTGAGCGGAGGCACCTTCAACGGAGACATTGCGCTCACAGGTGGAGCCAACAAGACCAATCTGGAGACTCTGAACATCAGTGGCGGCACCTTCAACGGGGCATGGGGATTCTACAGCTACGGAGATGATGCAAAGTCTCTGGAAGCTATCACTCTCACGGGCGGGTCGTTCCTGGAGAATCCTTCAGACTATGTTGCTGCCGGGTATAAGGCCGTCCTGACTGACGGGTTGTGGAGAGTCGTGCCGGCTGAGTAGGATGTAGAGGATAAGTTGAGGCTGTGGCAGTCTGGGTGGAGGCATGACAGTTTGGGTGGAGGCTTGACAGTCTGGGTGGAGGCTTGACATTCGGAAAAGTTTAGCTATGTGGCGTGTTGGAATAGTGTTGGAATAGTGTCCGGATGTCAAATACTTACAGCATGTGTGCTCGGTGGTCATTTGTTTTGACCACCGAGCACACTGATATGCATTCTAGTGCCACCAGAGGCACATTGGCGTGCTTGGAGGTCGGCAAAAAAGACTACCGGGCACACTATGTGTTGCGACAGATGATGGTGAATACCGTGGGAAAGATCCTTCGCTGCGCTCAGGATGACAGTGGACGGTTCAGGAGGACAGAGAGGAGCGAAGGAGGACAGGGGGGAGAGCGGGATGTAAAACTGTCATGTTGAGCGAAGCGAAACATCTTTTACATCAGAAGTGAAGTGAGACTTTCCGGGTGAAAGATCCTTCACTGACGCTCAGGATGACAGTGGACGGTTCAGGAGAACAGAGAGGAGCGAAGGAGGACAGTGAGGAGAGCGGGATGTAAAACTGTCATGTTGAGCGAAGCGAAACATCTTTTGCATCAGAATTGAAGTGGGACTTTCCGGGTGAAAGATCCTTCGCTGCGCTCAGGATGACAGTGGACGGCTCAGGAGAACAGAGAGGATCGAAGGAGGACAGAGAGGAGAGCGGGATGTAAAACTGTCATGTTGAGCGAAGCGAAACATCTTTTACATCAGAATTGAAGTGGGACTTTCCGGGTGAAAGATCCTTCGCTGACGCTCAGGATGACAGTGGACGGTTCAGAGTGACAGAGAGGAGGTGAAGGAGGACAGTGAGGAGATCAGGATGACAAAACAGCTCGCAACCGCGTGTGGTTGCGAGCTGTTTCACTTTATGAATACAGTATGTTAGTACTGATCCCAGCTCTTGATCTGGATGTCGTCGATGGACATCGAGCAGAATGCGCGGATGAAGGCTGTTGCCAGACGGGCATTCGTGATGAGCGGGATGTTGAAGTCAACGGCTGCACGGCGGACATAGTATCCGTTGGTCAACTCCTTGTGCGAGAAGTTCTTAGGGATGTTGATCACCAGATCGAGCTCCTTGTTGGCGAGCATTTCCATTGCCTGCTTGTACTTGCCGGCAAGTTCTGGATCCTGTGCCTCTGTAGGCCAGATCACACGCTCGGTAGGAACGCCGTTCTCAGTCAGATATTTAGCGGAACCCTCTGTACCATAGAGCTTGTATCCTCTCTCATGGAGAAGCTTGCAGGCATTGAGAAGGTCGGCCTTCTGGAGAGCGTTTCCTGAAGATATGAGGATGTTCTTCTTAGGGATCTCATATCCCACAGAGAGCATCGAGTTAAGGAGTGCCTCATTGAAGTCATCGCCGATACATCCTACCTCACCTGTCGAGTGCATGTCCACTCCGAGAACAGGGTCAGCCTGCTGGAGACGTGAGAACGAGAACTGAGATGACTTGATACCTACATAATCAAGGTCGAAAGCAGACTTGCGAGGCGCAGCCGGCTTGAGGCCGAGCATAGCCTTGGTTGCGAGCTCGATCATGTTGATCTTGAGGACCTTCGATACGAATGGGAAGCTTCGTGAAGCACGGAGGTTACACTCGATCACCTTGATGTAATTGTCCTTCGCAAGGAACTGGATGTTGAACGGTCCTGTGATCTCGAGGGCAGAAGCAATCTTCTTTGCTATCTTCTTGATGCGGCGTACTGTCTCGACATAGAGTTTCTGTGGAGGGAACTGGATCGTAGCGTCACCTGAGTGAACTCCGGCGAACTCCACGTGCTCGGAGATAGCATAGGCGATCACCTCTCCTCCATCAGCCACTGCATCAAACTCAATCTCCTTGCAGCGCTGCATGAACTCAGACATCACAACTGGATGTTTCTCAGACACTTCCGCAGCAAGACCGAGGAAGTTGCGAAGCTCCTCATGGTTGTAGCATACGTTCATCGCAGCACCTGAAAGCACATATGAAGGACGAACGAGAACAGGGAAGCCGACCTGGTCGATGAACTGGTCCACCTCGTCGAAGTTTGTAAGTTCCTTCCACTTAGGCTGGTCTATGCCGAGGGCGTCGACGATAGAAGAGAACTTGTGACGGTCCTCTGCCTTGTCGATAGAAGTAGCCTTGGTTCCGAGGATGTTGACCTTGTTCTGGTCGAGTCTGAGGGCAAGGTTGTTAGGAATCTGACCACCCACTGACACAACTGTTCCGTGAGGATTCTCAAGGTCGTGGATATCCATCACGCGCTCGAATGTGAGTTCGTCGAAATAGAGACGGTCGCACATGTCGTAGTCAGTAGATACGGTCTCAGGGTTGTAGTTGATCATGACTCCCCTGTATCCCTGATTGCGGATGGTCTGAAGAGCGTTTACCGAACACCAGTCGAACTCTACCGAGCTACCGATGCGGTATGCACCCGATCCGAGAACGATTACAGAATTCTTATCGTGCTGATACTTGACATCATGGTAGTTACCGCCATATGTAAGATAGAGGTAGTTTGTTGCTGCAGGATAGTCAGCCGCGAGTGTGTCGATCTGCTTTACGCATGGCACGATGCCCTTGGACTTACGGAATGCGCGGACGATGTCTTCAGCCATCTCTGTATCCATATTCTTATAAAGGGCGTTGGCCACCTGGACATCCGAGAATCCCTGGAGCTTGGCCTTCTTGAGAAGCTCGAGAGGCATCTGCTCGCAGTTGTCATACTGACACATCTCCTTATGGGTATTCACGATGCCCATGAGCTTGTTCAGGAACCACTTGTCGATCTTCGTCAGATCATGAATCTGGTCTACGGTATAGCCGGCCTGCATAGCCTTGGAAATCACGAAGATACGGTTGTCTGTAGGCTCGTTGAGCGCCTGGTCGATGTCGTCTACTTTGATCTCCTTGTTACCCACAAAGCCGTTTGCGCCCTGACCGATCATACGGAGACCTTTCTGGATGATCTCCTCGAAGTTACGTCCGAGAGACATCACCTCACCGACAGATTTCATGCTCGAGCCAATCTTGCGTGAAACGCCGGTGAACTTCGAGAGGTCCCAGCGTGGGATCTTGGCCACAACATAGTCAAGGGCGGGTTCGAAGAAGGCTGGAGTCTGCTTGGTCACTGAGTTCTTGATATCGAAAAGGCCGTAGCCGAGGCCGATCTTTGCCGCAACGAAAGCGATCGGGAATCCTGTCGCTTTCGAAGCGAGGGCTGACGAGCGGCTGAGGCGGGCGTTCATCTCGATCACATAGTATTCCATCGAATCTGTGTCGTATGCGTACTGGACGTTACATTCTCCGACGATGCCGATATGGCGTACCATCTTGATTGCAAGGTCATGGAGGAACTGGCATTCCTTCGCGCTGAGTGTCTGGGTCGGAGCGACTACGATAGACTCACCGGTGTGGATTCCGAGAGGGTCGAAGTTCTCCATGTTACAGATGGCGATGCAGTTGTCATAGCGGTCACGCATCACCTCATACTCGATCTCCTTCCATCCCTTGAGAGACTTCTCGACGAGGACCTGAGGAGAGAACGAGAATGAACTTTCGCAGAGAGTGACGAGCTCCTCTTCGTTGTTGCAGAAGCCCGAGCCGAGGCCTCCGAGGGCGTAGGCTGCACGGACGATCACAGGATAGCCGAGTTCCTTGGCTGCCTCCTTGGCTGCCTCCACGGTCTCGACTGCATGTGACTTGATGGTCTTTACGTTGATCTCCGCGAGCTTGGCGTTGAAGAATTCGCGGTCCTCAGTGTCCATGATAGCCTGGACAGGGGTACCGAGCACCTTCACGTTGTATTTCTCAAGGATGCCTGCCTCATAGAGGTCCACACCGCAGTTCAGCGCTGTCTGGCCACCGAACGCGAGGAGGATTCCCTGAGGGGCTTCCTTCTGGATCACCTTTTCTACAAAGTATGCTGTTACGGGGAGGAAGTATACCTTGTCTGCGACCTGTTCAGATGTCTGGACTGTCGCGATGTTAGGATTGATGAGGATGGTCTCTATTCCCTCCTCTCTGAGGGCCTTGAGGGCCTGTGAGCCTGAATAGTCAAACTCTCCGGCCTGACCGATCTTGAGTGCTCCCGAACCGAGCACGAGGACTTTCTTTATGCTGTTGTCAATCATAATCTTGTCTGTCATTACTAACTTTCCCGCCTGTCATTTCAGTGTTTCTTCCTGTCGTTTCAGTGTTTCTTCCTGTCGTTTCAGGGTTTCTTCCTGTCGTTTCAGAGAATCTTCCTTACATGTCATTTCGAGCGAGCAAAGCGAGTCGAGAAATCTATAACTTCGATATGAATTCATCAATTGGTGTGACGTTTTCTGTCAGGCCTACACATACCTCAGGGTTGAACTGGGTACCTGCAAACGGTTTTGTCTTGTGGCGGAGGCCGTCGACCGCGCCGTCGTTGAGGTTTGTGAAGTATACTTCCCAATCAGCCGGAATCGACTCAGGCTTGATGGTGCGGTAGACGTTCTGAGAGGTGATGTATGTGCGGTTGCTGCCCTCCTTGCGGACAGGCTGGTTGGCGCTTCTGTGAGGATGGGCAAGTCTTGCCATCTCGCATCCTGCCGCCTTTGCGATGAGATGATATCCAACGCCGAGGCCGAAAACAGGCTTGCTTCCTGCAAGGACCTTCTTGAGGTTCTCCACGGTCTCGCCATAGTTGCAGAGGCATCCAGGGCCGTTGGAGACATACACTCCGTCATATTCCATACCAGTGAAATCGTAGTTGTAAGGCACCCTTACAACCTCCACTCCCCTCGCGATGAGGCCGCGGATGATGCTGTGCCTTACGCCACAGTCGACAAGCACTACGCGCTTGCCGGCGGTGGTGACAGCCTTGCTGCCGTTGACATTCTCGACGTCCTGTGCAGGCTGGGCCTTGTATGTGATCGGCTCCTTGCAGCTCACCTCAGCCGGAGTCGGCTCCTTGAGGGCCTCAGGCGCCTTGGCACCTTCCGGAATGATGCAACCCTTCATCGGGCCCTTGTCGCGGAGAATCTTCGCAAGTTCCCTTGTATCAATACCATAGATACCTGTAAGTCCCTGCTCATTCATCCACTGCTCAAGGCTCTTGACCGCCTCCCAGTTGCTGTAGTCCTCACAGTAGTCAAAGATAACCAGACCGTTTGGCTGGATCTTCTCAGACTCGAGATTCTTTGAAAGACTTTCGCCGATCAGTTCCTCAGAAGGAACACCATAATTGCCGATCAGCGGATAGGTCAGGCCGAGGATCTGCTGGTTGTATGTCGGGTCTGTCAGCTGCTCCGGGTATCCCACCATCGAAGTGTTGAAGACCACCTCACCCCCTGCAGCCTCAGTGCAGCCCAATGAATAGCCATGGAACTCCAGGCCATTCTCCAGACGAAGTGTTGCTTTAAGTTTCATTTTATATTTCGGTTAAATTTTAATTTCTTTCTATGGTTTCCCATTGTCCTGTCCCTCGTTCCTTCTCGTCCTCTGTCGTCCTTTCTCGTCATCTCCGACATGATCGGGAATCTGAACGCGCTAATCAGGGGCTAAAAAAACGACCACTTCTCAATAGAGAAAATGGTCGACAGCAATAGTTAACGGGAAAAAACATGAAGGTGCATCAACTGGTAATGCGTTCACTTTCAGATATGTTCCGGCTGTTGCTCGTTTACACATGGCGTTTCCCGTTTTAATGTTCATTCTTGTCCTACACGCACACTCACGCGTAAAACCTTGCGAAGATAGTGAAATTTGCGCGATTTCCACAAATAAATTTCGCATTCTTTACCATTTATGGTAATTTTGCGGCCGGCTCCCTCGCCCGACATCAGGGTCGGCCACAAAATAGGGCTCAGATGTGGCCAGCTGGATGGATTCGGCGGAGTCGGCCACAAAACGGGGCTCAGATGTGGCCAGCCGGGTAGATTCGGCAGGGTCGACCACAAAACGAGGCTCTAGCGTGGCCAGCTATCAGGATTCGGCAAGGCAGACATACGAAAATTGGGACAGACTATGTACATCAGAAACGAAGACACGATATATGCACCGGCGACGGTACCGGGAACAGGGGCGATCTCAGTCATCAGGGTCAGCGGCCCGGAGGCACTGGCTATTGCCGACAAGGTGGTGACCTGCCGCAAGGGAAACATCAGCGAAGCACCAGGATATAGCCTAAAGTTTGGCATTATATACAATAACATAAATAATTGTTGCTCCGACACTTGCGATAGTTCATCAAACAAAGACTTCAAGCATGTAATTGATGAAGTTTTGGTCAGCGTTTTCCGTGCTCCACACTCCTATACAGGCGAGAATGCAGTAGAGATTTCATGTCATGCGTCTTCATATATAGTCACTGAAATCATGGCACTTCTGCATGCAGCAGGTGCGCGTGCAGCCGAGCCTGGAGAGTTCACGCAGAGGGCCTTCCTCAACGGCAAGATGGACCTTGCACAGGCTGAGGCGGTGGCTGATGTGATAGCATCACAGAATGCAGCGGCACACAGGGTGGCATTCAACCAGATGAAGGGCGGATTTTCATCCGAGCTTAAGGGCATGCGCGGCGAGCTTCTGGAGCTGGTGTCATTGATGGAGCTCGAACTTGACTTCAGCGAAGAAGAGGTCGAGTTTGCCGACAGATCAAGGCTCGACTCCCTGCTGGGTCAGATCATCTCACACGTCGGCCGACTGATCGATTCATTCCGCCTTGGCAACGCCATCAAGAACGGAGTGCCGGTCGCAATCGCCGGAGCCACCAACACCGGCAAGAGCACCCTTCTTAATGCCCTCCTCGGCGAAGACCGTGCGATCGTTTCCGATGTCCACGGCACCACCCGCGACACCATCGAAGAGACCCTCAACATTGACGGAATCCTCTTCCGTTTCATCGACACCGCCGGCCTCCGCGAGACCTCGGAAGTCGTCGAACAGATCGGTATCGAAAGGACATTCAAGAAGATTTCCGAAGCGTCGATCGTCCTCGGAATGCTCGACCTGACACGTGATTGGGACAGCACATGCGAGACCATTTCCGAGATCATCAGCAAGGTCGATTTCGAGAGCCAGAAACTGGCCATTTTGCTCAACAAAACCGACATTTTTGAGGTTAACAAAAATGTTACCACATTAAACAATATTGTTTCTCTCATTGAAAGCAAGGGATTTACGACGCAGCTTGTAAAAGAGGGCGAGATTTCAGCCGCAGAGAGTCATTTTGATGAAAACAGCCCGAAAAACGTCATAAATCTCCTCCCTATCTCCGCAAAAACCGGCTCCGGAATCAGCAATTTGCGCGGCCTTCTGGCCTCGACACAGCGCGACCTCCTCGCCGACAGCGACACCACGCTCGTCACAAACCAGCGCCACGTTCAGGCCCTGGCCGACGCCCGCACTTCCCTCCTCCGCGTCCGCGACGGACTCGCCTCCGGCCTCCCTACCGACCTCGCCGCCCAAGACATCCGCGAAGCAATCTACCACCTCGGCTCCATCGTCGGAGAAATCTCGACGGACGAGGTGCTGGGGAATATCTTCAGGAATTTCTG
>SUYQ01000003.1 GCA_015060325.1 Bacteroidales bacterium | reverse complement strand
TATGGAAAGTATCATCGGATGTAAGGAACCGCCGTATGCGGACCCGCATGTACGGTGGTGTGAGAGGTCGGTAAACGAAAGTAGGAGATAAACTCCATTACTTTCGTTTACCTCCTACTCGATTGTTGTTATGGTGCAGAGCGAGAATGATTAAAAAAAGTAAAAATTTAAAGATTTAGAAAAAGTTTGTTAAAGAAAAAGAAAAATCTGCATGTCGGTGTGTGAAAACTCTTGATTTTTTCACAAATTTGTGGGCATAGAAGGGACAAAAGTCGAAGCATGAATTTTTGATCTGGTCCATAGTGGCCGAAGCTAACCATTAAAAACAAAAATTTATGCAGTACGAGTTTAAGTATGCTGACCTGCTTGATGATGATGTTTTCAAGCTGGTCTTTGGACAGGAGTCCAGTAAGGATGTGATGATCGAGTTCCTGAATCAGGTTATAGATGACAGGACGATTGTTGATCTGGAGTTCATGGATAAAGAGATGAAGTCCATGGACAGGGAGAAAAAGGATTCTGTTTATGACATGTTTTGCAAGACGGATGACGGCTCGAGGATCGTCGTTGAAGTGCAGAGACGTAAGCAGGCTTCCTATGTTGAACGTACGATTTATTATTCTACGTTCCAAGTGAGAAATCAGGTTGATGCAGGACGAGAGGATTATGCTTTTTGCCCGGTTTATGTAATCAATATCCTGGATTTCAATATAGATGAGAATAGGGGGAATCCTGAGGTGAAGACAGTTTATCGTCTTTATGAAGAGAAGACACATGCATTGTTGACAGACAAACTGACATTCATCTTTCTCGAGTTAAACAAGTTCAAGAAAGGACTTGAGGAACTCGATGGTAATGTTCTGGAGGGAATGTATTTCTGCCTCAAGAATATGGCTAGGCTGGATGGATGTCCAGAGGTGCTTACTCATGAAGTCTTCAGAAAGATGTTTCACATCTCTGAACTTCTGAATATGGATGAAGATACACGTTCTAAAGTATTGATAAAGATGACTACAGAAAGAGATTTAAGAAATCAGATGGCGTATGCTAGGAAGGAGGCTATCGAAGAAGGATTAGCTGAAGGCAGAGCCCAAGGTCAGAAGGAAAAGTCGATAGAGATCGCGAGGAAACTGCTGGCAGCCGGTTATCCTGAAGATGAGGTTCTGGAGCTGACCGGAGCGAATGTTGATGAACTTTAAAATGAACCAAAGTGAACTTGATTAGCTCCTGTGGTGGTTTGTATCTTTGTATAAATTGTTTGTTGGAAGATAATTTATACATTTGTGGGACAGATACAGAAAAACATGCCGGAGCTAGCATACCTCTTGACGGAGGTGGAAAACAAATATGGACGAAGGATAGCGACTACGACCGATTTCGAGTCGCTGTCCTTTGTCATTGAACATCAGATCGGTGAGCAGATTTCATCCTCCACCCTCAAGAGGTTGTGGGGATATGTCAGCCTGAACCCGACTCCGCGCATAGCTACTTTGGATATTCTGGCGAGATTTGTAGGCTATAAGAATTTCAAGGCCTTCTGTGAAGGACTGAAGGAGTCTAAAGCATTCGTGTCCACTTTCTTCACTGCCAGGTATCAGACCGTGGCAGAACTGACGGCAGGAGTGCATGTGACCATAGGATGGGCTCCTAACCGGCTTGTGCGGCTGAATTATCTCGGAGATTTCCAGTTCGAGGTCCTTTCTTCTGAGAATTCCCAGCTGCAGCCTGGTGACCGGTTCGAACTTTCAGAAATCATCCTCGGGTATCCTCTTTACATTTCAAGGATATTACGTAGCGGAGAATACACCCCTTCTTATGTGGCAGGGCGCAACATGGGTATCAATCTTTTGAAGGTAGAAACTAAAGAATAGATGATGCGGCGTCATTGAAGATCATCTCCAGTTCGTCAGCATCAATATTATCTGCCGGTGGCGTGTCTGAAGGCTTCGCCGCCGGTTTTTCTTTTGCCTTAGGAGCGGTTTCGGGAGTGGTGGTTTTCGGAGCAGTGGCTTCGGGAGCGGCTGTCGACACGGAAGTGTCGGCAGGAGCGACAGCAGGCGGGGCGGCATTGACGGGAGCAGGTACGGTCGTGACCGTAGCTGCATCTCTGCCGGCAATGGCGAAATATGCGATGCATGCGGCTGCAATGATGCCTATGATCAAAGCGATCCGTTTCAGCTTTCTGAATCCTGCGTTCCTGATGTCGTTCTTGATCTCTTCCGCAGAACTGTATCTTCTGGTTCTGTCATGCTGGAGGCAGCGTGAGGTTATGTGACGGTATTTCTTCCCGGTAAATTCGTTGATGATCACTCCGAGTGACCATATGTCGCTGCGGTTATCTGGCTGTTCTCCAGCAATAAGTTCAGGCGCGGCATACCTCCTGGTGCCGGCTGGGGCCTTGAATGTGTTATAGGAGTCGGAATCAGACAGACCGAAGTCGATGACCTTTGCATTCTGGCCGTTGTATGTGACCATTATGTTTTCCGGCTTGAGGTCCCTGTGGATGATCTGCTTTCTATGGATGTATTCGAGGGCATCGCAGATCTCGCATATTATTTTCTGGGATAGCCTGCTGTTGATGCTGCCGGATGTGATGAGCTCTTCCAATGTGCATCCGTCGATCCATTCCATCACAATGCAACTGCCTATCGCAGGATGGTTGATCTTGGCGAAGTATTGGCAGATTCCGCTATGGCTGAGGGAAAATCCTATATTGAATTCCTTGTTGAGGAGTTCTTCGTAGAAGATATTGCCTCTGTACTCTTTCTTCAGTGCCTTGTAGACAAAGAACCTTCCTTTCTTGCAGATGCGGTACAGCTCGCTGAATCCTTCCTCCGAGGAGTGGATCAGCTCGATGTCGTTTGCGTCTGAATATGGAGTTTCTGACTCGTTCGGCAGAAAGAATCCGGATGGTCCTAACATGTGCTTGTTAAATTTCTCAAAGATACTAAATTTTCTTAAATTTGCGCCTGTGAGAATGCCGGTTGCATATATTCTGTTGCTTGTTGCGGGCCTGTTTATGACAGGGACGCTATCCGCCCAGGACTTATCAGGCCTGGATGCGGAGATTTCGCGTTATGAGACCTTGTGTGAAGACTGCCTGAATCTCAAGGTACGAATGGATGCAGGTGAAAGGATCTCGAGACAGGAAGCTCGTGACATGGTCGGACGTTTCGTGGCGATGAATGCATCACTCAAGGAGCGGTGGATGGAGATGACGGCATCACAGAGAAAGCGGTTTGACGATATCGGCATATGGTTCTTGACAGGTCAGAGGCCGGCCCTACCTGTTTCTCCCGTGCCTGAACTTGAAGATATACGACCTTGTCCGTATCGTGTCTCCTCTGATGCCGCTTCCACATCCCTGTCCCTTCCTGAATATCCTCTAAAACGGTTCCGCCGCTGGGATTATATGGATAAGTATGTCCTGACGGATTTCTCGACTCTGGGTCTTTCTCATGGCTTCATGCTGGGGTTGCATGGACGAAGATGGGGAGGATATCTCCGCGCACGATTCAATAACACCATTAGGGGTGTGCCCGGAGGTTCTTATGAATGTCTCAGCGACGGTACACTATCTGAAAATGGCAGAAGGTTCTGGGGAACAGGAGAATCAGAGATATATGCAATGAATTTTACAGGTGGCGTGCTTCTTCCGACCCTCAAATGGCTGGTCTTTTATGTGGGAGCCGGCTATGGCGAATATTACATTGCATGGGAGGATGTTGAAGGAAACTGGGCACATGTGTCGGATTCTTCCTATCATGGAGTCGCGCTGGATTTAGGTGCCGTCTTCTCGTGGCGATGGCTGGCAGTTTCTGCCGGCGTCAATGCGTTGGATTTCAGGAAATTATCCTTTACCTGCGGAGTCGGTGTCTATTTCTGATACCTAAAGTCTTACTCCAAGGCCCACCATGCCGAAAGTGTTTGCTGCTGATACGTTGACCTCAGCAAGACCGTATACCTTTCCTTTGCCGAACTTGATGCCGACAGGTGCGACATATGGTATCGGGAACGGGAAGTGGAATGAAGTGCCTATTCCGAGTGCCGAGTACATGCTGAAGCTTTCGCGGACAATCCATTTGAAACGTACTGCTGCCGAAATCGATCCCCATACGTTTACGGTCCTGTCTATGCGGGTCGGATCGGCAGTCTTGTCATATTCCTTCTTGCTGCCGGTTGAGGGGATTTCCGGGTATTGCAATGTGTCATATATGGTCAGGTGCACGTTGGCCAGAGCTGAAAGCTCCCATCGCTTTCCCCATGAGAATGTGTAGCCGATATTGAGTCCGGGCTGATAGTACTCCTTGAACTTCTGTCCGTCTCTTGATGCCTCAATCCGTGTGTTTATCCAAGCGAACTCAGATTGGAATACAAGGCTCGGGTATCCGGTGGTGATTTCAATTGCATGCTGGTGCGGATAGCTTTTCTTGCTCTCCTCTGTCTTGGAAACGGCCTGTGATTCATTCTGTTTTGCTTCCAGTGACGTAGCTTGTGCGGGTTCCTGTGAAGCCGCCTGTTCCAATTCCTGTGCATTCAGCCCTGCACAGATCAGCATTGCTGCAAGTATGAAAGCCTTTTTCATAGTGCCGTGATTTAAGTTACATGATGCCCAAAGATAATGTTTTTACTCCAATATTCCATTATTCCATTATTTCAAGTGGTCCGCCATTATAAAAGAACCGTCCATCACCCTTTTGGTCAAATAAGTGTCGGACGCTCCCGAAAAAGCCTCATTTCAAGCCATTTCCCCGACCGTCCATCACCATTTTGGCCGATTTTCTGCCGGACGGTCGCTGGTGTCACACCAACAAAATCCCTCGACACATAGTTGTGTCCATGATCCATTGGTGTAAAAATTAAAGGCTGACCTCATAGTCGTTTGACTAATCCGGTCAGCCTTTTATGATATTGTATTGCCTGTTACAGACTCTTCGGTCTCATCTGCGGGAAGAAGAGGACATCCTGGATGGTAGGGGAGTTGGTCATGAACATTGTCAGACGGTCGATTCCCATTCCGAGTCCTGATGTTGGAGGCATTCCGTACTCAAGTGCGCGAACGAAGTCCATGTCGATGAACATAGCCTCGTCGTCTCCCTTGTCCTTCAGCTTGAGCTGATCCTGGAAACGCTCGTACTGGTCGATAGGGTCGTTCAGCTCGCTGTATGCGTTCGCAAGCTCCTTGCCGCATACGAAGAGCTCGAAGCGCTCTGTGAGCTCAGGATTTGTGCGGTGACGTTTTGTGAGCGGCGACATCTCCACAGGGTAGTCAGTGATGAATGTAGGCTGAACGAGGTGCTTCTCGCAGTACTCTCCGAAGATTGCATCGATGAGCTTGCCCTTTCCGAATGAAGGGTCAGTCTCCACATGGAGCTTCTTGCAGGTCTCGCGGAGCTCGTCCTCTGACATGCCTGCCACGTCTACTCCTGCATATTCCTTGATAGCCTCGAGGATAGGGAGGCGGCGGAACGGAGGCTTGAAGTCAACCTGGTTCTCTCCGATTGTAACCTCTGTCTTGCCGTGGAGCTTGAGAGCGATCTTCTCGAGGAGCTTCTCCACGAACTCCATCATCCATATATAGTCCTTGTATGCTACATAGATCTCCATGCAGGTGAACTCAGGGTTGTGGGTCTTGTCCATACCCTCGTTGCGGAAGTCCTTTGCGAACTCATATACACCATGGTATCCGCCGACGATGAGTCTCTTGAGGTAGAGCTCGTTTGCAATACGAAGGTAGAGAGGAATGTCGAGAGCGTTGTGGTGAGTGATGAACGGACGTGCTGTAGCACCGCCTGGGATGCTTTGGAGGATAGGAGTCTCCACCTCAAGGCAGCCTGCCTCGTTGAAATACTCACGCATTGTAGCCACGATCTGGCTTCTCTTGATGAATGTATCGCGGACCTGAGGATTTACGATCAGGTCTACATATCTCTGTCTGTACTTGAGTTCAGGATCCGAGAAAGCGTCGAACACCTCGCCGTCCTTCTCCTTCACGATAGGAAGGACGCGGAGAGACTTGCTGAGGAGTGTCAGCTCCTTTGCATGGATCGAAAGCTGGCCGGTCTTGGTGATGAAGGCGAAACCCTTGATGCCGATGATGTCACCTATGTCGAGGAGTTTCTTCCATACTGTGTTGTACATGGTCTTGTCTTCGCCAGGGCAGATCTCGTCGCGGTTTACGTAGATCTGGATGCGGCCTGTCTCGTCCTGCAGTTCGCCGAATGATGCGGCGCCCATGATGCGCCTTGACATGATGCGGCCTGCGATGACTACGTCCTGGAAGTTGCCTGCGGCCTCGTCATACTCAGCCTTCACCTGCGCTGCAGATGTGTTGATAGGGTAGAGTGGTGCCGGATAAGGCTCGATTCCGAGTTCTCTGAGCTTCGCGAGCGATTCTCTTCTGAAAAGCTCCTGCTCGTTGAGGTCCATAATGCTCATAGTTATATCTCTTTTATTGTTTATTCCAAAAATCCCACAAATTTAACATAAATAATCTTAAGTACTGCCATGAATGAAAAAAAATCCATATCTTTGTATGCTATGGCTGTAGAAAAGATATGGAAATTGAAAGAAGTCGCTGACCCTGAAAACGTAAGGCAGCTTTCTTCTGAACTCGGAGTCGACCCTGTTCTGGCGGAACTTCTGGTTCAGAGGGGTGTGCGTACATTCGAACAGGCGCGCTCTTTCTTCCGTCCAAGTCTCGAAGACCTCCATGATCCTTTCCTGATGCAGGATATGGACAAGGCAGTCGAGAGAGTCCGTCAGGCAGTCGTTTCCGGAGAGAAGATACTTGTCTATGGAGACTATGATGTGGATGGTACCACAGCTGTTTCACTGGTGTATTCTTTCCTCAAGACCCATACAAGGGCCCGTGCGGATTTCTATATCCCGGAGCGATATGACGAAGGATACGGCGTATCCTATAAAGGCATCGACTGGGCCGCTGAAAACGGCTTCGGACTCATAATTACCCTCGACTGCGGCATCAAGGCCAATGAGAAGGTAGAATATGCCAGGGAAAAGGGCATAGAAATGATCATCTGTGACCACCATCTTCCAGAAGATGAACTTCCGAAGGCTGTCGCCGTACTCGACCCTAAGCGCGAAGACTGCAACTATCCTTTCGACGACCTTTCAGGTTGCGGAGTAGGATTCAAGCTGGTGCAGGCATATGCCCAGAAATATGACATCGCTTTCGATCATCTCATTCCTCTGATGGACCTGCTGGTTGTCAGCATCGCTTCAGACCTTGTGTCCGTTACCGACGAGAACCGCATCCTGGCGCATTTCGGCCTCAAGCAGCTCAATGTAAATCCGCGCAAGGGACTGATGGCCATGATCCAGCTTTCAGGTCTGGAACCTGGCCATCTGACAATCGACGATATCGTCTTCAAGATCGGTCCGCGCATCAATGCTGCAGGACGTATGGAGACCGGAAGGATTGCAGTGGAACTGCTCACAGCTTCTGATGCAAGGACAGCAATCCGTATCGGTACCGAGATCAACGAACATAACAACGAAAGGAAGAATATCGACCGCCGTATTACCCAGGAAGCCCTTGAGATGGTCGAATCTGGAAACTGTCTCTCATGCGGCAAGGCAACGATAGTATATAACCCGGTCTGGCATAAGGGAGTGGTCGGAATCGTGGCATCACGACTGGTCGAGGCCTTCTATAAGCCGACCGTGGTATTCACAAAGTCGCAGGGCGGATTCGTCACAGGCTCGGCGCGCAGCGTGCATGGCTTCGATCTGTATGGAGCGATCGAAAGCTGTGCTGACCTTCTGGAGAACTTCGGAGGTCACCTCTATGCCGCAGGACTTACTCTCAAGGAGGAAAATCTTCCGGAGTTCTGCGAAAGAATGGAAAAGTTCATATCAGAGGCCATCATTCCTGAGATGGAGAAACCGGTCGTGGATGTGGATGCCATGCTGAACTTCTCACAGATAACTCCTAAGTTCCTGCGCATCCTCAAGCAGTTCCAGCCGTTCGGTCCCGGCAACAGTGCTCCTGTATTCCGTACTGACAATGTCTATGACAACGGAATGGGACGCAAGGTGGGAGCGGAAGGTGGCCACCTCAAGCTCGAGCTCATCCAGGAATCACATCCGTATCACCATATCTCGGCGATTGCCTTCAATATGGCCGACTTCTTCGATCACATCAAGGCCGGCAATCCGATCGACGTCTGCTACTCTATCGTAGAGAACTACTACCGCGGCACTGCCAACACCCAGCTCCGCGTCAGGGATCTCCACGAACGCGATGAATTGGTGTAAATCAAACTCCTTTGCAAATTTCCCTGGACATATAACTGTCAGATAATCAGTAAGATAACCACCAACACGGTGGGTCATTTTGACCCACCGTGTTGGTGGTTATGCCGTTGGTAGTCAGTGATTTATGTGTCCATAAACAATGCTGTAGCATGGACATGTATAACCGGCTTGCTGCCTTTATTTTTTTTGAAAATGGTTGCAAACAGGTGTCGAACAGGTTGCAGTATAAATATTATTTACTACATTTGCCTCAAAGTATATAGGTTATGGGACAGATGGCATTTACAGTCCGTATGGATGCGGACGTCAAGAAAAGATTTGATGAACTTTGCAAGGACTTCGGCATGAGTTCCAACACGGCATTCAATATGTTTGCCCGTGCCGTGATAAGGCAGGAGAGGATTCCATTTGATGTTGAATCAGAAAAACAGGCGCAGCTGCAAAGGGCTTGGGAGGCGGTGGAGCGGATGCGTGCGTCGGCATTGGCGAATGGACTGGCTGACATGTCCATGGAAGAGATTGATGAGGAGATCCGGCAGTACCGTGAGGAACGACAGGCCAGAAGGATAAAGGAAGTGATGGAGAAGAGAAAGGAGACTGAGTAATGAAGGTATATGCAGTAATCGATACCAACGTTATCATCTCCTCGATGCTGACACATAATACTGCCTCTCCCACAAAAATAGTTATGGCATATGTGCGCGACGGGGTAATTGTTCCGATGATCAACGATGATATTCTGGAAGAGTATGCGGATGTTCTTACGCGTACCAAATTTTCTTTTGCCCATGAGGCTGTTTCCGAAATGTTGAAATTATTCAATGTGAGAGGAAATGTCAGTCTTCCTGAATGTCTGACCTGGGATTTTATTGATCCTAATGATGTCATTTTCTATGAAACATACCATACGAGAGATGATGCATATCTCGTTACAGGTAATATGAGGCATTTCCCGTCAGAACCGCGTATAGTGACTCCTGATGATATGATCAGCATTATTCAGGTGTCTGGAAGGATGTTGAGTGAGGCATCTTGTGAATACATCTCGGATTCTAAACAGGCGCAGCTGCAAAGGGCTTGGGAGGCGGTTGAGCGGATGCGTGCGTCGGCATTGGCGAATGGACTGGCAGACATGTCCATGGAAGAGATTGATGAGGAGATCCGGCAGTACCGTGAGGAAAAGATGTTAAAGCGACGTCAGTCGGTCTAATCCGAAAGCAATTTTAGAAGCTAGAGCTTCTACTGACTTACCGTCCGTATCGATTGTGATATGGGCGGTTTTTTCGTATGTGGATGAGCGTTGCTGCATCAGCGTCTCGATGCGGCGTCTTAGTTCGGTAGATTTCTCGACTCCCTCCGGTCGCTCGAAATGACAGTCGGAGGCTCGCTTGGAATGACAGTCGGAGGTTCGCTTGGAATGACAGTCGGAGGTTCGCTTGGAATGACAGTCGGGGGTTCGCTCGGAATGATTGTCAGCATTATCAGTTTTTAGCAGCGGCCTGCCGGCTGATTCGCTCTCAAGGTGCTGCGTCAGCGTGTCAACAGAGGCGCGCAGATAGATGCAGACGGTGTTTTCCCGAACCAGTTCTGCACATTCCGGCGTCATCACTGTCCCACCGCCCAGTGCGAGGATTAAGTTGATAGATCCTTCGCTCCGCTCAGGATGACAGGATGATGCCCCAAGATGATAGGATGGGTTTTCAATAGGAGTTAAGGCATTTGTGCGGAATTGGCATTTTCGCACCCCCGCGTAGGGGGAGGGACCCACGCAGTGGGAGGGGGCCAATGGAGCACATTGCCTTGGCTCCGATGTAGATAGAATCCCCATCAACGCTTCCAGCTCCATCAGACGGAATGCCGCCTCTCCTTCTGCTGCAAAGATGTCAGGGATGCTTCTCCCTTCACGCTCCACAATCACATCGTCCAGGTCCATGAAAGGGCAGCAGAGCAGCTCCGAGAGTCTCCTCCCGACGCTGCTCTTGCCGCATCCCATGAATCCTGTCAATGATATGATCATAGTAATTTAGATTTCTCGACTCGCTTCGCTCGCTCGAAATGACAGTGTGAACTTCGCACCCCCGCGTAGGGGGAGGGGCCCACGAAGTGGGAGGGGGCCTCTGGAATACATTGTCTATTCTAGCACTGTCATAAAAACAGTTAGAACAATGTCAGCTGACCATCGTCATCCGGAATTTCCGGATCGATAAGGTCCTCGACCCCTGTATTGTCAATCTCGCCGGCCAGGTTCTCCGCTTCCGAAACCTCTGGCTGGACATCGTCCTCCGCCTTATGCAGCGGCTCGATGAACTTCACTGCCTTCACATCCATAGCGCTGACCTTCTTACCCTTAGCCTGCACACCCTTCTTTCCGATAAACTCCTCAGCATCAACTGCCTCGGCCTCTCGATGGGCATGCTTTCCGCCGAACGTGATCTCGAACTGAGGATGCTTGTCCTCACTGATCTCCACAAGGTAAGATCCCTTTGCATCAGAAATGAAGCTTACCGGAGTGTTGTCACTCACATCGAACGAGAACCTCTTTACGTAGAACGCAGCCACGCCCTTGTCATAGTACAGAGCGGTGTAGGTCTTGTTCACATCCAGCTTCTCTATCTTCAGAAGATCGCCCTGGTATCTGTTGCTCAGATCGAATGTTGTCGTATAATATGTACCGTCCTTGAAGATTGCAAGAATATGGTCACCGGTGTTGAACTGACCCAGATGCAGGCCTCTTCCGTCCTCATTGAGTCTCTGGATGTCCTCGTCGAACCAGATGTCCTTGCCTCCGATAGTCGAAACTCCCTTCGACTTCAGCTGGATCTTCTGGATCGGGTTCTTCGATACAAGGTTACCCCTTGAAGCGCGGCCCTTGATGAGCAGCTGCGAGAAGTCATACTCGTCGATCAGCTTCTTCAGCTTCGCCCTCTGTCTGAAGTAGATCTTCACGGTCTCGGCCTCACCGTTGTGGTTCACGGTGAACCAGAGTATCTCCGAACCATGAGTTCCCTGAGTGATGTCGTATTCCTTGTCACGTGTGACGCTTGTGACGGCAAACCTCTTGGCATAGCTTACCGAAGTCTTGCCTTCGCGGTAGATCACGTTATATATGGTCCTCTGGTCATTCCTGTCAAACAGACCCACATAGAGGATGTCCTTTCCGAAGAATGCCTTCTCACTCACCTTGGTCACTACATATTTACCGTCCTTATGGATCACGATGATCTCGGAAAGGTCAGAACAGTCGCAGATGAACTCTGCATTGTCCTCCTTCTTGAGGGCGATTCCCACGAAGCCCTCAGCCTTGTTCGCATAAAGCTTCGCATTGTTGCTCACCACCTTGGTGACGGCAATCGACTCGAAACCGGTAAGCTCCGTCTGACGAGGGTACTCCTTGCCATACTTCTTCTTGAGGTTTCTGAAGTAGTTGATCGTAAACTCGGTAAGGTGGTCGAGATGGTTCTGCACCTCATCCATTTCGTCCTCGATTCCGCGCAGCTTCTCGTCCACTGCCTTGGTATCGAACTTGGATATCTTCCTCACCGGCTTCTCCACAAGCTTGTGGATGTCATCCATGGTGATCGGCCTCTTCAGAAGCGGCTGATACTCCAGCATCTTGTCGAACACCTCCTGCAGCTGAGCCTCCCATGTCTTTGCATCGCCTTCGAGGATCTTATAGACCTTGTTCTCGAAGAAGATCTTCTCCAGCGAGCTGTAGTGCCACTCGTTCTCAAGCTCGTCCAGACGGATCTGGAGCTCCTGTCCCAGAAGCGCCTTTGTATGGTCTGTGCTGTAGCGGAGCACGTCGTCGACGCTCAGGAACTGAGGCTTGTGGTCGACGATGACGCAGGTGTTAGGAGAAATCGACACCTCGCAGTCTGTGAATGCGTAGAGAGCATCGATGGTCTTGTCCGGAGATACATCGTTAGGAAGATGTATAAGGATATTGGCCTTGTCTGTGGTGAGGTCGTCGATCTTCTTGATCTTGATCTTTCCCTTTTCCTTGGCCTTGAGGATCGAATCGATGATGATATGTGTAGTCTTTCCGAAAGGTATCTCGTTGATTGACAAGGTGTTCTTGTCTATCTTCTCAATCTTGGCGCGCACCTTCACTACGCCACCTCTCTGACCCTTCATGTATTTGGTGCAGTCGGCATATCCTCCGGTAGGGAAGTCCGGATAAAGCTCGAACTCCTTTCCCTGAAGATGTGCGATGGACGCATCGATAAGCTCGTTGAAGTTGTGAGGCAGGATCTTAGATGCAAGACCTACTGCAATACCCTCGGCACCCTGGGCCAGCAGGAGAGGGAACTTGATCGGAAGCTCCACAGGCTCCTGGTTACGTCCGTCATATGACGTCATCCAGTTGGTGGTCTTAGGGTTGAACACCACTTCCTTGGCAAACTTGGTAAGGCGTGCCTCGATGTATCGAGGCGCTGCGTTCGAGTCTCCGGTGAGGATGTTACCCCAGTTTCCCTGACAGTCGATAAGATAGTTCTTCTGGCCGAGCTGAACCAATGCTCCGAGGATAGACTGGTCTCCGTGAGGATGGTATTGCATGGCCTGTCCCACGATGTTCGCCACCTTCGTATACCTGCCGTCGTCGATCTTCCACATCGCATGCAGCACACGCCTCTGCACAGGCTTCATTCCGTCCACGATATGTGGCACGGCCCTGTACAGGATCACATATGAAGAATAATCAAGGAACCAGTCCTTGAACATTCCCGAAAGCTTGAACTTGCGGCTGTTCTCTCCAAGCAGCTTGTCGAATTTGCCGGGAGCGGTTTCCGCTGTCACTTCCTCCGTCGTCTCAACCTCTTCGCTCTGTCCCTCCTCCGGATCGATCGGAAGGTCCATGTCTTCAATACTCATAAATTACCTCACTTCTTTTATTGTTTACGGTCTCCGACCGCCTCTTCTAATATTCGTAACCGAATTTCCTAAGTTCCTTCTTGCTCTCCCTCCAGTCCGGATCCACCTTCACGAACAGACGCAGGAACACCTTCTTCTGGAAGAAATCCTCCATCTCTATGCGTGCCTGGGTACCGACCTTCTTGAGAGACTGGCCGCCCTTTCCGATGATGATTCCCTTCTGGGTATCACGCATCACATAGATGACGGCGCTGATATCATATCTTTCGGCTCCTTCCTTGAACTCCTCGATCACCACCTCGCAGCTGTATGGAATCTCCTCCTTGTAGTTGAGGAAGATCTTCTCGCGCACGATCTCCGATGCGAAGAAACGGAGGTTCTTGTCCGTGAAGACATCCTTGTCATACCATGCCGGTGCCTCAGGGAGGTTTGCAACGATTGCGTCGAAGATGTTGTCAAGGTTGAACTTCTCCTGGGCTGAAGCCGGAAATATGATTGCGTTCGGGATCTGCTCCTTCCACCATCCCATAAGCTCCAGAACCTGCTCCTGACTGCTGATGTCGATCTTGTTTATCACAAGGATAACAGGACACTGGATCTTCTGCAGCTTGGCGATGTATTCTTCGTTCTTGTCACCCTTCTCTACCGTATCAGTCACGTAAAGGATGATGTCGGCATCGCCGATGGCAGTGTCCACGAAGTTCATCATGCTCTGCTGGAGCCTGTAGTTCGGCTTCAGGATGCCCGGAGTATCGGAATATACGATCTGATAGTCGTCACCGTTCACGATGCCCATGATCCTGTGCCTTGTAGTCTGAGCCTTGGCTGTGACAATCGAAAGCTTTTCGCCGACCAGGGCATTCATAAGCGTAGATTTGCCAACATTCGGATTACCGATGATGTTGACAAATCCCGCACGATGTCTTTTTGTCTGTTCACTCATAGTTGTATGTCGAACTTGTAGAGACCTCTTATATTAAAGGTATGCTCCCATTCTGAGGAGATTGATCTCTCCTTCTGTGAGGTATCTCCACTCTCCTCTCTTGATTCCCTTCTTGGTGAGACCTGCAAAGTATACTCTGTCAAGAGCCTTGACTTCATATCCGAGAGATTCGAATATCCTTCTTACGATGCGGTTCTTTCCAGAGTGGATCTCGATGCCGAGCTTGCGGTGATCGTCCTCCTCGATGTATTCCAGTTCGTCGGCAGCGATCATTCCGTCAGAGAGCTCGACTCCGCTGAGGATCTTTTCGTAATCCTCTCTCTTGAGCTTGTTGTCGAGCGATACCTGGTATATCTTCTTCTTGTCGTATGACGGATGGGTAAGCTTTTCGGCTATCTCGCCGTCGTTAGTGAACATAAGAACGCCTGTCGTGTTCTTGTCAAGACGGCCTACAGGGAATACCCTTGTCGAACAACCTTTGAGAAGGTCCATCACTGTCTTGTCTGCATGAGGGTCGCTGGCTGTAGTGACGAATCCTTTAGGCTTGTTCATCACGATGTATACCTTTGCCTCTCCCTTGAGGCGCTCGCCGTTGAATCTGATGTCGTCTGTATTGATGTTCACCTTGGTTCCGAGCTCTGTAACGACTTCGCCGTTGACTGTGACAACGCCGGCAAGGATGAAGTTGTCTGCCTCACGCCTTGAACATACGCCGGAATTGGCGATGAACTTGTTGAGTCTAACCTCCTCCTTGATAGGAGCTGCGATCATGTCGTTGTCGGAGTACCTGTCATTGTCGACCTGCGGTCTCCTGCTTATCATCTTGTTGATTCCGCTTTCGTCCTCATCGCGGAAATAGTTTAAGTCCTTCTTGTAGAAACTCTTCTTCGCTCCGTTGAATCCGCCTCTTCCTCCGGCTGCCGGCTTTCTGCCGCCGAAACTCTTTCTTTCAGAGTTCTCTCCGAATGACCTTCTTGGACGCTCGGTATTTTCACCGAACGGTCTTCTCGGACGTTCGCTTCCGAAGCTCCTTCTCTCTGAATTCTCACCGAACGGCCTTCTTGGACGCTCGCCCCCAAAGCTCCTTCTTTCTGAATTATCGCCAAATGATCTTCTCGGACGCTCACCTCCGAAGCTCCTTCCTTCTGAATGCTCTCCGAACGATCTTCTCGGACGGTCGCCTCCGAAGCTTCTGCCCTCAGAACTTTCTCCGAACGATCTTCTCGGGCGGAATGTCCTTCCTTCTCCTGACGGTCTTCTGTCAGAACTGTTCCTTGTGCCGTAATCCCTACGGCCATCTCTGCGGCCATTGCCGCCTTTCTTGTTGTATTCCATCTTTATTCGCCTTCCCGGCAATTTAAAAGTTAATATTCCTGGCTCACGCCAGCTTTCATATTTCTGTCCGGTCTCCCGGTTCTATTGCGTAATCTTGAATATGTATGTAATCGTTCCATATTGGAATTCAGGTGCATCATTCTTCATGGTGAACTGCGTCTTCATCGCAGCCTCCTTTGCGGCTGCCCATGCTGCGTTATCCATCAAGTTTGTGCCGGTCTCTCCAGGCTGAACCTCTATGACCTTACCATTCCTGTCCACCTTGATCTTTACAACGACTGTACCTTCTCCCGTTGGATTGTAGTCAGGAGCCGGTAGCGCTCCAATCACACTTCTTCCACGTAATTTAGCATTAGGTGTTCCCGTAGCTTCCCCTTCCTTTATGTTTCCTGACGCATGACCTTCCTTCAATTCAAATGAAGGGTCAGAAGATGTCTGCATCGCCAGCGTATCTTTAGCTTCCGGATTCTTTGCGTTTGAGAAAAGATACTTCTTCTGTACTGGTTCCTCTCGAGGCGGTTCAGGAACCTCCACGTCTCCTACATTATCCACAGTGGATTCTTCAGCCAGATTGGCCTTTTTGCCTTCGATAGGAGACTTGGATTGCTGCACCAGTTCAACATCCTTTTTCGGGTCCGGATTCTCGACAGTCGGACGTGTGCCGTTTCTGTGCTGTTTAGGTGGCTTCGGTTTCTCTATCTTATCTTCCTCAAAGTCCAGAGTTATGAGTGAGACATCCGGTGGGGGAGGATCCAGATAGGTATATCCGTCCAGTGCCAGGCCTGTTCCCAGTATTGCTGACATGACAACAGCCAGACCGGCTCCTGCCAGTCTGGAATTGCGGTACTGTCTTTCCTGATCCTGCCTGTAGTCTTCCATATCCTATTCCGGCGAGGTCGCCATGATTACTTTGTAATGATTCCTCTTTGCGATGTTCATCACCTGCACGACTTCTCCTACGGGAACGCTCTGGTCCGCATAGATCGAGAATGTCGGATCTTCCTCGTCCTGAAGCAGATTGATCAGTTCGCTTTCTATCTGGCTGAATTCGATAGCATTTTTCGTGTCTCCGTTGAGGTGATATCTATATGGCCCCTGACCTTTGCCATCACTCAAGTCGTCGATTGAAACGCTGACTGTAGCCTTGGCGGATACCTGACCTGTGCTCTTTGGCAGCAGCAGCTTCAGAGCATTCGGATTGATCAGGGTCGAAGTCACCAGGAAGAAGATGAGGAGCAGGAACACGATGTCGGTCATTGATGACATCGAGAAGCTCGAATCTACTTTTGTCGTCCTTTTGATTGCCATTTCTTCCGTTATTTGTCAGCTGGTTCGTGAAGCATGTCGATGAATGCGATGGTCGCATTCTCCATCTTGAACACAAGATTTGAGATCTGTGATGTCAGATAGTTGTATCCGAAGTATGCGATGATACCTACAAAGAGACCGCCTACTGTGGTCACCATGGCCTCATATATACCTCCTGACAGGAGAGTGATGTCGATATTGTTTCCTGCGTTGGACATTTCGAAGAATGCCTGGATCATACCGGTCACGGTTCCGAGGAATCCGATCATAGGTGCGCCTCCGGCGATGGTTGCAAGCATTGGAAGACCCTTTTCAAGCCTTGCCACCTCGACGTTACCCATGTTCTCGACAGCAGTCTGGATGTCTTCAAGAGGTCTGCCGATCCTCTCGATACCCTTCTCGACAAGTCTTGCTGTAGGGTTGTCGTACTTCTTGCAGAGCTCCATTGCGGCGTTGATCTTGCCGTCGTGAATAAGGTCACGGATGTTCTTGATGAAGTTCCTGTCAACCTTGCCGGCCTTGTGGATCATCCACCATTTGCTGCCGAAGATGTACAATGCGATGATTGAAAGGATGAGGAGTACGATCATCAGCCAACCTCCCTTGCAGGCGAGGTCCAGGTATGAAAGCGTTTCCTCTACCGGGGCAACCGGGCCATTTTTTCCCAAAGAGTCTGCTGCGTCAGTAATTAAAAGTTGAAAAAGCATAGTTCTATAGTTCTTTTATCGTTTCAGATTGATACTTCTGTTCCAAACGTGCAAAAGTAGTCAAAAAATCATTAATAATGAAATTTATTTCTCCGTTTCTCCATATGCTGCACCGCAGAAGAACAATGCTTTCCCAGGGACGGACATGCCTGCATCGGATCGCGAGCCGGATTCGATAAGTGCTCCTATCCATGATGGGTCTTTCTTGCCTCTTCCGACCTCGATGAGCGAGCCGACCATGGCTCTGACCATGTTTCTGAGAAAGCGATTGGCCTGGACTGTAAAGACGATATAGTCTCCTTCTGTATATGGGTACCCGAGCAGTTCTGCGTGCTGCGGCCTATATGCCTCCCATCTGGCTTCTGTCACTGTACATACGGATGTCGTATTGTTTCCGCCGACCTTCTCGAAACAGCTGAAGTTGTGCTCTCCCAACATCATTGCAGCTGCTTCGTTCATTCTTTCTATGTCCAGTCTGTTCCTCAGTCTGTATGAGAATCTGTCTATGAACGGATCCTTACAGAAATGGATGAAGTATCTGTATGTCCTTTCTCTTGCATCAAATCTTGCATGGAAATCATTACTGGTGATTGAAATGGTATGAATGGCCACTTTTTGCGACAAAATGGCATTTAATTTGTAGCAGAGTTGCGTTGCTTCAATCTGTATGCTGTCGGGAAGGTCGAAGTGGGCTATATAATTCATGGCGTTGACTTCGGTGTCGGTGCGGCCGGCTCCTGTGATGGTTACCGGAGTCCCGCAGACCTTTGCGAGCGCGTCCTGTATGGCTCCCTGAACGGTTTCACCATTGTTCTGGATCTGCCATCCGCAAAAGGCGCTTCCGTCATATGACAGCGTGATTTTGTATCGCATAATTTGAAATAATTAGTAACTTTGTAGGTTTGAATTTGCAAAAATATCAAAAATCATATTTATGGAGAGCATAAACATAAAAGAATTGAACGACAGGATCCAGTTGGAGAGTTCGTTTGTGGATTTACTGACTGCCGAAATGAATAAGGTGATCGTAGGCCAGAAACAGCTGGTCGAAAACCTTCTGATCGGACTTCTCGCCAACGGGCATATCCTTCTTGAAGGAGTGCCAGGACTCGCAAAGACCTTGGCTATAAATACGCTGTCGCAGGCGGTGGATGCAAAGTTCAGCCGCATCCAGTTCACACCGGACCTTCTTCCTGCTGATCTGCTTGGAACTCTGATATATTCTCAGAAGACAGAGCAGTTTCAGATAAAGAAAGGTCCGGTGTTCGCTAATTTTGTATTGGCCGATGAGATCAACCGCTCGCCTGCAAAGGTGCAGTCTGCTCTGCTCGAGGCCATGCAGGAACGCCAGGTTACAATCGGTGATGAGACATTCAGACTTCCTCAGCCTTTCCTTGTGATGGCAACGCAGAACCCGATCGAGCAGGAGGGTACCTATCCGCTCCCGGAGGCCCAGCTGGACCGTTTCATGCTGAAGGTGGTGGTGTCCTATCCTAAGCGCGAAGAGGAGCGCCGTATCGTAAGGATGAACAATCAGGGCGAGTTCCCTAAGGCGGAGGCCATAATCAAGCCGGAGGATATCGTGAGGGCTCGTGAGGTTGTCAAGGAAGTGTATATGGATGAGAAGATCGAAAGGTATATCGTAGATCTTGTATACGCAACCCGTACGCCTGCTGAATATGGTCTTGGAAAGATCGAGAACTATATCTCATATGGAGCATCTCCGCGTGCAAGCATTTCTCTTGCTGCCGCTTCAAAGGCATATGCTTTCATAAAGAGAAGGGGATATGTCATCCCTGAAGATGTACGTGCTGTGGCTTACGAGGTGCTTCGCCACAGAATCGGACTCACATACGAGGCTGAGGCTGAAAACATCACTACAGATCAGATCATTTCAGAGATAATTAATGCAGTAGAAGTTCCATAATGGAAACAAAAAGTGCAAACGACCTGCTGAAGAAGGTCAGGAAGATTGAGATCAAGACCCGGACATTGTCCCATCAGATCTTTGCAGGCGAATACCATTCCGCCTTCAAAGGTCGTGGAATGGTGTTCAGTGAGGTGCGTGAGTATCAGTATGGTGACGACGTCCGCAATATGGACTGGAATGTCACGGCGCGCCTCAGGTCTCCTTATGTCAAAGTCTTCGAGGAGGAGAGGGAACTTACCGTTGTGCTGCTGGTGGACGTGAGCCGTTCGAGACTTTTCGGAACGACAGGTGCCAGCCGAAAGGACGTCTTGGCCGAGATCGCGGCAGTCCTGTCGTTTTCAGCTCTTATAAACAATGATAAGGTCGGTGCTCTGTTCTTCAGTGAAAAGGTGGAGAAGTTCATACCTCCCAAAAAGGGACGCAGTCACCTTCTGCACATAATCCGTGAAATAATAGAGTTCGAACCGTCTGCAGACGGTACCGATATCTCGGAAGCTTTGCGTTATCTCACCAATGCTATCAAGAAAAGGTGTACTGCATTCCTGCTTTCCGATATGCTGGATGTGGATGCGGAGGGCAATCCTAAATATGAGGAGGCTCTGAAGGTTGCGGTAAACAGGCATGAACTGGCTGTCATAGAAGTGTATGACCCTCGTGAAAGGAGCCTTCCTTCAGTCGGCCTGATTCATATAAAGGATTCGGAGACAGGAGATACGGGCTGGGTAAACACTTCTTCAAGGAAGGTAAGGGCCGCTTACGAAGAATGGTTCAGAAATGTTGAAAGTTCCGCTGACCGTCTCTTCATGAAATATAATGTAGACAAGGTTTCCATTGCACTCGGAGAAGATTATGTCAAGGGACTTATAACTTTGTTCAAAAACAGATAGTGAGTATGCGTAAGGCATTGATATATTTGATTTTCCCTTTCTTGTGCGCTTTCTCTGTCCAGGCTGAGGCACAGTTTATTCCATTGGATACTGTCGGTATTCCTCGTGACAGATGGATACATATGAAAGGGGAATTCTGCCGGCAGATACCCCAGCGTGATTCCATCCTTATCGGTGACCAGGTTGAGTATGGCTTCGTCATGAAGGATCTGGAGGACGGCGTCGCCTTGGGATGTCTGCAGTTCTCGAAGACACCGATGGATATAACCCGTGACTGGACCTCAAAGGTCATATCAAGAAGAAGTCAAGGTGCCGGAAAGCCGGATCTTATCGATGTGGAGATGAACATAAGGATCGGATTGTTTGAGGAGGGACGTGCCAAACTTCCTCCGATCATTGTGGGCAGGATATTCCCTTCCGGTCAGATGGATACTGTGTTCTTTGATCCTATTGAAGTAGAAGTCAAGACAATACCTATGGATACCCTTACATTTCAACGTCATGGGATGAAGAGTATCATAGATGTGCCTTATGGCTGGGATGAATTCAAATATGATCTGAAGAATTTTATATTCAACAAGTTGCTTCCTTTACTGCCATGGCTGGCGGGAGGTGCATGGCTGATCATGATCATTATCGTCGGTGTGTGTATCTGGAGACTTCGCAATCGGGGGGATATAGCCGGGAATGCCATTATGAATGAGCCGGCCCATATAACTGCCTTGCGTAAATTGGACGGACTCAGAAGCAATGCCATGTGGGTACCGGAAAAGCAGAAAGCATTTTATTCCGGAGTGACTGACGCTCTCAGGGAATATATATCCCGAAGATATGGTATCGGGGCCATGGAGATGACCACTGCAGAGCTCTTCGATGAAATGAAAGAGATGGAACTTTCGCAGGAGCAGCTGACTGAACTTCACGAACTTTTTGACAGAGCTGATTTTGTGAAGTTTGCAAAGTATGTGGCTTCGGACGAAGATAATGCGGCAACGATTCCTGTTGCAGTGAGATTTGTGACACTTACATATCAGGCAGATCTGCAGGCTCAGCAGGAAACTGCCGAAGACGTGGAAAAGAAGAAGTAGAAGATGGAAATGAATCTGGAATATCCTGGGCTGTTGTGGCTGTTGGTGATACCGGTTTTACTGGTGTTGCATTATATATGGCTGGAAATCGCGGAAAGGCATCCCCACATGAGGGTTTCCACCTCTGTGCCGTGGAAGCTTAGAGGAACGCCTCTGATTGCATGGCTGCGCCATATTCCTTTTCTGTTCAGATTGGCTGCCATCGTATTGCTGATATTTGCCATGGCTAGGCCGAGAAGCATGGCGGAGAGTACTGATGTGGATGCAGAAGGAATAGATATCGTGCTTGCAATGGATGTTTCCACAAGTATGCTTGCACGTGATCTTACTCCCGACAGACTTGAGGCTTCAAAAGACATTGCGATAGAATTCATTTCTCAACGAGTCTCTGACAGAGTCGGCATCGTGGTGTTTGCAGGAGAAAGCTTTACGCAGTGCCCGCCGACTACCGATAAGAATGCTCTTGTTTCCATGATGAAAGAGGTTACGACGGGAATAGTGGATGATGGAACAGCTATCGGAAACGGTCTCGCCACTGCTATTGCAAGGCTCTCAGAATCAGATGCTCCCAGCAGTGTCATAATTCTTCTTACCGATGGAATCAGCAACAGTGGGGAAATTACCCCTCAGACAGCCAAGGAAATTGCAATGCTCCATGGCATACGTGTATATACGATAGGTGTAGGTAAGGAAGGTTATGCAAAATATCCTGTCATGACCCCATGGGGAGTCCAGCTTCAGGATGTAGAGGTGCAGATAGATGAAGAACTGCTTAAGGATATAGCTGCTGCTACAGGCGGAAGTTATTTCCGCGCGACAGATAATACCAAGCTGGCAGAAATATATAGTGAAATCAACAAGCTGGAAAAAGGAAAGACTACAATCCATAATGTTGTTTCATACGAGGAGCATTTCTGGAAGTATCTGCTCTGGGGATTCATCGCCTTGATGATTGAACTTTTATTAAACTGGTTTGTAATAAGGAGGATGCCATGATAATATCACAACCCGAATATCTTTGGCTACTGCTGTTTGTTCCTCTTTTCTTTATTGTTCAGTTACTTGTTTCAGGACTCAGACAGCGTAGGATCCGTCGTTTTGGAGACGAAGAGTTGGTCAACTCGCTGATGCCCTCATATTCCAAGACAAAGGTGTGGCTGAGACTTACGTTCTTTGCCCTGGCACTGTGCATGCTTGTTTTTGCGCTGGCTCGTCCTCAGCGCGGGACAAAACTGAAGGAGTATGAACTCCATGGTGCTGAGGTGATAATAGCTTTGGATGTATCAAACTCCATGTTGGCCCAGGATTATTCTCCAAACAGGCTTATGAGGGCAAAACTCGCCATTTCCCGTGTGGCGGAGAAACTGGATGGTGACAGATTAGGATTGATAATATTTGCAGGAGTTCCTGATGTCCATATCCCTCTGACCGCTGATTATCAGTCTGCGAAAATGTTGTTGGAGTCCATTACAACAGAATCAGTAAATGTTCAAGGAACTTCAATAGGTGCTGCTATAGAACTGGCTATGAGAAGTTTCTCGGAACAGACTGATAAGAGTCGTGCAATAATTGTGATTACTGATGGTGAGAACCATGAAGATGATGCAGTTGAGGCGGCAAGACAGGCAGCATCTGCCGGTGCCAGGGTATATACAATCGGCGTAGGAACTCCAGAAGGAAAGATGATAGCGCTTCCGGATGGCAACTATCTGGTCGATAAGGATGGAAACAGAGTAGTGACAAAATTGGATGAATCTGCCCTTATGAACATAGCAGCCGCTGGTCAAGGAATATATGTGCATGCTGGAAATAAGGAGTTCGGACTGGAACCGATAATTGATGAACTTAGACAGATGGAAGATGAGGTGGTCAGTAAAGTTGCATATGAAGAGTATGATGAACTTTATATGTATTTTATCGCGGCTGCATTGTTTTTCCTGATCGTCCAGATGTTGATAGGAGACAGGCGTTCCAAGATACATCTGTTTGGCAAATAAAGTGATGAAAAAGATACTGTTATATGTTATGGTGCCGCTAGTCCTTGTCATGTCATGGCAGGGTCCGGTGTCTGCCCAGACTTATAAGTCTGAGACGAGGAAGGGTAATAAGGCATTTATGGAAAAGGGTAATTATGACTCTGCCATAAAACATTACAGACATGCACTGGCTGCGGATACGGCATATGTCCCAGCTATGCATAATATGGCCTATGTCCTGCACAGCGATCGTCGGGACTCGACCAAGAATGCAGCGAAAGATACATTGGCGCTGCAATATCTGGATAATCTCGCAAAGATAGCAGCCGGGACCGAATATGAGTTCTCCAGTTATTTCAATCGAGGAGTCATCTGTATCGATATGAGGGATTGGCAAGGGGCAGTTGATGCTTTTAAAAAGTGTCTGATTCTGAATCCTGGCGATATGAAGTCCTTGGAAAACTATGTGTTTGCTAAAAAGCACCTGGAAAAGAATCAGCAGCAACAGCAGCAACAGCAGCAACAGCAGCAACAGCAGCAACAGGAGCAGCAGCAACAGGAGCAACAGCAACAGGAGCAGCAAGGCCAACAACAGCAAGATCAGCAGCAGCCTGATGACGACCAGAAAGGAGATCAGAAAGACGACCAGAAGGGAGATCAGAAAGACGACCAGAAGGGCGACCGGAAAGACGACCAGAAGGGAGATCAGAAAGACGACCAGAAGGGCGATCAGAAGGGAGATGGTTCAGACGGGCAATCAGATAAGGATGGTGATAAAGATAATTCCGAATCTAACCCTGAACAGGATGGAAATCAGGCAGATAAGTCTAAGATAAGCCAGCAGAATGCACAACAGATTCTTCAGGCAATGCAGGATAAGGAAAAGGCTACCCAGGCAAAAGTGAACAAGAAAAAGGCCGAGGCGATGAAGTCGGGAACTAAGCAGAGGCAGAAGAATTGGTAAAAGGATGGATATGAGAAAAATTATTTTGACCATATATCTGGGATTGGCGGCATTAGTTGCTGCTGCTCAAACGAACATCCAGGTAAGGGCTCCTAAGGTCGTTACATTGGATGAGGAGTTCAGACTTCACTTCATAATCGAGGGTGCTCATCCGACACATTTCCATTGGGAAGAAGGAAATGACTTTGAAAACCTTTGGGGGCCTGAGCAGGGACGCAGTACAAGTGTACAGATAATCAATGGCAATCGTACAGAGTCTTCGCAGACGACATATTCATACCGTCTCAAACCTAATAAAGTTGGTAAATTCCTGTTGCCGGCAGCTACTGCAGTTGTTGACGGAAAGGAAATTCATTCTCCTGAGAAGGAGATTGAGGTCCTTGCCGTGGATTCACATTCGTCTTACGTCGATTCCAGCCATTCGGAAAGCGACAGAGTCTCAAATGACAATGCAGTTCCGGATATCATCTTGAAACTGCAGGTAAACAAAAATAATGTTGTAACAGGCGAGCCCGTCAAAGCCTCAATCAAACTATATACAAGAGTTGCGGTCGCTGGATTTGAAAGTGCTCTGTTCCCTCCGTTTGATGGATTCTGGACTCAGGTGACAGCTGAACCGACTTATTTCTCTTTTGAAAGGGAACTTCTGGATGGTACATTGTACGAATCCACTCTTCTGCGTGAATATGTGCTGATTCCGCAGCATGCCGGTAAAATCGAAATACCTTCGGCCGAACTGGTGGTGTTGCAGAATGTGCCTGTCTTGCTTTATGGAATCATGCCTGACAATGAGATAAGAAGGCATAAGGTCAAGTCGCCTGCTGTCACCATCAATGTCAGAGATCTGCCGTCACCTGCACCTGATTCTTTCAGAGGTGGCGTGGGGTCATTCAATGTGACAGCCGAACTGAGCCGTAATGAACTCAAGATGCATGATGCTGCATATCTTCAGCTGAAGGTCACAGGTAGCGGTAATATTCAGCTTCTCGAAGTGCCGCAGATTGATTTCCCTCAGGAAATGGAATCCTATGATCCGACTATTACAAGTGATGTCGCCTCTAATGGCTTATCCGGAACAAAGGTATATGAGTATCCTTTCATACCAAGACGTTCCGGAGAATATGAGATAGGACCGGTCAGATACAGCTATTACGATGTCGAACATAAGAAGTATGAGACTATTACCTTGCCGGCAATGCAGGTATATGTGGCTGAAGGAGAAGAGACCGATGCCATTGCTGCCTCTTCGGGTAGTCATGACGGAGTCTTGAAATCCAAGGTCACGAATAAGTCATCAGATATAAGATACATCACCAGGCACAATCCGGATCTTAAAGCAAAAGGAGGTTTCTTCCTTGGCTCGACACTCTTCTGGTGTTTGTCTGTACTTATTATAGCTGTTGCTGCAATCGTATTCTTCGTCATAAGAAAGAGGAGTGTGAGGAATGCTGACCTTGTCGGAGTAAGACATAGAAAGGCTACAAGAATGGCTCTCAGGAGGTTAAGAAAGGCCGGAAACCTACTTAAGAAGGAACAGTTTGCCGAGTTCTATGCCGAACTTCATAATGCCCTCCTTGGCTATGCTTCGGATAAGTTGAACATACCGGTTTCAGATTTGTCCAAAGACAGGATATCTGAAGTCTTTCTTGAGAAGGGAGTCTCTCAATCTACTGTAGAACAGCTTATGGGAATACTTGATTCATGCGAATATGCCAGATATGCTCCGGCTTCTGCCGGACAGACAATGGTATCTGATTATGAGCAGGCGATTGAGGTAATATCATCGCTTGATGAGGGCTTGAAGTCACGGAAGAGTGGAATGGGGCGTTTTTTAAGCATTGTTTTACTGCTGTCCGTTTCGACTGCAACTTATGCCTCCGATGAAGCTGATGCCAAGGATCTATGGGATTCTGCGAATGAAGCATATGGCACGGAAGATTATGCTGGGGCGATAGAAGGATATGAGGCAATCATGGATATGGGTCTCGAGTCTCCTGAGTTGTACTATAATGCCGGTAATGCCTATTATAAAGACGGCAACATTGCCAAAGCGGTTCTGTTTTATGAACGTGCCCTTAAACTGGATCCTTCATACTCGGATGCAATATATAATCTGAATCTTGTCAATGGCTCGCTTAAAGACAAGATTGATCCGGTTCCTGAATTCTTTTTGAAGGAATGGCTGAGGAAAGTTTCATATATCACAGATTCGGATGGTTGGGCTGTATGGTTCATAGTTCTGCTGGCAGTCACGATGGCTTTGGTACTGCTTTTCCTTCTTGCAGAGTCTGTCATTTGGAAGAGGATAGGGTTCTATTCGGGCATCATTACGATGATATTGATGTTTTCTGCACTGGCTTTCTCCATATGGCAGAAAAAAGAATATGAGGAATCGGATAAAGCTATTGTGATGAAGGAACTTGACGTCAGAAGTACTCCGTCGACAGATGCTTCGGGCACTATACTTTTTGATCTTAATCCGGGAACTAAGGTCAATATCCTTGATATCATGGGTGCTTCTACGAAAATCTCGATATCAGACGGCCGTCAGGGATGGGTCGATACCTCAAGTATAGAGATCATCTAGACAGTTGGCAATTACACTAAAACTTACACACATATGAAATTCATTAAATTCATTCTGAAATTTGCAGTGACTTCACTCGCAATGTCGGCAATGTTTAGCATGCATGCCAAGGTAGATAAAGCACCGGCATGGCAGGATCCTGGCGTCGTTCAGGAGAACCGTGAGGTCATGTCGACGACGTTTGATACGGACGGTTTGAAACTGACTCTGAACGGAGTCTGGAAATTCAACTGGAATGAAACGGCAGATTCTCGCCCGCTTGATTTCTATAAGGTAGATTATGCTGATGATGCATGGGGTACAATGCCGGTTCCGGGAATGTGGGAACTGAACGGATACGGTGACCCGGTGTATAAGAATGTGGGTTATGCATGGTGCGGTCACTATGATACCAATCCTCCGATTCCTGCTTCCGAGCATAATTACGTGGGTCAGTACCGCAGGACGTTCGTTCTCGGTGAGGAGTGGAAAGGAAAGGATGTGTTTCTTCACATAGGCTCGGCTACATCTAATGTGCGTGTATGGGTCAATGGTAAGGAAGTCGGCTACAGCGAAGACAGCAAGCTCGAGGCTCGCTTCAATATAACAAAGTTCGTCAAGCCGGGAGAGAATATAATCGCATTGGAGATCTTCCGCTGGTGTGACGGAACATATCTGGAAGATCAGGATTTCTGGAGGATGAGCGGTCTGGCTCGAGATACATATATATTCTCTCGTGAGAAAGACAGGATCGAGGATGTGAAGATAACAGCCGGCGCTTCCGGCGAGGCATCTCTATATGCAGAGGTATCGAAGAATGTTACTGCTGTAGAGTTTGTGATATATGATCCTTTCGATAAGGAAGTGGCTTCAGCAACCGTGAAGGCTGGAATGCGCATCCGCTCCGAGCGTGGTCTGCCGGCTGTCATGACTGCCCTTCAGGTGCCATCTGCAAAGCTCTGGTCAGCAGAAACACCATGGCTGTATACCCTCAAGGTAACGGCATATAACAAGAAAGGAGCTTCAGAGAGTACGTCAATCAAGTTCGGTTTCAGAGACGTGTGTATCAAGGATGGTCAGCTTCTCGTAAACGGACAGCCAGTCCTCATCAAGGGAGCCAATCGCCACGAGATGAACCCATACAAGGGTTATGTTGTATCCGAGGCTGATATGATTCAGGATATTCTTCTTATGAAGCAGCTCAATATCAATGCCGTAAGGACATGCCACTATCCGAACGACCCTCTCTGGTACTCGCTCTGTGACAAATATGGCATTTACGTTGTGGATGAGGCGAATATCGAATCACACGGAATGGGCTATGGAGAAGAATCGCTCGCTCATAGGGAGGACTACACTCATGCCCACCTGGAGCGCATCAAAAGGATGGTTCAGCGTGATTTCAATCATCCGTCAATCATTGTCTGGAGTCTCGGAAACGAGGCAGGTCATGGTGAGAATTTCATGAAGGGATATGAGATGGTGAAGCAGATGGATCCGTCTCGTCCTGTCCAGTATGAAAGAGCAGAGGGTGGCCCAGGTACCGATATAGCATGTCCTATGTATTTTGACCATGCCAGCTGTGAGAGATATGCTTCGCGTGACCCGCGTCCTGCAAAGCCGTTCATCCAGTGCGAGTATGCCCATGCAATGGGAAATTCGATGGGCGGTCTGAAAGAATATTGGGATCTTGTCCGCAAGTATCCTGTATATCAGGGCGGATTTATCTGGGACTTTGTGGATCAGGCGCTCTGGTGGGAAGCCGATGCAGAGAAATACGGAACTGACCATGTGTTCGTGTTCGGCGGTGACTTCAATGATTATGATCCTTCGGACAATTCATTCTGCTGCAACGGTATCCTTGCTGCTGACAGGACCTATCATCCTCATGCATATGAGGTGGCTTACCAGTATCGTTCGATTCTTACATCTGCATCCGCAGAGGCTGCCTTAAACGGCAAGGTGGATGTCTATAATGAGAATTTCTTCATAGACCTGTCACGCTACATTCTCCATTGGGATGTGGAGGTTGACGGAGCCAAGGTGCTCTCCGGTTGCGTGAGCATGCCTTCAATCGAGCCTCAGACAACAGAGACCGTTGAACTTGGATTCAATGAAGCTGACATTATGGAAGCATGTGGTGTTGATGATCTGAGCGGACATGACGTGTACCTTAATGTGCGATATGTCCTCAGACGTGCAGATGGCCTCCTTACTGCAGGAGCAGAGGTCGCTTATGATCAGATATGTCTGAATGAGGCCCCTCTCAAGCCTTTCGAGGATTATTCAGGTCTCCCTGATTATGTTCAGGATGGTGACCGTCATGTTTTTGCCGGCATCATGCAATACGATGGAACTTTGGATAGCAGGGTTTCTGACTGGAAGGCAGAGTTTGATGCTTCAAGCGGAGCGCTTGTGAGTTATGTGCTTGGCGGAAAGGAAATGATGGAGTCGGCGCTTGTACCTTGTCTTGGCAGAGCTGGAACAGAGAATGATTTCGGCGCAGGTCAGGAGAAGAGGCAGAAGCATTGGAGAGAGGCAGAGTTCAATGTCGAGTCTTTCTCTGTTGAGGCTACAGACAGCTGCTACCGTCTGCACGTCGAGTTCGCTCCGATCAAGGATTTTGCAATGATACACATGACATATAACGTCTACGCAGACGGTGCGGTAGAGGCTGTCGAGGAGTTCAAGGATGCGGGGAATCTTGAGAACGGCAAACTGATGACACGTGTCGGTATGGAGTTCGCGATGCCTGGCAGGTATTCAGTGGTTGATTTCTTCGGTCTCGGACCTTTTGAGAACTATTGTGACAGAAGTTCTGCCGCTCTAATGGGACATTATACTCAAAGAGTTGAGGATCAGTATCATTACGGATATGTCCGTCCTCAGGAATCCGGTACCAAGACTCAGCTTAAGTGGTTCAAGGTAGTGGACGACAACGGAACTGGCTTTGAGATCACTTCTGACGTCAACTTCTCCGCTTCTGCCCTTCCGTTCCATTGGAAGGAGATGGATGTCACTTTCATCGGAAACAAGCAGGCTCATTCCCTTGAACTGAAGAAGCTTGCGCATGAAAACGAGCGTTCGCTCGGCAGGACTTGGGTCAATTTTGATCTGGTGCAGATGGGACTGGGATGTGTGGACTCATGGGGTGCATGGCCTTTGTATGAACACCTTGTGGTTCCTCAGGAATATACATTCAGGTTTGTGATCAGACCGGTGAATAACTAAACGAAATGAGGCTCACATCAATCTGTGAGCCTCATTTCTTATTTTGATGTCTATTTTCTAGTATCTGTTCAGCGGCATTCCGTTTGTCTTCATGCGGACCTGCTTCCTTACTGTCTCGAGAACTTCTTCATAAGCTTCGCGTCCCTCTTCGGTCTTGCCTGCTATCAGATCGAGGTTTGATGCAGCATTTGTAAGTACCTGGTCGATGAGGTTGACGATGAATTCCATGTCCTTCTCCACAAAACCGCGTGATGTGATCGCAGGGGTTCCTACACGTACTCCAGATGTCTGGAATGGTGAGCGTGAATCGAAAGGTACCATATTCTTGTTGAGGGTGATATCTGCCTTTCCGAGCTCCTTTTCAGCAACCTTACCGGTAAGTTCAGGGAACTTGGTACGAAGGTCGATAAGGAGAAGATGGTTGTCAGTTCCGCCGGAAACGATCTTGTAGCCTCTTGCCTTGAATGATTCAGCCATTGCAGCCGCATTGCTTACCACCTGTCTCTGATATTCCTTGAATTCAGGCTGGAGAGCCTCGTAGAATGACACTGCCTTTGCGGCGATGCAGTGCTCGAGCGGACCGCCCTGCACGCCAGGGAATACGCTTGAGTTCAGTATCTGTGACATCTTCTTTACGACGCCTTTGGGAGTAGTGAGGCCCCATGGGTTGTCAAAGTCCTTGCCCATCAGGATGATTCCTCCGCGAGGTCCGCGAAGAGTCTTGTGGGTTGTGGATGTCACGATATGAGCATATTTGACAGGATTGCTGAGAAGTCCTGCTGCGATAAGTCCTGCAGTGTGAGCCATGTCTACCCAGAAGATCGCCCCTACCTTGTCTGCTATCTCGCGCATTCTCGCATAGTCCCATTCTCTTGAATATGCAGATGCACCTCCGATGATGAGCTTTGGCTTATGTTCGAGAGCTCTCTGCTCCATCTGCTCGTAGTCGATCATTCCGGTAGTCTCGCTGAGACCATATGCAACTGCGTTGTACAGGATGCCGGACATGTTGACAGGAGAACCGTGTGTAAGGTGTCCTCCATGAGCGAGGTCAAGTCCCATGAATGTCTCGCCTGGTTTCAGACATGCCATCATCACAGCCATGTTTGCCTGAGCTCCTGAATGAGGCTGTACGTTTGCATATTCAGCTTCGAAAAGCTCGCAGAGACGGTCTATCGCCAGCTGCTCGATCTGGTCTACAACCTCGCATCCGCCATAGTATCTTGCTCCCGGATAGCCTTCTGCATACTTGTTTGTGCAGATCGATCCAAGCGCTTCCAATACCTGCTTGCTTACATAATTTTCTGATGCGATGAGTTCGATGCCTGAAGTCTGTCTGTCTTCTTCCTTCTTGATGAGATTGAATATCTGAAGATCCTGTTTCATGGGTTTAGTTTTATTTGAGTGCAAAAGTAACTATTTTTTTTTATTTTTGCACCCTATGCATAACAGGAAACTTTTGAATATCGAACTTGGCAGGGTATCAGCTCTGGAATACAAGCAGTTGCCCGAATCGGGAATTGTCATTGTCCTTGACAACATCCGCAGTGCGCATAATGTGGGCTCGGCATTCAGGACTGCAGATTCATTCAAGATAGATAAGGTCTGGCTGTGCGGAATCTGCGCCGTACCGCCTTCTGCGGATATTCATAAGTCAGCCCTGGGCGCAGAAGACAGTGTCGAGTGGGAATATGTCCCCGATACGATGGATGCGGTCAGGAGGTTGAAGGAGGCCGGATATACGATAGTAAGTGCAGAACAGACTGTCGGATCCGTCATGCTTGACAAGTTCGTCCCATCTCCGGAGACGAAATATGCTGTGGTTTTCGGAAATGAGGTGTCAGGAGTTTCTCAGGAGGTTGTTGACGCTTCTGACTTTGCGTTGGAGATCCCGCAGTTCGGAACCAAGCATTCCCTTAACGTTTCAGTCAGCATGGGTGTCATGCTGTGGCATTTCAGATTGCATAAACTTTAATTTCAACAGATATGATTAAAAGACTGTTTTGGGCGGCAGCGTGTGCGGCAATGTTGCTGTCATGCGCTTCAAATGACAAGAAAGATGAAGCTGAAGAAATCCAGCTTATGAATGCAGAAGATTTCAAGACGGAAATTGACGGTAAGTCAACTTCGCTTTATACACTCCGTGCCGGAGACCTTGTGATGCAGGTGACTGATTTCGGCGGACGTGTTGTCTCGCTGTGGGTCCCTGACAAGAATGGCGATTATGAGGATATCGTCCTTGGCTATAATAATATAGATTCATATGTCCATAATAAAGGGGAGCGTTTCCTTGGCGCTGTTGTCGGCCCTTATGCCAACCGTATCGCGGACGGGACATATACCATCGGTGAAGAAACCTATGAATTCCCGAAGAATAATAATGGCCAGACCCTCCATGGAGGAAACAATGGTCTTGATATGGTAGTTTGGGACGTCGAGAACGTGAACGACAGTACCTTGGTCCTTTCATATCTTCATGCTGACGGACAGGAGGGAATGCCTGGCAACCTGAAGATCAGAATGACATATGCACTCACCTCTGCAAATGAATTCAAGATCGATTATGAGGCTGTTACCGACAAGGCTACTCACGTAAACATTTCGCACCATTCGTTCTTCAATCTCAAGGGAGAAGGAAACGGCACCATCAATGACCATATATTATATATAAACGGATCGAAGACCACACCGGTCAATGAGGTGCTGATTCCGTCCGGTGAGATCGCTGATGTGACAGATACTCCGTTTGATTTCCGTGAGCCGAAGACTGTCGGACAGGATCTGGAGGTAGAGGATGAGCAGCTTAAGAATGGCGGAGGATATGACCACAACTGGGTGCTTGACAGAAAGACTCCGGATCAGATGGAACTTGCGGCATCGGTTTATGAGCCTGCTTCGGGCAGATTCATGGAAGTCTACACCGATCAGCCTGCGCTCCAGTTCTATGGCGGTAACTTCTTCGACGGCACGACAGAGGGTAAATATGGCAGGGCCCTGAAGTATCGTGAGTCGATCGCCCTGGAGACTCAGAAATACCCTGACACTCCAAATCATGACAACTTCCCGTCAACCCTTCTGAATCCAGGAGAGACCTACACTCACAGTTGTATCTACAGGTTCTCTACAAAGTAATATGACAAAATGTCAGTCAATCCCGACTGGCATTTTCTTTGTCGTTTCCTTGTTATCCCGAGATACCTCCACGATGCCATCCCGAGCGAGTCTCCTCCATGTCATCCCGAGCGTACCTCCACGATGCCATCCCGAGCGAGTCTCCTCCTTGTCATCCCGAGCGAGCGAAGCGAGTCGAGGGATCTATAAAACCGAAAATAATTAACAAACCGAAAAATATGATCAAACCATTAGCAGACAGAGTAGTCATCGAGCCAAAGGCTGCGGAGACTCAGACAGCGTCGGGACTTTACATCCCTGACACAGCAAAGGAAAAACCTCAGCAGGGTACAGTCGTAGCGGCCGGTCCCGGCAAGAAGGACGAGCCTATGGAAGTGAAGGTAGGCGATGTCGTGATCTACGGCAAATATGCCGGTACTGAAGTTTCAGTCGACGGCAAGGATTACCTTATAATGAAACAGTCAGACATCCTGGCAATACTGTAGATTTCTCCACTCCCTACGGTCGGTCGAAATGACAATCTTTACGGTCAGTCGAAATGACAATCTTTACGGTCAGTTGAAATGACAATGTCAACGGTCAGTGGAAATGACAATCTTTACGGTCAGTCGAAATGACAATGTCAACGGTCAGTCGAAATGACAATCTTTACGGTCAGTTGAAATGACAATGTCAACGGTCAGTCGAAATGACGTTCAGCCTGTCATATCGAGCGAGCGAAGCGAGTCGAGATATCTAAAAAATAATAACATACAAATTATGGCAAAAGAAATAAAATTCAATATCGAAGCACGCGCCCAGATGAAAGAGGGCGTGGATGCTCTTGCAGATGCGGTCAAGGTTACCCTTGGCCCAAAAGGTCGCAATGTGGTCATCGCCAAGAAGTTCGGCGCCCCTCATGTTACAAAGGACGGCGTCACTGTAGCGAAGGAAATCACTCTGGAGAATCAGTTCGCTGACATGGGTGCCCAGATGGTAAAGGAAGTTGCTGCCAGGACAAACGAACAGGCAGGTGACGGCACCACTACAGCTACTGTACTCGCTCAGGCCATCATCAACGTAGGTCTGAAGAACGTTACAGCGGGAGCAAATCCAATGGACCTCAAGAGAGGTATCGACAAGGCTGTGGCAAAGGTCGTAGAGAGTCTTCGTGCCCAGAGCCAGGAAGTCGGCGAGGACTACGCCAAGATCGAGCAGGTCGGAACCATCTCTGCAAACAATGACACATATATCGGAAAGCTCATCGCCGACGCGATGTCAAAGGTGAAGAAGGACGGAGTGATCACTGTCGAGGAAGCCAAGGGAACTGAGACAGAGGTAAAGGTTGTCGAGGGAATGCAGTTCGACCGCGGATACATTTCTCCATACTTCATGACCAACGGTGACAAGATGGAGGCCGTTCTCGATACCCCTTACGTCCTTGTGACAGATAAGAAAGTATCTACGATGAAGGACCTTCTTCCTATCCTCGAGCCTATAGCACGTGAAGGCAAGTCGCTTCTCATCATTGCAGAGGATGTCGATGGTGAGGCTTTGACCACACTCGTTGTGAACAAGCTCCGCGGTACTCTCAAGATCGCTGCCGTGAAGGCTCCAGGCTTTGGTGACCGTCGCAAGGAGATGCTTCAGGATATCGCTATCCTCACAGGCGGAATGGTGATTTCCGAGGAGAGGGGATTCAGCCTTGAGAACGCTACATTGGATATGCTCGGAAAAGCAGAAAAGGTCGTAGTTACAAAGGACAATACCACTGTCGTGAACGGTGCTGGCTCTGCTGACGCTATCAAGGAACGTGCAGACCTCATCCGCAAGCAGATAGAGACCACCAACTCTGATTATGACCGCGAGAAGCTTCAGGAGCGTCTCGGCAAGCTCGCCGGTGGTGTTGCGGTTCTCTATGTCGGTGCTGCTACCGAGGTCGAGATGAAGGAGAAGAAGGACAGGGTAGAGGATGCACTCAGTGCAACCCGAGCTGCTGTCGAGGAAGGAATCGTTCCGGGCGGTGGAGTCGCATATATCCGTGCTGCACAGGCTCTCAAGGGCTTCAAGGGCGAGAATGAAGATGAGACGACAGGCGTGAACATCATCGCACACGCTATCGAGGAGCCTCTTCGCCAGATTGCTGCAAACGCAGGCGTGGAAGGAAGCGTGATCATCAACAAGATAGCGGAGGCTGAGGCGGACTTCGGTTACAATGCCCGCACCGGCGAATATGTGCATATGCTCGAGGCTGGCGTGATCGATCCTACAAAGGTGGCACGTGTGGCTCTTGAGAACGCTGCATCGGTAGCAGGAATGTTCCTTACTACCGAATGCGCTATCGTTGATATTCCTGAACCGGCTGCTGCTCCGGCAGTGCCTGCCGGCGGAATGGGCGGCATGATGTAGTATCCGATTATCGATAAATGACAGCCGGGCGGTCCTTCACAGGTGCCGCCCGGCTTCGTCAATATTTATGTGTGTAACCAGAAGGTTCCTGATCTGTTCCTATTCAGCTGAAGGAACATAGACGTCATAATTATATCCTAGATTACCTGCGGAAACAAAATACTGCACATATACATAGAGGCATCCTTTGTCAGGTCCATCTGTGTAGTAGCATGATTCAAATCCGTTTTGAGTGACATAAGACTCATCGCCCTGCCAGTATCCGATATCGCGAACACCTATCGCACCATAATCACCATAAGAGAAACCGGTATCCTGAACAGGCACTCTGCAGAATGTATATGTGCCATAATCATCCGTGTTGGTATACTCCGGCAGTGCAACGATCTTAAGGCTATAGCCTGGCTTGAAGACATCTTTGAATCTGTACAGATTCGGATCCGTATCGCATACCTGGAATTCGGTCTGGGCAGGAGCCAGACCCATACCGCTCAAAACTGCAAATGTATAAGTTCCTGAGGAAAGTGTTGACCATGAAAGACCATAAAATACAGACTCGGAAAGGATTGTCTCACCTCCGGAAACAGCTGCAGCTGTCACTGCATATGTTCCTGCAAGGCCTGTCAAAGTATCATTGTATGACTTAAGCTCAGCAGAAGGCACTTCAAGTCCCTCAGAAAGAACTTTCTTTGCATATTCGGCTTCTCCGTTCTCATTGATGAACGACTCTTTTTCAGCTACAGGTTCAACGAGATAGCAAAGTTTCTCAACCTTACCGTTTGAAACGAATCGAACCACAACATCTTCGTCTGAATTATATCCCTCGCCTGGCGCATACTGATAGATTGTAGCCTTTGGTGTCGGGTCGTTTCCAGGTTCTGTACCCAATTTCTCCGAACAGGCGGCAAGGAGCGAAAAGACTACGCCTGCTGCTATTATATGTAATATATTCTTCATATCATTTCAAAATTAAAGGTTATTTCAGATTACCACACATGTTCAGGTGAATCCTCAGGTGTCATAGGTGTAGGATTGTTTTCCTGAATACCCTTGTTATACTCGGTCTCAGTCTCGACGATACACAGATTCATCCAGGACGGAGCCGTTTCTGTATTGAAGCGGACACCTTCGTAATGGTTGGTTCCTGCATAGCTTCTGATCACGCCCTTATTAAGACGTTTGATGTCAAATGTAGCAAAGCCTTCTCCCCAAAGTTCAACTCTGCGCTGCCACCATACATTGTCACGGAATGAGACAGTTGCATCATAAGCATACTGAGGGTTGCGAAGCTTTGCAAATGCTTCGAGAAGCTGCTTTCCGCGGCCTTCATCCTGCATTCCTGCCGCCTCTGCTTCGATAAGCATCATTTCCTCAACACGCATCAAAGGGACTGCTACACATGTGGCTGCAAAAGCGTTTCCATTACGTCCGTCGGCTCCGCCACCGGCTCTGAACTTAAGTTGAAGTCCACCGACCGCACCGCTGGTTGTGGCGCCAGCTGAAGCGATGATTCTTTCCGGGTAGTCTGAATATGCTCTGATAGCCTCGACAGCTGACTCATAATCCATATTGTCGATTGCAAAGTCTATATAACATTTCTTTCTATAGTCAGTGTCAGGAATTGTCGAATACAGATGAGCGTCGATTCTCTTCGGCTGGCCATAATTGCTTGCATATAGAACATCCTGGACTTCAAGGAACATCTGGGAGCCCCAGTTAGAGTCTGAGTCATTCAGAAGGATGTTCGGATCGTCAGACTTGAATGTCAAACCATAGATCCATGCATGGTTAGGAGTGTTGAATGCTGTCATACGATCGAGATATTCGACTTCTGACAGAGGTGAGAATCCCTCCTGTGCCATCTTTGCATACTTTTCAGCATTAGGAAAATCTTCCATAGTAAGATATGCACGTGCCTTGAGTCCATACACAACCTTTACATCAGGAGTGTATATGTCCGCGCGGACATACTCGGCAAGATATTTCTCAGCACGGTCCAGGTCTTCGAGAATGAATGCCCAGATCTCAGTGTTTGTGGCGCGAGGGTTATTGGTGAAGTCAAGCGTCTTCTCGGTTACGATAGGGACGGTGATCTTATTCTCGTTTCCCTTGTAAGTGTACTGGAACATTCTTGCAAGGTCCATATAGAACATTGCTCTCATCGCAAGAGCAATTCCTGCTCCATGTACCATATCTTCCGAAGGGTTGTCTCCGGCCATATTGAGGACTGTATTACAGTTGTTGATCCATTTGTAGTAGTATGTCCAAGGAAGCTGGCATACTGCATATCTCGGACCGAGTCCTGTCCCTACGCCATACCATGTGGTATACCAGTCCTGCTCGTCCAGGACGATGTCCTGACCCATTACATCACGCTGCAGAAAAAATGATGGATATCCGTAATCCCAAGGATACATACTTGAGCCACTGTAAGTGAACTGGCCCACAAGTGATGATGTGCAAGTGTTCACGAATGTCTGGAACACTCCTGGAGAATTGGCCACCTGGTCGGATGTTGCGACATTCTGCTGCGGCATTGTCTCCTTTATGCAGCCGGTAAGTATCAAGCCCCCGGCTACAATCATTATTTTAAATAAAGTCTTCATTGTTACCTGTCTTTAGAATGTGAACTGAATACCGCCTGAAATTGTTCTGGCCGGAGAATAGCTGAGCACGCTTACATTTCCTTCATATGCATATCGAGGGTCGAGTCCCTTGCGAGCTGACCAGAACCAGAGATTCTCGCCTGCTGCATAAATACGCATCTTGCACTTATTCTTGAAAAGCTTTTCAGGAAGCGTGTATCCTACAGCGAACGACTGGAAGTTGAGATAGCTTGCACTGGTGAGGAAAAGGTCACTTGACGCAGAACCATACATGTCTCCGTACTGCCAGCGAGGAAGGTTGCTTGAAGTGTTGGTCGGACTCCAGGCTTTCTTCCAGTCCTTATGGATGGCCATTCCGGCGCCCTGAGCATTCTCTGAACTTCCTATCACTCCCTGATAATACATGTCAAATACCTTTCCTCCAAGCTGATAATCGAACATGAGAGACAGATCAAAGCCACCGACGCGAAGTTCGGTACCGAAACCTCCGAACGCCTTAGGAAGGATGCTGCCATGTTCATATTTCGTTGCAGCGTTGAAGTCATATGTCTTGTCGCCTTTCTCGATTACAACCTCATTACCATTCTCATCTGTTGTAACGACGTCTACATAGAACATAGCCTGTCCAAGATCATCTACACCTGCGTAGCATGGTGCATAGTAATTGTTGAGTTCGCCGCCTTCCCTATAATAATAGGTGACATATCCGTTGGCGCTCTCAGAGAATCCTCCTGTAAGTATCTTTGATGGCGGGAGGGTCAGAATCTTGGTCTTGTTGTGCGAAATATTGCCGAATACCGACCAGTCCACCAGTCTTGTCCTGACCAGGGTCGCGTTGAGAGAAAGCTCTACACCATAGTTTCTGATGTCTCCGATGTTGTCATACATTCCTCTTGAACCAGAAGATTCGGGGATTGATGTCCAGAAAAGAAGGTCCGATGTCTTCTTGTTATATACATCTAATGAACCGCTAAGACGGCCTCCCCACAAGCTGAACTCGAGGCCTGCGTTGAAGTTTGTTGTTGTCTCCCATGTTATGTTAGGATTACCCTTGCGGTAGAAGGCAGCACTCATACTTGTATCAGTAGCCTTTGAAAGACTATAGAGGTCAATATAATTGTAAGAGCCGATGTTGTCATTACCCTGTTGTCCGATGGATGCCTTCAGCTTCAGCTGGTCGACCCATCCTGCATTCTGCATGAAACTCTCCTTTGAGATGATCCAGGCAGCTCCTACAGACCAGAAATTACCCCAACGGTTCTCAGGTGCGAAGTATGATGTTGCATCGCGACGGAAGCTGACAGACGCATAATATCTGTTGGCATAGTCATACTGTGCGCTGAGGAAGTAGCCTTCGACATTGTATTCTGTAGAATATGAGTCCGAGTCATCCTTGGTGGCGGCTGCTCCGATCTCCTGGATTTCAGGCGAGAACATTCCCTTTGCATGGGCATAGAGATATTTGGTCTTTGCGTTATAATACTCATGGCCGAGCATTGCTGTCACATTGTGATTGCCGAATGTATCGAAATATGTCAGAGTCTGGACATTGTTGGTCCTTAAGCCCTCGCTTGCAGTCTTTGAAATCTCTCCACCTGATGCAGCAGAAGATCCATAGAACATGTTTCCGAAAGATGAGGCAGTGGAGTTGCCCCAGATCACAGTGCTGTTTACGGTAAGCTTCAGGAAGTCAGTGAAAAGGACGTCGGCATAAGCGCTCGCGTTGAGCTGGTTTCCACCTACGTTGTAGCTGTTGTAATTGTTGGCACCGAGAGGGTTGCCTGTGCTGAGATATGGTCTCGTCACTCCATAACCTGTAGCTGCCACACCGTAGTCATATGCAGGATTGCCATATTCATCTGTCTTTATCGAAACATTTCCGTTTGCATCGATTGTTCTCACATAAATCGGGTAAATTGCACCGACCTGCGAAGTATAGGCGAACAGGTTTGCACTGCTGGCAGAAGTTCCCCAGTTGGAATTCTGATTCTGCTTAGAGTGTACGTAGCTGATATTTGTGCCCACCTTAAGCCATTTCTTAGCCTGATAATCCGCCTTGACTCTAGCAGAAATACGCTCAAAATTAGAATGCTCCACAATACCGTCTTCGTTGAGATATCCCATGCTCATATAATAGCTGGAACGGTCTGTGCCTCCATTTATGCTAAGATTATATTCCTGACGCAGACTGTTCCTGTATGCCTCGTCAGTCCAGTTGTCCGGCGTCATCCAATAGTCTGTACCATTGTAGGTAACTTTCCTTCCCAATGTAGCATTAGGATTAAGCTTGCCGTTCACGATAAGGTTTTCATTCTCGGGATAGGTAAAGACATTGTACTGAAGGTCCTTGAGCATCTGCTCGTTGGCCAGCTTGTCCGCATCCTCGTGAAGCATTCCGTCTCCATAGAAATACTTATTATAAAGCTGAGCATAGTATGCTTCATAATATTCGCCAGGATCTGTCACAAGATCATAGTCTTGAAGTGCACGTGAATTGACTCCGAGCTTCATATCAAAATTCACGACTGCATCTTTTGATTTACCTTTTTTTGTTGTGATTATGATGACACCGGCCGCGCCACGGGCTCCATAAAGAGCTGCTGATGCAGCATCCTTGAGAACTGTCACCGACTCTATGTCGGACTGAGCGATGTTTGTCAGGCTGGCAGTATAAGGAGATCCGTCCACGATCACTAGCGGTTCGGTTCCCGCATACATTGAACTGATACCACGGATATTGATGCTTCCGCTTGATGCACCAGGCTGACCGCTGTTACCTCTTAGTTGCAGTCCGGCAACTTTACCTACGAGGGCATTTGTCACATCGGTTGTCTGGCGCTTTGAGAGTTCATCTGCCTTGACAACGGTTGCTGATCCGGTAAAGGCCTCTTTAGTTGTGGCTCCGAAAGCGACAACGATCGCGTCGTCCAGGTAGTTCTGGTCTTCTTTCATGACTACCCTTACTGGTTCTGCCTGAACAGGAGCTGATGCGGTACTCATTCCGAGGAAGGTCACGATGAGTTCCTTCGCGTCAGCAGGAACGTTCCTGATACCGAATTCTCCTTTGTCATTTGTAATGGTGCCGAGTGTCGTTCCGTTTACGAGCACATAAGCTCCAACAACCGGCTGACCATCACTTTCTGATACGACTGTACCCGTAACTGTCAGGGTCTGAGCCGTAGCGATGCCTATGCTTGCAATAAGCAAGGCCATCATCAACATTAGGGATTTTTTCATAGTGTTGATTTTAGTTGTTAAACATAAATATTGATAGTTTTACACTACACTTGTCCGATATAATTGCACTATAAAACGAGCGTTTTATTCACATCAATAACCATACATCATTATGTCAACATTTGCATACATCAGAGTCAGTACTATTGTGCAGTCGCATTCGAGCCAGGAATTTGAAATAAGGAGCTATTGCAGGAAGAATCATATCCATGTAGATCATTGGGTGTCGGAATCTGTTTCCGGAACCATCGCGGTCGAGAAACGCACACTGGGACGCCTTATCGATAAGATGTCAGGAGGTGATCTGCTGATATGTTCTGAACTTTCACGCCTGGGAAGAAATATGCTTATGATAATGGGCGTGTTGAATCAATGCGCCTCCAAAGGCATCTCGATACATACGATAAAGGACAATTTCGACCTGTCAGACAATATAAATTCAAAGATCATAGCATTTGCCTTTGCGTTGGCTGCTGAGATAGAGAGAACTCTCATATCTCAGCGGACAAAAGAGGCGCTGGCGGCTAAAAAACTGGAAGGCGTAAGGCTTGGAAGGCCAGTCGGCAGTTCAAAAAAGAGGGAAATACTGAAGTGTAGAGAGGGAGAAATCATATCACTTCTGGAATCGGGGAGTTCGATCAGTATGGTTGCAAAATTGCTTGGAATTCATAGAAATACGTTGAGGCGGTACCTTGCAGACCGTAATATCATTTGATTTTTTATAAGATATTATATTTTGGTAGAGGTTTATATCATTAAGTAGAACAGGTGAATTACCTTACAAATTGTAACCGATTTTTATAATAAATATGCTTAATTAAAAATATTAATATGTAAAATGCTAGATATCTGTAATGTAGCGAGGTTTTGGTGAAGTTTGGATTTTTAATTTTGTTTTTTTAGTTTTGTGATTCAATGCGTCTTTAAACGCTCGTTTTTTAGTGCAAAAATAACCCGAAAGTGTAGTGTAATACTATCAATATTTATGTTTAACAACTAACAGCAACACTATGAAAAAATCCCTAATGTTGATGTTTGCCTTACTCGTAGCGAGTTTAGGCATCGCTACGGCTCAGACAATTACCGTAACCGGTCGAGTTGTAGCGGAGAAGGATGGTCAGCCGATCCCCGGAGCCTATGTGTTGGTAAATGGAACTACTATAGGTACCGTTACCAATGATCTTGGAGAATTCGGCATCAAGAGCGTTCCTGCTGATGCAAAGGAAATCATCGTAACCTTCTTGGGAATGACCACAGCTTCTGCTCCCGTTCAGGCAGAGCCTCTGACAATCGTAATGCATGAAGATGCAACTTACCTTGACGATGTTGTCGTGGTGGCTTATGGTACTGTACGTAGGGAGGCAGCAACCGGAAGTGTAACATCTGTCAAGAATGAGCAGCTTGCCAATGTGCCTGCTACTTCTGTTGATAAGATGCTTGCAGGTAAGATGGCCGGTGTGACCATCACATCAGGATCAGGTCAGCCTGGTTCTACTTCCACAATCCGTGTCCGCGGTATTTCATCAATCAATGCAGGAAACGAGCCTCTTTGGGTCGTTGACGGTATTCCTGTGATGGCTGGTGACTTCCGTCAGTTGTCTAATGCCGGAGTAGGCGGTGGTTCATCATCGACCTTCTTGAATCCTAACGACATCGAGTCGATCACTGTCCTCAAGGATGCGGCAGCGGCTTCTGTTTACGGTTCCCGTGCGGCTAACGGTGTCATCCTCGTAACCACAAAGAGCGGAAAGGCCGGCAAGGCTCGTTTCACTGCAAGAGCAAAGTATGGTGTTCAGCAGCTTATCAACGATAAGAACTGGCGTCCTCTTACAGGATCTGAACTTATTGACTATAGAAGAGTTGCAGCTATCAATGCGGGTCATGATCCATACGATCCTACAGACCAGTACTATACTCCTGAGACCCTTCTTGCAAACGGAACTACCAACTGGTATGAGGAACTTACCAAGCTTGGTGCTCTTCAGGAATATGAGATCAACGCAACAGGCGGAACCAACAAGGCATCTTACTATGCTTCAGCTGCTTACCATAGCAACGACGGTGTGTTCTACGGTATCGGATATGACCGTTTCTCTGCACGTGTGAACAGCGATTTCCAGCTTCTGAAGTCTCTCAAGAGCGGTGCAAGGTTCAACCTCAGCTATTCTAACTCGGATTCAGGCCAGATGGGTGACCTTTACTATTCAAACCCTCAGTATGCAATGTTCTCTATCCTTCCTTGGACTCCGTTCAAGAATGAAGATGGAAGCTTCAATGTGAATATCCCTGAGAACTCGGATACTAACCCTGCTGCAGACGCTCATTATGATACATATAATGATAAGGACTATCGTCTTCAGGGTAGCATCTATCTCGAGTGGAAGCCTATCAAGCAGCTTACTTTCAAGACTACAAACGCTCTTGAGTTCGTATATGTGGATTCAAAGCAGTATTGGTCAGCAGAGACAAACAAGGGTACAGCAACCCTCTTCAAATACTGGTCAAAGGACCTTCGTTACACCACTTCCAATACAATCACTTACGACGACAAGTTCGGTCTTCACTCTGTAAGAGTCCTCGCCGGACAGGAAGCGATGGTGGATACTTATGACTATCTCGGTGGTTACTCACCTAACGTCAATCCTCTGATTCCATTCCCTAACACTTCGACTCCAGAGGCCGATGAGGTCGCTTACAGTCTCTCAGACGAGTCAATGGTATCGTTCTTCGGTGTTGCGGATTACAACTATGACAACAAGTACTACTTCCAGGGCTCTGTACGTGCAGACGGATCATCACTCTTCGGATCTGCAAACAGATGGGGTGTATTCTGGTCAGTAGGAGGTTCTTGGAACATCACAAAGGAAAACTGGATGGCACCGACAAGAGATTGGCTCAGCCTTGCAAAGATCAGAGCATCTTATGGTGTCAACGGTAACAACAATATCGCGGCTTACCGCGCATACGGTATATACTCTACAATGACATACGGTTCATACGTAGGTATGGTTCCTTCTCGTCCTGAGAATCCTAACCTCTCTTGGGAGAAGAACAGAACAGTCAATGTCGGTATCGATCTCGGATTCTTCGACGACAGACTCACTGCAAGTGTTGACTGGTACAACCGTAAGACCGAAGACATGCTCCTCAGCAAGCGAGTTCCTTATACTACAGGTTTCGGTTCTAACTTCGTGAACATCGGATCAATCAGAAACAGGGGAGTGGAGCTCCAGCTCGAAGGTCTTATCTTCAATACTCCTGATTTCCAGTGGACCGCAGGTTTCAACATCGCATTCAACCGCTCTAAGGTTCTTGACCTCGCAGACAGCGAGTATCTCAGTGTAAGTGATTCTCGTGCCGGTGCACAGAACTCAGGAACTCCAGTAAGAATCGTTAAGGATAAGAGCCTCTATACATTCTATCTCCGTGACTGGTATGGTGTGAACCCTTCAAACGGTGATCCTCTCTGGTATGATGAGGAAGGTAACCTTACAAGTGACGTATCAAAGGCCCGCTATATCTACAAGGGTTCACCAGAGCCAAAGGCTACAGGCGGTTTCAATACAAGCCTCACTTGGAAGGGTCTTACCCTTTCTGCATTCTTTGAGTTTGTATATGGAAACAATGTATTCATGGCGTCACAGTTCGACCTCGACGGATATGACATGACAGGCAACACCACAACTTACTCCCTCGGTTATTGGGAGAAGCCAGGTGACACAGGTGTTCATCCAAAGCCGGTTGCAGGTAACCCTAAGAGACCTTATTCAAACTCAACAAGATATCTCCAGGACGGCAGCTATATGAGAATCAAGGACGTTACTCTCTCATACTCTCTTCCTGAGAATGTTCTGAAGGCTATCAAGATGCAGGGTATCAGGGTTTATGTAAGTGCATTGAATCCTTATACATTCCACAATGTGAAGGGTGTTATGGACCCAGAGCTCGGACCTCTCGGATATTCAATGGGTGCATCTCATACAATGGTCAAGTCTTTAGTAGGCGGAATCGAAGTTTCATTCTAAAGTCGACATGAATTATGAAGAAGATATTATTATATATAACAACTCTTACTGCTGTCATGGCCCTTTCAGGATGTGAAGGATTCCTGACAAAAGAGCCTCAGCTTCAGCAGTCAACAGAAATCACATTGTCTACCTACAGCGGACTTAATGATGCTACACATGGAGCATATTACTATATCGCTTCATCAGGCTGGTATGGTCAGAGCTGGGTGGTTGATGCTGAAATGAGATCTGGTAACGGTATGAAGTCAAACTTCGCGAATTCAAACCGTTGTACTCAGGCATATAACTGGAACTACACAGAGGACGGAACCTCAGGCATGTGGTCGACAGCATATGTTACTATCGCAATGGCAAACAACGTTATCGATAACCTTGAAGGCAAGGCAGTCGGTGATGTTACAGAGCAGGATCTCAACAACCTCAAGGCAGAGTGCCTCTTCATCAGGGCATTTGCACATTTCTGCAACGTTCTTACATACGGCCAGCCTTATACATGGTGTGTAGCAAACGACAAGGAAAGCCTTGGTGTTCCTTACGTATACCACACTGATCCTAACGGCAAGCCTGCACGTGAGACTGTCATCTCAAATTATGAGAATATCGTAGCTGACCTCCTCGAGGCCGAGAAGATCATTGATCCTGAATATGATGCTCAGTCAGTTCGTTCAAGCCTCGTGGATCCGCTCGCAGCAGTTAATATTTCTACTATCCAGGCTCTCCTTTCAAGAGTATACCTTTATATGGGTGAGTGGCAGAATGCTGCTGACTATGCAACAAAGGTCATCGAGAGCGGAAAATACGAGATGTGGACTGCGGAGGAATACCCTACAGTATGGGGTAAGGAACTCGGTTCTGGCGAGATCATCTTCGAAGTTTACGGAAAGCGTACAAACAGCGCATATGCAAGCTGGGAGGACATGTCATACCTTACAAGCCCAGAAGGTTCCGGTGACCCGCAGGCAGCACAGCCGCTCATCGACCTCTATGCTGAAGGTGACGTACGTCTCGACACTTACAGAACAGACGCTAATGAAGAGTCTGGAATCCTCTGGACAGCAAAGTATCCTGGAAAGGGTGACAATGCCGCTCCTGACTGCAACAACATCGTGATCTTCCGTCTTTCTGAGATGTATCTCAACAGAGCAGAGGCTATCATGCGTGGTGCTACAGTTGCTGATGCAACAGCAGTTTCCGATCTCAATGTCATAACATCAAACCGTGGTGTTGCGCCTTATACTTCAGTAGGTCCTGTTGACATCCAGAACGAGCGCCGCAAGGAGCTTGCTTGGGAAGGTCACTATCTCTACGACCTTGCTCGTTGGAACATGCCGGTTGAGCGTGCCGAAGCAGATTATCCGCTTCTTACAATGAACCATAACGTTCCGTTCCCTAGCACAAAATGGGCTCTTCCTCTTCCAAAGAGTGAGCTTGATGTCAACCCTAATCTTGTTCAGAACCCTAAATAGTGAAACGATATGAAACTCAATATAAAATATCTTAGTTTTCTTCTTGCCGGAGCCGTTGCGTTAGCTTCATGTGACAAGAATGAGCCGAACGTCTTTGATGACAAGGATGCTTTCGTAGCGTTTGACGCTGTTTCGGTTACTTATGCCGAGGACTATTCTAAGGACGGAGCTACATTCAAGATTCCTGTTACTCTTGCATCTGTCAAGGGTCTTGAGGAGACTGTGAAGTTTGAAGTGGTTACTCCTGAGGAGAAGGGAGCTGTCGCAGACGTGAATTACAAGCTGCTCAGTACTACCGGAGTTCTCAGCTTCGATGCTGAACATCGTACTCAGTATATCGAGTTTGAGACAATGACTGATGGAGAATACACTGGTGACCTTAAGTTCATCGTCAAGCTTCTCCCTACCGAGACTCTTCCTGTAGGTTCTGAGTCAGAGTGTACAGTGACCATCTCTGATATCGACCACCCTCTTACATTCATGCTTGGAGAATATACAGCGGCAAGTACTGACTTCTTCTCTGGTGCTCCTACATCATGGACAATGACTATTTATAAGGATGCAGAGGATGATCATAAGGTATGGATCGACAATATTTTCAACAATGCAGGCTGGGCTGCAGATGACACAAGATTCTACGGTATCGTGAGTGATGACAATACAACACTCAATATTCCTTTCGGACAGGAATCTGAGTATAAGTATCAGGGAACGACTCCGGTTGTATTGCTTGGCCTTACAGCTGAAGGAAACGGTGCTGATACCGGCTCAGTAGATGTCAAGATTGTTGTTGATGGTTCAAATGTTACCCTTGACTTCGGTAAGGAATGGGGCTTCTGGGCAAATATTGACGGTGCAGGATGGATTGGTCTTGTTGCTCCAGGTATGACAGCAGTTAAAAACTAAAAGCTGAATTGTTATGAAAAAGATATTATTCACAATACTTGCAGCGGCAGCAATGTCTGCCGCCTGCACCAAGTTCGCGGATGATACTGCTCCTACGTACGACGCAGCACCAAAGCCAGAGGTTACTGGAACAGTAGTTTCTGATACTGAGATCACTGTTACGATTACAGCTGGTGAAGGATCGAACTTCTGGGGCTATGCTGTACTGACTGGTACTCCAGGTGCTTCCGCTGACAAACTTGTTGCCAATGGTTACGCAAAGGATGCTGCTGTTGTACTTCAGGGCGAAGATAAGCTACCTCAGGCAGCGCAGATGAAGTATTCGGAGGAGACCAAGACTGTCACTCTCGAGCTTACTGGTCTTACTCCATATACTGATTACACTGTTTATGCAGCAGCTGTAACTGAAATGGGTGTTGTCAGCGAGGTTGCTGAGCTGACATTGAAGACAACAGACGGAACAGAGCCTGTTGTGACTGACTTCGATTTCTCAGAGGAAGAAGAGACCCTAACATTTGCCATCGCATTCAACGATCCGGTCCAGCTTACCGGTAACGGTACTGCAACAGCTTGGTTCTATGGCGAGAACTACTATGATGAGTCCGGTATGCTGATCCTCTATAAGGAGGTTGCTATCCCAACAGATCATATTGCAGCAAGCGGCAAGAATCTCATCGTTTCAGTTCCGGCATCTGAGTATATCCCAGGCGCATATGTTGCGATCACATATTCGGCTGACATCGTGAAGAATGGCGCAGATGCAACCAATGCAGCATACGAGACACACCTTATCGGCTATGATGAAGATGGCAACATTCAGAAGAAGGGTATCTTCGGTTACTATGATTATGCTAACTGGGATTTCTCTCTCGTAGATCCTGCAACTCTTCCTGATGATGAGGAGGGTACTGGTGACATTGAAGGTGAGGAAGAGGAAGAAGATGAGAAGGAGCCTGTTTACTTCAGTGACTGGACTTCACTCATTATGACTCTCTACACAACTTCAGAGTATCCTTTGGCTGGCAAGACTGGAGATGATGAAATCAATATCGTCAACACTGAGGCAAACGGAAGGACTGTTTCTTATGCAGCATCAAAGTATGCCGTCATAACTGCAAATACAGTCGGCATCATGCTCAATGAGGCTCCTGCTTATGGCTCGACTATCTCGTTTACAGTAGCAGAGGGGTCATTCTGTGACATCTTCGGAAATGTAAACAATGAGTTCGCAGCAGAGGATGAGTATTTCTGCTCATATGGCTACACTTTGGATGACATCATCGGATCATATCAGTATACATGTGCTAGTGCTTACTCTGGCGATCCTGTTACAGGAACGTGGACAATCGCTGAAAGTGATAATCCGGAGAAAGGTAATGTGATGTTCACAGAGATGTACAGCTCTGAATGTATGGCAAACGTGTATGCACAGTTTAATACTGTGTCGGGTACGCTCACAGTTCCGTCTCTTCAGTTGTATGCAGCTGGTGAAACGTACATCTATGCATTCTGCTCATCGGATAATAATGGCGAAGTTTCTGATGTAGACGTAGTGTTTGCTGTGCCTCAGCCAGGCGTCATCAACGGACAGAGCGGTCTCTTCGGTGATGCGGCAGTTGATCCTTCTTCATATAGTATTCTCGGATTCTTTGATATCTACTATGGATTCGAGGCTGTAAGAGGTCAGGCTGCCACTGCTTCAGCTGCACCTGTTAGAGCAGCCGTAAAAGCAAGATTCTAAGGACAATACTTTTTTAGGTCATAGGGCGGTGAAACGCCCTATGGCTTCCACTAACGCTAAAACCAGAAGGGATATGAAACGCATCATGTGTGCAGCAGTCATCCTGTTATTGTCTGCTGTCGGGCTTTCGGCTCAGTCTCCGACTACTACGTATCCATATCTTTACGACACATTCACCTCCGGAACCGTGGTCATGTCTGACGGAAACAAGGAAGCCAGGCAGATGAATGTCCACCTGCGTGCAGGTAAGCTTCACTATCTGGACGATGGCGTCATCAAGGAGGCCTTTCTTCAGGATGTCGCCGCAGTGGAGATAGGTGATGATGTCTACCTTCCGGTCGGCTTCTCCGTAATGAAGGTCGTCGCAAAAAACGATAATGGCTGTGTCGTTCTCGAGCAGCTCGGTGATTTTGAGGCTGCCATTTCAGGCACAGGGGCCTATGGAGTGAGTGCGACGTCTTCTGCAACAATGAAACTCACATCTATCCAGACTGACAGCCAGATCAATCAGAATTATATGAATATTCTGAATGAAAAGACAGACGGCATGGATCTGGGTATTCAGTCAGTTTATTATCTGATCACTCCTGACTATAAGGTGAAAGCGACTAAAAAGGATGTTGAAGAGGCTCTTCCTGACGATAAGGCCGATGCTTTCAAGAGTTTCCTCAAGGAACATAAAATCAAATGGAAAAAGCCACAGGATATGCTCAAGGTGGTTGATTTCCTTGCACGATAGAAACTGCTATGCGTAGAAATCTGATATATTTCCTACCTATATTGCTCTTCCTTTGTTCTTCATGTGTAAGGGAGGAGGGGATTTTGGAAAAGGAGCGGGATCTTGCTCCTTCTGAATATGTTTTCGGCTCCGAACTCTCGGAGGATCAGCTGCTGAGCATGATGAATATCAAGGTCTCGGATGAGCTGGCAGCAGAGTTTGAGAAGGCCACTCAGAAAAACGGTGAGGTCAATCTCCGTTCATTTGGCTCTCTGACCCAGCAGGGAGTCGTGAAGATGCGCCGCCTTTTCCCGGATGCTGGAAAGTTCGAGGCCCGTACCAGAGCCGAAGGACTTCATAAGTGGTATGAGCTTACATACGAGGAGGGACATTCAATGACTAAGGCCTCTGACGGACTTTTACTCGAAGGAATTGAAGAGATCGAGTACTGCCCTCGCATCGAGATCATTGGAAGCCCGGAGTTGGTGGAAGTGGTGTCTCCTGTTACCAAAGCCAGCTCTAACGGTGTGTTTGATGATCCTATGCTCGATCAGCAGTGGCATTATTATAACAATGGAAGCGTGAGTTCTTCTGTCAGCGGATGTGACATCAATGTCGTGCCTGCATGGCGCAATTATTCCACATATCATAAATACAAGGGCGACATCATTGTCAGCATAGTTGACGGCGGCATAGATTATAAGCATGAGGACCTTCAGGCCAACATGTGGAAGAATCCGGATAAGACAGGTGAGAATGTATATGGATACAATTTCGTTTCAAACACATTCGTTGTCACCCCTGACGATCACGGAACCCATGTGGCCGGTACTATTGCGGCCGTGAACAATAATGGCGTCGGAGTATGCGGTGTTGCCGGCGGCGATACAAAGAAGAAGATTTCCGGAGCCAAACTGATGTCATGCCAGATTTTCGACGGTAAATCATCTGGCTCAGGGGCTGAAGCTATAAAGTGGGGCGCCGACCATGGTGCAGTCATTTCGCAGAACAGCTGGGGCTATCCTGATCTGCACACGATGCCGTCTTCTGTCAAGGCTGCTGTAGATTATTTCGAGAAATATGCAGGCCTGGATGAAAATGGAAGGCAGGTTGGCCCTATGAAGGGAGGCCTTGTGATATTTGCTGCCGGTAACGAGGGCAGGAGCACATCCAGCAATGACTACGAAAAGGTGCTTACCGTTACATCTGTCGGCGCGGACTATAAGAGAGCATATTATACCTGCTACGGAGATTATGCCGATGTAATTGCACCGGGTGGAGATGCCAAGAAGGGAAATCAGGTCCTGAGTACCATTCCGGGGAACAAATACGGAAAGATGCAGGGAACGTCAATGGCCTGCCCGCATGTCAGCGGTCTTGCTGCTCTGGTTCTTGCAAGATTCGGTGGTGACGGTTACACTCCTGCGGCTTTGCGTAAGCAGATAGAGGATAATGTGACAGACATTTCTTCTTTCAATGTCGGATATGAACTCGGAAAGGGACTTGTAAATGCTTACAGGTCGTTGGGAGCCTCTGGCGGAAAGGCTCCGGAGGTTCCTACCGGACTGTCGGTTTCAGCTCAGGCTAATAACATCAGCTTCTCAGTCAAGGTGCCTAGGGACTCGGACGATGGTACTCCTACCTCAATTTATATTTATTATTCAACCTCAGATTTCTCTACAACAAAAGGAAAGTCCTTCGGTATGTTCTATGTCGAGGATCTGAAGGCTGGAAGTGAATTGACCGGAACAATTACCGGAGTCGAATTCGAAACGGAGTATCATATAGCGGCTGTGGCCGGAGACCTGGCAGGAAATAAATCGTCCGTATCGCCTAGAGTGCGTGTTACTACCGGCCCGAACTCTGCTCCAGTCATCAACACTGAGTCTCCTCTTGACATCAAGGTGAAACCTCATGAGAAGACTTCTGCTGATTTCGAAATAGTGGAACCGGACGGCCATTTCTATCTGATCGATCTGGAGACTGATTCGGAGGCGGCTGTACTTGATACTCTTGTCAGAAACATGCCGAAGATACGTCTTACTCCGTCGTTGGCTCCTACCGGAAATTATACGGCACGCCTGAAGGTTACCGACATCTATGGCCTTTCATCGGAGGTTACTTATAATTATGAGGTGCTTCCAAACCATGCTCCTGTAGTTGCCAAGCCGTTTGAGAATCTTATCTTCAACTCCAGGGCAGCTGAGGTGAAGGAACTGAATGCAAGTGAGTATTTCAGTGATGAGGATGGAGAGGAACTGGCATATACATTCGAATTCAGCCATCCTGACATAGCCAACATGACCTATTCCGGAGGCAAGTTCCTGATCACATCCATGAGCTATGGAGTTTCTGACATAAAGGTTACAGGAACCGATGTGAGGGGAGAGTCTGTCTCACAGTCTCTGAAGGTCCTTGTAAGAAGCGATGCGGTAGCTCTCAGCCTGTATCCTAACCCTGTAGTTGATACTATGAATATCCGCGTAGGAAACGATGTCGCAGATCTGAAACTCACCATCGTCTCTGCTCTTGGATCTGTGGTATATGAAGGAGAGTTTACAGATGTTTCTCCTTTCACAGCTCTTGAGGTGGATCTGACAGATGTCGCACCGGGAACCTATACCGCAGTTGTAGTGATGGATGGCACAGAATATAAACAGCAGATTGTCAAGTTGTAATGAAGAAGGTTATGAACAAATATATCAGCATAGTTGCAGTTATAGTACTGTCATGCATGTCAGGTGTGTCTCTGCGTGCCCAGACCATGCCTTCATTGCTTCTTGATCAGGATCCGGTATCAATAGCTGTCGGATCGGCAAGAGTCGCATCGGACGGTGATGCTTTTGCTCTGCAGAATAATGTGGCTTCTATGTCATTTGCAGAGGAAACAATGTCTGTCAAGGCTGGCTTCACTCTGTGGCAGCCATCTTATGCCAACATGAAGAATATCGGATTGGGAGGAATCTACCGTATTTCTGATAGATTGGGTCTGGGATTGGATTTCAAGTATCTTATGAAGCAGCCTTATAGCGGTGTCACCGGCAACGGATCTGCAATAAGAGACAGCGAGTTCAGACCGTCTGAAATCAATTTTGCTGCGGGAGTTTCCTATGCATTCATGGATTGCCTTTCTGCCGGTGTGGCTCTAAGATATGCAGGATCGTCATTGTCTCCTGATGCTAAAGCAAATATATTCGGCGCCGATCTGGGCCTGTTCTTCAGCATGAATTCTGTCAGAGCCGGACTTTCAGTCAATAATCTTGGCACCAAGGTCAAGTATTCTGAGAAGGCTTATCCTCAGCCTATGCTTTTGAAGGCTGGAGCCGGATACGATCTGACCATGGGCTCATCTGTACTCTCGTTCGATGCTGAGGCTGATATCCTTTTCGCAGGTGGAGTCATGGCTGGAATTGGCTGTGAATATTCATTCCGTGATATGGTCTTTGCCAGAGCCGGTTACCACTATGGAAACTCCGCAAACGTTGTCCCTTCGCATGGCGCTGCAGGACTAGGAGTGAAGATTGTGGGAATCAATCTGGATGTGGCATATATCTTTGGCTCAAAAGTTCTCGCCAATTCGATGTGTGTATCCCTGGGATACAGCTTTTAAACGAACCTTCTGGTTAACTACATAAATATTGACGAAGTCGGGCGGCACCTGTGAAGGGACCGCCCGGCTGTCATTTTGCATATTGGTCGAGATGACGTGACTCGAACACGCGACCCCTACGTCCCGAACGTAGTGCGCTACCAACTGCGCTACATCTCGATTTAAGGAAAAAGCAGCAGTCGGGAAGACTGCTGCTTTCCAGCTATAAGAAAACCTCTGTATAAATTAAGAGAGTTTGTTGATGTACACTGCAATACCGCTCTTAAGGTTTGCTGCCTTGTTCTTGTGGATAACGCCGATCTTTGCGAGCTTGTCGATCATTGCATAAACCTTAGGTGCGTTAGACTCAGCTGTTGCCTTGTCACTTGTGTTACGAATCGCACGAATTGCGTTTCTTGTAGTCTTTGCATAATACTTATTATGCAATCTGCGCCTCTCGCTCTGGCGATAGCGCTTGTCTGCTGAAGCGTGGTTTGCCATTGTTATTCTTTTTTATATTTTTTCGTAGTCGGTAGGGGAATCGAACCCCTCTTGCAAGAATGAAAATCTTGAGTCCTAACCGATAGACGAACCGACCAAACTGACCATTTTTACCAAATGGGAGTGCAAAGGTAAGAAAAAAAATTAAACTGGCAAAATTTTCTTACCTTATTTTATTAGTTTTCCTCTCCAGCAAATCGGAAGGAGTATACGATAGCTTCTACCTCTCTGAGATAGTGTATCTTATCATATTTAGGTGCATATACAAAACCTGTAACGCCTACCATATATGTCCCGTCCGGACTTATGAAGTCATGGCTTATGAACGGACCTCCCATGTAATCGTTCTCGACATCCCATAGCCCCCTGATCTCTGCTATATCCTTGTTTTTGAGCTTGATGTATTCCAGTACAGGTGGTATTGAACTGTGGGTCATGTAGGAGTTTTTCTGCATTCCTTCAATGTTTTTGTTCATGGCATCTTTGTTATGTTGAAGAATGCTTTCCGCGTTCATAGCGTCGCTGACATCTTTAATCGGGTATTTGTATATGAGGATTCCTTTTTTGACATAATCGGTGTTATATACGGATATCCACATGAAGTCATCGGTTTTCTTGTATATCTTCGATCCTGATGGGAATTTAGGGGTGCCTCCAAAAAGCTCCATCACTTCGTGTTGCACCGTAGGAGAGTCATATTTATCATTATTTTTGATGATTCTGTTTCTTTCTGCATTCTCAAAGGCGTTGATGATCTCAGGTACGTTGTTCTGGAACAGTCTGATTGCGCTGTTATAGTCTTCTGCCAGGATTTCAATTACACATTGGTCATCCGTCCAGACATTTCCCTTATTGGATATGCTGTTCCCATGTTTTGCCCGTGTGTCCACATACAGAATGTTTCGGAAACCTTGATACATTTCTACAAAGCCGGAATGTGGCACATTGCAAAGCTTGAAACGTGCCTCAACCTGCGGAAGCATCGGATACATTGATGTAAGACTGTCACGCACCATCTGTCCCAATGTGCTTTCCCAATCATCCTCGTTCATGACCACAAGGACCTCTCCCGGCTTTCCTGCCAGTGCGCTTGTCATTTCACATGAGTGCAGACTCAGTGCCGCAAGTGCAGCGAATAACATAATTTTCAAATGTTTCATCATATGACAAATTTGTTCAATCAATTATCTTGTAAGTCGTAATATGTCGTTTCCGCATGCAATGAACATAAGTCCAAAGATCAGGACCATTCCTATAAGTTGCATTACATACATGAAATTGTCGCTCGGCTTTTTTCCGGTGATCATTTCGTATATCGTAAATACTATATGACCTCCGTCAAGAGCGGGTATCGGCAATAGATTCATGACGCCTAGCACAATGGATATCATTGCCAGAATATGTATGAATATTCGCCAGTCCCATGCGACAGGCATTATCTCTGTCATGCCGATTACACTTCTGACCTGCTTGTAGGCTCCTGTACTAGGCTTTGCGACCAGTCTCAGGTCTTTCAGCTGACCGACAATCGCTTCATATGCCTTTGCGCATCCGGCAGGGATCGATTCCCAAAAACTATACCTGTGTTTCACTATCGGAGGCAGTTGCAGATATACTCCGATATTTCCGTCCTTATCTACTGCAAGTGTTCTTGTGAGGGTTGTCGAATCCCTCATGATGGTTGCAGTTATTTCTTTGCCTGCATTCTTCTCGAGTATAGGGAATACATCCTGAGCATAAGTGACGTCAGTCGAGTCTATCCTGATGATTCTGTCTCCGGGAAGTATGTCAACTTTACTGTTCTGTGATTCCGGTACCATATCCAGTATGGTGAACGGCACTGCTATGTCAAAGAGCGGGGTGCCGAGAAGGTCGGCTATATATTTCTGATCTATATGGATGGAGATGGTGTCGTTGTCCCTGATGACCGTGGCCTTTCTGACCATATCTCTGGCCATGGTGACCTGCATGTTGAAGAATTCCTTAGGTTTTTCTCCGTCCAGGGCAATTATCCTGTCTCCTGTCTTGAATCCCATATCAGCGGCAAGGCTGTTTTCGTAGACATATACACTGTTTCCTTCAGCAGGGTAGTATGCTTCTCCCCATTTGCAGAGCACGAAACTGTATAGCATTATGCCGAGAATGAAATTGAACAGCACTCCTCCGGCCATGACCAGAAGGCGCTGCCATGCCGGCTTGCTCCTGAATTCCCATGGCTTAGGTTCGCTCTTGGTGAACTCTGTGTCCATGGATTCGTCGATCATTCCGTTCACTTTGCAATATCCTCCAAGCGGAAGCCATCCTATTCCATATTCGGTCTCCCAATCTGCTGCTTTAGGAAAGAGTTTGAGGAACCATTTCGATCTGGTACTGAACAGCTTGATGCCTCTGGCATCAAAGAAGAGGAAGAATTTGTCTATTCTGATCCCGAATATCCTGGCAAAGGTGAAATGACCTAATTCATGGACGAGGATAAGGATTGAAAGAGCTAGGACTATCTGAAATATCTGCATGATTTTCTGTCTGATTAATTACATCTGAAGTCTTTTGATGGTTTCTTCTGCCTTATGTAATGTTTCTTGGTTTGAGGCAAAGATCGTGTCCAGATCCGGATGCTTTACGAAATCTGCATTGGACATGCACTCCTCTACAATATCTGTAATCTGGTAGAAGCTGATCTTGTCCTGAAGGAAAGCTGCCACTGCGGCCTCGTTTGCCGCATTCATGACGCATGTCATGTTGCCGCCCTTCTCCAGCGCGCTGTAGGCAAGCCCCAGCGCGGGGAATTTATCGAAATCAGGGGCTTGGAACGAGAGACTTCCCAGCTGGGCAAAGTCAAGCTTGCGGTTGTCGAGAGTAAGTCTTTCCGGGAAACTGAACGCAAATTGGATCGCTTCCCTCATGTCGGGATGTCCCATTTGGGCTATTACCGATCCGTCAGCGTATTCCACCATAGAGTGGATGATGGATTCAGGATGCACTACGACATTGATCTTATCTCCCGGAGTGCCGAACAGCCACTTGGCTTCAATGATCTCCAGGCCTTTGTTCATCATCGTAGCGGAGTCAATCGTTATCTTGCTTCCCATGCTCCAGTTAGGATGCTTGAGCGCTTCATGTCGCGTGGCCTTGGAAATGGCTTCCCTGCTCCATGTGCGGAATGGACCTCCTGATGCTGTCAGGTGAATCTTTTCTATGTCAGCTCCAGCAGACCCCATCAGGCACTGGAATATTGCGGAATGTTCAGAATCGACCGGCAATATCCTCGCTCTGTGTTCCTTGGCAAGGCTCATGACGATTTCTCCAGCTGCTACCAACGTCTCCTTGTTGGCCAGCGCGATGGTCTTTCCGGCTTTTACTGCTGCTATGGTCGAGGCAAGGCCGCTGAAACCGACCATGGAGGTAAGTACAATGTCGATGGAGTCGCCCGTCACCAGATCGCAGACAGATTGCATTCCGGCAAAAGTCTTTATGAAATGTGGATTAAGGGCATCTGCAACTTCCTTGTATCTGTCTTCATTGCAGATTACTACTGCATTTGCGTCAAATTCTATCGCCTGACTTACAAGCAGGTCGGCACTGTTGTTGGCTGTCAGCAGTTCTACCTGGAACAGGTCCCTGTGCTGGCGGATGACATCAAGTGCCTGACGGCCGATCGAGCCGGTAGATCCTAGAATAGCTATATGCTTCTTGTTCATGTCTGTCAGAAGTTGATGTGTTTGGTCGGATCCATACATTCGCCCTTGTACCATAACTCGAAATGCAGATGTGGTCCTGTCGAGAGAGAACCGGTATTCCCCACAAGGGCAATAGGGGTTCCTGCGCTGACTCTGTCTCCTACGCTTTTGATGAGTTTTTCATTGTGCTTGTAGATGGATATGATGTCGGCGTCGTGCTGGATCTGAATGGTATATCCGGTCTCGTCGCTCCAGCCTGTGTATATTACGGTTCCGTCTGCTATGGCATTGACTACGGTTCCCTCAGCGGCAGCGATGTCTACGAACGGGTGAACTGCCGGATCATATCCCTGGGTGATGATGCCTTTCAGAGGTGTGAAGAAGTGCATGCCCTCGATAGGCAGGCTTCTTCTGTTTCTATCAGCTATCTCATACATCTGCTCATCCATGACAGTCTTTCTGAGCAATGAGTCCTGAATCTGGATGATCTTGTCGTCTTTGGCATTTTTCAGAGTGTTTCTGCTGGCGTTCATCAGGCTGTCAATACTGCTGGGGGACGCTGTCCCTTCGAGCACTCTTCTCAGATTTTCCGAATACAGCTCCCATTTCAGAATCACCCGTTCCAGAGAATCGGCTTTGATGGCATTCCTGATGGCTGTTCTTTTTGTCGCCTCGTCAGGATATCCGGGGATGAATTCTCTGATAGGTGTGAACGCTATCAGTGAATATATGGATGCGCATATGATCACGATGCTGCATATGATCGTGATTGTGAATGTCGTTCTGGTAAACCGCACTGACTTCAGCTGCTGATGGGTCTTTGCATCAAGTAGAGACAAACGGAAGTGTGTGGTCTTCTTATCTTTGTTCGTGTTGTTCATAATTATTTTTATAGTAACTTTGCATCCTGATGGACAGAATCATAGGCATAGATTACGGCAGGAAAAGAGTCGGCGTTGCAGTCAGCGACCCGCTCGGAATCTTTGCGTCTGCATTGGATACAGTCCAATCTGCAAAGATAATAGAATATCTTAAAAAATACGTCGAAAAAGAAAATGTGGTGCTCTTTGTGGTGGGCTATCCGATCAATATGGATGGTAAACCGTCTGAGGCGGCGAAAGATATTGATGTTTTCCTGAAGCATCTGGCGAAGGCTTTTCCGGAAATTCCTGTTGTTCTTGAAGATGAGCGCTTTACGTCTGTGCTTGCGCACCGGGCGATGATTGACGGCGGGATGAAGAAACAGGACAGGATGAAGAAGGAGTCAGTGGACAAGATAAGTGCGGCCATCATTTTGCAGAGTTACATGGACAGAAAGAAATAAAATCTAAATACTATATGATATTACCTATATATTTATACGGGTCTGAAGTTCTCAGAAATGAGAATACTGACATCGATCTTAATGACAAGGAAGGCATTGCGAAACTTGTTGATGATATGAAGGAGACTTTGGCTGCGGCAGATGGTTGCGGCCTGGCGGCACCTCAGGTGGGTATCAATAAGAATCTTGTCATTGTGGATGGCAGGGAACTGACGGAGACCTACTCATACCTTCATGACTTCTTCCGTGTCATGATCAATCCTGTGGTGGTTGAGGAAAGCGCAGAAACATGTGATTATTCAGAAGGCTGTCTCAGCGTGCCTGGCATCTATGCAGAAGTGCGCCGCCCCTCAAAGATCAAGGTGGAATATTATAACGAGAATCTGGAGAAGGTTGTAGAGGAGTTTGATAGGTTCGCATGCAGAATGGTACAGCATGAACTATCACACCTTGATGGCAATCTTTTCGTTGATAATGTGTCGCCTTTGCGTCGCAAGATGATTTCGCGAAAGCTTCAGGCGATCTCAAAAGGCAATGTACAGACCCGTTACAAATCAAAAAGATAGTAACCTGATTCCTGGCTCAAACTGTCATTTCTGACTCAATCTGTCATTTCGAGCGAGTGAAGCGAGTCGAGAAATCTAAAGCAACTGTCATTCCTGGCTCAAACTGTCATTTCGAGCGAGTGAAGCGAGTCGAGAAATCTAAAACAACTGTCATTCCTGGCTCAGACTGTCATTTCGAGCGAGTGAAGCGAGTCGAGAAATCTAAAACAATATATTATGGGAGCATTCCATGCATATGATATAAGAGGAATCTACAATGTAGATTTCAACAAGGAGACTGCCTACAAGGTGGGCTATTTCCTTCCTGAACTCCTTTCTGCTGACAAGGTCCTTGTCGGAAGGGATGCCAGAGTCTCATCACCTGAGATTCATGAATATCTCCTGAAAGGAATCACCGATGCCGGTGCAGATGTATATGATATCGGCCTCAGCACGACACCGATGGTCTATTTTGGAACCGCACACTACGGTTTCAAGGCGTCTGTTCAGATCACGGCATCTCACAACCCTGCTGAATACAACGGTATGAAGGTATCTCGTGAGAACGCGCTTCCTGTCGGACTTGATACCGGCCTTGGACAGATCCGCGACTGGATCGAAAGCGGGCGCGAGTGCGTACCTGCTGAGGTAAAGGGCCAGGTGCATCAGATGGACGTCAAGGCAGACTACCTCGCGTTCCTGTTGAAATACAAGGAAGACTGGTCGTCGCTGAAGATCGCTATGGATGTCTCAAACGGAATGGCTTCACTTTTTGTCCGTGACATCTTCGGAGACCAGCCGGCCTACATATATGAAGAGATGGACGGAAGCTTCCCTAACCATGAGCCTAATCCGCTCGTGCAGAAGAATGTCGAGGACCTGAAGACGCTGGTTGCCAGGACAAAGGCTGACATCGGAGTCATCTTTGACGGCGACGCTGACCGTGTGATGTTCGTGGATGAGAACAGCAGGTTCATTTCGCCGGACCTCATGATTGCAGTACTCGGACACTATTTCCTCGAGGAGAGGGGAGAAAAGGGATATATCCATCAGGATATCAGAAGTTCAAAGGCAATCGGTGAGTATCTCGCTCCGATGGGTGGCGTGATGAACACGTGGAGGGTCGGACGCGCCTATGCTGCCCTCAAGCTTCGTGAGATTGATGGCGTGTACGGCGGTGAGCTCGCAGGTCATTACTATTTCCGTGACTTCTTCTATTCTGACAGCGGACTGCTTGCTGCTATCCTCATCATCAATGTCGTTGCAAAGATGAAGGCCAAGGGCGTGACATTGAGTCAGCTGATCGGCCGCATCGAGAAGTATCAGAATTCCGGTGAGATCAATTTCCGTATCGAGCATAAGAAAGAGGCGATGGATGCCGTTCGTGACTACTTCATGGCAAACGAGAAGTCAACTGCCTATATGGACTTTGACGGATACCGTGTCGAGTTTCCTGACTGGTGGTTCAATATCCGCCCTTCAAATACAGAACCTTACCTTCGTTTCATCTGTGAGGCTACATCAAAAGATCTGCTTGACCAGAAGGTTGCCAAGGTTCGCGAAATCGTGGCTCAGTACTCATAAAACCAAGTTGAATGCTTATAAGAACAATAAAGAAATATGTGATCGCGGGTTTCGTCGGCATTGCGGCTCTGGCTGCTGCCGACGAACTCCGTGCATCGACCCCAGTTATCGTTGATACGGTAAAGGCCCATCTGGTGATTCCACGTCCTGCTGTGGATCCCGTCCCTTCGCTTTTCCGCTCGCCGTCAGATCCGGTGGATACTCTTGATACCGCCCACGAGCATATAAAGGTGGTCTTGTATGGAGACCAGACATGGCACTATTACAAGACTCCTGAATATCAGGATTCAATAGACGTGTTCGGGGAATATTGGAAGACATCCGGAGCCAATCCGTATGGTATCGAGCTGTCTGAAATGCCTGATCAATGGGCGATATGGTGCGTCGACAGTCTGGATCAGTATCATTGCCCGTTCCAGGGGGAGGTCTATCACAGAGGAAAATTCGGAATGCGCCGCGGACGCAGGCATCAGGGAGTGGACCTGCCATTGAAGACCGGTGAACCCATATATGCGACATTTACCGGCAAGGTTCGCGTTTCAAAGAATTGGAGTTCGTATGGAAACATGGTGATTATCCGTCATGAGAACGGAATCGAGACCTTCTATGCCCATCTGTCAAAACGTCTTGTCGAGGCAGGGGACTGGGTCAATGCCGGAGATGTGATAGGGTATGGCGGTTCTACCGGCCGCTCATCAGGACCGCATCTTCATTTTGAGACCCGCTACAAGGGTTTTGCCTTTGATCCTCAATGGCTTATAGACTTCAAGACCGGTGAGCTTCGTCACAGGCTTTTCGTGCTGAAGAAGAAGTACTTCGATATCTACAGCAACTACGAACAGGATTTTGAGGATGAGGCCAGGAATGAGGAAGAGGATAAGAAGGAGGATGCCGAAAGGGAAGCGATGCGCTGGTACACCATCAAGTCCGGTGATACTCTTGGCGGCATTGCATACAGAAACGGTACTACAGTCAAGGAACTCTGCCGCCTGAACGGCATCAAGGCTGACGCGATCCTTAAGATCGGAAAGAAAATCCGGGTACGATAATCTGGCCCAAGCGGTCTGTTTTTTTACATTGCAAGACAACGGCGGATCTGGTTTTCGTTCAGCCGGTAGTTTTTGTACAACTGCCTGGCAATATCCTGCTTTTCCTGTTTGCTGAGCAGATACACGGAGGCCTTGCCGAATCGGGGGAGGATGTTTCTATCGATCTCCGTACAGATGTCAATGTCTGTCGGTTTCCTGTAGTTTGCTTTCCCGCTTTCGTATATCAGCATCTGTTCCGTACGTTCGGTCTGTACCCCTTTTTCTATTGCTGCAAGATTTATCGGTGAGGAGGCGGTCTTGTCCTGCTCCTGCTCTTTTTCCCATTCTTCCGAAGATTTCCTGGTCATATACCAGTTGTAGGCTCTTGGCGTAGCGAACAGATGTTCCATCTGAGGAATGTCCAGAACGGTTTCACGTAGGAATACTCCGCTCTCGCTCATCTTGTATCTGTCGGGGAACTCTGCGCTCTTGCCTGCAAATCTGCGATAATATCTCGGGTGGAGCAGATTCGTACACGGCGTCTTCCCCATTTCCCTCATAAAGATAGCGTTTGCCGAGCAGTGCGGATAGGCATATGGAATGGGGGCTATGCCGTGGTGCAAGGCGTTCCTTAGAATATAGCTCGCAGCAGCCAGTACGTGGTGATGCCCGACAACTTCCATTGTGAAATGCATGTCCTCTCCAAGTTTGCCGTTTCTTTGGTATTTCCTGTTGAAATACATGCTGTATGGCAGTCTTAAGCAATGCATGAATTCCGTCGGGTCTTCAGTCTGCACAAGCTTGTGGACATGCGTTGACATGAATGACTCCACAAGCCCGGTTGATCCGGTTTTGTAAAGCGCGCTGGCAAAACAGTTGAATCCTCTGTTGTAATCTTCGAGATCTCTGAACATGATCTCGTCGCCTGCTGACAGGCAGAGATGGTAGGTCTTCTTCATGGCATTTATAATCTTTCTCTTCTTCGTTCTTCTTCAATCATTCTCCACATCGTTCTCACGAAATGTTATGATATGCAAATGTAGGAAATTGACTTGGAAAATCAACCTGTTCCATACCGCTTGGACGAGTTTTGCTACAAACTCCTACAAGCGGTGCCTAAAACTAATCATTTGTCTCTTTTTATCGACCGCTTGGCTGACTTTTGCGCAAAACTGGCCCAAGCGGTCTGATAAAGAAAAATCCGGCTTCAAAGAGAAGTCGGATTTTTTCTGCATATGCTGTGGTACGGGATTATTCCCACTCGATGGTTGCTGACGGCTTCGGCGAGAGGTCGTAGCATACTCGATTGACCATCGGAACCTCTGCGAGGATGCGGTCTGTGATCTTCATGAGGATCGGCCATTCGATCTGCTCGATCGATGCGGTCATCGCGTCGATCGTGTTGACGGCACGGATGATCACAGGCCAGTCGTATGAACGTGCGTTGTTGCGTACTCCCACTGACTTGAAGTCAGGAACTACTGTGAAATACTGCCATACCTTCTTGTCAAGGCCTGCCTTTGCGAACTCCTCGCGGAGGATCGCATCTGCCTCACGGAGTGCCTCGAGACGGTCGCGGGTGATGGCTCCAAGGCAGCGTACTCCGAGTCCCGGTCCTGGGAACGGCTGACGGTACACCATCTCGTATGGAAGGCCTAGCTCCACTCCGCATGCGCGGACCTCGTCCTTGAAGAGCTGCTTCAGAGGCTCCACGAGCTCGAACTGAAGGTCTTCAGGAAGACCGCCCACATTGTGGTGGCTCTTTACCATCTTGGCAGTCTTGGTGCCTGACTCGACGATATCCGGATAGATGGTACCCTGACCGAGGAAATCGATGCCGTCAAGCTTGCGGGCCTCCTCCTCGAACACGCGGATGAACTCTCCGCCGATGATCTTTCTCTTCTGTTCAGGATCTGCCACGCCTTCGAGAAGACCGAGGAAACGGTCTGTGGCATCTACATAAATAAGGTTTGCGCTAAGCTGATTGCGGAACACTTCGATCACATTCTCAGACTCTCCCTTACGCATGAGTCCATGGTTTACATGAACGCATACGAGGTTGTCGCCGATAGCCTTGAGAAGCAGCGCAGCAACTACTGAACTGTCCACACCGCCTGAAAGGGCGAGGAGCACCTTGCGGTCACCTACCTGCTTGCGTACGAGCTCGATCTGATCAGCCACGAAGTTCTTCATGTTCCAGTTTGCCTCAGCCTTGCAGGTGTCGAATACGAAATCCTTCACTGCGGCCTTTACGGCTTCTTCGTCATTGCCGAACTGTGCGAGCTTCACCTTGCAGAGAGCCTTGTCATGGCCTGCTGCCATTACAGGGAATCCGGCTTCATATATCTCAGGGAGGACGTCGATTGCAACTCCGTCGATGACATTGTTCGGGCCTCCGTTGATGATGATACCCTTTACATTCGGCAGCGCCTTGAGCTCTGCTGCTGTGATGTCATGCGGGTAAATTTCGCTGTATACTCCCAGCGCTCGGATAGCTCTTGCTACTACAGTGTTCTCATGACTTCCTAAGTCAAGAATTACAATCATGTCCTGTTTCATAACTACTAATATTTTAAATCGGTCGCAAAAATAGAAAAAGATTAGAAAATATTTTCTAAAATTATCTAATTTTGCAAATCTTTTTTGGCCGTAAAACCGGTCATGGGATTTTATGCACAGTCTGTGCCGATAATTAAAAAACCAATATATGCAGGATATAAGAAACATCGCGATCATCGCCCACGTCGACCATGGCAAGACCACCATCGTCGACAGGATGATCTATCAGGCGCGTCAGGCGCGTGAACAGGAAAAGCTGGGAGAGCTCATCCTCGACAATAATGACCTTGAAAGAGAAAGAGGAATCACGATTCTTGCCAAGAACGTGTCAGTAGTATATAAAGGTGTAAAGATCAATGTCATCGATACTCCGGGCCATAGCGATTTCGGAGGTGAGGTCGAGCGCGTGCTCAACATGGCTGACGGCGTCATCCTTCTGGTGGATGCATTCGAAGGCTGTATGCCTCAGACCAGGTTCGTGCTCCAGAAGGCGATCGAGATGGGCAAGAAGCCGGTGCTCGTGATCAACAAGGTGGACAAGCTCAACTGTCGCCCTGACGAGGTGCAGGAAGAGGTCTTCGACCTGATGTTCTCCCTCGGAGCTACAGAGGATCAGCTGGATTTCCGCACCATCTACGGCAGTGCAAAGCAGGGCTGGATGTCTTACGACTGGAGGCAGCCTACCGAGGATATAACCGCACTTCTTGATACGATCCTCGAGGTGGTTCCCGCACCTCAGGTGCTGGAAGGAACCCCTCAGATGCTTATTTCCTCACTCGAATATTCTCCATATGTGGGCCGTATTGCAGTGGGAAGAGTGACCCGGGGATCTCTCAAGGCAGGTCAGAACATCACCCTCTGCAAGAGATATGACATCATGCAGAAGCAGAAGATCAAGGAGATCATGGTCTTCGATGGTCTAGGAAAGGCAAAGGCAGAGGAAGTTCAGTGCGGCGACATCTGTGCCGTGGTAGGACTCGAGGGCTTTGAGATCGGGGATACGATCGCTGACTTCGAGAATCCTGAGGCTCTGCCTCCGATCGAGGTTGATGAGCCTACCATGAGCATGCTCTTCTGCATCAACAACTCCCCGTTCTTTGGAAAGGAAGGCAAGTTCGTGACTTCAAGGCACTTGAAGGAGCGTCTGGAAAAAGAACTCGAAAAGAATCTCGCCCTCAGGGTGAAACCGGGCCCGAATGCGGATTCGTTCATTGTCTACGGACGAGGCGTGCTCCATCTTTCGGTTCTTATCGAGACCATGCGCCGCGAGGGTTTCGAACTTCAGGTAGGCCAGCCGAAGGTGCTGGACAAGGTCATCGGAGGTCAGCGCTGCGAGCCTATAGAGATGCTGACCATCGACGTTCCTGAGGAATTTGTAGGAAGGGCGATAGAGATGGTGACCCGCAGGAAGGGTGCCCTCATCCAGATGGAAGGCAGGGGAGACAGGACCCACCTAGAGTTTGACATCCCGTCGCGAGGACTCATGGGACTGAGAAGCAATCTTCTTACTGCAACCCAGGGAGAAGCTGTTGTCGCCCACAGGCTTAAGGGATATGAACCATACAAGGGGGATATCGAGCGCCGCTCCAATGGATCTCTCGTCTCTCTTGAGACCGGTCTGTCAGTGGCATATTCTATGGACAAGCTACAGGACCGTGGCCGGTTCTTCATCGAGCCTGGTGTCGAGATATACGAGGGCCAGGTTGTCGGCGAGCATACAAGAGAGCGTGACCTTACCATCAACATCTGCAAGACAAAGAAACTTACCAACATGCGTGCATCCGGCAGCGATGACAAGGTGATGCTGCCTCCTCCGGTAGTTTTCTCTCTAGAGGAAGCGCTTGAATATATTCAGGAGGATGAGCTGGTTGAAGTGACTCCTAAGTCGATGAGGCTCAGGAAGATAATACTCAATGAACTTGAGCGCAAGAGAAAATCTTCGGATTTCAATTGCTAATAAGAAAAGTTTTTGTTACCTTTGCGGGCTCAAATCTATTTACGGGTCGGAATGAACGAGAGATTTATAATACCTTTAAATGGATTGACTGCCGGAGAGAACTTGTTCTCTTGGCAGGCTGGTAAAGAGTTCTTCGAAAGTTTTGAAAACACGGAAATCCTTGATGCACATCTGGATGCAGATGTGAGAGTCGAGAAGTCGGGCCGCTACATCGGAGTTGACTGCGATGTGAGGGGAAAGGTTACAGTGGAGTGTGACAGGTGCCTCGACGAACTTGATATGCCGGTGGATGTTGAGATAAGGCTCAGCGTCAAATACGGTAGCGAGGAGTCTTCGGAAGACCCGCAGCCGGGGGAAAGGGAAGTGATATTCGTCCCGGATACCGATGCGGAGCTGGACATGAGTCAGATAATATATGACTATGTGTGTCTGTCGCTTCCGATGCAGCGTACGCACGCTCCGGGAGAATGCAATCCCGAGGCGATGAAGTACTACGGAGCTCCTGAAGGATCCGATGTTTCTGCCGGTGAGGCAGGACAGAATCCCTTCTCAGCGTTGAAGGGACTGTTTGACTAGCCATTATGGCGAGCGGAGCCCCTCCTGTCATCCTGAGCGAGCGGAGCGAGTCGAAGGATCTTTAAACTGATTATTAATAATTAAAAAATATTTAGAAATGGCACATCCAAAACACAAAGTCTCTAAGCAGAGACGTGACAAGAGAAGAACACACGATGTAGCTGTAGTTCCTACACTCGCTACTTGTTCAAACTGCGGAGCAACTATCATGTTCCACAGAGTATGCCCAGAGTGCGGCTACTACAGAGGTCGTCAGATCATCGAGAAGAAGGCTGAGTAATCAGACTTCTTTTTGCATGGCCCTGTAGTTCAACGGATAGAATGGAAGTTTCCTAAACTTTAGATAGCAGTTCGATTCTGCTCGGGGCTACGGAAAGTCAGGCTTAGGCCTGACTTTTTTGTTATAAATATGCCGTAGCATCGAGTTGTATAATTGATCTACATTGCGTATCTTTGCGAGATATAGGTATTACTAAAAATTAAATGTATTAAAGTCATGAAAAAGGTAATCGCAACTCCTGATGCACCAAAGGCGGTGGGCCCATATTCACAGGCCATTGAAGTGAATGGAACTCTTTACATTTCAGGCCAGATTCCTGTAAATCCTGTTGATGGAAAGGTGCAGGAGGACATCGTGGCAGCTGCTCATCAGTCGCTCAAGAACATCGGAGCTATCCTCAAGGAGGCAGGCATGACTTATGACAATGTCGTAAAGACTACAGTCCTTCTTGCAGATATCGCTGACTTTAAGGCAGTAAACGAGGTCTATGCAGAGTACTTCACTGGTGAGAAACCTGCTCGTGCATGCTACCAGGCTGCAGCTCTTCCTCTTGGTGTAAAGGTCGAGATCGAGGCGATTGCAGTCAAATAGCAATGAGCAGAAAGGCTTGGATATCGGTTTTCGCAGTTATGGCCGCCATGGTGATAGTGATGGTGGCCGGTACTCATTTTCTATACCGCAAGGATTCCAGGACTTTCAAGCCGGTTGATGAAAGATATGGCCTGGCATATGCGGTCCCCGCAAATGCTGTGGCCGTATTTTTCTTTTCTGAGGCGGAGAATATATCTTCTCCTGTTTTGTCATCATTTGATTTTCCAAAGAAACTCTCTGATTTCCTTCAAAGCGGCAAGGCTGGCAGACTTGCCGGGAGCCGGATGGCTTTATCGCTTCATTACACTGGCTCATTGACCCCTCTTTATGTGATCGATGCCGGCCCATGCTCGGATAAGCCTTCGGCAGGGGCTGATAGTCTGATGTGCTTTGCACAGAAGAATGGTATGGTTGCCGAGTTTGTCAACTGCGCAACGCTTGCTCCTGAGAGCCCTTTGGCATCCAGGTCTTTGATATTGTTGGCAAAAACAAATTCCCAGATCAGGGTCAGCAAGAGACATCTGTCGGAAGGTTCATCATTTTTAGACTCTTCCGGGCTCCGGGAGGCCGCGGCTGACAGCCCAGAGGATGTTCTGTTCCTGTCATATGCCCATGCCCGTGTTCTGTTTGAAAAGGCTGTGTCCCGGGAATATTTTGTCAATCGTTACGACAGACTGGCCTCCTCTCAGTATTCCCTCATGGCATCGTTCTTCAGCACCTTTGCTGACTGGGGAACTGTTGATCTCAGCAGCAATCAGGATTTCAGTATTGTCCAACACTATACCGAGACCTCCGAATTTATGGGTGTCCTGAGCCACGACTCTCCGTCTGTATCCCAGGTGTCCGAGGTTCTGCCGTACAGTACCCGTTTTGTCTTGACATTGCCTATGGGCGAGTCGGCATCATATATATCTTCCTATCAAAGCTATCTTGAGTCGGTGCGTCGTGCAGGCGTAGTTGCAGACTGGCAGGAAAAGTTGCGCAAGAAGACCAGACTGAAGCCGGGTGATTTCATTAAAAGACTAGGAGTCTCCGAGGTTGCTACTGCTTCATTTAAAGTAAATGGAAACATCGAAAGGGTCAACCTCATAAGGATTCATAATGCTGATACCCTTCTTTTGCGCGGAACCGGATTTACGAAAATCCATGAAGCAAGGTCGTCAGTGGCGCCATATGCGTTCCCTGAGTACGTCGCATCTGTATTCGGTTCATTCTTTAATCTTGCGGATGAGTCTTCGTTTACCCTTGTCGATGACTGGCTGATAACCGGAAGCCATGCCGCCGTAGCTGAATATGCTGGTGGAGAGGCGCTGAAATATAATCTGAAGTCATATATGGCTGATGCCGGCAAGACCGATCTCCTGGCGGAAAGACTTGCATCTTGCGTGGCTTATCTGGACATCCCGGCATCGGACAAGGACTTTACTTCTGTCTTGAAAAAAGACATGTTGAGTGTTCATGACAATATGAAAGGTGCTGCAGATTATTCTCCTATGGTGATGTCGGTGTTCTGCAAAGATGGAAAGATGCATACGGACCTGACTGCCTTCAATCTCAAGATGAAGAGGCTGCGTCCTGAGAAATTCCGCAAGGAGGCAATGGTCAAGGTTCCGGATGGGCCGTTCCGGGTTGTGAATTCCGGGACCGGCCGGGACAACTTCTTCTATCAGCAGCCTAATGGAGCTATCTGCCTTAAGGAAGAGGATGGAAAAGGCATATGGGGAGTCCCTTTCAAAGAAAAGCTCTGCGGGACAGCTCAGAATATTGATTATTATGGTAATGGCAACCTGCAGATACTCTTCGGAGCAGGATCTTCGATATATGTCATTGACAGGAGGGGAGCATTCGTATCGGGATTCCCTAAGGATCTGGGCAAAGACATCCTCCTTGGTCCTGGTCTGTATGAATCAGATGTCGAAGGTCAAGATGTGCTGATGGTGCTGCATAAGGACAATACCTTGGAAATGTATGGCCTCAATGGAAAGAAACCGTCTGATTGGAGATGTATCACTTCTGAAGACCTTATCACGGATCTTCCGGAAATGATAACTGTCGGCGGTAAGAATTATTGGGTGGTAAGAACGTCCGTCCAGACCCTAATCTATCCGTTCTATGGCGGTGCTCCATTTAATTCATTCTCCGGCAGCAAGATGTTCCTTCCGACTGCGGATGTAAAGGTCAGTGGAGATGATGCCGTCAAGGCAGAATGCTATGACGGAAAGACCCGTAAGATGATATTGAAATAAGAATAAGTGTACTTAACTGAGAAATTATGGAATTTAAATCGGTAAACAAGATTTTCGAAGAATCTTTCAGAAAGAATTGGGATCGCCCCGCGATCTCAAACTATCAGGGCATGACCCTTCATTACAGGGACGTTGCCCGCAGGATCGAGAAGATGCATATAATGTTTGAACACTGCGGCCTGTCCAAAGGTGACAAGGTGGCTATATGTTCGAGAAACCAGGCAAACTGGGCGGTAGCTTTCCTGTCAACGATGACCTATGGTGCAGTGCCTGTGCCTCTTCTGCATGAGTTCAAGTCCAGCAATATCCACCATCTCGTAAATCACTCGGAAGCCAAGATCCTGTTTGTTGACGACGTCATCTGGGAGGGACTCTCAGAGACTGAAATGCCGGATCTTCATGCAATCATCCAGGTCAATACCTTCAAGCTTCTGTATTCATGCGATGATAAGATAACCGAGGCCCGTGAACACCTCAATGAGCTTTTCGGCAGGAAATATCCTATGGCATTCACTTCAGATGCCATGAACTATTACGAGGATTCGGCAGACGAACTTGCGATCATCAATTACACATCAGGCACCTCCGGGTTCTCCAAGGGTGTTATGATTCCGTACCGTGCAGTGTTCTCGAATATCGAGTTCGCACATGTCGCTCTTCCAAATCTGGACAATACCAAGAGCGTAGTGTCAATGTTGCCTTCCGCACACATGTACGGTCTGATGTTCGAACTTCTATACGAACTCAGTGTCGGAGCACATGTGCACTTCCTGTCACGTGTTCCAAGTCCTAAGATCATCATGCAGGCCCTTGCAGAGGTAAAGCCATATATCATCATTGCAGTGCCTCTTGTCATCGAGAAGATATATAAGAGCAAGGTGAAGCCTATCCTTGAGAAGGAAGGCATCAGGTTCCTGATGAAGCTTCCTGTTCTCAATCAGGTGGTTCTCAATAAGGTACGTACCGAATTGGTGAAGGCATTTGGTGGCGAGTTCTATGAGGTCATCATCGGTGGAGCTGCCTTCAACAAGGAGGTCGAGTCCTTCTTCAAGAAGATGAACTTCCCGTTCACGGTAGGGTATGGAATGACCGAATGTGCTCCTATCATCACCTACGACGACTGGAAGATGGAGAAGTTGTATTCCTGCGGAAAGGCTGCGCCTAACATGGAAGTACGTATAGATTCTGCTGATCCTGCCAAGATTCCTGGTGAGATTCAGGTAAAGGGAGCAAATGTCTTTCTTGGATATTACAAGAATGAGGAGGCGACCAGGGAAGTCCTTACAGAAGACGGCTGGTTCAAGACCGGTGACATGGGTATTCTCGATCAGGAAGGCTGTCTTTTCATCAAGGGCCGTACAAAGTGCATGATTCTTGGTCCTAGCGGACAGAACATCTATCCGGAAGAGGTCGAGACTGTGCTCAACAGTCAGCCATATGTGGTTGATTCCCTTGTTGTGGAGGATAATGGAGGACTTACCGCACTTGTCTATCCTGATTTCCATCAGGGATCCAAGGATGGCATGAGCCAGGACGCATTTGTGAAATATATGGAAGACAGACTTTCAGAGTGGAACACGATTCTTCCGAATTATGCGCGTCTCAAGAAAGTGGAGGTTATGTCGGAAGACTTTGAAAGAACCCCTAAGAAGAGCATCAAGCGCTACCTATACCAAAGATAATTATGGAAAAATTCGACCAAAGTTACATTGAAATGGCAGGTGTATGGGCACGTAACTCATACTGCAAGCGCCGTCAGGTGGGAGCACTGCTGGTGAAGGACAGAATGATAATATCGGACGGATACAACGGTACTCCTTCCGGATTTGAGAATATTTGCGAAGACGAGAACGGCGTGACCAAGCCGTATGTGCTTCATGCTGAGGCTAATGCCATTTCGAAGGTAGCGCAGTCGGGTAACAGCAGCAAGGGGGCTACATTGTACGTCACCGCGTCTCCTTGTATGGAATGTGCCAAACTGATAATCCAGGCTGGCATTAAAAGGGTAGTCTATCGTGATTCATATCGTCTTACTGATGGAATCGATCTTCTGCAGAGGGCAGGAGTAGAGGTGGAACAAGTTGATTAATTGAGGCATCATGAGGAAACCATACTATACGCTAGTAACATCAATACTCGGTGTGGTCATCGGTGTGATGGCTGCGACTCTTGCATTCCAGAGATTCCGTCCTGCAGCTCAGACCGTAAAATATGAGGGCAACTACTCACAGTGGCGAAAATTGCATCTCATACTGGAGCATATTCAGAAACATTATGTCGACACAATCGATATGAAGGTCATGACGGACGCGGCCGTGACAGCAGCTCTTGCAGAACTTGACCCTCATTCCGTATATCTTCCACCTGTCGAGCTGACCGAGGCTGAAACAGAACTTTCCGGTAACTTTGAAGGAATCGGTATCACCTTCAATGTCCCGGCAGATACAGCAATTGTCTTGAGTGTGATTCCGGGCGGACCGTCGGAAAAGGCGGGACTTGCTCCCGGCGACAGGATACTGAAAGTCGATGATAAGAGCATAGCTGGCACAAAGACTCCTCAGGATACCATGATAAGTTATATGAAAGGTCCTTCCGGAACGAAGGTGGATGTATTGGTCGGAAGGGGCAAGGAAAAGATATCCTTTAATATAACTCGTGCAAAAATACCGGTACACAGTGTGGATGTCGCGTTCATGATTGATGACAAGACGGGATATATGAAACTGACTAAATTCTCCCGTACTACATATGTCGAGTTCATGGAGTCCGCACTCCAGCTGCTCTCCCATGGCATGGACCATCTCATACTGGATATAAGAAGCAATACCGGTGGATATTTCGATCAGGCTCTGATGATCTCCAATGAGTTCCTTGCGGAAGGAGACGGTATCGTGTATATGGAGGGCCTCCATAGGAAACGGGAAAGCTATGATGCTGACGGCTCTGGCATTCTTAAGGATGTGAAACTGTCTGTGCTTATCGATGAATCCAGTGCATCCTCAAGTGAAATACTTGCGGGAGCGATACAGGACAATGACAGGGGAACTGTCATTGGCAGACGCTCCTTTGGAAAAGGACTGGTGCAGGAGCCGATATATTTTACCGATGGTTCTGGAATACGTCTGACTGTTGCACGTTTCCATACGCCATCTGGACGTTGCATACAGAAGCCGTATGAGAGTTCTGACGAATATATGTATGACATCCTGGATCGATATAATCATGGAGAACTTGTTTCAGCCGACAGCGTAAAGGTGGATACGACTATGGTTTATTATACGACCAAAGGGCGTAAGGTGTACGGTGGTGGAGGTATTGTGCCGGATATATTCGTTCCGATTGATACGACTCGTGCGTCGGATTTCTATATTCAGTGTGACAGAAAAGCGACAGCCATGCGGTTTGCATCGACCATGTTCGATAAATATAAATCGCAACTTTCAAGTATAGCGGATTTCAACTCGCTGGAAGACTACCTCGAAGCAGAGGACATCGAGGGACAGTTTCTGGATTTTGCCTCAGGTGTGGATGATGTAAAACCGAAAGCCGGCGAATGGGATGACACGCGTGAGTATATGCTCCCTCAGGTCATGGGTCTGGTCGGCCGCTTCTCTAAACTTGGAGAAGAAGCTTTCTATAGATCCTATATTCCGATTGATGATGCGATTCAGGCTGCTGTTGAGAATGGGGGCAAGTCTCCTGAATTATAGCTGTTCCTCAACCCTTTTGCAGATTAATGTGGCGGATGTGACGGATACTACCTCTACTGTGCAGTAGTCTCCGGCCTTCTCGCCCATTGAAGGGAATACGCACATCTTGTTGTTGCTGGCCCTGCCGCACAATTCATCCGGATTCTTCTTCGACGGTCCCTCTACCAGCACTGTCAGCTGTTTGCCGATCTCATTGAAGTTGCTCTTGAAACTCATCTTGCCCTGAAGTTCGATAATCTCATTGAGTCTTTGGGTCTTCAGCTCATAAGGTATGTCGTCAGGGTATCTTTTCGATGCCAGTGTACCAGGACGTTCCGAGTACGCAAACATGAATGCGGAATCAAATACGACCTGCTCCATAAGGCTGAGCGTGTCCTGGTGATCCTGCTCTGTCTCTCCGCTGAATCCTGCTATCACATCGGTCGTAATGCCGCAGTCAGGAATCACGCTGCGTATCTTCCGGACTCTTTCAAGATACCATTCACGATTGTATTTGCGGCGCATCTTTTCCAGCATTGTGCTGCTTCCGGACTGGACCGGAAGGTGGATGTGCTTGCAGATATTGTCATACATTGCCATTGTATAGATGACCTCGTCGCTGATGTCTTTCGGGTGTGAGGTTGAGAAGCGGACTCTAAGGGCAGGATCTATCTTTGCCACCATCTCAAGCAGCTGGGCGAAATTGGTGTTGTTGCTGCTGTTGTGTTCATCCTTCCAGAAATAGGAATCAACGTTCTGTCCCAGAAGGGTCACTTCCTTATATCCGTTCTTCCATAGTGTCTTCGCCTCGTTCACTATTGTGTGAGGGTCTCTGCTGCGCTCTGCGCCTCTTGTATAAGGCACGACGCAGTATGAACATACATTGTTGCATCCACGCATGATGGAGATGAAGGCAGATACTCCGTTCTTGTCGAGTCTGACAGGAGAGATGTCTGCATAGGTCTCTTCGTGGGAAAGAAGTACGTTTATCTGTGGCCTGTCCGGCCTTATTGCCTGAAGCATCTGCGGCAGATCTCTATATGAATCAGGCCCTGCCACAAGGTCAACTTTCTCAAGCAGTTTTTCTTTCAGGCGTTCTGCCATGCAGCCCAATATGCCGATGATCACCTCAGGACGTGTCTTCTTTTGCAGTCTGAACTGATCGATTCGTCCCCATATCCTCTGCTCTGCGTTGTCTCTGATCGAGCATGTGTTAGCTAGAATCAGTGTGGCTTCTTCGATGTTCTCGGTCAATGCATAACCTGCATCCTGAAGAATTGACAGGACTACTTCACTGTCGTTCACATTCATCTGGCATCCGTATGTCTCAATATATACTTGAGGACGCGAGGGATCTGTAATAGGCTTTATGTCTGTATGTTTCATTTTCTGCTGTTTTCTCTATGGAAACGCAAAGATAGGATTTTTAAACGAATATCGTTATCTTTGCATAATTGGAAACTCTATAAATCTTTCATAAAATGAGAAGAATAGCTGTACTGTTTATGGCCGCAGCGCTCCTATGCGTTACAGGATGCGGTAAGTTTACGCAGATAAAGGTCAACTCTGCCAAGATTGAGAACGTCAGCCCGAATGGACTCAGAGGTCTGAATGCAGATCTGGCCGTGGAGATCGACAATCCTGCGATTCAGATAAAATTATCTGATATGAAGGCGGTGTTGAAATATTCTGGCAAGGTTCTTGGTAATGTGACCGTCGATCCGTTCACTATGAAAGGGCGTACTGCCCATACTTACCATCTGAAAGCCAAGGTAAAGCTAGATAAGGACGTGTCATTGTATGATATGCTGATGTTCCTTGACAAGGATTATATGGACAAGTGCAAGGTGGATATTACAGTTAAGGGAAAGCTTAGAGGTGGACTTTCCAAGACTATGACAAAGAAGGATATACCTTTGAAGAAACTTTTGAAATATGCAGACAAGAAATAACAATATCCTTATTGGAATCGGAGTCTCGATATTGGCTATGATCATATGGACTACACCGGCTTCCGCCCAGATGCTGGAGCCGTACTATCCTGTTGAGCCGGTTGATTCGTTGGTCGCTCCCGAAGGATTCGAGTATGTCGATTCGTTGGTGTACGTACCTGTGTCACGTGTTGATACGGCATATGTCGGAAAGAGAGTCTTTGATCTTAATGTCAGACAGTCTGCCGAACTTGCGGGTTCGATGAATGAATATATAAAGTCAAATCCTTCCCGTGCGATTGCCGGATTCAGGGTCAGGATATTCTTCGACAACAAGCAGTCGGCGAAAGTTGAATCCGAGAAGACTATGGCAAGATTCACTGAGATGTACAGAGGTGTGCCGGCATATAGAACTTACTCCAATCCTTACTTCAAGGTGACTGTAGGTGACTGCAGGACAAAGTCTGAAGCCATGGCGCTGCTGGGACAGATCAAGAAAGATTTTCCAAGCGCCTTTGTTGTGAAGGAAAATATATGTTATCCTGTGCTGGACCAGGACTTTACATATGAAATAGATACAGTTAAGGTGTTGCGCCCTCTGGCATTGCCGGAAGACATGTCGACACGCTAGTCTTATATTTATTCATTCAATCAGTAGTGTATGCTAAAGCAAGGACTTGAACTCAAGCAGACCCAGAAGCTGTCTCCTTTGCAGATCCAGACGATCAAGCTCATCGAGCTTCCGATCCAGGAACTGGAGCAGAGGATACGTAAGGAACTGGAGGAGAATCCTGTCCTGGACGAGGATCTCCCAAAGGAAAAGGAGGAGGAAGGAGAGGCTCCAAGAGAAGTTTCGCTTTCCGAATATAAGGATGACGACTACATACCGAGTTACCGACTGCGAGCGGACAATTATTCAAAGGATGAACGCCCGCAGTACAACACCTTTTCTGTCAAGGAGAGCTTTACTCAAAGTCTGCAGGAACAGCTTGGCTATCGCCAGCTGACCGAGCATCAATATGCGGTGGCTTCCTTTATAATAGGCAGTCTTGACGATGACGGATATCTGCGCCGAAGCATAGACAGCGTGGTGGATGACATCTCTTTCCGTGCAAACATCGAAACGGACGAGGACGAGGTGCTCGAGATGCTGAAGGTAATCCAGGAGTTTGAGCCTGCCGGCGTCGGGGCACGTGACCTTCGCGAGTGCCTGCTCCTGCAGATAAGACACTGCAGGAAGACTCCGGAAGTGGAGCTTGCTATCAAGATTCTCAACAACTATTTCCATGACTTCACCAGCAAGCACTTCCAGAAGATCATGACTCGTTTGAACATTACGGAGGAACAGCTGAAGGCTGCCATGTCGAAGATCCTCAAGCTCAATCCTTCTCCCGGAGGTCAGATAGATGATTCGTACAACGACCAGGCCCAGCAGATAGTGCCGGACTTCGTCCTTGAATACACTGACGGGGAACTCAAGCTCAGCATGCCTCGCTTCTCTATTCCGGAACTTAGGGTTAACAGGAAATACGCGGAACTTCTGGTGGATGCGGCGAACTCGTCGGAGCGTGAAAAGAAGGAGGCTGCCGCTTTCGTGAAGAAGAAGATGGATTCGGCGAAGTGGTTCGTCGAGGCTATCAAGCAGCGTCACAACACTCTGTCCAATACGATGCAGGCCATTGTGGACTATCAGAGGGAATATTTCATCGACGGTGATGAGACCCACCTCAAGCCGATGGTGCTCAAGGACATTGCCGAGAAGACCGGATTTGACATCTCAACTATTTCCAGAGTAGTCAACAGCAAATACATCGAGACCCATTTCGGAATCTATTCGCTGAAGTATTTCTTCTCGGAAGGTCTGGAAAATGCGGAAGGAGAAGAGGTTTCGACCCGCGAACTCAAGAAGGCTCTTCAGGACTGTGTCGACACGGAGGACAAGCGCCGTCCGCTCACGGACGACGAACTTGTGGTGAAGATGACAGAGAAAGGCTACAAGGTTGCCCGCCGTACCATCGCAAAGTATCGCGATCAGCTCGGTATTCCTAAGGCCCGTCTTCGCAAGGAACTCTGATTCTGTTAAAGAAAAAGAAATAATTTTAAAAAAAAGAAAAATCTTCGCCGCTTTCGTCACAATTAATGGACGGGAGCGGCGATCTGTCATATATTTGCCGCATGAAGATAAAGGAACTGTGCAAGGAAGAACGTCCACGCGAAAAGATGTTGGACAGAGGAGCCGGAGCTCTTACCAATGCGGAGCTGCTGGCCATATTGTTGAGGACCGGTACGGGGAAGAGGAATGTAGTGGACGTGGCGCGCGAGATCATCAAGGCGTGCGAAGAACGCCTGGGAGATCTCGCCTCCATGCCCGTGGAACGGCTGTGTCAGATAGATGGAGTCGGGCCGGGGAAGGCTGTCACCGTGCTTGCAGCCTTCGAGCTCGGGCGCCGGCTTTCTGTGGAATCCGGCATGGCGGATGCCTGCCGGCTGGACTCTCCGCAGAAAGTCTATCGGATCATGCTGCCGTTGATGCGGGATCTGGACCATGAAGAGTGCTGGGCCTTGTTTCTCAACAGGTCCAACAAGCTGATTGCCAAGGAGAGGATGACTACTGGCGGACAGGACTTTACGATGCTGGACAAGCGCGTTGTGATACGACGGGCTATCGAACGCAAGGCGGCAGCGCTGATCCTTGTGCATAACCATCCTTCCGGCAACGCCATGCCCAGCATCGAGGATATCAATCAGACAAGGGATCTGCACAAGGCCCTCTCTTCTTGCGGGCTCCAGCTGATAGACCATGTGATAGTTGCCGGAGCTGCCTATTACAGCTTCTCGGATGAGCAGGTGGTCGAGAGAAATGCATCAGGGAGAATGCGTCATGTGGCTGAAAAATTTTGATGTGGTGAAAAATAAAGATATATTTGCCTTGATAATTAAACCACACTGAAATGAAAGTCATCAATCTCGGGGAAAACAATTCCATCCTGAACAAGTTCGTTGCGCAGATGCGTGACAAGGATGTCCAGAAGGACAGCATGCGATTCCGTAGAAACCTTGAAAGGCTCGGCGAGATCTTCGCCTATGAGATCAGCAAGACGCTTGACAACTCTGTGAAGCCATATGTCACACCTCTCGGCATCGCTCAGATCCCTACATACGACGAGAAGATCGTCGTAGCTACCATCCTCAGGGCTGGTCTTCCTCTCCATCAGGGCATCCTGAACTATTTTGATGATGCTCAGAATGCATTCGTGGCAGCGTACAGAAAGTATGACAAGGGCGAAGACTTCCATATCCAGATCGAGTATGCCAGCACTCCTGACCTTACAGGAAAGACATTGATTCTAGCTGATACCATGCTTGCTACAGGTGCCTCTCTCGAGATTGCCTACAAGAGACTCTGCGAGGAAGGCCAGCCTTTCCATACCCACCTTGTATGCCCTATATCAAGTGCATATGCAGTGGAATATCTGCAGAAACATCTCCCTGAAGAGGGTGTGACCCTCTGGGTGGCCGCCATCGACGAGGAACTTACCAGCCATTCATACATCGTCCCAGGTCTCGGCGATGCCGGCGACCTTGCCTACGGCGAGAAGAAGTAGTATAATACATTTGAAAATACCGGTCCCCGTCGGTCGGAAAGCAGAAACCTGAACAACAAACGCTTTCCTCTCCGACGGGACAGCTGTTTTATCACTGTCCTCCTGACCGATTCTCTGTTCTCCTGAGGAGTGACGCGACGTGAGGATCTTGAACACAGACCGCCCACTGTCATCCTGCGTTTTGTCACCACTGTCCTCCTGCGTTTTGTCACCACTGTCGTCCTGAGTTTTGTCACCACTGTCATTCTGAGCTTTGTCACCACTGTCATCCTGAGCTTTGTCACCACTGTCATCCTGAGCTTTGTCACCACTGTCATCCTGAGTCTTGTCACCACTGTCATCCTGAGCTTTGTCACCACTGTCATCCTGAGCGCAGCGAAGGATCTTTACGGATACCCCGCAGAACTCCGAGTCAGCAAAGTAAACCGCTTGGACGAGTTTCGAGCGATTTAGGCACAAGCGGTACTACAAAAAAGCATTTTCAGCATAAAATCCACACCGCTTGGCCGAGTTTGAGGCATTTCATGACCAAGCACTCCGTTTCCATTAACCCAAACCGCCCTTCGAGCACGTGCGCAAACATATATATGGGCTAAAAGGCAACAGCCAGGCACGAGGAGAGCCCTTCAGGGTCGAGCTCCCCGCAGCGCCTGCGCTGTAGTCGTCGGAAACCGTATATTCCGACGACGGTGCCGCGCTCAACATACCAGATTTCTCCACTCGCTCCGCTCGGTCGCAATCGGCTTGCCGCTTGAGCGCCAGCGAAAGAAATGACAGGGGCACACAAGAAGGTGGCTCGGTCGCAATCGGCTTTCCGCTTAAGTAAGGCGAAAGAAATTACAGGGTGGGCTCGGTTGAAATCGACAAAGTCGATTGAACAAGGCGAAATAAAGGCAATGGAGCATTCTGGAGGTGTGGCAGTGAGGCGTCGTGTAGATATATGTGGCAGCCGTCCATGAAAAGTGGAAAACCATGGACGGGAGGACAAAACATCCGTGGATTCTCAGTAGAGCCCAAAGGTATCGTGGGGGTAGAGCTGCATTCCGACCAGCATATCTGCAAATCTGTTTATAGGTAAGCCGCACTCTACCAGGTGGTTGCATATCCATATCGCTTCATCCAAGCGATGCTACGGAAAACCGTATTCCGACAGGTCTCACATGTCGGCCGGAAAAGCGTCCGGCATCAAAATGCCCAAATTCATGTCGGACGGTCCCTATTTCTGACATAAAACACCTATTTTGGGCACCGTCCGGCAACTTTTTCGCATTTTTAATGTCGGACGGTCTGACAGAATGCAAAACAACCGCGAAAAAAAGAAACTCCTTATGAACGGACGATCATAAGGAGTTTTCCAGGGTGCCCAGTGGGATTCGAACCCACGACATTCAGAACCACAATCTGACGCTCTAACCAACTGAACTATGGGCACCATGTTGGTTTAAGGACTGCAAAGATACGTAAAATTTTCAAACCTGCAATACTGTGTGGTGAAATTTTTGACCACAGTAAAGTATTTGACCCCATAATCTGATATTACGCTTATTTTCTACGATATCCCTTGCGTTGTCAGGATTCTTTTGCATAACTTTGTTAGCACTCATTATAACTATTATGGCAAAAGAAATCAGATTCTCCCTTGTGTACAGGGACATGTGGCAGTCATCAGGACGATATGTTCCTACTGTCAGTCAGTTGAAGGAAGTTGCTCCGGCAATCATCGATATGGGATGTTTCGACAGGGTTGAGACCAACGGAGGTGCATTCGAGCAGGTCAACCTCCTCTTCGGTGAGAACCCTAACAGGGCTGTCCGTGAATGGACTGCCCCTTTCCACAAGGCAGGCATCCAGACGCACATGCTCGAACGCGGTCTGAACGCACTCCGCATGAATCCGGTTCCGGCCGATGTCCGCGAACTCATGTACAAGGTGAAGAAGGCACAGGGAACAGACATCTCGCGATCGTTCTGCGGTCTGAATGACCACCGCAATCTCCGCCTCAGCGTCGAATACGCCAAGAAAGGCGGCATGATCTCACAGGTAGCCCTCTCGATCACCAACTCTCCGGTCCACACGGTCGAATACTACATGGGCGTGGTCGACAAGGTAGTTGAATACGGCTGCGACGAGATCTGCCTCAAGGACATGGCAGGCATCGGCCGCCCTACCTTCCTGGGCGAACTCACCAGGCAGATAAAGAAGAAATATCCGCATATAGCAGTACAGTACCACGGCCACTGTGGCCCCGGCTTCTCTCCGGCCTCGATGCTCGAGGTCGCACGCGCCGGTGCCGACTACCTCGACGTGGCAGTAGAGCCTCTTTCATGGGGCAAGGTGCATCCTGACGTGATCACCATCCGCGAGATGCTCAAGGCCGACGGTTTCACGGTCAAAGACCTGAACATGAACGCCTACATGGAAGTCAGGGCGCTGACCCAGAAGTTCATGGACGACTTCCTCGGCTACTGGATCGACCCTAACAACTCGCACATGAGCTCGCTCCTGGTCGGCTGCGGCCTCCCGGGCGGCATGATGGGCTCGATGATGGCCGACCTCAAGGGCTTCCACGGCGCGATCAACGCTTCGCTCCGCGCCCAGGGCAAGGCCGAGCTCAGCCTCGACCAGCTGATGGTCATGCTCTTCCAGGAAGTTGAATATGTATGGCCACGCTTGGGCTATCCGCCGCTCGTGACCCCGTTCAGCCAGTATGTCAAGAACACCGCACTGATGAACCTCATGAACATCCTAAAGGGCCAGCCTCGCTGGACAACCATCGACAAGGATACCTGGAACATGATCCTCGGCAAGATGGGAACCCTTCCGGGCCCGCTCGCACCGGAGATCGTGGAGCTCGCAAAGCAGAAGGGTCTCGAGTTCTACACGGGCAACCCGCAGGATGCATTCCCGAACGAGCTCGACAGGTTCCGCGCAATGATGAAGGAAGAGGGATGGGATGTCGGACAGGACGAAGAAGAACTCTTCGAGTTCGCTATGCACGAGAGGCAGTATCGTGACTACAGGAGCGGCGTTGCGAAGGAACGCTTCCGCGCTGACCTTGAGGCGGCGAAGGCCAAGGCCGGAGCGCCGATTGTCATCGAGCGCCCTGTGGTCGAGATGCCGAAGTTCGATGTGGATGAGATCGTACGGAAATACCCGTCTGCAGTTCCTGTCCAGGCTCCTGTAAAGGGCCAGATCCTCTGGCAGATCGACGTGGACGACGCCTCGACGGCGCCTGTTGCCGGCACCAAGGTTGTTGCCGGCACCGCCATGGGCCACGTCCAGACCTACTACGGAATGGAGGAGGTCGTCCCTGCGGTTGACGGACGCATAATCGCTGTATGCGCCAAGCAGGGCGACATGGTTGCCAAGGGTGAGATCCTCGCGTTTGTCCAGCCTTAGCCCCTCACTGTCATCCTGAGCCCCCTCTCTGCCATCCTGAGCCCCTCACTGTCATCCTGAGCCCCTCACTGTCATCCTGAGCGAAGCGAAGGATCTTTACCCCTGCCTCGTAAATTGATATGAAGAAAAGTACCAGAATAACTATAGCAGTGATACTAGGCCTGAGCCTGGTGTTGCTGCTTTTTGTCGTATTTGGCAGCAAGTCACAATCGGCTTCTGCCCAGGATGCCGGGAACGGTCCGTCTGACGACGGAGCCGGAAAGGCTCGCAAGGCTATGGCGTCATCTGCTGGCCCCGGAACTCCTGACTGGCTGGAACTGCCTCAGGGAAAGGGGGATATGGAGGGATGTCATATCGTGACCCATAGAGCGCATATGAATGGAACGCTCCAGCGCAACTACACCCTCTGTTACGACCAGGACCTGTATGCGGCCCATTGGGTGGCATATCCTCTCTGCAGCGCGCACACATCCAAGGGACGTGAGGAGACCTGGGGGTATGATCCGCAGCTTTCCAGGGTCATCCAGACCAATGTACGCAGCGGCTATGGCGTATCTGTCCCGACTGCAAACTACCCGAAGAACTTCTATGCCCGAGGCCACCAGATCCCGAATGCAGACCGCAGTGCAGTCCCTGAAATGCAGGCTCAGACCTATTTTTCGACAAACATGACTCCTCAGATCCAGCATGGATTCAACGGAGGGATATGGGCTAAACTGGAGGAAGCGGTGCGCTCAGCAGTGCCTCCGGAAGATACGCTCTATGTCGTGACGGGAGCCATTTTCTCTCAGGGTGATGAGCTCAGTGCCGTCAGGACCATAGTCAATAAGAACGACTCCAAGACTCTTCCTGTGCCCGAAAGCTATTGGAAGGCTCTGCTTAAGGTTGAGCGGGGAAGTGATGGGGTGGTTGAGGCCAGGACCATAGGATTTCTTCTCCCACACGAAGACCTCAAGGGACATTCGTATTCTGAATTCACGGTCACCGTCGACGATATTGAAAAGCTCACTGGACTCGATCTTTTTGCCGGTCTGCCTGACCCGATAGAGACGGTTTCTGAGACTGCGTCCGACTGGATTTCGTTTAAAAAATATCTTGCAGAATAATACCGGTCTATGTGCCATATTATGTGACATCTCCGAAAGTTTTTCAACTATCGGAGATTTTTCTTGATTATCAGGAATTTATAGTCTAAATTTGCCGCTTAATGTGCGCGTTGTGCATGCGATGCGCGCGTGGAATGTGTGTAGAAAATATTAACAAACTAAATATCAATTAATTATGACCCTAGAAAGGAAACAATTCATGGGAGAGGTTTCAGCATACGAAACCCCTTCCGTAAAAACGCTCGAAGTTTTGAGCGAAGGAGTGCTGTGTGCATCGGGAGATTTCGATGCACAAGATTGGGAAACCGGTAACAATAACTGGTTCGAATAGTAGTAAGTCAAACAACTAAAAGGAAAGTAAAGATGAAAAAAATAGTTCTTTTGTTAGGTATGGCTGCTGCTATGGTTAATTTTGCAGGATGCCAGAAAAATGAAATCGAAGACCCAAATGCCAAAGCAGAAGGTTCTTCATTTGAACTTGTAGCAGAGATTGCACAGACAAAGACAACTCTAGATGGCCTTTCAGTTGAGTGGGAGGAAGGAGATGTACTCTATCTAGTTACGACAGACGGTACTTGGGGGGCACCGTATGCAAATGATACAGAGGCTGCTACAATAGCAGAGTATGCATACAATGATGGAAAGTTTACGACAGGATCCACAATATCTGATGGCGAGTATACATTTAATGCTATGTATGCTAGAGCTAACCAGAAGTCATATCATCGTGGAGCATCAACAACGCATAAACTTGAGGCAACTCAGTCACAGGATTGCGCAAATCCTACTGCTCATATCAAGGAAAATGATGCACTCGTAGGTACCTTTACTGCCACTACTCCTATGACCGAGGCTGCTCAGGTAACGATGTCGCACATCTATACAATGATGCAGGTAGATGTAAAGAATAATACAGGTGCTGAAATTGAGGTTGCAAAGTTTGAGATGACAGCTGAAGGTGCTGATATCGCGGGTGTGTTTAATGTGGAGTCTTTCGAAACACCATCTATATCTATAAAGCAAAATGAGTCATCAGCTATCACTGTAAATGTAACAAATGGTACAGTTGCAGCTGGCGAATCTCTTCCAGTTTACTTTGTAATGGCTCCTCTCTCAAATTACTCGGGAGATGTGACATTCAAGGTTACCGACGCAGAGGGCAAGACTTACACAAAGACTGTTACATTGAACGGAATATCATTCGAGGCAGGAAAGTATAACACTACTCCATATACAATTTCTTCGGCTGATGTAGTAGAACCAGAACCAGAAAATGTAACATGGAATTTGTCAATAAATGAGACATCGGAAGTGTCTGATACTAAGATCGCTTGGACAAGTGATTTCGCTGAGATGTATTGTGAAAAGGGTGGTGCATCAACTCCAACAAACAATTATTATGGTGGTAATAGCGACAGCAGGACTAGTACAAGGTTCTACAAAAATAGTGTCTTGACCATTGCTTCTAAGACTGGATACAAGATTACATCTGTTGTCTTTACTGCAACATCAGCAAACTATGCAACTGCTCTTTCGGGTAGTTCTTGGACAAATGCTTCAGCTGAAGTGAATACTACTACTGTAACTGTTACTCCAACGAACGGAACTCAGCCGATGACTGCCACTATTGGAGGTACATGCGGATTTACTTCTGTTGTTGTTTACTATACCGAAAACGAGGGTGGCGAGACTCCAGAGCCAGAACCTAAAACTTTGGTGTCGATTGCTGTGGAGAATCCGCAGATCGAATATACCGTAGGTGATGAGTTTGTTGAACCGACAGTTAAGGCTACTTATGATGATGCAAGCACTGAAACAGTAACAGGTGCTACATTTAGTGGCAATGATTTGGCGTCGGAAGGAACCAAGGAAGTTACAGTTTCCTATACTGAGGGTGAAGTGACTGTGACTACATCCTACAATATAACTGTTTCGGCGACGGTGGTTGATGATTCTGACTACTCTGGACAGTATGCGATTGTGGCATATAGAAACTCAGAGTCTCTATACTATTATTTGACTAATGAAGAAACAAGTACCTCAACAGTTAGACTTACAGCAGTATCAGCAGGAGCAAATATGCCGGAAGATAATGTAGAGGTCGCTGCGTCTAAACTGTGGAATGTTTCTAAGTCTGGATCAGTATATACAATTCAGTCTGTAGCATCAGAAGAGTATGTATCTTGGACGTCTGGTAATTCAGCAGTAATGTCTGAGACAGGTTTACAGTTTACTGTTACAAAACAAGATGATGGCTCGTTTAACTTTGTGTCTGGAGATCGTTATTTAAGCCTTAATGGTACTCAAGGTAATGACTATTTTGCGATGTACGCTGGTACCCAGGCACAGGATCTGTATCTGATTAAAGCCGTTGAGGGAGAAGAAGCACCTGCAACTTTGGAATCAATAGCTGTATCAGGTGAAAAGACAACATACACTGTAGGTGAGGAGTTTGTAAAGCCAACTGTTACAGCAACATATTCAGATGGCTCGAAAGAAGATGTGACTGCATCAGCTACTTTTGACGGTTATAATATGTCTGTTGCTGACACATATACCGTAACAGTCAGCTATGAGGACAAGACAACGACTTATCAAATCACCGTATCTGACGTAGTTGAGACAGATAAAACTTGGACTTTAGTTACAGATGTGAATAACCTTGCTGTTGGAGATCAGGTGGTAATTGTTGCAAGTGCTTCAAATAATGCATTGAGTACTACACAGAATAGCAATAACAGAGGTCAAGCATCTGTATCTAAGAGTGGTAATACTATTACTTTCGGCAGTGACGTACAGATATTGACTCTTGAAACTGGTAAGACTACAGGAACATATGCTTTTAATACTGGTTCTGGTTACCTTTACGCTGCGTCATCTTCTAAAAACTATCTGAGAACAGAAACTACATTGTCTGCAAATAGTTCTTGGACTATATCAATTACGTCAGCAGGTGTTGCCACTGTTAAAGCAAATGGAACCAATACAAGAAATTGGATGAGATATAATAGCTCAAGCCGTATTTTCTCTTGCTATTCAAGTGGTCAGTTAGATATTGCAATCTATAAACTTCAGTGACCATCATCCGGCGGAGGCGTCGGGGGTGATGAGCCCGCAGTGGGTGCAACAGTAACGACGACTACCGTGACGAACATAGAGCAGACAGGCGCCAGCCTGTCTGCTTCGTATACGGAAGCGTCTTCTGAGCCCACGGAGGTGGGATTCCGATATGGAACTTCTTCCTCGTCTTTGACAAAAACGATTACATGTGACAATTACAGCGGTACGGCATCTTCATTCAGTGCAGATGTTGAGGGACTGTCTGCCGGCACGACATATTATGTCCAGTCTTATGTTGTGGTTGGCGGTCAGACCTTCACGGGCTCTGTGACGTCATTCAAGACTGTCGCTGCACAGGTGCCTGCCGTGTCAGGAAAGTCCTGGCTTGAGCTGCCGGGAGCGGTGAGCGGAACTGATTACGTCGTTAATACCTATTATGGATCTTCGACCACTGACGCCAACCGCAACTACACCCATTGTTATGATAAGTCGACCTACACTTCGTTGTGGACGGCATATCATCTGAACTCGTCCCATATGGGCAGTCTGAGCCGCCCGAGCAAGTGGAGTTACAGCCCGAGCATCGATCAGTCCTATCAGGTGGATCTGCGTTCGAGCAGCTACAATGACAGCTACTCGCGCGGTCATATGATTCCGAATGCATCCCGTAACGGCAACGAGACGATGCAGCTGCAGACCTTCTATGTGACCAACTCTGTTCCGCAGATCCAGAACAACTTCAACGGAGGAGTATGGCAGAACCTTGAAGCCGCTCTCCAGTCGATTGCGAAGAGCGAAGAGATCTACATCGTGACCGGTGTGGCCTTCAATAAGGTCGGGGAGTCGAAGTCGATAACATACACGACTGCCCAGGATGACACCAAGAGCGTTCCGGTTCCGAACTACTTCTACAAGGTCGTCCTGAAGGTCAATAAGTCCGGCAGCACGGTAACAGGCGCAAGTGCTATAGGTTTCTGGTTCGAGCATAAGACCTACTCGGACTCCTACACGAACTATGCTGTCTCTGTAGACAAGATCGAGTCCTGGACCGGATTTGACTTCTTCGTGAATCTTCCGGATACTGTTGAGGCAGAAGCTGAAAGCAACGCTGAATGGTCGACATTCCAGTCTTTTTAGAACATAACGTTCTGCAAAAAACAAGAAGCTGACAACAAGGATTTAACCTACAAGGTTAACCTCCCTTGCTGTCAGCTTCTTTCATATTGAATGTCTCATCGGTTGCGCAATATAACTGGCCGAGGGTCATTTTGCCCCACCCTCTCGGTACTCATCTTGCTGACTATCAGCTACCTACATGTCTAATATCCTGTCTTTCTCTCTACAAAATAGACCCTTTCTATAGGCGTGACCTTTAAACAGAACTGCGCCATCCACAAAAACAGCCCTTTTCATGGATGGGGCGCAGTTCAATCAACCGAAATTATCGTTGAACTCAATGCCTTTCTTGGTCATGCAACCTCCTGATTATCAACTATCTAACTACCAATGCGGTGGGTCATTTTGCCCCATCCTCTCGGTACTCATCTTGCTGACTATCAGCTACCTACATGTCTAATGTCCTGTCTTTCTCTCCACAAAATAGACCCTTTCTATAGACGTGAACTTTAAACAGAACTTCGCCATCCACAAAAACAGTCCTTTTCATGGATGGGGCCATCAATTTGATGTATCCCGTCCACGAAATTGCCCGTTTTCATGGACGGGAAAGCCAATCAACCGAAATTATCGTTGAACTCAATGCCTTCTCTTGGTCATGCAACCTCCTGATTATCAACTATCTAACTACCAACACGGTGGGTCATTTTGCCCCACCCTCATAATACTCATCTTGCTGATCATCAGCTACTTACATGTCCATTATCTTGCCTGCTGTCTTATCTGTCGTCTTGTTCAATAGTTGTATTTGCGTATCCTAGAGTCCCTGAACACATGCACGGCACCGTCGTCGGAATATACGGTCTCCGACGACTACAGCTCAAGCGCTGCGGGGAGCCCTACCCTTGAAGGGCTCTCCTCGCACTTTGCTGCTGCCCTCCCTGCCACCCGAAATGTTCACCAACGTGACCCGGAATGAAGACCACAGAGGAGATTAAAAAAAAGAAAAAATTTAAAGATTTAGAAAAAGTTTGTTAAATAAAAAGAAAAATCTGTATCAGTGTGTTGACTTGGTGCGGATTTTTTTGCACATTTGTGGGGAATCGTTGAGGGGAGGATGCATAAATTTTTATTAGCCCGTATTGGGAGTGTTTAATCTAAAATTAAAATTTATGCATGAAGATGTAAAGTATCCGGATTTGATGGTCGATGATGCCTTCAAACTGGTTTTTGGACAGGAGTCTACGAAGACTGTCATGATTGAGTTTCTCAATCAGGTGATTGATGACAGGAAGATTGTGGATGTTGATTTTATGGATAAGGAAATGCATCCGAATATTCGTGACCGTAAAACATCAATCTATGATTTGTTCTGTAAGACAGATGATGGTTCTAGAATTATTGTTGAACTTCAGAATCGAAAGCAGGAATGGTATGCAGAGAGGATGCTCTACTATTCTATGCATCAGGTTCTGAAACAAGTTGATTCTGCACAGGACAGTTATGACTTTTGTCCGATTTATGTAATCAGTATTTTGGATTTTACCCTCAAACAGAATGAGGGCCTGACGAATGTCAAAACCGTATACAGGTTGTTGGAACAAGAACACCATAGACTTTTATCCAATAGACTGACATACATTTTTCTTGAATTGCCAAAGTTTAAGAAGACCGAAGATGAGCTTGATGGCAATATACTTGAAGGAATGTATTTCTGCTTGAAGAACATGCATCTGTTGCAGGGACGTCCCAAAGCTTTGACTCATGATGTCTTTGATAAGATATTCGATACAGGTGAACTGATAATGAGCAGTGATGATTTACGAACTTTAATATTGAGCAAAATGACAACAGAAAGAGATTTGAGAAATCAATTTGCCTATGCGATTAAGACCGGACTGGAAGAAGGTCGTGAGAAGGGACTTGCAGAGGGTCGTGAGAAGGGACTTGCAGAAGGTCGTGCAGAAGGTCGTGCTGAGGGTCGTGCTGAGGGTCGTGCAGAAGTGGCTGTTAATATGCTTGCAGCTGGAATGGATGTGCAGCAAGTGGCGAAGCTGACTATGCTTACAGTTGAGCAGGTTGAGGCATTGATCTCAAGAATTTAAGTAATCAGCATGCTGTGTTAGTTTTATAAAGACTGATATGGGCCCGGTGGTGTCATTCACGACTGTCGCTGCACAGCTGCCGGCTGTGTCTGGCAAGTCCTGGCTTGAACTGCCGGGTGTAAGTGCTATAGGTTTCTGGTTCGAGCATAAGACCTACTCGGATTCCTACACAAACTACGCAGTCTCAGTAGACCAGATCGAGTCCTGGACCGGATTTGACTTCTTCGTGAATCTTCCGGATGGCGTTGAGACAGCAGCCGAGGCCAACACGAAATGGTCGACATTCCAGTCTTTCTAGAACATACCGTTCTGCAAAAACATGAAGCTCGCACCAGGAGCTGGCAACATGATCAAGTAACATGATCAGGCAACATGAACTGATAACATGAAGCTGACAACAAGGATTCAACCTCCCTTGCTGTCAGCTTCTTTCATATTAAATGTCTCATCGGTTGCGCAATATAACTGTCTGAGTATCAGGATGTTATATTGTTGATACCGTGCGCTTTGATGTCATAATAAAGACGTAAGTGGTTGACAGTTAACGCGTTGTATTGCGCTGTCATGTGTAATATTGCCCATCCGGTATCATTGGTCTATCGTGGCCTACATACCGATATGCACGGCACCGTCGTCGGAATATACGTTCTCCGACGACTACAGCTCAAGCGCTGCGGGGAGCCCTACCCTTGAAGGGCTCTCCTCGCGCCTGGCTGTTGCCTTCCCTGCCACCCGAAATGTTCACTATTGAACTTGATTTCCCAATCTCTCCCACTAAATGTCCAGATGAACGAAATGCCTACAATCTGATGGACACATAAAGCGCTATCGGTCAGCGCATTAACTATCAACACGGTGGGGCAAAATGACCCACCGTGTTGGTAGTCAAGTTGTTGGTGGTCAAAGGGTTGGATGACTATATAAATGAGAGTGGCGCGTAATTCGTTGTGTGTTAGGTGTATAGCTACATTTGCGTGCCGCCAAAGGGGAGCACGCAGTGCTAGGCAATTGCCTGATTTTCAATTTTTTCTGTGCCACAGATTGCAGGATTTGTCTGCAAATACAACGGCAAACGAAGATTTTGTGTAATTTTGCGGTCATGACTCTTTTGGCAGACGAAATACGTGATTTTCTTTGTGCTAACGCGTTTGACTGTGTGGCGGAAGCCCGCTGCGGGGTGGAAGTGCTGAGTGTAGGACGGAAGTGTGTGGTGCCGTGGGATGTCCAGGCTGAAAATGAGGAGCAGGCTCGCGAGGATGCAAGAACTATCAATAATTTGCTGGCTGTTTTGAGTCAAGAAGGATCAGCAGCAGTGATCATCACTGAAGATCGCTGGAGGCGTCAGCCGGAAATGATGAAAGCCAGGCTTTTGGCGCATCTCGAGATCTTCATATCGATGTATGCCCGCAATTGCGAGGTAAGGAAGATCGATAAGGAGACTGCGGCGGCATTCCTGAGTGAAAATCATAGCTATGGTGATGCTGCGTGCCGGTATCGGTATGGGCTGTATTTGAAGCGGTATACTGGCAGGTGGCTGGAGATTTCTCGACTCGCTTCGCTCGCTCGAAATGACAGTGTAGGCTCTCTCGCTCGAAATGACCGTGGGGACTCGATTGTTCGAAATGGCAGTGTGGACTCGCTTGCTCGAAATGACAGTTGGGTAGAGCCGGGGAGTCTGGTGGCGGTGGCTACGTTTTCCAATGCCCGAAAGTGGCAGAAGGGGGAGAAGACGATACGGTCTTATGAATGGACACGGTATGCATCCCTCCCTGGCGTGAGGATCAATGGCGGCATGGGCAAGATGCTCAAGGCTTTTATAGATGATGTGCATCCGGATGATGTGATGAGCTACGCTGACTTGGAGTGGTCAGAAGGCGCTGTATATGAGCAGCTTGGGTTTAAACTTGAGGGCGTGAAGGATCCGGTGCTGTTCTGTGTTGACGGGCAGTGGAGGAGATCCCCGGTCAAGCCGGGGATGACGGGGGATGTCAAACCGGGGATGACCGGAACTGTCAGGTCGGGGATGACCGGGATTATCGGACAGGAGATGCAGGACGTTCCCCGGTATTTTCAGAATCTGGGTAGCAATAAATACCGGTTGAAGATTACGGAGTACGAATAAATTCGTATCTTTGGCGGCTGGAGATTCTTTCGCTGACGCTCAAGCGACTTCGTCGATTGTCTCGACTCTCTTCGCTCGCTCGAAATGACAGTGGGGCTTCGCTCGCTCGAAATGACAGTGGGGAACCGGAAACAGAATCCGAAATAAAAGAAAATAATAATATAGACATGGAAGCAATCGTAAAGACAGATTTTAATTTTCCTGGCCAGAACGGCCACTATGTAGGTAAGGTGCGTGACGTATACAGCATCGGTGATGATTATCTGGTAATGGTCGTGTCTGACCGTATTTCAGCATTTGATGTGGTGCTCCCTAAGGGAATCCCTTTCAAGGGACAGGTGCTGAATCAGATTGCTGCCAAGTTTCTTGATGCGACTGCAGACATCCTTCCGAACTGGAAGATAGCAGTTCCGGATCCGATGGTGACTGTGGGTCACAAGTGCGAGCCTTTTAAGGTCGAGATGGTTATCCGTGGATATCTTTCAGGCCACGCCTGGAGAGAGTACAAGGCCGGCAAGCGCACGATATGCGGCGTTGAGATGCCGGAAGGAATGGTAGAGAACCAGAAGTTCCCTCAGCCTATCATCACTCCTACTACCAAGGCCGCAGAAGGTCACGATGAGGACATCTCAAAGGAGGAGATCATCGCTCAGGGTATCGTAAGCAAGGAAGATTATGAGCAGCTCGAAGCCTACACAAGAGCCATCTTCCAGAGAGGAACGGAGATCGCTGCCAAGATGGGGCTTATCCTTGTGGATACGAAATATGAGTTCGGAAAGAAGGACGGAAAGATCTATCTCATGGACGAGATCCATACTCCTGACTCATCACGCTACTTCTACGCAGAGGGCTATGAGGAGCGTCTCGCAAAGGGTGAAAAGCAGAAGCAGCTCTCGAAGGAGTTTGTTCGTGAGTGGCTGATGGCCAACGGTTTCCAGGGTCAGGAGGGACAGCAGGTGCCTGAGATGACAGACGAGATCGTGGACGGCATCACAGAGCGCTACATCGAGCTCTATGAAAACATCATCGGTGAGAAGTTCGTAAAGGCTGAGGGTGAGAACATCTCGGCACGCATCGAGAAGAATGTTACCGACTGTCTGAAGTCACTATAATTCATCAATATGAAACGCATATTTACAGTATTGGCCTTGGCGCTGTGCATCAGCATGGTGTCCGAGGCCAAGCTTGTTTTGTCAAGCTTGTGCAGCGACTCGATGGTCCTGCAGCAGAATACGGAGGCGAAGATCTGGGGAACAGCCTCTGCAGGAGCCCAGGTGACAGTCACTCCGTCATGGAACGGAAAGGCCTGTCGCTGCAAGGCGGATTCCGAGGGAAGGTGGGAAGTAATGGTCCAGACTCCCGAGGGAAGCTACAAGGCCTATGACATCGTTGTGAAGGGCGACGGGTCTTCCGTAACGATCAAGGATGTGCTTGTGGGAGAGGTGTGGCTGGCGTCGGGTCAGAGCAATATGGAGATGCCGATGAGAGGTTTCTACAATTGTCCTGTCGAGAATGCCGCTGACTATATCGCTGCCCCTCCTGCGCGGGAGAAGATAAGGATGTTCACTGTCCCTATCAAGCAGTCTTATGAGCCTTTGACCGAGGTCGAATCAAAATGGGTAGGGGCGGACTCTGAGACGGTTTCTGAAATGAGTGCCACAGCATTCTTCTTTGCACGCGAGCTCAACAGGGTGCTTGACCTTCCTGTCGGTATTGTATCATGTGCATACGGTGGAGCCCGAATTGAGAGCTGGACCCCGAAGGAGATCCTGGAGACCTATCCTGATGAGGATCTGAGCCGGGAAAAGATAGAGGCAACTCACCATTATACACGTCCATACCTTGCATACAATGCCATGCTCTGTCCTGTAATGGGATATACCATCAAGGGTTTCATCTGGTATCAGGGGTGCTCGAATGTAGGCAAGCACGAGCAGTTTGTCGAGCGTATGACCAACATGGTCAACCACTGGAGAGAGTGCTGGGATGACAAGAATGCCGAACTTCCGTTCTATATGGTGGAGATTGCTCCATATCGTTACAAGCCATATTCGGCCGTAAGCTATGCGTCGCTTCTGAGGCAGGCACAGCATGAGGCTGCCAGAAATATTCCGAACAGCGCCATCGTCGTTACCAACGACCTGGTCGAGAGTTATGAGCAGGACAATATCCACCCTGCAAAGAAGCGTGAGGTGGGCGACAGGCTTGCGCGTCTGGCGTTGAACCGCGACTACGGTATGTCAAAAGTGGCTTGCTACAGCCCGGAGGCTGTCAAGTGTACACGATGGAGTCCAAGCGAACTTGCTGTTGAACTCACGAACTGCTGGAACGGCCTCAGCCGTTGGATGGAGATCGAAGGTCTGGAAGTGGCCGGAAGCGAAGGCATCTTCTATCCGGTGACTTATGCCTATTTCGAGTGGAATCCAAAGGTGCTGAGAGTGAGGTCCGAGTTTGTTCCGGATCCATGTGAGGTCCGTTACGGATGGGGAGACTTCAACCCCGGCAATCTCAAGAACTGCGAGGGTATGCCTGTGGCCCCGTTCTGGATTAAGGTAGAATAGCCCTATTTCAACTCGTTGATCTTAGACTTTTCCATCAGCCCCCTTGCTCCAAGGGGGTTGTCTGTTGTAAGCATGTCCACACCCATCTTGAGCATCTTCTTCATGTCCTTCTCGTCGTTGACTGTCCATGCGTTTACGCTCATTCCGTTCTTGCGGGCCTGCTTGTACCATTTCTTGTGGGTTTTATATACGCCGTGGTTGTAGTCGACTCCATTGATGCCTTTTTCTGCAAGCTGCTCAGGACTCTTGCTGGAGCCGAGGAACTGAACGGTGAATTCAGGCAGCTTCTGAGCCAGCACCTCACAGATATGGATGCTGAAGGAGATGAACATCACGCGGCTTGGGTCCAGCAGCCCATGCTCCTTGAGTTTTTCGATGGTTATTTCCACGAACCTGTCTTCCACCTCATCGCATGAATGTGGCTTCAGTTCGTATACAAGCATGGTCTCCGGATATTTCTTTCCCTGCTCCAGAAACATGTCTATTGTAGGAATGACCTCGCCGTTCTTTATCTTGAAATCCTTGAATTCGGAGTAAGGGTGCTTTTCGATCTTCTTGCCCTTTACGTCGCTGTCGTGATATACTATGAGCACTCCATCCTCGGTCATGTTCACGTCAAATTCGCTTCCCCAGAAACCATGCTCCTGGGCACATCTGAGGGCCGCTATGGAGTTCTTTGCATAGCCGGCTTCCTCGCAGTTCCAGAATCCGCGATGAGCGACGATGCCGCACTGCTTCTGGGCATATGAAATGTTCTGTGACAGGAATAGTCCGGCGATCATGGCCGACAGTAGGATGATTCTCTTCATGTTTTCCAAATTTTGGTTTATAATGCTTTACGATACAAATATAATAATTTTGCACGCGTTAATGCAAAAAATGTTAACTTTGCCGGGATGTCACAGCCGTGACAGATAGTGATAGTGTATATTAAATAATATAATTATGGTAAAAGTAAATTTGGGAGGCTGCAGCTCCTTTGTAAAAGATGCAGACTACAACGCTTATGTGGAAAAGGCCCTCGCCGCACTTGAGGTTCTTGAGAACGAGACTGGAAAGGGAAATGACTTCCTCGGTTGGAAGCACCTTCCTTCTGAAACTCTCGCAGGTTCACTCCTTTCTGAGTGTGAGGCTGTCAGGGATGCATGGAAGGCAAAGAACATCGATCTCGTGGTTGTAATCGGAATCGGAGGTTCTTATCTTGGTGCAAAGTGTGCTCTTGAGGCTCTTTCACACCAGTTTGCAAAGCAGATGAAGACCAAGGGTGACGCTCCTGAGATCGTATTTGCAGGACAGAACCTTTCGGAGGAATATATGTGCGAACTCATGGATCTCGTACAGGAGAGAAATGCAGCATGCGTGGTCATTTCAAAGTCAGGTACTACAACAGAGCCGGCTGTCGCATTCCGTCTCGTGAAGAAATATCTTGAGGATACATATGGCAAGGCTGAGGCTGCCGAGCGTATCGTTGCAGTTACAGACAAGGCTCGCGGTGCCCTCAAGTCACTCTCTACCCAGGAGGGTTACAAGACATTCGTGATCGAGGATAACGTAGGAGGTCGTTTCTCTGTCCTCACTCCGGTAGGAATTCTTCCTATCGTCCTCGCAGGTTTCGATATGAAGGCTATGCTCGAGGGTGCTCTTGCAATGGAGGAGGCTTGCGCCCAGAAGAGCGAGTGCAACCCGGCTGTTCAGTATGCTGCAATGCGTAACGCTCTTTATGCCCAGGGCAAGAAGATCGAGATCCTTGTTGCATACAATCCTAAGCTCACATACCTCGGCGAGTGGTGGAAGCAGCTCTATGGCGAGTCTGAAGGCAAGGACGGTCTTGGAATATTCCCGGCATCTGTAAACTTTACTACAGACCTCCACTCTATGGGTCAGTATATCCAGGACGGCGAGCGTACGCTTATGGAGACAGTCGTGACTGTTGAGAAGAGCAAGCGTTCCATGCTCATAGAGAACGACCCTCAGAATCTTGACGGTCTTAACTTCCTCGCTGGAAAGCATGTCGAGGAGTGCAATGCAATGGCAGAGCTCGGAACGAAGCTCGCTCACATCGACGGCGGTGTTCCTCAGCTCTCTCTCAGCATTGAGTGCATCAATGAGTACAACCTCGGAGCTCTCTTCTATTTCTTCGAGAAGGCTTGCGGCATAAGCGGATACATCCTAGGCGTGAATCCGTTTGACCAGCCAGGTGTCGAGGCTTATAAGAAGAATATGTTCGCTCTTCTTGGCAAGCCTGGTTACGAGGCACAGGCAGAGGCATTGAAATCAAGACTGTAATCGACATTTCATACAAAAATCGAGGGGTTTCGTGTAGAATGCGCGAAACCCCTTTGTTATTGAACTTTATATTTCTAGCTTTGTAACACTAAAACGAAATAATCATTTTAAATCTTAATAACCATGGGAACAAAAGTAGAAAAGAATGTTGCTGATGCAACTGAAAAAGTTCAGGTGAATGTAGTACTGCCTTCAGAAGGTCGTAAAGGTGCCGGATTCGGTAAAGTGGTAATGCTGGGAGCCGTTCCTGGTATCTTGCTCGGTGGAGCGGGTGTTGCGGCTGCTGCGTATGCGACTTCTGATGATTTTGACGATGTTGTGGAGGATATGAAGGATGCTGCGGAAGACATTCTGGGACTCAATAAAGATGCTGAGGATGTTGTTGTAGCAGAAGAAGGTGCAGTTGAGGCTGAAACAGAGGTTGAGGCTGAAGTTGTTGAAGATGAACTGACGCTTGATGAGGCTGTTGATGCGATAGTTGATGAAGTTGCTGAGGATGAAGTTCTCGAGGAAGATGCTGTATTGCTGCCAGAACCGCTTCAGGTCGCAGATGTTGATGACAGCATGTCTTTTGGTGAGGCATTTGCAGCTGCCCGCGCTGAGGTAGGCCCTGGCGGAGTATTCCAGTGGCACGGAAATAACTACAGTACATATACCAAGGAGGAGTGGGATAATATGGATGAGGAAGACCGAGGTGAGTATATGGAGCAGTACTATAGGACTGACATGAGTGAGTTCGAGGAAGTGGCAGAGGATCCTACTGAAGCAGAAATTGCAGCATCTCTTGAAGGTAGGGAAGATGTGCTTGTTTCTCATACGACTGCAGTTGAGGTAACTGTAAGTGAGCAGGAGACATATACCGATCCTGAAACAGGTCAGCAGGTCATCATAGAGGAAAACGTGACCGTTATAGATTCCGACACTATTGATGTGCATGCGGTTTCTGGAGAGATTGACGGACATGATGCTGTCTATGCTGATGTTGATGAGGACGGAATGGCAGACTACAAGGTAGTTGATATGGATGATGATGGAATGGTAGATGCAGATGAAGTTTTCGATCTCCATGATGGTGAGGTTTCAATGGATGCGATCGGTGGCGGGGCTGATGACGATGTCTGCTGATGATGAGTCTGTTCTTCAATTGTTAAACTTTGTTCTGACGGTGCCGTATGGCGCCGTCTTTTTTCTTTCAGGGCGCTGTTGATTGTGATTTTATGCCTATCTTTGCCGGAGAATAAAGAAAATGAAATTGATGGAGAAGAAATTATACCCGTTTAAATTTGTGCCTGTCGCTTCAAGGAGACCTTGGGGTGGCAGTGCGCTTGTCAAGGAGTTGAACAAGCATTTCGTAGAGTGTGATGAAGAGGGAAACGAGTCGGTCATCGGCGAGGATGTCCTGATAGGCGAGAGCTGGGAGCTTGCGGACATGGGCATAGAGGACTCTGTAGTTGCGAACGGATGGCTTGCAGGAAACACCATCAGTGAGCTGATGGAGACATACCTTGAAAGAATCGTAGGAGAAAATGTCTATAACTATTATGGACGTCAGTTCCCTCTCCTGATAAAGTTCCTTGATATCAATGACAAGCTGTCGGTTCAGGTCCATCCTGACGATGAAGTGGCTGCTGAGCGTTATGATTCTTTGGGAAAGGCTGAGATCTGGTATGTCATGGATGCAAAGCCTGGCGCAAAGATGTACTGCGGCTTCACCCGTGAGGTTACTGCCCAGGAATTCTATGACAGATGCCATGCCGGTACGGTCGAGGAGATACTTAACGTGGTGGAGCCAAGGAAGGGGGATGTGATCTTCATTACTCCGGGTACCGTACATGCTGCTGACGGCGGTCTTCTGATTGCTGAGATCCAGGAATCGTCTGATATGACATTCAGACTCTATGACTGGGGACGTGAGTTTAATCCTGCAACTGCAAGAAAGACTCACCTTGATGAGGCCATTGACGTCATAGACTACCGTCCTTTCGATCAGGGACTTTACAGAAAGGGACCGCTCTGGGGCGAAGAAGCTTCATATGTGCCTTGCATGGCGCATGAATGCCATTGCGGTGACGAGGAGTGTCACTGCCATGAGGAGGGACATGAGTGTCATTGCCATGAGGAGAGTCAGGAAGGTCAGATGATACAGAACCTGGTGGAATGTCCTCAGTTCAGCGTATCGAAGATAGATCTTACCGATGCGCTCCACATCTACACCGAAAAGTTCGAATCATTCATAGTATATATATGTCTTGAGGGTGCGGCTTCCATTCAGGTGCCTTCAAGGAATGCAGATGGCCAGGCATGTATGGATACATATGAGTTCTCAAAGGGTGAGACAGTGCTTGTTCCTGCCGATATGCCTGATTTCTTCCTGGTTCCGCGCGATAAGTCCACTAAACTGCTTGAGGCTGTGACACGTCCTGCAGAGGAGGTCGACGGTTATATCAATCCTGATACGGAGGCATTCCTTGAGGGAGAGGATTATGAGGGCCTTGAGGACGGAGCTTTTGACGATGAGCCGGAAACTCCGAAGGGTGCGTCTCCGCTTAATTTCTTCAGCTGATGGAAGAGGTAAGGATAGATAAGTATCTTTGGTCCATCCGCGTGTTCAAGACCAGAAGTGAGGCTACTGATGCATGCAAGGGAGGCAAGATCCGTGTCAACGGAGCAGATACCAAGCCTTCCAAGGCAGTCAAGGTGGGGGATACGATAGTGGCCCGCAAGGGTGCAGTTACATATACCTATAAGGTCCTGCAGCTCATTGACAAACGTCAGGGTGCCAGACTGGTTCCTCTGTATGCGGAAAATCTTACCCCTCAGGAGGAACTTGACAAGCTAAGGGCTCCGGTGGAGACATTCTTTCTTAAAAGAGACCGAGGTGCGGGACGCCCTACCAAGAAGGATCGCCGTCAGATGGAGGATCTCTGGAGCAATCTCAGTTTTGATGTGCCTGACGATATTGCAGAACGTTTTGCTTCGGATTTCGGATTTGAGGACGAATAAAACAAAAAACGCGGGATGTTTTCCCGCGTTTTTTGGTTACTCATTGTCTTCTGTCACTTCCTTGAAATCTTCCGGACCTACAAAGCAGACAGGACACTGCTCAGGAGCTGTTTCACCTTCATGGATGTATCCGCATACGAGACATATATATTTCTTTGCCATAACTTTGATTATTTTGATGTTAGTAATTGTAATTTTGAATAATTCTAAATTGTTTCTAATGCAAAGGTATGAAAAAAACTGAAATGTCCAAACATTATGTCATAAAAATTTAGAAAAATTCTAATTTATTCATTATTTTCGTGTTGTGCTATGATTTGGCAAAAGCGAATGCTACCTTTGTCTGTTGAAAATAGAAACGATATTATATGAAACCTTTTCTGAAACAGGTTGCTGAGCACTATTATGGGATTGGGGGAATTGAAGACAGATGCTTCATCTTCCCTAACCGCCGTTCTATGGTGTTCTTCAAGAAATATCTGTCTGAAGCTGTTGAGGCTGTGTCCGGTAGGCCGCTTATTGTGCCTAAGCTGCTTACGGTGAGTGACTTCTTCTGTGAGGCCGCACCTATGAAGGTTGCGGATAGGGTTACGCTTCTCCTGACCCTTTACGATAGTTATGTCAGGCATAATCCTCAGGCAGAGCCTCTGGATGATTTCATCTTCTGGGGAGATATTCTGCTTGGTGATTTCAATGATGTGGACAAATATCTGGCAGATCCCAAGCAGATTTTCACGAATGTGTCCGATCTCAAGAATATTCAGGATTCGTTCGAGTATCTGACAGAAAGGCAGAGGGAGGCGATTGAAAAGTTTTCCGGTCACTTTATCGGGCGCACCTCAGGCAGGAGCACCAATCCGAAAGCCAAGGATGCAAGCCGTCTGTTCATGCATATATGGAACATCCTGTATCCTTTGTATCTTGACTTCAACAAGGCTCTGTGGGACAAGGGGCTGGCCTATGAGGGAATGGTGTACAGGTATTTTGCCGATCAGGCCGGAAAGGGATCCATTGCAGATATGTTGTCCGGCATATTCGGATGCAGCTCATATGTGTTCATCGGACTGAACGCACTCAACGAGTGTGAAAAGACCGTGATGGGACGGATGCGTGATGCCGACATTGCAGAGTTCTGCTGGGATTATTCGGGTGATATGATTCAGGACCCGCTTAACAAGTCGTCTTTCTTCATGTCGCAGAACGTCAAGGAGTATCCGCAGGCGTTTGAGGTAGATGCTGAAGGCGTCGGGCAGCCCTCATTTAATGTTGTCTGTGTCCCTTCTGCTTATGGACAGGTCAAGCATGTGCCCGATATCCTTTCTCAGGTAGGAGCTTTTGCCGACCCGTCAGACTGCGCCGTGGTCCTTCCTGATGAGACGCTTCTCTTGCCGCTGCTAAATTCTGTTCCTCCGCAGATCGAAGACATAAATGTCACGATGGGATATCCGATGTCAGCCAGCGAGTTCAGGGCGTTGATGGGAGACATCATGAAGATGCAGCTTCATGTGAGATATAAAGGGGAAGAGTGCCAGTTCTATCATAAGTATGTCTGGAACGTGTTCTCCAACCCTCTTTTCCGTAGGGTGAGTATAGAGGGGGCTCATGAAAGGATGGCTCAGATAAAGCAGGATGCGAAATATTATATTTCTACCCGGGATCTTGCAGGAATTCCGCTGTTCGATATCATTTTCCGTCCGGTCGTGAAGGATATGTCTTCAAACAGCAGGGAGCAGATAAAGGCAATGGCCGGATATCAGAAGACTGTGGTGTCTGCACTAGCTCCTTATCTTTCCGAGAGTGCAGAAACTGCCTTGGAAACGGTCTTTGCCAAGGAATATTGGTGTGCTGTCAACAGGTTGGATGCCATGGATCTTGAAATCCTGCCTGCCACATACGTGCGTCTGCTGGATTCTGTTCTGGCAGGAGTGTCCGTGCCGTTCTCCGGAGAGCCGTTGAAGGGTCTTCAGATCATGGGCCCTCTTGAGACCAGGACGTTGGATTTCAGGAATGTGGTCATACTTTCATGCAATGAGGGCGTTTTCCCTCATCGGAGTGTCAGTTCTTCTTTTATCCCTCCTGAACTGAGGAGAGGATTCGGACTCCCTACATATGAGTATCAGGATGCTGTGTGGGCATATTATTTCTATAGACTGATAGCACGTGCCGAAAACGTATGGATGCTGTATGATTCACGTACGGAGGGACTTAAGAACGGGGAGGAAAGCCGGTATATCAAGCAGGTGCGCTATCATTTCCAGGTGCCTGTCCGTACATATGTGTCTGATGCTGAGCCCGGACTGCCTTCGGAAGAAGGGCATGTCGTGGAAAAGACTCCGGAAATGCTTGAACGTATTGCAGATTGCAGTCTGTCGGCCTCTGCGCTCCAGAACTACATAGACTGCCCGATGCGTTTCTACTACCATACCGTAGCAAGGCTGACGAAGGACAAGGAGGTGGCCGAGTCGTTGGATCCTGCCATGATAGGAACTGTATACCACAATACCATGTGGGCGTTGTTTACCTCTGAGGAGGAAATGATGTGTGACAGGGTCTATGACAAGCGTGACAGGAAACCGTCTCCAATGCCGAAGGTTACTGCGGAATATTTGAGGTCTTGGTCTGGACGTGAATCGGATGTGCGCAGGAAGGTGGAGTCTCTGATGTGTGCTGAGCTGGGCACGGATGAGGTTGTAGGCCGTAACCTTGTGACGCTCAGTGTTATAGTGAGGTATGTGCTGGAGACGATAAAGCGTGATCTGCAGCTTCTGGAATCAAGACAAGCTGATTGCTTTGAGATAATCGGACTGGAGATTCCTCTGTCTGCGGAACTTCATGGCCAGAAGTTCTACGGTGTGGCTGACCGCATAGACCGTGTGGGACCGGGGGGTGACGTCAGGATGGTGGATTACAAGAGCGGTAAGGATGATCCGTCTGTGCTGATGACAGGGGCAGCGGATGCATCCGATGTTGCGGATACGATTTTTGCCGGCTCTTATGACAAGCGTAAGAAAGTGAAGGCTGGCCTTCAGTTCTTCATCTATGATAAGATGCTGCATGAAAAGGGAATAGCGGATATGAAGCATGTGTCCAATTCCATGTATGCGACAGCGGGACTTTTTACTGCTCCGGCGCAGATATGTCCGCTGGATCCGGTCTTTGCTGATGAACTTGACATGCGGCTTGAGCGTCTGATCTCGGAAATCAGGAATCCTGAGGTTCCTTTTACGATGGCAGAAGATGTCAGGAATTGCGAGTGGTGTGACTTCAGGATGATTTGTGGCAGATAAAAAGTAAGAGGATTATGATAGAAATACTTAAGGCATCAGCCGGCTCGGGCAAGACCTTTACTCTTGCAAGAAAATATATAATGCTCCTGCTTCAGAATGAAGACAGGTATGCATACAGGCATATCCTGGCTGTTACGTTCACCAACAAGGCTACGGAGGAGATGAAGAGCCGTATCCTGAAGGAACTTCACACCATGGCGGTCAGTCCGGAGAAGTCTGACTATTACAATGATTTCGTTCCGTCATATTATGCTGATTCTGCCGGGCTACGAAAGGCTGCCGGGACTGTGCTATGCAATATCCTGCATGATTACAGTGCTTTTGCAGTAAGTACCATAGACAGGTTCTTCCAGCAGACCTTGAAGGCATTCTCTCGTGAGATCGGACAGTTTGCGTCTTATCAGGTGGAACTTGACAGGAACTCTCTCATATCCGAGAGCGTAGACAGGGTACTTGATTCGATGACCGGCGGGCTGAAGGATGAAAAAAAACTTAAATGGCTGACTGATAATTCAATATCTCAGATTGAAAAGGGAGAGGGCTATAAGTTGGATTTTCTCTTGAAGAACGTAGCCATGAGACTGAAGAGTGAAGAGCATCGTACTATGGTCGAGGCCGAAGGACTGGACGAGGATGTGATATATGGTGAGGAGAATCTTCAAAGACTTGCAGAAGGGTGTGAGCGTGTGTGTGACGATTATCTGAAGGCATTGAAGGAGGCTGTCGGGGATGTGAGTGCTGCATTCCGACAGGCCGGGATAGATCCTTTCGATACTTCCCGTCATTTCATGTCCAACTGCCTGAACAAGTATCTTTCCATCTCCGATTCCGCTCAGATTCCATGCATTACTGAAAGTTTCAGGGCGAATGCCGAAGATACTGAAAAGTGGTTCCCGAAAGCAAAGGCCCACTTTAAAGGAATGGTCACTTCTGAAATGACTTCTGCGTTGTCCCGCTTCATATCATTGTTCGATCATGAATACAAGGTCTATAATACGGCCCTCCTGCTCAAGGGACAGGTGTATGGTTTCGGAATTGCCAATGAACTTCATCGTGAGTTCGAAGCATTGATGAAAGAGAAGAATGTACTGTGCCTGGATGATTCGAACAGTATTCTGAAGAATATCATAGACGGGACTGAAACCCCGTTCATCTATGAGAAGCTGGGTGTAAGATATGAGCATTTCCTTTTGGATGAGTTCCAGGATACATCCAATGTGCAGTGGGAGAATTTCCGACCGCTGCTGAAGAACAGCATTGACAGCGGGTTCTACAATCTGATAGTGGGTGATGTGAAGCAGAGCATATACCGTTTCAGGAATTCGGACTGGAAGCTGCTCAGGGATGAGGTTTCCGGAAGTTTCGGAAGCATGGTGAAGGAGGATACTCTGAAGACCAACTGGCGCAGTTTCGGAAATATCGTACGTTTCAACAATTCCTTTTTTGAGGTTGCATCCGGAGTACTTGACAGCAAGCTCGGATATGAGAAGGGAGAGGGAGTGATTTCGGGAATATATGAAGATGTGTCTCAGAATGTTGCCAAAAGATCCGACGGTGCCGTAAAACTGACTTTCTGTAGTCAGGAAGACGAGCTGCAGGCTGTTCTGAACTCAGTGAATACTGCGCTGGAACATGGGTACTCATATAAGGACATTGCCATATTGGTCCGCTGGAACAAGGTCGGAGCAGAGGTCGCATCCTATCTGATTGCCAACAAGGTACGTGTGGTGACGGATGATTCGCTTCAGATTTCTTCGTCGCTGACGGTTCGTAGGCTGGTCTCGTTGCTTTCGAGCATCGACAATCCGGATGATACCATGGCGCGTTATCTGGCAGAGCATCTGGATGTGAGCATTCCTGAGCATTGCCCTTCAGTTATAGATCTGTGTGAGGACCTGCTCAGAAAGTTGAGAGACTACAATGAGGACCTGTTTGACTCTGAGGTCCTGTATGTCCAGTCGTTCATGGATATCCTCAAGGACTATCTGGCCAAGAACGGCAACAGCCTTCATTCTTTCCTCAAGGATTGGGAGGGAAACAAGCAGAGCATCAGTTCTCCGAAGACTGGTGATGCCGTCAGGGTAATGACCGTACATAAGTCCAAGGGCTTGGACTTCCCGTATGTCATAGTGCCGTTTACAGAGGGGATACAGCTGTATAAATTTGATAAGAAATGGTGCCGTCCTGATGTGAGCGGTACGGCTCTCGACGGGATTGCCGGAGGTATATACGATGTGGTCCTTTCTTCCAGGAGCGAGGAAACGCTGTTCTCGTCGCATTACAGAAATGAGATGCTGATGCAGTATGTGGATAATATCAATGTCTTGTATGTAGCCTTGACTCGTGCTGCTGAGTGTATGGAGATTGTTTCTTCGATACCGGAAGATGATGTATGTGAGGCTGTGCGCAATCAAATGTATGACAGGAGCATGGTGAAGGATTTCTCTGAACTGCTGTATTGGTATGCGTTGAATGACGGTATGAGGCTGGGGTTCGTAGAGGATGGCGAAGAGAGTTTCGTTTATGGGCAGATTCCTCGTAGACAAGCTGAGAATGAGGAATCTGCGATGATTCCTCTTCCTGCCCGTTTCTGCTCATGGGCATTGAATCCGGCCGGAGATGAGGATGAGGGACCGGTTCTGGAGAGGGGACGCCTTAGGATAAATGCTGATGCTGCTGATTTCTTCAATGCGGATGGAGAGTCCGGAAGTGCCGCTTCGCAGCGTATGAAAGGAATCGTGCTGCATGATATATTGGCTTCCGTAACGATTCCTTCCGATCTGGATTCTGCCGTTGAGGGAGCATTGCTGGCCGGAAATATTTCTGTAGAAGATGTTGATGGGATCAAGGATATGCTGCGTGACCGTATTGACTCAGTTTCAGCGAAGGGATGGTTTTCAGAGGATGCTTCCCGTGTTTTCAACGAGGTCGAGATCATTGATGCTGACGGATGCCTCTATCGTCCGGACAGGGTTGTCATACGAGATGGCAAGGTGATGATAGTGGATTATAAGTTCGGCGGGCACCATCGCAGGTATGAGAGGCAGCTGAGCCGGTATGTTTCCTTGTGGGAAAGAATGGGATATGATGTCCTGTCGGCAGATCTTTGGTACGTGCAGAGTGGTGATATTGTCAGTGTCAGATAGTGATATATGACGCAAATTTTGTATATTTGCAGATTGTGTGGTTATACTTGATGAATTATGGAAAATAAGGAAATAGATACTTGTAAGCTTCTGTATAATACCGAGAGGGTGAGGCTTTACATTCCGGAGTACGGCAGAAATGTCCAGAAGATGGTGGACTACCTCAAGACGATAGAGGACCGTCAGAAGAGGAATGAGCAGGCCAGGGCAGTGATCCGCGTGATGGAGATCATAAATCCTGCTGTAAAGCTTCAGGAAGATTATGAGCATAAGCTCTGGGACCATCTTCACATCATCTCGGATTTCAGTCTGGATGTGGATTCTCCATATCCGGTTCCTGCTCCTGAGAGCCTGAATGAGCGTCCTTTGCCGGTTCCGATAGAGAAACGTCCGATCAAGGCAGTTCATTACGGAAGAAACATTGAAAACATAATCGAGCTTACCGCATCTATCGAAGATGAGGATGTGAGGACTGAGATGGTGCGTTCTCTTGCGGTCTATATGAGACAGCAGTATCTTATCTGGAACAAGGATTCTGTTTCGGACGAAACCATTTTTCAGGATATTGAAAGACTTTCCAATAACCGTATCAAGGTTCCGGAAGGACTGAAGCTTACGAAGGTAGATTCCGGTGCCAGCTACTCGCGTCCGGGCATAAATCCTTCTAAGGGAGGAAAGAATCAGAGACAGAAGAATAATCAGAAAAACAGAAAACAGCATAAATAGTCATGGCTGCGAAGAAGCAAACGAAGAAAACCGCTAAAAGCAAGAAGAGGCAAAAAGGCTCTTCCTTTAATATGACCCCGGAGAAGAAGGCATTGATTATCCGTGGTCTGGGTGTCGCTTTGTTTATATTTGTCATCTTTTCTCTGGTGGCATCAGTTTCTTACCTGTTCACCTGGAAAGAGGACCAGAGTCTTATAGGCCATTCGTCTGTTTCAGGTGATGATGTTGCGAATGTAGCTGGTGCAGCTGGTTTGAAATGGGCTCATTTCCTTATTGCCGATTGCCTCGGAATCGGCAGTCTGGTTCTGATATTGTTGTTTGGTTTCTATGCCATACGCATCTTTTTCTGGAAATCGGACATCAAGGTTCTTCGTTTGACCTTTATTGCTGTCAGTCTGGCATTTATAGTCTCGATGGTGCTGTCGCTCTTCGGTTCCGGATCTGAGTTTGGCAGGGGACTGGGCGGGGCGTCCGGACATGCTGTGATCGCTATGCTTTCAGCCACATTCGGTAATATCATCACCGGATTTCTGGTCTTCCTGCTTGCTGCTGTATGGCTTTTATGCGTGAATGGACGGTTTGCCAGCTGGTTTGCCAATGCAGGAGACAAGGTCGGCAGCAAGATGTCCAAGGATCTTGACGTCTTTATGTCGGCAGATGCTGACGAGGAGGACGCAAAGGATAAGGAAGATGGAGCTAAGGATGAAAGTGGAAATCAGGATGGAGGCTATGGCTACCATGTGTTTCCTGTTGCAGATGAGCCTGCTCCAACGCCTCCAGTGACTCCAACGCCTCCAGTACCACCTGTGCCTCCAGTGCCACCTGCGCCTCCAGTATCACCTGCGCCGCCAGTATCACCTGTGCCGCCAGTGCCACCTGCGCCCCCTGTGCCATCCGTGCCGCAGGATGAACCTGTTGCAGCAGATGCTACAGTCTTGGATCCGCTTGTCTCAACTGCCGAGTTGCCTCCTATTGATCATCGTGAGGGATTCGAAAGTTTTGTTGCTCCGTCCCTGGATCTTCTGGGAGATTATGCGGGAAAGCAGTATGTTGTCAGTGACAATGAACTTGAGATAAACAAAGGGAGGATCCGTAATACTCTGGAGAATTATAAGATCAACATTCTTGATATTGATGCATCTGTCGGCCCGACTGTTACTTTGTATAAGGTCTTTCCGGCATCCGGAGTCCGTGTTTCCTCAATTGAAAAATTGCACAGGGAGATTGCGATTGCTCTTGGCACCAGTGGTGTACGCGTTGTGATGCTGCACGACAGTGTGGGTATTGAGGTCCCTAATGACAAGCCGTCGCTTGTTCCTCTGAAGACCATGCTCAGCTCTGCATCATTCTGTAACACAAAGGCGGAACTGCCTATTTCTATAGGATACACCATTACCAGAGAAGTGAAGACCTTCGATCTTACATCGGCTCCGCACCTTCTTGTGGCTGGTGCTACCATGCAGGGTAAGTCGGTGTGTCTGAACGTGATCATTGCTTCTCTGCTGTATGCGAAGCATCCTTCAGAGCTGAAATTTGTATTCATTGACCCTAAGATGGTTGAATTTACGGCATACGCATCTCTCCTCAAGCATTACCTTGCCGTGCTCCCTACTGCTCAGAGTGAGGATGATGAACGTAAAAAGTCTATCGTTAAGACGCCTCAGCAGGCAGAGCAGGTGCTTAATGCCCTCTGCATAGAGATGGACGAGCGTTATAAGCTTCTTGCTGATGCAGGCGTGAACGGGTTCAAGAATTATAATGAGAAGTATAAGAAACGTCTTCTTCTTCCGACCGAAGGTCACAAATACATGCCATATCTAGTCGTAGTCATTGATGAGTATGCTGATCTGGTCATGGCCGGTGGTTCAGGTGCAGAAGCCAAGAAGTCAGCCAAGCATATCGAGTCATCCATCATTCGCCTGGCTCAAAAGGGTAGGGCAGCCGGTATACACGTGATCATCGCAACTCAGCGTCCTTCGGTGAACGTGATTACAGGTCTGATCAAGGCCAACTTCCCGACACGAATTGCTTTCAGAGTCCTTTCTGGTGCGGATTCCAAGACGATTCTTGATACGACCGGTGCTGAGAATCTGATCGGTAAGGGAGATATGCTTTACTATGCCGGTGTATCGATGGAAAGAGTGCAGTGCGCGTTTGTGGATATGAAGGAAATCAAGGATATTACCAACTTCATCGGCCAGCAGACAAACTATAAGCAGTGTAGCAATACTCCATATTATCTGCCTGTCCCTGTCGCTCAGGACGGTGAGGCCGGCGGCGGTAACATCGACATGCAGAACATTGATGCGATGTTCGAGGATGCAGCACGTATGGTTGTTACCACTCAGAAAGGTTCGACTTCAGACCTACAGAGAAAACTTGGTATGGGTTATGCAAGAGCTGGAAGGGTTATGGACCAGCTGGAGGCTGCCGGTATCGTCGGACCACAGGATGGCTCAAGACCAAGGCGTGTACTGGTTGCGGATCTTCAGGAACTTGAAGAAATCCTTCAGTCATACTTAAATTGATTTAAATGAAATCTTTGCGACTTCTTTTGACGGCTGCATTGTCTTTGGTGGCGATGCAGTCGTTTGCACAAGCTCCGATGGACGCACTTCGTGCAATGTTTTCAGAGAGTGCAGTATCAATAGATGCACTGTACGGGATGGATTTTCGTCAGACATCCCTTTCCGGAGATATGCAGATCAGTGTTCAGGGCAATATGTACCATATGAAGGGCAATGGACTGGAACTGTATTGTAACGGAGAAACGGTCTGGACGATTGATGAGCAGGCGCGTGAGGTCGTTGTTGAGTCTGTGTCGGATATGTCGGAACTGTATATGAGTAATCCGGTTCTTGTTTTGGCTGATCTGGACAGATATTTCAAGGTGATGTCGCATAAGTCAGTGAAGGGTTTGACAGAATATGAACTCAAGTCCGTGGCTGATTGCGGGATCGTTGATGCGATACTTGTACTTTCTCCGGATGGAATGATGGTCAGCGGTGAGTTTGCTCTAGAGGATGGCAATGTGCTCTCGGTCAAGGTCAGGACTATGAAAAAGACTGAAGAAATGCCGTTGGATTCCTTCAGTCCTAAAAATAAGTTCAGCTCTGACTGGGTCGTTACAGATCTGAGATAGCCTCTATTTCTTTCGTACGCATCTTACGGATGCTCCAAATGATTTCGTGTCGCCTTTGTTGATCATCAGGTCCGGCTGCTTGTTGATGAGGTATCTGTAGTACGCCATTCCCTCTTCTCCATCAACTTTGTCTGCAGTCCAGAATGCTGCATACTCTTTATAGCCTTTGAAGATGGCATTCGGGTATGTGTGCTCTTTGTTCGGATCGGTCTGGTCTGCGTTCAGGTCTTTTTTGCCGAGCATCGCGAAGCCGACCGGCAATATGGACATTCCTGTGGCATCAGTCAGGTCACCGACTTCTGGCCAATACTCCCAAAGTCTTGTGTCATTGAAATATGCGTTGACCATCAATGACGCTGCGATACCTGGGATGTTGCTGTACTTTTCGGTGTCTTCAGGGGCTCCTGCTGCCTTTGCCAGTGCTATCCAGTCCTCTTCAGTTGGAAGTGTCCAGCCCTCAGGACATGCAGTGAGCGCTTCTTCGTAGCTGTAGTATCTTCCGAAGACGTCGCTCATTGCTGTGCAGTTGACATATGGAGCACCTGCGGATGGCGTGTCGAGATTGAATCTCATCCAGTCTGTGCCGTTTATCGGAGTATAGTAGTAGCGCTTGCCGTCTATTGTTTCGTAAGGCGTATCTCCAAAGATTCCTATGCCGGTAATGGATTCGTTGAGCCCTCCGCTTACGACTGTGCAGTATTTGCTCGCTGAAGATGTTGAATATCCGTCAGCAAAAGCATAGGCATATACGGTATATGTCTTCAATGTGTCGGAGAAAGTATGGGTGAAAGAACCGTCTGACGGGTTTCCATATCTGTCCAGTCCGTTTTCAAAGCGTGTGGTATCGGATTTTGTCATGGTAGGAGTGACTTTCCAGTAATACCCCAGTTCTTCTCCGTCCGGATGGTTCAACCCGCGCGGAGTCATTGTTATCTTTGTGTTCGGCTTGACGAATGTCGGAACGTCGAAGTTCAGATATCCGCTGAGAGATGGATACGTTGTGCTCTCATCATCATCTTTACATGAGACTGCACATAGAACAATAGCTCCGAAGAGAATAAGTGAGTTCAGCTTTTTAAGACCCATTTGATACTTTAAATTTTAATGATAAACATGCAAAGATGCATATTTTAATTTGAAAATCCACTACCTTTGCACAAATACTTTGCCCTAGATATATGAAGAAGTTATTTTGTTGTTCGTGTGCCATTATTGCGTTTCTATTGATGACTTCATGTCAACGCAAAGACAAGGATAAATATATCACGATCGAAGGCTATGCTCAAGGTGGCATATATTCGGTTACTTTGAATCTCAAGGGTGTGAAGGAGAAGCCGGAGGACATCCGTAATGCCATCCAGGATATTCTGGATGAGATAGATGGTACTTTGTCAGGCTATAATAAGAATTCATTGCTCAGCAGGTTCAATGCCGGTGAGGATATTGTGCCGAATCAACTTTTTATGGATGCTTATGACATCGGATATCAGATATATGACGAGACGGGTGGTGTCGTAGATGTGGCCTGTGCTCCTTTGTTTGATATGTGGGGATTCGGATTCAAGACGGGGGAGATGCCGACTGATGACGAGGTGGAGATCGCCAGAAGGAACTGTGGTCTGGGAAGATGTTATGATGCGTCTGACAAATTTGCGGCAGAAAAGATCAATGCCCAGGACCTGCTTGTGGAGAACGAGCCTGTCCTGCCGCAGCTTAACTATAATGCGATAGCACAAGGATATAGCTGTGATCTTGTAGCTGAATATCTGTATTCCATCGGCGTAAAGGACATGCTGGTCAATATCGGAGAGATATACTGTGATGGCAAGAACCCTACCGGGCAGCCGTGGACGGTGGGGATAGATAAGCCTGTTGACGGGAATGACGAGCTTGGGGCGCAGATTCAGGGAGTGTTCAAAGTGCCGTCTGGGCCTCATGGGGTGGTGACATCCGGTAATTATCGCAAATTCTACATAAAGGACGGTAAAAAGTATGCCCATACCATCGATCCTCGCACAGGATATCCTGTTGACCATTCTCTGCTCAGTGCTACTGTGATCGCTGAGAATGCCATGCTGGCAGATGCCTATGCTACCTATTGCATGGTGATGGGCCTGGAGGCTTCAAAGGAATTCTTTACTGGGCGTACCGATATGGAGGCTTGCCTTATCTATGACCAGGATGGGGAGTTCAAGACCTGGTGTACACCTGGATTCATTCTGGAAGATTAAGATCTGGCTACATTGTTGAGATGATTTTCAGTGACTCTGTCAGTGCTGTCACAAGCGATTCCGTTGCTGTAATCAGAAAGTCCGGACAGCAGCCGAGAGAGGTCAGGGACAGTGTAAGCAGTGCCGCCGGAATCATAAACCCTGCCAATGGCACTGCAATGAGGTTTGTCAGCAGGAAATACTGCGGAAATGTTCCGAAATAATAGTATGCCAGCGGGCCTGTAGTAAGCTGGCAGGCTATCGAAAGTGCCGCAGATTCCCATATCCGTTTCAATCCGATCCAGTCGTTCTGCCAGAGATTTCTGAGATAAGGGAATATGTATGCAATGCCGAAAATGGCTGCGTAAGATAGCTGGAAACCGATGTCTGCAATGCCTGTAGGGTCGAATGTCAGGTGGATGATCAGTGATGCGGCGAGAATGCTTTTCAGGCTTGCGTGCCGTCCGGTCATGTCTGCAACTTCTTTCAGGACAATGAATATGAATGCCCTCATTATCGATGCTCCTGCTCCGGTGGCCATGGTATAAAGTCCGCATAAGATGATGACTGCCACCGATCTGCTGCGCCGTATCAGCCTTGTGTTTCCGGCTAAAGACAGGAACCGGGCAATTATGGCGTATATTATTCCGAGGTGCAGCCCTGATAGTGCAAGTATGTGGGAGGCACCGCTATCGCGGAATGCCTGCGTGGTTTCAGGGCTTATGCCATTCCGGTTTCCCGTCAGGAGTGCCTTTATGACCCCGCCTGTCCCTTCGTTCCGGAAATCAATGCTGTCTATTGCTGATTCCATCGCAAAAGCCATTTCTCTGGCTGCAGCTGCAAGTCTTCCTTTGGATGGAAGATCGCTTATCTGCATTTCTGTCCCGCATAGTCCGATGAATATGCCGCACGAAAGTGTGCAGAGGGCGGTCAATAGCCATTGTATGCGTGACTCCCATCCCCTCGCGGAGGAGTAATACAATAGGATTGAGGACAAGGCGGTCATCCCCAATGCAAGCATGTGACATGTAGGATTGATAAAGACGGGGGATATCCCCGAGAGTGCTGCGGCCGTGACTCCGGCTGCAAAAGGGAACGCAATCCCCTCTATCTCTCTCTCCGCTTTCATTTCGTTCCTATTTTTTGCTAAAATAGTTATAATTTTTGTAACTTTGCAAAGATGCACTTGAAAATCTGAAATAAACATAAAAAACAATATTTGAAATGATCATTCTAGTACTTAATTGCGGAAGCTCTTCGCTCAAATATCAGCTTCTTGATATGAAGAACGATGAGGTGTACGATCTCATGGCTAAGGGACTCGTTGAAAGAATCGGTATGGAGACAGGCTGTCTCAAGCACCAGGCAAGCGGAAAGGAAAAATTTGAGAAGGAAATGCCGATCGAGAATCATACAGTCGGAATCAAGGCTGTCCTTGATGCTCTTCTTGACAAGGATCATGGCGTCCTTTCCAAGCTTGAAGAGATTGATGCAGTGGGCCATCGTGTTGTTCATGGCGCAGAGGAATTTGTATGCAGCCAGCTGATCACCGACAAGGTTGTCGAGCAGCTTGAGAAATGCTCTGTATTTGCACCGCTTCACAACCCTGCAAACATCCTCGGAATCAGGGCGGTTTCAGATGTCCTTCCGTCTGTTCCGCAGGTAGGTGTGTTTGATACGGCATTCCACCAGACAATGCCTGCATATGCTTATATGTACGGTCTTCCGTATGAGTATTATGAGAAATACGGCGTGCGCCGTTATGGTTTCCATGGTACAAGCCATAAATACGTCTCTGCAAAGGGCGCAAAGTTCGCCGGTCTCGACCTGGAGTCTTCAAAGATCATCACATGTCACCTCGGAAACGGCAGCTCCATTACTGCTGTTGAGAACGGCAAGTCTGTAGATACCACTATGGGATTCACTCCGCTTGAAGGCCTTATCATGGGTACCCGAAGCGGAAGCATCGACCCGGAGGTTGTCACTTACATCCAGGAAAAGGAAGGCCTTTCTGCTGCTGAGATGAGCAAGGTTCTCAACAAGAAGAGCGGATTCCTCGGCCTTTCATGCGTGTCATCAGATGCCCGTGACCTCGATGCTGCTGCAAACGACGGTAATCCTAAGGCTAAGCTCACCTTGAAGAAACTCACGTATGAGATCACAAAGTACATCGGTGCTTATGCTGCTGCGATGAACGGTGTCGATCTCATCGTATTTACAGGTGGAATCGGTGAAAACAACACACGCGTGCGTCGCAGAGTGTGTGAGAATCTGACTTACCTTGGTGTCAAGTTCGATTACGATGCGAATGCAGTAAGGGGAGTCGATACTATCCTGACTCTTCCTGATTCGAAGGTAAAGGTTGCTCTCATCACTACAAATGAAGAGCTGATGATTGCACGCGATACCATGAATATCGTTCAGAACGGAAAATAATCATGTCATCAGTCCTCGGCTGTGCCGGGGACTATTTGTTTATACGCATATGTTTACGAATTTCGAACAGATTTATGCCGAGCTCAGCGGCAGGGGCATAAGAAAAAGAATGGTTGCAGCATGGGCTGTAGACGGTCATACAGTAGCTGCAGCAGGAAAGGCTGTGGAACTTGGACTTGCAGACGTTACCCTCGTGGGTGACGAGGCTATGATCGCACAGGCATGCAAGGAAGAGGGAATTGACATCTCAAGGTTCACAATCGTCCACAATCCTTCAGAACTTCCGTCGGTTGCTCAGGCTGTACAGATGGTACGTGACGGCGAGGGTGACTTCCTTATGAAGGGCCTTTGCTCAACAGACAAGTTCCTTCGTGCAATCCTTAACAAGGAGACAGGTCTTCTGCCTCCTAAGGGTACATTGACCCATTGTACTACACTAGAGATTCCTTCTTACCATAAGCTGCTGTTTGTGGGGGACGTTGCCGTTATTCCGGCACCGGATCTCAAGCAGAAGCAGACCATCATGGAGTGTCTTGTAAAGACTGCCAAGGCTGTAGGAGTTGAGACTCCGAAGGTTGCGATAATCGCTGCTACAGAGCAGGTGCTTCCAAGTCAGCCGGCTTCTCTTGAGGCTGCCTTGCTTTCAAAGATGGTTGACCGTGGTCAGATCAAGGGCTGCATTGCTGATGGCCCTCTCGCTCTGGATGTTGCCATTGACATGGAGTCTGTCCAGATCAAGGGACTGGTCAGTCCTGTTGCCGGTGATGCAGACTGTCTGCTCTTCCCTAATATCGAGTCCGGGAATGTCTTCTATAAGGCCAATTCCAAACTTGTTCAGGGAGTCCGTCAGGCTGGTATACTTGTAGGTGCAAAGGTTCCTTGTGTGCTTTCCAGCCGCGCTGACAGCATAGATACCAAGCTCAATTCAATCGCCATCGCAGCGATGTCAGTAAAATAACCACACCCACTTTGGGGGCGCTTTCCACTGTCATTCTGAGCGCTCCCCACTGTCATTCTGAGCGCTTCCCACTGTCATTCTGAGCGTCAGCGAAGAATCTTTTTAATAACACTAAGACCAATTTATTATGAAAGGCCGAATACTGGTAGTCAATACCGGTTCCACATCCACAAAGATCGGTGTCTACGATGCCGGTGAACTTCTGTTCGAGAAAAACCTTACACATTCTGCTGAAGAGGTAGCCAAGTATCATTCTGTAATGGATCAGGGAGATATGCGACGTGATACCATAACAGATTTCCTGAAGGAGAAGGGAATTCCTCTGGAGACTATTGACATTTCCATGGCTAGAGGCGGTCTCATTACTCCTATCAAGACAGGTGTCTATGAAGTCAATCAGGAGATGCGTGATGCCTTGATGTCAGGAAAGGATGGAGTGCATGCATGCAACCTGAGTGCTCTTATCGCTGATGATATTGCAGTAGAGGTGAACAAGGCCCGTGAGGCAAAGGGTATTGCTGAAAAGTGCCGGGCATTCATTGCAGACCCTCCGATGGCAGATGAAATGCTTCCTGAAGTGAAGGTGGGCGGTCTTCCGGAATTTGAGCGCCGTACCCTTTTCCATGCATTGAATTCTCGTGCCATGGTACGCAGGTATGCCCGCAGCATAGGCAAGACCAATAAGGATGTTACTGTTATTGTTGCCCATATGGGTGGTGGCGCTTCTGTTTCTCTTCATAGAAACGGTCTGGTGATAGATACCAATGATGCTCTCGGAGGTGATGGGCCGATCAGCCCTGAACGTGCTGGCTCTGTGCCTGGCTTTCCGCTTGTGGAGATGTGCTTCAGCGGCAGGTATACCAAGGATGAGGTGAAGAAGAAGCTTGTCGGAAAGGGAGGTGCAGTGGCATATTTCGGTACTAATGATATCCGAGAGGTACGCGCACGTGCTCTGGCAGGAGATCAGAAGTGCGACATCTTCCTCAAGGGCTTTGCCGTGTCTGTAGCCAAGTATATCGGTTCTCTGGCTACTGTCGTCGGAGGAAAGGTCGATGCAATCGTCCTTACAGGAGGCATTGCCTATGACAAGATGATAGTAGAGGATATTATGTCACGCGTAGGATTCATCGCTCCGGTGGAGGTCTATGCCGGAGAGAATGAGCTTGCTTCCTTGGCGGAAAACGGATACGGTATCCTTGCAGGAGAGTTCGAGATCAAGTATTACTCAAACAAGTTGCAGTAAGGTAGCTTAGAGCTGTATAGCTTGCGGCATTCTGTGAAAAGGGCGTCAGTGATCTTCGGAAATTTGGGGCCCTTGTATGTGCATGTGTTGGTTACAAATATCCAGCACTCTCCGTCAGGATAATGTCTGATCAGTGCACTTGTACCTGACAGTGTTCCGGTTCGGTTCCAGCCTTTGGTAGGATGGGTGTCGTTCCATCCGAGAGAAAATGTGTTGTCATCTATGTATTCTGTCATCAGTTCGAAGCTGTCCTGGCTGATGATGTCGTGTACGCCATCGATACCATTGATCGAAGATACGAATCTGGCCAGTTCTATAGTAGAACTGCACCATCCTCCCGCTCCGGACAGGAGTGTGACGTTGCTGCCTCCGTAGCAACGCTCGACAGTATCTTGCGGGTTGTTGAAGTCAGGGACGAATTTTCCGGCACCGTCATTGGTGTAATATCTTACTTCATTTTTCCTCTTGTCTTTGTAGTAGACCCCTCCGATGTGCATGTCGTAACATCCGGCAGGGTACATTACATATTTGTTAATGAATGTCTCATAAGGCATGCCGGATACTTTTTCTATGATCTCGGACAGTACGAGATAGCCGAAATTCGAGTATTTTGTGGCTGTGCCGGGCTCTCCACGGAGGCCGTTCCTGAGTACCAGAGTGAAGTAGTCTTCTTTTGTAGGCGGTTGGTCAAGTCCCAAATATTCCTGCACCTGAATTGATCGGAATACAGGATCGCTATAGAATCTGCTTCGATGTCTCAATATGTCTTCAACTGTCAGATCATAAAACTTCGTGTCGCACTGGGTGAGATTGTTGAAGAATTCGTCATTCAGTATTCCTTCGGGGCCGAATACCTTATCCTTTATGTTCAGCTTTCCCTGGTCCTGAAGCACCATGATGCCGGCTGCAGTGATGAGTTTGGAAACTGATGCCACCCTCATTATGTGCCCCGGTTCCATTGGAATCTCCAGTTCCTTGTCTGCCCATCCATAACCCTTGGCATATACCAGTGAGTCGTTGCGGACGATTGCAAGCGACGCTCCCTTTATGTGCCAGTCCCTGATGTATTTCTTTATCTTCTTGTCAAGACCTTCCAGTTCCGGGACAGCAGACATCTCGTTGGTTATCCTTCTGTTCAGACTCTTATGCTCCATGTTAACTTCTTCAATGTCATCCATGTCTGAGTCTGGACTTCCACTCTTGCCATCTTTACTGCTGTTTATGTTTTTGGCACAGATGAACAAAAGTGCAAGCAGAAGCGTGATTCCTAGCAGCCCTTTTGCCTGTATCCTTCTTATTGCTTTTCTTCTTTTCATAACTCCGGATGTTATAGTTGGCCATCCAGCGCATTGGCGCTGTCTCCGTCATGGAGGCTGTTGAATTTGTTGAACAATCTCTTCAGGAGGATTATTGTCAGAACGGTGGATAAAAGATCGGAGATAGGGAAGCTTAGCCAGACTCCGTCTGTGCCCAGCCATAATGGCAGGGTGTAGAGAAGCGGAAGCAACAGCAACAGCTGTCTGGACAATGACAAGAAGATTGATTTCTTTACCAGGCCAAGGCTCTGGAAGAAATTGGTCCCTATCATCTGAAGACCCACTATCGGGAATACCAAGGTGATGAGCCTCATTCCGCGTTCAGCTATGTCGAGCAGCTCCGGATCTGATGTGAATGCACTGCATGCAATACGTGGAAAAAACATTCCGATTACAAAACACAGTGTCGTCATGCACATTGCCAGCTTGGCTGTCTTCCAGAAGACCTCCTTGACTCTGGTATACAGACGTGCTCCGTAGTTGTATCCTGCAATAGGCTGCATTCCTTGGTTGAGTCCCATGCATATCATGATAAACATGAAGACGACCCGGTTACATATGCCATATGCTCCGATATAATCGTCACCGGCGTCAGCACTGCCGCTGAATTCTCTGAGCTGCTGGTTGATGAACAGTGTTACCGCACATGCCGCGAGGTTCATCAGGAATGGACCTGTTCCTATGATCAGTGATTTCTTCGCGACATTCCAGTTCAACCTGAATATGCCTTTTTCAAAATGAATCGCCCTGTTCTGATCGTTGAAGTGGTGAAGTACGACAAACATTGCAACTACCTGTGCTGTCACTGTGGCCCAGGCTGCTCCGGCAATCCCCATATCAAGCCCGAATATGAATATAGGATCAAGTATGGCATTGAATATCACTGTGAATATGGTAAGTCCCATCGCTTTCTTTGGATTGCCTGACGATCTCATTGCGGCGTTGAGTCCAAAATACAGATGGGTGACTATATTGCCATACAGGATGATGGTGATGTAGTCCCTGGCATAGGGCAGTGTATTGTCACTGGCGCCGAAGAAATATAATATGGGATCCAGAAATGCCAGCGTTCCGGCCATGAACAGAAATCCTATTATTATGTTCAGGCTGACTACATTACCCAGAACTTTGTTGCCCATATGATAGTGTTTCTGTCCGAGAAGTATGGACACCATGGTTGCAGCTCCGGCTCCTACCAGAGTGCCGAAGGCTGTCGAGAGGTTCATCAAAGGAAAGGTGACGGCCAGTCCGGATATCGCATTCGAGTCCATATGCCCGATATATATGCTGTCCACCATGTTGTACAGCGAAGCGGCTATCTGGGCGATGATGGCTGGCAAGGCATACTGTTTCAGCAGTCTGCCGATATTTTCGGTCCCGAGTTCTGTTGGAATCTGTACTGTAGCTTCTGCCATCTTACTCCTCCGGCTTTGCTACGATCTCGATTTCAAAGATAAGCGGTGAGTATCCCGGAATGCTTGAACCGCTGCCGGAATAGCCATATCCGATATTGGAATAGAACACTCCCACGCCCTTTTCCATTGCCTTCATGTCCCAAAGCGTCTTTGCGAAACCGGTGATCATGGAACTCTTGTCCGAGCCCATGGTAAGGTCGGTTACCTCTTCGCCCCAGTTGATCCTCATCGGTTCGTATGACCTTGATGCGGAGTAAAGATTGTTGTCTTTTGCTACTCTTTCAATATTGGTGTCAAACACCAGTCCGTTGAGGAGCTTGCCGACATAGTTGATATAGATTGTGGTGTCGTTTGCGAATTTTTCAGTGTTCTCAGGAGCCCTGAGCTGCTTGTAATAGAATCCGGTCGATACTGAGTCAGCTGCTGTCATCACAGTTCCTGCATCAGTCCTGAATACTTCGGATGCAGGCTTGCCGTCCACGCGTACCTCGCTGTTGTTGAAGAATCTGCCGATCGAGTCGATCTGCCACTGAGCAGGATCGTCAGTATAGTCCTTGATTGTGAATTCGTAGATTGTGTTTGAGAAACTTGATGCATCATATTCCTCGTCTTTCTTGAGAGGTGGATTGAGATAGTCTTCTTCGCTGTCATAATTCTTGTATGACATCAGCCAGCTTGGAATGATGACTTTTCTGTATGTCCCGACCGTTGATCCTACAACGGCTTCCCTCAGTCCTGCAGGAAGGGTGGTTTCCGTTGTTGTCCAGAACTTCGGACCATAGTAATTTGTCTTTGCGAATTCACCGAGCTGCTTTGCTGTAGCTGCGTCAGTATATGATGAGATGTTTTTATCGAGGTCTGTGATCTTGTAGTCAACAAGTACAAAGCCTTCTCCTCCTACAGTCTTTCCTTCTCCTGTCGTCTCGTCAACGATGTATATGCCCAATCCAGTTGGAATGGCGTCAGGATGGTTTATCTGCATCCATGCATCAAAATAACGCTGATAGGCGTCGTTAGGGCCTGTTTTTTCTGTCTTGGCGCAGCTGGTTGCAATAAGTGCGGCTGCGATGTATAATGCTGTTGAAAGTGACTTCTTCATTGTCGTGAATAAAAATTAACTCGCAAAGATAATAAAAATCCGGATTGCATCATTCATTGGAAACACCGACCACCCAAATTTTATAGAGCAGTGCGGAGTTTGCAGGAATTATGCCGAAAGTGCGCTTTCCGTAACCGTATTTTGCAGTGAACAGAATTTCGCACATTTCTCCAGCCTGAACGCCGATGAGGCCTTTTTTCAATCCTTCCAGCATTTCCGTATCTCCGATGTTCATTTCATATAGGGAGTAGTCTGGGTCTGTCAGACTGAAATTTGAACTTTCGGCTGTTTCCTGATGGTTGGTGGCAAAAAGATTGGCCGAACTGACATTGTTCCCCTTGAAGATGTATCCTGCATAATAGAATGATACAGCTCCATGTGAAGATAATTCCGGACCATGTCCCTTGGTTTTTACGAGCCGGGCCGCTCCTCCGTTGTAAACTATTTTCAGGGTGTCGGTCCATGTCGTGTCGCGCGTGGTCCCGTCTTCGTTTATGATGGTGGAGTCTCTTCTTGCAGTGTTGTTCCTGCTCAGGTAGGAGTCGATCTGCGTCTCCTGCTTCTTGTATGTGGTTTCGAGTTTTTCCTTTACGCATGAGCTTGCGGTAACCAACGCAAGAATGCATAAGACCGTTACTTTAATCATTCTTTTCATCTTCTTCTATCAGGTAGTCATGAACATGTTTCTCGATGTATTCTGCCGCTGCCTCTACGGGGATTTCCAGTCTTCCTCCTGCTGCATTCTCATGTCCTCCTCCGTTGAAGTGCAAACGGGCACATTTGTTTGCGGAAGTGCCTTTCCTGGATCTGATGGAAACTCTCAGACGGCCGCTGTCCTCTTTTATAAGGATGCTCATCCTTACCTTCGCAATGGAAAGCGGCATGTTGACGAATCCCTCGGTATCACCCTCCTGGACGTTATATTCGTCTTGAGTCTTCTTGTCAAGTATGATGTAAGCGGCCCCGTCAGGGGTGATGGACAGCAGGTCTTTCATGAGGTGTCCCATCAGGCGGAGCCGGCTCTCGCTATGCTGGTTGTACAGTTTGTCGATGATGTTGTCCCGGTCGACGCCAGCTCCCAGCAGTGCAGATACCATCAGCATGGTTGACGGGTATACGGAGTTTGCGAAGTTGTTGGTGTCTGTTGTCATGCCGGTCATCAGGGATGTGGCGGTTTCCTTGGGCAGCCTTGTTGCATCGTTCCCGATCTGTGGCATCGCCATCAGGATCTGGTACAGCAGTTCGCAGGTGGAGGATATCTCCGGATTGGAGAATATCAGGTCAAAACTGCTTGTATCAGGATACAGATGATGATCGATCAGCACTTTTGCCGCAGTAGATGATTCTAGCAAGGGACACAGGTTGTCAGTTCTATGAAATGCATTGAAATCCAGACATATCAAGAGATCCGCATCTGCGATTGAGTCAGTTGCTGACTTGCTGTCTTCGATAAAGATGTGCATATCCTGCACCAGCGGTCCTTCCGTAAGGAAATCAAGGGTATGCTGGAATCTGTCGTTCAATACTATGCGTACATCGGCTGTAGTGTGCTGCTTCAGATAGTGGTACATGGCAGTGCTGCTTCCCATTGCGTCTCCGTCGGGTCTCATATGGGTCACTATCACTGTTCTGGCCGAGTTCAGCAGCATAGTATTCAGCTGTTCTGTCTCCTGTCTGTTGATTATCATCATCTGTCATACTTTTTTGACTTCGCAAAATTACAAAATTATATTGCATTTCATAAATGAATTTCATAACTTTGTCCGGCATTTTCAGGAATGAATTAATAAATTATATTTACGATAATGGAACTTAATAACGAAAAAGTGATGAACATCACCAGGAAAGCTTTAACCTATGTTGTTCTGCCTTTGGTAATTTTGTATCTGGCTTACGCGAATTGGATGTCTATAACTGCTCCGCTGAATTTTGAAAGCGCAAGGAAATCACGTGAAGAAGTTGCAATTCAAAGATTGAAGGATATACGTACGCTTCAGGAAGCATACAAGAATATCAATGGACGCTACGTTTCTACAATGGATTCGCTTCAGATGTTCTACAGAGAAGGCAAGCTTCCTGTGATTCTCAGGGTAGGATCAACCGATGACTCTCTTGCAGTTGTCAATACTGATAGGGCTATTGCTGAACTTAAGAGAAAGCGTGTGAAGGATGCTGATATTCCGGATTCGTTGTACAAGCGTTATCTTGCCGGTGATATGAGCCTTGTATTCTCTATCGAGCATGAGATGCCTATCAAGGATACTCTCTTCAATGAAAGAGCGAATTTCTGTGTAGACTCATTGGCATTCATTCCTTTCAGCGGTGGTGATTCGGTTCAGATGAAAGCTATAGTTGCTGATGTCTCTAATGTGAGAACTCCGCTTCTGGAGGCAAAGATGCCGTACAGCTCACTTCTTAAGGGACTTGACAAGCAGCTTGTTGTCAATCTCATTGCAGAAAGAGACAGTTCTGATCGTTATCCGGGACTTAAGATAGGAGATTTGGAGAGACCTAATAATAATGCAGGAAACTGGGAGTAGTCTGAAGACTATGAAAGATATGAAAGACAGGATATCCATTCAAGTCGGCTTGAGTGGATATTCTTTTAGGATATACGCAGACGGTTTTGTGCGTTCCTCCGGTTGGATGAGCGCAGAACGGATTTTTGGAACCCCTGAGTTCCAGGTACGTTATTCAGATGTATGTGTGTCGGTGTTTACTCCTAAATGTGCACTGGTTCCGGCTCAGTTCCATTTGCCGGAGATTTCAAGGCAGATGCTGTCGGATGTGGTTGAACTTACCGATCAGGACTCTGTGGAGTTTGTCCCTGTACCGGAATTTGCTGCGGTTCTGCTGTATTCGACCACAATGGTAGGGGCTATTTCGCGCGTAATGTCAGAAACGGTGCTCATGACTGACGGATCCAAGGCTAAGCCGATGCCGGAGACGTATTATATGCTCAGGAGCCTTTCGGAGATTCCGGAATACAATAAGATACTGGCTGCATATAAGGATGACTATCTGTATCTTGTTGTCGCCCAAGGAAAGAGCCTATTGTTCTGCAATACTTTCAAGGCTTCGGATTTTACAACTGCTCAGTATTTCCTTTTCATGACCTTGAAGAAGTTGCAGCTCAATCCTGAGATCTCTACAATATTCTTCAGGACACCTCTTGAGGAAGATCAGGAACTTTCACTTTACAGATATTTCAGAAACGTTGAGCAGTTATAATATTTTCAGCTGGGGATGAGGATAATTGGTGGAAAATTTCGTGGGAAGACAATAGTACCTCCGCAAGGTTATAAGGCCAGGCCGACTACAGATTTTGCCAAGGAGGGACTGTTCAATATACTCAACAATGAGTTCGAGATGGAAGGCCTGAAGGTTCTGGACCTTTTCGGTGGTACTGGCGCAATATCTTATGAGTTCGCATCACGTGGTGCTGAAATGGTATATTGCGTGGAGATGCTGCCTCTTCATGCAAATTTCATCAAGTCCCAGGCGGCGAAGTTCGGTATGAAGAACCTTACTCCTGTCCGGCATAATGTGTTTGAATTTCTGGAGATATGCCGGGAAAAGTTCGATATCATATTTGCTGATCCTCCTTATGCCCTTGACGGACTTGACTCTTTGCCTGACAAGGTGTTTGCGCAGGATATCCTGCACCCGGGTGCATATTTCATTCTGGAGCATCCGCAGGAATTTGATTTTTCATCTCACCCTTATTTCTGCAAGGAAAGAAAGTATGGAAACGTGCATTTTTCCTTCTTTGAGAAACCTATATGATAGAATATATGAAAAGATTGTTTGCTTTTTTGCTGATTGTTCCGGCTGTTTGCATATTGTCGCTGTGTGCGCAGGCGCAGACTGCGTCCAGCCTGTTCTGGCGCAGTGATTCCCTGCAGGTCAAGGAGATTGCAGCTGAGGTCGGAAATCAGTATAATAAGGTAGGCCATCATGGTCCTGCAGTCGAAAACAGCCATTATGCTCTTCGCTTGTATTTCAATGACAGCGGTGCAATCGATGTGTATTCAAAGTCAGGTCGCGGAATGGAACTTATGGAGTATCTTTGGTATCCTACTGCCGGTCAGAGAGATACATTGTCTCTTGGTGTAGATGGATATATCGTTGGGAAGACTGTGGGGCTGGGAGGTATTGCCCTTTGGGACGGAGAGAACGAAGTCAAGCTCGTAGCGACCAAAGGACGCACTGCAAGAGTCGGAGAGACAAAAAAAGGAGCATATGCCGAGATGATTGCCTATGGTGTACAGTATTGTGATGATCTGGTCGATATCTCTATAAGAATCGATGTGGTTGACAAGGATCGTCTGGCAGTTGTTACTGCGCGCGAACTGTCCGGAAAAAAGGTGTGTTTCCTGACAGGGGTCAATTACCATCAAGGCCAGAAGGTGGCATATGGTGAAAGTTACATTTCTGTGTGGGGACCCCATCCGGTCAAGGAAGGTGAAGAATCTTTTCCTATAGGTGCGGGCCTCTTTTATTCGGAAAAGGATTTCCCTTCTGTTGAAAAGACTGAAGATATGGTGAGGATAGTCTCGAAACCGGCATCCAAGGTGCAGACCAAAGTGGTTGCAGCCTCAGCCCGAGAGGCGGAACTCAATAGTGCAAAACGTTTTGAAACGTATATGCAAAGATGATGATTATAGTTAGTGTATTAATTAGTGTATATGAAATTTAACCTTAATGAAGTATTTCAGCCCAAGTTTTTCGGGCTGTTCAAGAAAGGACGGTATGACAGGAAGACCTTTGCTTCCGATCTCATGGCCGGTCTGATTGTCGGTATCATTGCTCTGCCATTGGCCATAGCCTTCGCAACTGCGAGTGGTGTCCCTCCTCAGAATGGACTTATCACTGCTATAGTGGCAGGATTCCTAATCTCTTTTCTAGGAGGTTCGGATTTCCTCATAGGAGGACCAACCGGCGCATTTATTGTCATAATAACCGGAATAATAGCCGGTTATGGTGTTCAGGGTCTTTTTATTGCTACTATCATGGCAGGTATATTCCTCGTCCTGATGGGAGTATTCAAGATGGGTGAGATATTCAAGTATATACCATATCCTATTGTGGTGGGATTTACCAGTGGTATTGCTCTTACGATCTTTTCAACCCAGATGAATAATTTCTTTGGACTGGGTCTTGGTGAAATGCCTGAGGAGTTCTATTCCGGTGTGCCGAGTGAGTTCATCAGAAAGTGGATATTCTATTTCACTGAGGGTGCAGTAAATTGGTGGGAGACATTGCTCAGCATTGCATGCCTGGTAATATGCTTTACATGGAAACGTGTCAGCAAGAAGGTTCCGGGATCTCTGATAGCCTTGATCTTTGCTGTTGTCGTCTCATTGTTGACAAGTCATTTTACAGATTATTCTTTTGCGACGATCGGTTCCGGCCAGAGTGCGTCTGGAGATGCAGTTACCTTCAGTGTGGCTGATTTTCAGTTCTCACAGCTTCCGGCGCTTGTGTCGCCTGCATTCACCATTGCGATTCTTTGTGCTGTGGAATCATTGTTGGCAGCAATGGTCGCTGACGGTGCGACAGGAAAACGCCATCACGCCAATACAGAGCTGATAGGTCAAGGCGTGGCTAACATTGTCACACCGTTTTTTGGCGGTATTCCTGCTACCGGTGCCCTCGCAAGAACGATGGCAAGTATAAATAACGGAGGAAAGTCTCCGGTCACCGGACTTGTTCATGCAGTCGTCTTATTGCTTATTTTCCTTTTCCTTATGCCTTATGTGTCATATGTTCCTATGGCTTGTCTGGCTGCCATACTTGTTCAGGTTGCATATAACATGAGTGAATGGAAGACATTCAAGTATCTTCTCAGAGGTGATCGCTCTGATGTTTCTGTACTTCTTCTGACATTCTTCCTCACAGTGATTTTTGACCTGACTATTGCAATTGAAGTCGGAGTCCTTCTTGCAATCGTGCTTTTTGTCCGTCGAGTGATGCAGACCACCCATGTCAGTGTATTGCAGGGGAATAGTCTGGCTGCGACAGAAGATCCTGAGAAGGCTTCAATGGAGGATACTGACCGTCTCTCTATCCCGTCAGGCGTGGAAGTCTATGAGATTGATGGCCCATTCTTCTTTGGACTTGCGAGCCGCTTTGAAGAATTGGAGCGTATGAAGGGCAAGGGGGTGAAGGTACGTATCATCAGGATGCGCCGTGTGCCTTTCATTGACTCTACAGGTGTAAATAACCTGAGAAACCTGTGTGAACGTACCCGTAAGAGGGGAGTTACCGTAATACTTTCGGGTGTTACAGATAAGGTGAATGAAACTTTGGTAAAGTTTGGGGTGGATCAGGAAATCGGAAGGGAGAATATATTCCCTCATATAGTTCCGGCACTGGAGCGTGCTTCGAAACTTGTAGAATAGAGAATCAGCGTCTTCTTTTAGGAGACGCTTTCTTTTTCTTGTTCAGGGTCTGTATTGTAAGTCCGTCTATCATCGCACTGCGTGCTGCCATGAAGTTAAGGAAGGCGCAGAGCAGAGGAAACAGCATGCTGACCGAGAATACCATCCATCCCTTGAATTTTATGTATGAAATGCCCAGCCAGATCTGGAATCCGATCATCAGCAGGGCGCTTATAAGAGATACCCTTCCTTGTAAAAGAGGTTTTTTGAGACATATTATGGCCATTATATTGGCGACCAGTATCATGATGATCATTATAAGAAATGAGTTTATCTCATGATATCTGATAATCGAGTCGTTTCCGGTTTCTGCAGGAATGTTGCCTATTTTACAGAAAAGCATTGATATGATGAATGCCGTTGATATGGCAAGGTAAAGATTTTGTATTCTCTTCCACATATATTCTATATTTGATGCAAAAATAGGAAAATTCAAAGTAAAAAACTAAATTTGACAGATCCAACATACGAACAACCATTAAACGAAAAGAGATTTGAGCGTAGCGATGGTAAGTCCCTTTCCTGAGGAAAGGGATTTAGGGAAAGGGTAACGTAATGATTTTCATATTTTCCCCCTCGACCTACTCATCGGTACCAGTCAGATCCAACATACGAACAACCATTAAACGAAAAGAGATTTGAGCGGAGCGATGGTAAGTCCCTTTCCTGAGGAAAGGGATTTAGGGAAAGGGTAACGTAATGATTTTCATATTTTCCCCTCGACCTACTCATCGGCACCAGTCAGATCCAACATACGAACAACCATTAAACGAAAAGAGATTTGAGCGGAGCGATGGTAAGTCCCTTTCCTGAGGAAAGGGATTTAGGGAAAGGGTAACGTAATGATTTTCATATTTTTCCCCTCGACCTACTCATCGGCACCAGTCAGATCCAACATACGAACAACCATTAAACGAAAAGAATATGAAAATCGCAGAATCAGAACTTATAATCAATGGCGACGGTTCGGTATTTCACCTTCACCTTCGTCCGGAAGAGCTGGCCGACAATGTGATCCTGGTCGGAGATCCCGGCAGAGTCGATATGATTGCAGAATATTTTGACGAGAAGGAATTCAGACATCAGTCACGGGAATTTGTTTCCGTAACCGGTAAGTACAAAGGGGTCAGGATGACAGCGCTTTCAACAGGTATCGGTACAGATAATATAGATATTGTGATGAATGAACTGGATGCTCTTGCAAATATCGACTTCCAGACAAGAGAGGTCAAGCCTGAACATCGCACACTCAATATTCTCCGTATCGGCACTTCCGGTGCCATCCAGCCGGAAATCCCTCTCGGAGCTTTCGTCTTCTCACATATCTCAGTAGGTTGCGACGGCCTTCTTAACTGGTATGCAGACAGAGACAAGATATCACTTCTTGACATGGAGGAGGCCTTTAAGAAACATACCGGATGGAACAGGCATCTCCCTGATCCTTACTTTGTACGGGCCGGCGAGAAGATGATAGAGAAGTTCCGTGACTGTACTGTCAAGGGTATGACGATCGCAGCGTCCGGATTCTACGGTCCTCAAGGACGAGTCCTTCGTATGCCGTTGGCCATGCCAGACATGCTTGATACATTCGAGAGCTTCAGGTTCGGAGACGAGAAAGTCACCAACTTCGAGATGGAAGGATCTGCAATCGCCGGCATCGCAGCTCACCTTGGGCATAATGCCGGAACTGTATGTTGCATCATTGCACATCGCCACCACAAGGCAAGCAATCCTGACTACAAGGCTCAGGTCCGCAAACTTATCGAGCTCTGTCTCGATAAACTGGCAGAATAAAAAAGCAGGTCAACTGACCTGCTTTTTCATTATTTGCCGTATAGTTCTTTTCTGGATTGTGGCCCGGCCCCCTTGTATACATCAGGGTCAGATATCCAGGCTTCTACGATTCTTTCCTTCTTCTGCATCACATTGCATTTAAGGAATTTCTTCTGCAGGTCGATGGTCGTTCCCATTGATCCTGCCACCTCATGACCATAGTCCATGAAGTGATACATGTTGTAGTTGAATCCGAACTTCTCGAATCTCTTTACGAGTTTTCCTCCCCCGAAGAATCCGAGGTTGAAGAATGCTATCTGCTTGTATGGGACGAGTTTGTCTGCGGTTCCGTGCAGCATGAGAGTCGGGCAAGGGGGCTCCTTGTAGTCAACTTTTCCTTCGCGGGACAGGATCGCTCCTGAGAATGACATTACTCCTGCATAGTTGAATTCCTCCGGCAGAACCTTGCTCCACGATGTTCTGTTGCATATTTCATATTCTGCCTGCATCACGGTTATTGCTCCTGCAGATGAACCGCTTATGACTATGTTCCCGGGGTCAATACCCAATTCTTCTGCATTGTCAATCAGGAATCTTGTTGCGCTGAACAGGTCTTCAACTGCCATGTGGATCGCTTTGTCCAATACGTTCACCTGAGCCACTCCTACTTTATTGCTTCCTTTCAGACCGAGCCTGTAATCGATGGAGACGATTCTGTATCCATCTTCTTTCATGGTCTGGAACCATTTGCTGTAACTGGCATCGTTTCTTGTCCCATGTATGAATCCGCCACCGAACATGAATATGATTGTAGGCTTCTCCAATCCGTTTTCGTCATGCATCTTTTCCTTAGAAGGCTCGTATATGTCCATGAACAGGCTGCATGTATCCCGTTGTGCATACAAGTATTCTGCATCAGGCATGGCCTGTGCTGTCGCCGATGTCGATATGACTGTCATGCCGAGAACGGCTAATGTAAATGTTATCAAAAGATTTTTCATAAAATCAATATTTATTTTGCATGTGCTGTGAAATGGCACATTACCTCTTTACCTTTGCATCAGTTAAATGATAAGAACCATTAAAACCGAATGTTATGAATACAGAAACTTCAATCTCAAGCCTCAGTGCAATGTTCGCGTCGGAAGCATCTTACAAGACTCTGGTCGATATGATAAGCGATATGGATCTTGAACTGATGGATGTAACCTTGTCCTAAGCCCATTCCACGCAGGTGTATTCCTTGTCTTTTGAAAGGCTTATACGTATCTTCTTGTGCCCATCTACGCCTTTCTTGGATAGAATCCTCTCTGTGATGATCAGTTCGGAAACGGGGTCCTCTATCAGTCGCTGAACGGCTCTCTTGAGCGGTCTTGCGCCATAGCTTGGGTCGTAACCGGCGTCCGCCACCAGCCTCTTGGCTCCTGTTGTCACGCTGAGTTCAAAGCCGGCTTCGCGCACCCTTCTCTTGAGTTCCTTGAGCTCAATGTCAATGATCTTCCCGATATCTTCCTTGTCAAGAGGATTGAAGAACACCTGTTCGTCAACCCTGTTTATGAATTCGGGCGGGAATACCTTCTTGACGGCTTTCTCCAGCACGGCTTTTCTATTGCCTGCAATATTTTTGCCACCTGTATTGAAGCCTACGCCGCTGCCGTATTCGTCCAGTTCACGGCTGCCGACGTTGGATGTCATGATCAGGATCGTGTTCCTGAAACTGACTGTCCTTCCGTTGCTGTCAGTCAGTCGTCCTTCATCCATAACCTGCAGCAGCAGATTGTATACGTCCGGATGAGCTTTTTCTATTTCATCCAGCAGTACCACGCAGTATGGCTTGCGGCGGACTCTTTCGCTAAGCTGCCCTCCGTCTTCAAAGCCGACATATCCCGGAGGCGCTCCGATAAGACGTGTCACGTTGAACTTCTCCATGTACTCGCTCATGTCCAGCCTGACCATGTTCTCTTCAGAATCAAACAGGTATTCGGCAAGAGACTTGGCTAGCTGAGTCTTTCCCACACCAGTCGGACCGAAGAAAATGAATGTTCCTATAGGTTTGCCCGGATCTTTGATCCCGGCTCTGTTTCTCTGGATGGAACGTACAACGTTGTCGATCGCTTCGTCCTGCCCGATAATGCGTTCCTTGAGCCTCTCTTTCATCCTGATGAGCCTTCCACCTTCGCTCTCCGCTACCTTTCCCGAAGGGATTCCAGTCATCTTTGATATGATTTCTGCTACGTCGTCCGCAGTCACTTCAGCAGTTTTATGAGGATTCTTCAGCCTTACCATGGAACCGGCCTCGTCCATAGCGTCGATTGCCTTGTCAGGAAGACACAGGTCAGTTATATATCTTTCCGACATCCTGACGCATGCTTCCAGCGCCTCGTCAGTATAAATCACATTGTGGTGCTTTTCGTAATTTGTCTTCAGGCTTTCCAGGATCGAGATTGACTGCTGGATGTCTGTGTGCTCGACAATGATCTTCTGGAAACGTCTGTCCAGAGCCCTGTCCTTTTCCACGATCTTACGGAACTCATCCATCGTAGTTGCACCTATGCACTGTATGTCGCCTCTTGCCAAGGCCGGTTTCAGCATATTGGCAGCATCCAGACTTCCTGATGCCCCACCGGCGCCAACTATGGTGTGGAACTCATCTATGAAAAGGATGATGTCGGGATCCTCTGCCACTTTATTTATTATGGCTTTCAGCCGTTTCTCAAAATCTCCACGGTATTTTGTGCCGGCAACCACTGAGCCCAGGTCCAGCGATATAAGCCTTTTTCCGGCAAGGGATGACGGGATGTCACCATTGACGATCTTGATTGCGATGCCTTCGACTATCGCTGATTTTCCTACTCCCGGGTCACCTACAAGCATCGGGTTGTTCTTGCGTCTGCGTCCAAGGATCTGGATCACCCTCTGTATCTCGTCCTCTCTTCCTACAAGAGGATCAAGCTTTCCTTCTTTCGCGGCTTTGGTTATGTCATATCCGAATTCTTCAAGTGAGAAGTTTTCAGACTCCTTCTGAGGCTCTTCTTCATGGATGTGGAACCGTATCTGGGGTTCTTCTTCATTCTTCCGGCTTTCAGCATCCTTACCGAAACTGTCCACGCCATCATCGAGGAAGTCGTTGCTGTCCAGATATCTGTAGATGCTGTTGTAGTCTGTTCCAAGGTCTCTGAGGTATGTGCTTCCGTAGGAATCCGGCTGATGGCTCAGCGCCAGAAGAAGGTGCTGGGACGAGGCGGTAGCACAATGTACCTTTGTCGCCTCGAGAATCGTAAAGCTCAGGATGTTCTGGGAGCCCCTGGAAAATGTCACGCGTTCGATCTCCGAGTAGGCAAGGTGCTCGTTCGTCATGATCCTGCTGTCTATGAACTGCTTCATGTCGTCGATATCGATGCTGAGTCCTCTCAGAGTGTCCACTGCGGTGTTTTCACGATGTCGTATCATGCCGAGATAGAGGTGGTCCGGAGATATCCCGTAGCTTCCGGTCCTAAGGGCTTCTTCTCTTGAAAAGTTTATGATTGAATGCAGTTCGTCGGATATGTTTATTTTCATGCCTGCTCAGGTGTTTTCAGGGTGAAACAAATTCAAATTTGATTGCACAAAATTACTATTTTTTTTGTAACTTTGCCAAGATGTATAATCAAGAATTAAAAGAGTAATACATATATGGAAAATGAAGTAAAGACAGGTAGGATCGAGCAGGTGAACATTGACCAGCAGATGAGGAGTGCATATATCGACTACTCCATGTCTGTAATCGTGTCGAGGGCACTTCCTGATGTGCGTGACGGATTCAAGCCTGTACATAGAAGAGTGCTTTTCGGAATGGACGGTCTTGGTTTGAGACATACCAGCCAGACCAAGAAATCTGCCCGTATCGTCGGTGAAGTCCTTGGTAAGTTCCATCCGCATGGCGATTCAAGTGTTTATGATGCAATGGCCCGTATGGCACAGGACTGGAGCCTCAGATATCCTCTGGTGTTCGGTCAGGGTAACTTCGGTTCGATGGACGGTGACCCTGTTGCTGCGATGCGTTATACCGAGGCCAAGCTTTCAAAGCTTTCTGACGAAGTCCTGGCTGACCTTGAAAAGGATACTGTTGATTTTCAGAACAACTTTGACGACTCTCTCCAGGAGCCGACCGTTCTGCCGACCAAGATTCCTCTTCTTTTGCTGAACGGATCGTCTGGCATTGCTGTCGGAATGGCTACAAACATGGCTCCGCACAACCTGACTGAGTGCTGCGATGCTATCTGTGCGTATATCGACAATCCAGACATTACCATAGAGGAGCTGATGCACTATATAAAAGGACCGGATTTCCCTACCGGCGGCATCATCCAGGGCCGTCAGGGCATCAAGGATGCATTTGAAACCGGAAGGGGCCGTATCGTCATCCGTTCGAAGACAGATATCGAGGTAAGTGACTCTGGCCGCGAGACTATAGTCGTTACAGAGATACCTTACATGGTCAACAAGAGGGAGATGATCGAGAAGATTGCGGAACTCGTTGAGAACAAGAAGATTGAAGGAATTTCGTACATCAACGATGAGACCACCATGAAGGGGGTGCGCATCGTGATCCGTCTCAAGAAGGATGCGAATTCGAATGTGGTACTGAATACTCTCTTCAAATACACACCGCTTCAGTCAAGCTTCTCGGTAAACAATGTCGCTCTTGTCAACGGACGTCCTCGTACCCTCAATCTCAAGCAGCTCATCAAGTACTTCGTTAAGCACAGGCATGAGGTGATCATCAGAAGGACAAAGTTCGATCTTGACAAGGCTCAGAAGAGGGCCCATATCCTCGAAGGACTCCTCAAGGCTCTTGATTTCATTGATGAGGTGATCAACATCATCCGTGCTTCGAAGAGCGTGGAGGAGGCAAAGGCCGAGCTGATGGCGCGCTTCGGATTCTCTGATCTTCAGGCAACTGCGATCGTCGAGATGAGGCTGCGTCAGCTTGTCGGACTCGAGAGGGAGAAGCTCCAGAGCGAGTATGACGAGCTTATGAAGTTCATCCAGTATTGTCAGGATGTACTCGCAAACGAGAGCATGCAGCTTGGCATCATCAAGGATGAGACTCTTGAGATGAAGGAGAAATACGGAGATGCAAGAAGAACGGAAATCGCACTCTCAGCTGAAGAGTTCAATCCGGAAGACTTCTATGCTGATGAGGATGTCGTGATCACGATCTCGCACCTCGGATATATCAAGAGGACTTCTCTTACCGAGTACCGTCTCCAGAACCGCGGCGGCGTAGGCATGAAGGGAAGTGCGACACGTGATGAGGACTTCATAGAGCACATTTATGTTGCTAACATGCATAGCACTATGCTTCTCTTCACTCAGAACGGTCGTTGCTATTGGCTGAAGGTATACGAGATCCCTGAGGGCTCACGTGCTTCAAAGGGCCGTGCTATCCAGAATGTGATCAACATCGAGCCTGACGACAAGATCAAGACATACCTTAATGTCAAGAACCTTAAGGATGAGGACTATGTGAACAACAATTTCATCGTTCTCGGAACAAAGAAGGGTATCATCAAGAAGACTTCTCTGGAGGCATATTCACGTCCTCGTGCAAATGGAGTCATAGCGATTACTGTGAGGGATGGTGATGAACTCCTCGAGGCAGTGATGACAAACGGTCGTAGCGAAATCCTCCTTGCAGGACGCAAGGGACGCTGCTGCCGTTTCGATGAAACCGATGCAAGGGCTCTCGGAAGGACCGCATCAGGTGTTCGTGGCATAAATATTGATGAAGATGATGAAGTTGTAGGTATGATTACCTATGATCCTTCTGCTGAAGATGCTGCAGCTCACAGCATACTCGTAGTCAGCGAACATGGATATGGAAAGCGTTCTGACTTTGATGAATATCGCAAGACCAACAGGGGAGGAAAGGGTGTCAAGACACTCAATATCACTGAGAAGACAGGAGAGTTGGTTGCAATCAAGAATGTTACGGATGAGAATGACCTTATGATAATCAATCGCTCTGGTCTTACTATCAGAATGGCGGTTTCAGGAATCAAGGTGGCAGGTCGTGCAACTCAGGGAGTGCGCCTGATCAACATCAAGGAGGGTGATTCCATTGCAGCTGTGTCGGCAGTCAACAAGAGTGAAGAAGATACTCCCGAGCAGCCAGCGGAACAACCGGTAGAACAGACTCCAGAACAGAATAATGAATAAATAACTTAATACCTATTACATTATGAAAAGAATTTTGATCGCGTTGGCAATGCTTGCTGCAGTGCAGGCTGCTGATGCACAGGTTAAGTCTCCAGAGGCTGCCGCTAAGGCAATCGAAAAGGCAGTAGCTGCAACTCAGGATGCAAAGAAGGCTGCTAAGGTCGCTACATGGACAAAGCTTGCTGAGGCTTACATGGATGCATATAACGCACCGGCAGGCAATGCATGGGTCGGAGCTTCAAAGCAGGAACTTATGCTCCTCATGGGCTCACAGAAACCTCAGTCAGAAGAGGCTGTTACTCTCAATGGAGCACAGTATCTCAAGGAAGTATATGAGCACGCAGATTTCTATTATGATCCTGCAACAACCCAGCTCGTGATGATAGTAGTTACTAAGCCTGTATGCGAAGAACCTCTTGCAAAGGCTCTTGAGGCATACAAGAAGGCTTACGAGGTTGATGAGAAACAGTCAAAGCTGAAGGATATCAATGCAGGTATTTCAAGCATCAATGCCAAATATAACACAGATGCTTTCAATGCATATTCTTTAGGCCGTCTCGATGAAGCAAGCCGTCTGTTTGCACTTGCAGCTGACGCATCCAAAACTGCGCCTCTCAATCAGATTGATACCCTCTCACTCTACAATGCCGGTTTCCTGTCGTTGATGAACAAGGATTATGATTCGGCAAAGAAATATCTTGAGGAATGCCTTGCGACAGGATATTATCATGAGGGTGGAGATGTCTTTGCGAAACTTGCGGATATCTACACAAATCTCGGTGACAAAGAAGCGGCAGTGAAGATTCTTGAGGATGGATTCACCAAGTTCCCTCAGAGTCAGAACATTCTTATCGGTCTGATCAACTATTATGTCCAGAACAAGCAGGATTCCAACAGACTGTTTGATCTTATCGGTCTTGCAAAGAAGAATGAGCCGAATAATGCCTCACTTTACTATGTTGAGGGCAATATCTACAATGAACTTCGTGCAGCAGATCCTGAAAATGCTGATGAGTATCTTGCGAAGGCTGTTGCTGCTTATGATGCATGTTCAAGTATCAGTCCGGATTATGAGTTCGGTTACATCGGCAAGGGTATCATGTACTACAATATCGCACTTGATCTTCAGGAGAAGGCTTCAAATGAACTTGATGATGCGAAGTATAATGTTCTCAACGAACAGTTTACCCAGACTCTTAAAAATGCCATCGAACCGTTTGAGAAGGCATACGGCATCTCAAAGGATGATGCTCTCAAAGTGAATATTGCAGAGTACCTCAAGAATATCTACTACCGTTTCTATACAGAAGGTCCGGAGTATGAGGCAGGCTACAATAAATATAATGAGGTAGTCAAGGCAGGCAAGCCTCTCTAATCAGAGACGCTGTCAAAAGCCTTGACGATCTTGGCGACCAAAGGGTGTCGGACGATGTCTTCATTTCTGAAGGTGATTGTCTTGATGCCCTTTATCTCTTTTGTGAGCTCTATTCCTTTCAGCAGGCCTGAATCACGTCTGTTCGGGAGGTCTATCTGGCTGGCGTCTCCTGTTACGATGAATTTTGCATCGCATCCCATTCGGGTCAGGAACATCTTCAATTGACCTAGGTTTGTGTTCTGTGCTTCGTCAAGTATTACGCATGCCCGGTCCAGAGTACGGCCTCTCATATAGGCTAGCGGAGCAATCTGTATCGTACCGTCATTCATGAATTCCTGAAGCCTTTTTGCCGGAATCATATCTCCTAGCGCATCATACAGCGGCTGTAGATACGGGTCCAGTTTGTCTTTCAGGTCGCCTGGCAGGAATCCGAGTCTTTCACCGGCCTCTACAGCTGGCCTGGTGAGGATGATCCTTTTGATTTCTCTGTTTTTCAATGCTCTGACTGCCAACGCAATGGCGATGTATGTCTTTCCGGTTCCAGCCGGTCCCACTGCAAAGATGAGGTCGTTTTCGAAGTAGGCCTTTACCATTTCCTCCTGGGTACGGTTGCGGGCCTTGATCGGTTTTCCGTCGTTGCCGTGGACGATGACAGCATCTCCACGCAGTCTGTATCTGTCTGGTGATGCGTCACCATCGAAAAGTTCCTCTACATCGTATGGAGTCAGGTTCATCTTATGGTTCCTCCTTTCTATAAGGAGCTCCATCTTTTTCTTGAATCTTGAGATGTCTGCATCATTGCCGTCAAGGATTATTTCGTTTCCTCTTGCAGCAATCTTCAGTTCGGGGAAGTAGCTGCATAGCGCCTCAAGGTTCTTGTTAGCAGGCCCATAGATCTCAACCGGATCCATTGCCTCAAGTTTCATGGTTTCCCTACTCATTATTAAATTCCATTTCGTTTCCACAGTCAGGTATGCCTGTGATTTTTTTGACATGCTCGTATGTCCTTACCATTTTTTCGTAGTCCCAAGTACCTTGCCATTCATCTTTCCGTCCAAGGAATTCCGCGACCGGGATGACTGTGTATGAGCTATCATATCCTCCTGGAAGCGAGCACCATAGATATCTGAAAGTCAAAGGTAATATACGTGTATGACCGTATTGGTCGCGAGCAATTCTGATTATAGCCATGAGCCCCAGCTGGGTATTGGCTGCGCTCATGTTTGATACTGCATTTCCAAGTGAGTACGCAATCTGGACTCCGTCGATATCCTGACAGTCCTGTATTACATGAGGGTGGGTGCCGATTACTATATCTGCCCCGGAACCGACAAGCCTTTGTGCAGTGCTTTCCTGGATCTTTGAGTGTCTGAGCTTGTATTCAACTCCCCAATGAGGAAGTGCAATTATGTAATCTGCTCCAGACTGGTCACACTTTGCAAATGCGCTGTCCAGCTTCAGTGTCTCGCTTAAGCAGTTGGTCTGTGGCCAGAGTTTTCCTGAACTCTGGTTAGTTCCATATGTAAAGTTGATGAATGCCAGCTTAAGTCCTTTGCGACGAAGCAGGAGAGGGGTGGTTCTGCCAAGTTCCTCTTCGGATCCGGCAAGCCCGGTAAAGCTTACACCGTGGGTGAGGTGCAGATTACGATATTTCTCAAGAGTTCTGCTTGCTCCATATGCCGCTTTGTCGAAGATATGGTTGTTGGCTGCAAGAAAGATGTCAAATCCGCATTCTGCAAGATAAGTCTCAAAACCGTCTGGGGCTGAAAAGCTTGGATATCCGGTATATGGCTTGCCTCCTAGAGTGAACTCCATGTTTGCGACTGACAGATCTGCGTTTCTTATGTCCTCTTCGATGAACCGGAAAAATGATGAAAAGTCATGCACATCGCCTTCTCTATGGGTGTTCTCGATTTGTTTGCCGTGCATCATCACATCTCCCAGTATGCATATGCTCAAGGTGTCAGGATTGAAAAGTGGCTGCGGCTCATACCATTCGGATTTCCACCTGTCCGGAATCAATAAAACCTGCCCGGAAGCGTTTGTGCAACCGAGGATTATCAGTAATACGGATAGTATGGCATGTTTATATGTAGACAATGGAATCTTCTGCAAAATAAAATGCTGTTTAGGATTACAAATATATCACTTTTATTTTGTCTCAGAGTATTAATTCGTTAAATTTGCACGAATGTGCATTGTTGTATACTATGAAGAAGAATCATATAATTTTCATTGCCGTCATTATGATGATGGTGTCAGGATGCGACTTTTTCCGTAAGGTGGCAGGACGCCCTACATCAGACGATATCCGCAGAAAGAAGGAGGCAATTGCCAAGGCTGAGATGGAAACAGGCGTGTATGATGCAGCAGAGGCTCAAGAAGATTCGGTGATGACATCTGTTGCAGATATTGCAGTTGAGGTGCCTGTTGAAAAAGAGTCGGTAGAGGATTCGCTGAATGCTCGTGCTGTGTTGAAGCAATATAAATGCGTGATGTATAATCTTAAAAGTCTCAAAGGACTTTCATCAGGAGAACTTTCCCATAAGTATTACATCATAGTGGGCTCGTTTAAAGATTCTGCCAACGCAGATAAGTTCTATGCGCGAGTAGCAGAGGATTCTGCTATGGAACCGGTGAAGATGCATTTCCGTACAGGTATGGAAGCCGTAGGTGTCTGTCCTCGTGACAGACTGTCTGAGATTGCGGAAATGCTTGAATATGTGAAGGAACAGCCATTCTGCCCTAAGGATGCTTGGGTGCTTGTCAATCAGGAATAGAATGAAGATATTTCGATTTATAGCCGTAACTCTTACCTGGCTTTCCGTGACTGTCGCAAGTGCGCAGATACGGACCGGTCATACGTATGAGGAACTTTATGATAGTGAAACCACATCTGCCTTCAAGACCCATGTAAGGGAGATTTCCTCTGCAATGTTTGAAGGCCGTAAGGCTGGCTCTGAGGGTGAGAAGCTCGCTGCGGAGTATCTGGAAGACTTCTTCAAATCTTACGATATTGATCTTCTGTCTCCAGCTGGAGGTGGAGAGCTGTTCGGTATCAGTAAGGAAAACGGTGACACTCTCACTTCACGTAATGTCATAGGTTTTGTTCCGGGGTATGATAAGGAACTGCGTGACAAGTATATCGTTGTAGGTGCAAGACTGGACAACCTGGGGACAATGACCATGACAGTTGACGGTCAGCCTTATGAGAAGATTTTCTACGGAGCCAACGGCAACGCTTCCGGTCTGGCGATGATGATGGAACTGGCACGTATGGTCAAGACCAACTCTGTGCTTTTCCGACGCTCTGTTCTTTTCGTGGCTTTCGGAGCCTCTTCGGAGACTTATGCAGGAGCATGGTATTTCCTGAACAGGTCTTTTGCAGCTGCGGACAATATTGATGCTATGATAAATCTGGATATGCTTGGGACGGGATATACAGGTTTCTATGCATATACATCATCAAATGCTGATCTGAATGCGTTGATACGCACCCTTTCAGGAGAACTGCATCCGGTCAAGCCTGAAATAATCGCCGCAGAGCCTTATCCGTCAGATCATAGGGCGTTTTATGCCAAGGATATACCTTCTGTCATGTTTACGACAGGAAAGTATGCAGAACATAATACGGAAAGGGATACCCAGTCAATCCTGGATTATGAGATGATGGAAAGGGAACTGGAGTATATCTATAACTTTACCCTGGCTTTGGCAAATCTCCCGGATGCACCGTTGTTCCATCCGGACCGGCTTCCGGGAAAGCAGCCTGCTGCCGAAGGGGTCGTTTCATATTATGACTGTGATGTAAAGCCGGCTTTCCTGAACAGTACAGATCCGCGTAAATTCCTGGAACAGTGGGTATATCAGTATCTTAAGTATCCGGCTGAAGCCGTGCGTGATGGCGTTCAGGGGCGCGTGATGGTTGAGTTCGTGGTAAACAAGGACGGCAAAGTATCAGATGTAAAGGTCGTAAAGGGTGTATCTGAGGAGCTTGATGCGGAGGCGGTAAAGGTGGTTGCAGCATCTCCGAAGTGGAAGCCTGCAAAATTGAACGGACAGAAAGTCAGGTGCAGTATGACCATCCCTGTGGAATTCAGACTGGAAAAGAAAGGCAGGAAGCCAAGTTTTGGAATAAAGAAATAATTTTACGTAATATGGAATATAATTTTAAAGAGATCGAACGTAAGTGGCAGGCATATTGGGCTGCCAATCATACATTCAAGGCTGAAGTGGATGCATCCAAGCCAAAGTATTATGTCCTGGACATGTTTCCATATCCTTCAGGTGCAGGTCTTCATGTAGGACATCCGCTCGGATACATTGCAAGTGACATATATAGCAGATACAAGCGTCTTTGCGGATTTAATGTGCTTCATCCTATGGGTTATGATGCATTCGGTCTTCCTGCAGAGCAGTATGCGATACAGACAGGTCAGCATCCTGCATTGACTACTGAAAAGAACATCGCGCGTTATCGTGAGCAGATGGACAGGATCGGTTTTTCTTATGACTGGTCCCGTGAGGTCCGCACTTGCGATCCTGAATATTACAAGTGGACCCAATGGGCTTTCCTGGAGATGTTCGGAAGCTGGTATGACAACGTTCAGCAGAAGGCACGCCCTATTGCTGAGCTCGAGGCTGCATTCGCTCAGGGCGGAAGCGCAGCGGTAGACGCAGCATGCGGTGAGGTCGAGCCGTTTACTGCAGAGCAGTGGAATGCCTTTTCTGATAAGGAAAAGGCTGCTGTGCTGATGCAGTACCGTATTGCATATCAGGGAGAAACTGCTGTGAACTGGTGCCCTGCACTCGGAACCGTACTTGCAAACGATGAGGTCAAGGAAGGATATTCAGTTCGTGGCGGCCACCCTGTGGAGCAGAAGAAGATGACCCAGTGGCAGCTTCGCGTATCTGCCTATGCCGGTCGTCTGCTCGATGATCTTGAAAGCCTCGACTGGACCGATTCCTTGAAGGATATGCAGCGCAACTGGATCGGAAAGAGCCAGGGTGCAGAGATGAATTTCAAGGTGTCGAACGGTGTGCAGGAGTATGATATGACCATCTTCACTACGCGTGCTGACACAGTATTTGGCGTTACGTTCATGGTACTCGCCCCAGAGAGTGAATGGGTTGAGAAACTTACTACCCCAGAGCAGAAGACTGCTGTCGAGGAGTATCTCCAGATGGCAAAGAAGAAGACAGAGCGTGAGAGAATGATGGAGGCGAGAAAGGTGACAGGTGTGTTCTCGGGTTCATATGCTACAAATCCTCTTACAGGTGACAAGGTCCCTGTATGGATTTCAGAATACGTTCTCGCAGGTTATGGAACAGGTGCCATCATGGCGGTGCCAGCGCATGACAGCCGTGATTATGCATTTGCCAGGACTTTCAATCTTCCGATAATTCCACTTATCGAAGGCTGTGACGTGAGCGAGTCAAGCTTCGACGCCAAGGAGGGAATCATGTGCAATTCCGGTTTTCTCAACGGAATGACAGTAAAGAAGGCAATTCCGGCTGCAATCGATTATGTCGAGAAACACGGCATAGGTCACAGAAAGGTCAACTACCGTCTTCGTGACGCCATCTTCTCTCGTCAGAGATATTGGGGAGAACCTTTCCCTATGTACTTCAAGGACGGCGTCGCTACTCCTATGCCTTTCGAGAATCTGCCGCTCCAGCTTCCTGAGGTCGACAAGTATCTTCCTACCGAGTCAGGTGAGCCGCCTCTTGGAAGAGCCAAGGACTGGACTTATGAAGGCTATCCTATCGAGATGAGCACAATGCCTGGCTTTGCCGGCAGCAGCGCCTACTATCTGCGCTATATGGATCCTCACAATGATGAAGCCCTTGTGGGACGTGAGGCAGACGAGTACTGGAGGAATGTGGACCTGTACATCGGTGGTACAGAACATGCTACAGGACACCTTATCTACTCTCGTTTCTGGAACAAGTTCCTGTATGACCTCGGATATGTATGCGAGAAGGAGCCTTTCAAGAAGCTGATCAATCAGGGAATGATCCAGGGACGTTCGAATTTCGTATATCGTATCATCAATACCAATACTTTCGTTTCTGCCGGTCTTAAGGATCAGTATCAGACGACAGAGATCCATGTTGACGTCAATATCGTCCACAACGACCGTCTTGACATGGATGCTTTCAAGGCATGGATGCCGGAGTTCGCTACGGCAGAGTTTATTCTTGAAAACGGAGAGTACATTTGCGGATGGGCAGTCGAGAAGATGTCGAAGTCAATGTTCAATGTAGTGAATCCGGACATGATCTGTGATACATACGGTGCTGATACACTGAGACTTTATGAGATGTTCCTCGGCCCTCTCGAGCAGTCGAAGCCATGGGATACCAAGGGTATCGACGGTGTGAACCGTTTTATCAGAAAAGTGTGGAGGCTCTTCTACGACAGAGACAATTTTATGGTAACTGACCAGAAGGCTACTCCAGAGGAACTCAAGGCGCTTCACAAGCTCATCGGCAAGGTCCGTACCGACATCGAAGCCTTCTCTTTCAACACAGCTGTGAGTGCATTCATGATTGCGGTGAATGAACTGACTGACCTTAAGTGTACCAAGAGGGAAGTTCTCGAACAGCTCCTGATCCTCCTGTCTCCTTTCACTCCTCATATCGCAGAGGAACTCTGGGAAGCGCTGGGACATAAGGAAAGCATTTCGTTTGCGGCATTCCCGGAGTATGTTGAGGCATACACTGTAGAAAACAGCTGCACTTATGCTGTTTCTTTCAATGGAAAGACCCGCTTCACAGTGGAACTTCCTCTTGATATGTCTCGTGAGGATGTGGACGCGCATGTGCGTGGACTTGATCAGACTGCAAAGTATGTTGCCGGAGGCAGCATCATCAAGGTGATTGTCGTTCCAGGAAAGATCGTTAATATCGTAGTTAAATGATTGACTGCATAAACCTATGAAAAAAACTAGGGCCACAACTCTTTTATGGGATTATTTCCTGATGACGGTAGGTTCTGTCATATTCTGTATGGCATGGACGTCCATCATCATCCCTACAGGACTCACCAGCGGCGGACTTACAGGATTGTGTACGATCATCGAGTATGCTTCAGGCGGAGTAATTCCGATGGGATTGCCGTACTGGATAATGAATATCGGACTTCTTGTCATCGGATTCCTTTCCCTTGGGAGGGCATTTGGTATCAAGACGATATATGTCATAGTCCTGACCTCTGTCCTGTTCAATGTGCTCCCGTTGTTTCCGGAACTGGAATGTCACGATTTTGCCAATGACAAGTTGCTGGGCGCTCTGCTGGGAGCCGCTCTGGAATCTGTAGGTCTTGGTCTGGTGCTTCTCAGAGGTGGCAGTTCGGGCGGTACGGATATCATAGCGATGATCATCAACAAGTATTGGCCTGTATCTCCAGGAAGAGTTTACCTCTATACGGACATCTTCATCATTGCGTCGATGCTGTTTGTGCCGGACAAAGGACTTATAGATGTAGTATATGCATATGTCATAATGCTGGGATTCTCATTTGGAATCGACTTTGTCCTGCTCGGCAACAAGTCCTCTGTGCAGATACTGGTGTTTTCGTCCAAGTATGAACAGATTGCTGACCATATGATAAGCAATGTGCAGAGAGGAGTGACGGCTCTACAGTCTGTAGGATGGTATTCTCAACAGGAGAGCAAAGTGCTTCTCATTGTTTCCAGGAAGTATCAGATGAATGAAGTTCTTAGAGAAATCAAATCAATAGATCCTAAGGCATTTGTGTCCGTGTCCACTGCAATGAGTGTTTATGGCGAGGGATTTGAGGAGGTGAAGAGCGGATATAAGAAAAATAAAAAAGATAAGTCAGGAGGGATTGAGTAATGGCAAAAGATGGAATTTTACAGAGATCGCACTTCACTTTGATCAAGGAATATCTGTTGATCACGGTAGGCGTGACTGCATATGCCTTGGGTTGGGCTGTGTTCCTCGGCCCTAACAATATGATCGGAGGCGGTGTCACAGGTTTTGCAGCTATCCTTGAATATGCTTTCGGACTGCCTATACCGGTGACCTATTTCCTGTTGAATATACTCCTTCTTGTTGTAGGTACCAAGCTGCTGGGCACTGGTTTCGGCTTCAAGACCATTTATGCAATCATCATGACTTCTATCATGCTTGCGGTCACCAAGGATATCATTCCGCATGATTTCATTGACCGTTTTGCCGGATCGGAGAGCAAGATTGTATGTACGATCCTTGGCGGTATAATGGCCGGAGTGGGAATCGGTATGTCAATGTCCCAAGGTGGAAGCACCGGTGGAACGGATATCATTGCCCTTGTATGGTGCAAGTTCAGACCAGCTTCGCCAGGACGTGTGATACTGATAATCGACATCCTTATAATCCTGTCGTCGCTGTTGTTCCCGTCATATATTGATGGTGCTGACGGCAGGGTCATGATGGAATTTCCTGAAAAGCTGGCGACTGTTGTATATGGTCTTATCCAGGTGACAGTATGCGGGTATGCAATTGACTTGTATATCTCCGGTTCAAAACAGTCTGTGCAGGTATTCATATTTACGAAAAAAGTCGAGGAGATGGCAGATGCTATCGCTTTTGATATGAAGAGGGGAGTGACTGTCATTCCGGCTAAGGGATGGTACTCGAAAGAGGAGAAGCAGATCATTATGGTTGTGACAAGAAAGACCGATCTCAATCTGTTGTTGAGGTATGTCAAGAGCATCGATCCGGAAGCATTCCTGTCGGTTTCTTCTGTGATGGGTGTTTATGGGCAGGGCTTTGATACCATAAAAGTGAAAACAAAGAACTAAATTTGTTAAAAAAAAAGAAAAAATTTTAAGAAAAAGAAAAATGTGACGAATGTCCCCCTCTCGACGCATGTTGAGAGGGGGACATTGTATATTTTTGTCAGTTGAAAAGAATACGATATGGAAACGTTTATAGCCGCGATAATTGTAATGATGTCGCTTTCGGTTGCGACCTTTCAGATGATTAGGAATATGAAGTACTGCGAGCTTGCAGAACGTAGGCAAAAGATGGTACCACTGGTGTTGTATTTAAATTCTCTTCTGGTGATTTGTGATCTGTCCGTGGGTGGTCATGAGTTGGGAACAAGGCTTTTTACGGATGTCATGTTGGTTGCCATTGCACTTTCTGTGCTGTCGTCATCGTTGTGGAGTATTGCCAGAGCTCGTAGGATAGTGTCTTGTGTCATAGGAATCGAGGTGATGCTGTCTATATATTATCTTTTATGCATGCTGTCGCTTTCGATTCTGCCGGATGACCGGTGGCTGGAATATTTTGCATTGTTTTTAGTGTTGGCATATGCATTTCTTTTTATGGCAGGAGTGTGGCTGCGTTTGCGTGAGGTCAGAGCTGTTATGAACGCCGGTACCGTGTGGTCGTCGCTCACTCTTGCAGTAGATGCCTTTTATGCGGTGGTTATACTGGCGGAGGCAGCTGTGGCACTGGTCTCGGCATATGGTGAGCCATTGGTGCAGTCTGGTGTGACTGTTCTCCTCTGTGGCGCGGTTGTCGGGTCTGGACTTAGAATAGCATGTGATTCTGTATTTGTCGTAATGCTGCGACAGGAAAGAAGAATTGTCGAGTCGATGAAAATATCTCCAGTCGAGGTAGCAGGTATGGGGCAGCGTGAGGATGATATATACAAGGATATATACGAAAGAGTGCTGGAATATTTCGAAAGGGACAAGCCTTTTCTGAACAGTAATCTGGCAATCAATGATCTGGTTTCTGTCGTGTTTACCAATAAATTGTATATATCCCGGGCAATCAGTCAGTATACCGGAAGGAATTTCTGCCAGTTTGTCAATTACCATCGTATAATGTATTCTGTTGAGTGCTTCCGTTCTAATATCGATCTTAAAGTGGCAGAACTGTGGCCTATGTCCGGGTTCAACAGCATCGTGTCATACAATATGGCTTTCCGGCTCTTCATGGGCGAGAATCCGAGCGACTGGTGCAGAAAAGAGAAGATTCGCCTCTCCCGAAAGGGAAAATAAGTTGCGGAATCCTTTCCGGAAGATTATCTTTGCGTCAGATAGAGTATTTAATTAAAACATAGTCATATATGGCAGACGAGAAGATTATTTTTTCGATGAATGGGGTAGGCAAGATCCTGCCTCATAACAACAGGGTGATCCTCAAGGATATCTACCTTTCCTTCTTCTATGGAGCGAAGATCGGTATCGTGGGTCTCAACGGATCCGGTAAGTCGACTTTGATGAAGATCATCGCCGGTATTGAGAAGGGATACCAGGGCGAGGTTGTATGGGCTCCGGGATATTCGGTAGGATATCTTGAGCAGGAGCCTCAGATGGATCCGGAAAAGACCGTGATAGAGGTCGTACAGGAAGGCGTGCAGGAAGTCATGGACATCCTCAAGGAGTATGAAGAAGTGAACATGAAGTTCTGCGAGCCGATGTCTGATGACGAGATGGCCGCTCTCATAGAGCGTCAGGGAGAACTGACCGAGAAGATCGAGAACTGCGGAGGCTGGGAGATCGATTCTAAACTTGAAAGGGCTATGGATGCGCTTCAGTGTCCTCCTTCAGATGCAAAGGTGAGCACTCTCAGTGGTGGAGAGCGCCGTCGTGTGGCACTCTGCCGTCTGCTCCTCAGACAGCCTGATGTCCTCCTTCTTGACGAGCCTACCAACCACCTTGATACCGAGAGTATCCAGTGGCTCGAGGCCCACCTGCAGCAGTACAAGGGTACAGTCATTGCCGTAACCCACGACCGTTATTTCCTCGATAATGTAGCCGGATGGATTCTGGAACTCGACAGGGGAGAGGGTATTCCATGGAAGGGTAACTATTCTTCATGGCTAGACCAGAAGAGTACACGCCTTGCACAGGAGGAGAAGCAGGAGAGCAAGCGTCGCAAGGCCCTTGAGCGTGAGCTCGAATGGGTACGCATGGCTCCGAAGGCCCGTCATGCAAAGTCAAAGGCTCGTCTGGGTGCATACGAGAAGCTGGCTGCTGATGATGGAAGGGAGAAGGAGGCAAACCTCGAGATTTATATCCCGAACGGACCTAGACTCGGTAACAAGGTCATCGAGTTCAAGAACGTTTCCAAGGCATATGGTGACAAACTTCTCTATGAGAACCTGAACTTCGTACTTCCGCCTGCAGGTATTGTAGGTGTGATCGGTCCTAACGGTGCCGGTAAGACTACACTCTTCCGCCTGATCATGGGGCTAGATGCTCCAGATACCGGTGAGATTACTATAGGTGAGACCGTAAAGCTGGCTTATGTCGACCAGCAGCATAGGAGCATTGATCCGGACAAGACCGTATATGAAACGATTGCCGAGAACTCTGAGTTTGTAAGACTTGGAAAGAGGGAAGTGAATGCACGTGCATATGTGTCACGCTTCAACTTCTCGGGAGCAGATCAGGAGAAACTCTGCGGCATTCTTTCAGGTGGTGAGAGAAACCGTCTGCACCTTGCCCTCACTCTTAAGGACGAAGGAAACGTACTTCTTCTTGACGAGCCTACCAATGACGTGGATGTGAACACGATCCGTGCTCTCGAAGAAGGTCTCGAGTCATTTGCAGGCTGTGCAGTGGTGATCTCACACGACCGTTGGTTCCTGGACCGTATCGCGACACACATACTTGCGTTTGAGGGTGATTCTCAGGTCTACTTCTTCGAGGGAACCTATTCGGAGTACGAGGAGAACAAGAAACGCCGTCTTGGTAACGAAGAGCCTAAGCGCTTCAAGTACAAGAAGCTGATGGCAGAGTAAGAAAAAAGAACCAGCCTTGCGGTTGGTTCTTTTTTCTTACCATCTATCCTCAGATGATACAGTCAATTTCTTGCGGCCACGACGGCGGCGTGCTGCCAATACGCGACGTCCGTTAGGAGTCGACATGCGCTCGCGGAAACCGTGCTTGTTGCGGCGCTTGCGCTGTGATGGTTGGAATGTTCTTTTCATATCTAGATATTTTTATATTTTCCTATATAATTTGGGAGTGCAAAGGTAGTATTTTTGATTTTATTTACAAAATATTTTTAAAAAGATTTCTCGACTCGGCCTGCGGCCTCGCTCGAAATGACAATGTTGTATGCTTGAAATGACCTGCGGCCTCGCTCGAAATGACACTGTAGCTTGCTGGAAATGTCCTGCGGCCTCGCTCGAAATGACAATTCGGTCATTATTTTTCGATGTAGATGACCTGCTTGGTTTCGAAGAACGGGTCATCGGTCCAGCTGCTTATCTGCCAGATGTGTACAGAACCTTTGCGCATCTTGAACCTGGACATTGCCGTCGATATCTCTTCTGCCAGATCCCCTCCCTTGAGGTAAAGTATTCCTTCGCTGTATTTCCCTTTCACCCATGGCATGAAGTTGTCCAATGATGTCACGGCACGTGATACAATGTAATCGAAGGTCTCGGGCAGGGACTCAGCTCTGGCGTTGACTGTCTTTACATTTTCGAGTCCCAATCCTTTGCTAACCTCTGTGGCTACGGTGATTTTCTTTCCGATGGAGTCACAGAGTGTGAATCTGACATTTGGGAACAGCACTGCCAGCGGAATTCCCGGAAAGCCGCCTCCTGTCCCGAGGTCCAGGATGTTCAGCGGGGCGGCAACGCTGTACGGTCCCTCTCCGCGCATGCGGTCATATACGTCAGGCATCTGAGTCTTGAGATATGCCGCAATGCCGAGAGAGTGCAGCACATGATGCCTGTACAGTTCGTCGATATCCTTGCGTGAAACCACGTTTATCTTTGAGTTCCAGTCCCTGTACAGTCCGTCCATCAGCCGGAACTGTTCCATCTGACGTTCCGTCACTTCAGGGAACTTATCTTCGATTATTGTCTTGAATTCGTTGAATGTCATGTCTATAGTGCGTCGTCTGAGTAATTCATCATCTTAAGTAGAAGCGCCTTCGCCCTACGTATCTTTGTCTTTACCGTGTTGAGCGGCATCCCGAGTTCGTCCGCTATTTCCTTATATCCGAAATTGTCTATAAGATTCATTTTGGCCACAATCCGATAGTCATCCTTCAGCTTCTCGATGTTTGTCAGCCATTTGTCATACTCCTGCTGATTGATGATGTCCTCCTCGGGGTTATGCATGGTTGCAGGAAGCTCCTTCAACTCTGCAAAATCCTCGTGGATGGATGTGGTAGGCAAGTTGTTCTTTTCCCGGTCGTGTTTGTTGAGATAGTCGAAGGCTGTGTTGCGTGCTATCCTGTACAGCCATGTGGAGAACTTGTATTCCGGATTATAGGAAGCAATCTGGCTGAAGGCTTTCTGGAAGCTTTCAAGACAGATATCCTCCACGTCTTCCTTCTGCGAGACATATCTGGAGATATGGCTCTTCACGCCGACATTGTACCTTGTGTACAGGACGATGAAGGCGGCCTGGTTCTGTTCCAGAGCCAGTTTTATAAGATCTGAGTCAGGCAGATCAGTGAGCTTCGAGCCAGTTGTTGCCATGGTTGCATTCTACTGTTAAAGGTATTGATAAATGTACTATGTTTTCCATCTCCTCCCTTATGATCTCCTCCAGCCTTTCGACTTCCGAAACCACGGCATCGAAGACAAGTTCGTCGTGGATCTGAAGGACCATCTTGCTCTGAAGCCCCTCTTCCTTCAGCCTCTTGTCAACGGAGATCATTGCGAGCTTGATTATGTCGGCTGATGTGCCCTGAATAGGAGCATTGATGGCATTCCTCTCTGCAAGCGCCCTCACTGTGCCGTTCTTTGCATTTATATCCGGCAGGTATCTTCTTCTTCCGAAGATCGTCTCGACATATCCGTTTTCTCTTGCGACTGTAAGCGTGTCGTCGATGAACGATTTGATGGCAGGGAAGTTGGCAAAATAGTCTTCGATTATCTTCTTTGCTTCCGCGCGACCAATCTTCAGCCTCTGTGACAGACCGAACGAGGATATGCCGTACATGATGCCGAAGTTGGCCGTCTTGGCAATCCTTCTCTGGTCAGGTGTCACTTCTTCCGGTGTGACTCCGAATATCTTTGCGGCAGTGATGGCATGGACGTCCTCGCCCCTCTGGAATGCCTCGATAAGATGAGTGTCGCAGCTCAGATGGGCCATTATCCTCAATTCGATCTGCGAGTAGTCCGCAGATACGATCACTCCGTCGGGTCTGCTCGGGATGAATGCCTTTCTGATCTCCTTCCCTCTTTCGGTACGTATCGGAATGTTCTGAAGGTTAGGCTTCGACGAACTCAATCTTCCGGTTGCTGTGAGCGCCTGGTTGAATGTCGTGTGGATCTTTCCTGTTACCGGCGAGATGTATTCCGGGAATGGCGCGATGTAGGTAGACAGAAGCTTCTTAATTCCTCTGTACTCCAGTATCTCGCTGATTATAGGATGTTTATGAATCAAGGTGCTGAGAGTGTCTTCGTCTGTCGGATAGACATAACGTACTCCGCTTTTGGGCTTGATCTTGGGATCCAGTTTCAGTTTCTCGAACAGCAGGACTCCGATCTGTTTAGGCGACAGGATGTTCAGGTCCGGTTCGCCGGCCATTTCACGGATTCTTTCCTGGATCTCGTTCATCTGTACGCTGAGGCCTGAAGAATATCTGCGCAGCTGTGCCAGATCAATCTTCACCCCTTCCATTTCCATGTCTGAAAGGACTTTCAGAAGCGGTTCTTCCATGGTATCATACAGTTCGTGCAGGCCTGCGCTTCCCATCTCGTTCCAGATTTTCTCACCCAGTTTTCCTGTGACGACGGACTCGGCCAGATGGCGGGTGCTGTATCCCTCCTCAGGCACCTCGTCAAACAATGACAGCGATACTTCCTGCTGCGGAGCCTGATTCTCTTCTTCCAGATTGATATCCAGATATGTCCTTGCAAGAATATCTATCTTATGACTCTTTTCCGGATTGATCAGGTAGTGCATCAGTTCTATGTCCATGAGCTTTCCCTGAAGGATGATTCCGTTGTGAGCCAGTATGTTCCTTTGATATTTGAGGTTGTAGCCGTATTTTGCTATCGACGGATCTGCTAGGATGCTCTCGAAGTCCTTCAACGTTCCCTCGGCGGCTATGTCACCGCATCCTACGGTGACTCTTTTTATTGATGTGAATATTCCGCTGTCGTCGCCTTCCACAAGCACAGAGCAGCGTCCTTCCTTGATAGCTGTCTTCACGACATCAGCTGCGGCAGCCTCTTTCCATTCAAGTCTTTTGCTTTCCTGAACTGTGACAGGCTGTATGTTGCCGAGAAACTTTCTCAATGATCCGAACTCATATTTTTCGAAAAGGTCAGCAACCTGAGGGTCGTACTCGCAGCTGACCCGCATTCCCTCCTCATCTGTTTCCAGAGGAATGTCGGTCTTGATGGTTACTAGAGTATGGCTCATCTCTATGTGACCCTTTGCGTTTTCGAATGCCTCCCGCTGCTTAGGGGTCAGTTCGTCCAGATGGGCATATATGTTTTCAACGGTGCCATATTTTGAAATCAGTTTGCCGGCTCCTACTTCTCCTACTCCCTTCACTCCAGGGATATTGTCGGACGAGTCTCCGCATATGGTGAGAATCTCCACCACCTGCTCCGGCCTGTTGATGTTGTACTTCTCGCAGACCTTGCTGACATCGATGATCTCGTTTTCTCCGCCTCCCTTTCCCGGTTTATATTGGAAGATTGAAGGAGAGATCAGCTGACCGTAGTCCTTGTCCGGAGTTACCATATATACTGTATATCCGTCCTTCTCAGCTTTCTTGGCCATGGAACCGATCACGTCATCCGCTTCAAATCCCGTCTTCATCAGTACAGGGAACTTCATTGCGAGGCATAGTTCGCACAACGGTTCCAGTGAATCGATGACAAGCTGCGGGGTCTCATCTCGAGTTCCTTTGTATTCGGGGTATATCTCATGGCGGAAGGTCCCTCCCGGTGGATCGAATGCAATTGCCAGATGAGAAGGTTTTTCCTTCTCTATGAGCTCCAGCACGTATTTGGTGAATCCGAAAAGGATCGACATGTCGGCACCTTTTGAATTGATCATAGGGTGCCTCAGGAATGCATAGTACATCCTGAATATAAGTGCATGTCCGTCTATCAGAAACAGTCTCTTTTCCATACAGTTCAATATTGAACCCCAAAGGTATAAAAAGTTTCGTTTTGGCCTATTTATCAGATTGATTTTTTTTGTACGTAGGCCAATTTTTTGCATAGGTGTAAAACATTTCTATAATTTTTAAATTTTCTAAATAAAACTATTGTTTTTTACTCTTTTTTCCCGATATTTGCAATGTGATAATTTTGAAAGATTAAAAATTAACTAAACTTTTATGATTATGAAAAAGATAGTTTTATTCGCAATAGGCATATGTGCAGTTTCAATAATGGCTTCATGCCGTGAGAAGCCGGTATCATTCGATCAGCTTCCAGGTGCAGCCCAGTCATTCATTTCTACATATTATACGGACCAGACCGTGACTGTTGCAACCAAGGATGACGATCTTATCCGTCCTGATTATGACGTGAGACTTTCAAATGGTACCGAACTGGAGTTTGACTATGCGGGAGAATTAAAGAAGGTTTCGTCACGTGAAGGTGTCTTGGAAGAACTTATCCCTGATGGCATCCGTAAATATGTGGCCTCGCATTATCCGAAGGCAGGTTATCGCGAATATGAAGTAGGGAAGCGCACATATGAGGTCAAGCTCACGAACGGTATGGAACTCAAGTTCAACACTAATTTTATACTAATCGAGATCGACGACTAGTCGTCTCATAAACCATGACTTTTAGCAATGAAACGGATTTTATCGACCATTTCTGTCGCAACTTTGATTGTATTCGCTTCTTCTTGCGACAAATACGAGGATGGCAGACCGCAGAAGTCTGTCATCAAGGAATTCAATACTATGTATAGTGAGGCAAAGGATGTTGAGTGGGAGCGTGAAGGTGGCTACTGGAAGGTATCATTTGAGACAGGGACGCATCCGAACAGGATCGAGCATGAGGCCTGGTATGACGAGGCAGGTAACTGGGTCATGACGGAAACTGATATGCTGGTTTCGTCAGTGCCGCAGGAAATCAAGGATTATCTCGCTGCCGATCCTGTATATGGAACAGCTTCGCTTAGGGATAATGATGTTGAGTTCTGGCAGACTCCTGCCGGCAATTTCTATAGATTTGACCTTCGCCATGATGGCCGTGAGGTTGAGGTTGATGTGACGGAGGATGGCAAGGTATCGCTGGCTGGATACGACTACTAGATATTTTTACACTGAACGTTGCGGGTGTGGCTGATTTCATTCGGTCACACCCGTTTTTTCCAATGATTATTCTTATATTTGCGCGTTACAACAGAAACTTAAGTTCATATGGCACAGAAACCATCGATTCCAAAGGGTACAAGAGATTTCGGACCTGCAGAAATGGCAGGTCGCAACTATATATTCGACACCATCCGCTCTGTCTTCAAGACATACGGATATGCTCCTATCGAGACTCCTTCCATGGAGAACCTGAGCACTTTGCTCGGCAAGTACGGAGAAGAAGGTGACAAACTCCTCTTCAGGATCCTGAATTCGGGAGATGCATTCTCGAAGATCAATTATGATGATTTCCGTGTCGAGGGCACAGAAGACGGCTACAACAGCAAGGCTCTGTCTTTGAAAGTCTGCGAGAAAGGTCTCCGTTATGACCTTACGGTGCCTTTTGCGCGTTTCGTGGTCCAGCACCAGAACGACATCACATTCCCTTTCAAGAGGTTCCAGATCCAGCCGGTATGGCGTGCAGACCGTCCGCAGAAGGGACGCTACAGAGAGTTCTATCAGTGCGACGTTGACGTGATCGGATCGACCTCACAGCTTAATGAGCTTGAGCTTGTGCAGATCGTTGACAGGGTGTTCACTCTGTTTGATGTGAACGTATGCATCAAGATCAACAACCGCAAGGTGCTCACAGGTATGGCTGAGATCTGCGGCTTCCCGGATAAGGTAGTTGACATCACTGTAGCCATAGACAAGATCGACAAGATCGGTCTGGAGGCTGTTGAGGCAGAGATGGCGGAGAAGAGCCTTACTCCAGAGGCAATCGAGGTTATCCGTCCGGTGCTTCAGCTTTCCGGTACAACATCCGAGAAGATTGCCGTGATGCGTGACCTTATGAACGGAAAGTCTGCTTCCGGACTCGTTTCTGAAACAGGTCTTAAAGGTCTAGACGAGCTGGAGGAACTCTTCGGGTTCATAGAAGCTGCCGGCATCCGTCATGAGGTTGAGATAGACCTGTCGCTTGCGCGCGGCCTCAATTATTATACAGGAGCTATCTTCGAGGTGAAGGCAAAAGACTTTGCCATCGGCAGCATCTGCGGTGGTGGCCGTTATGACAACCTTACCGGCATCTTCGGGCTTCCTAACATGTCTGGCGTCGGCATCTCGTTCGGTGCAGACCGTATCTATGACGTACTCAAGGGACTTGACAAATTCCCTTCAGAGGTTACATCTACAACCAAACTCCTCTTTGCCAACATGGGTTCAGAGGAACTGAAATATCTGATTCCTGTCGTGAAGTCTCTCCGCGAGGCCGGTGTGGCATGTGAGATCTATCCTGAGCAGACCAAGCTGAAGAAGCAGTTTGACTATGCGGACAAGAAGGCTATTCCGTTCCTCTCAATAGTCGGTGGCAATGAGATGGCCGAGGGAATCGTCAACCTCAAGAACCTCTCGTCCGGCGAGCAGAAGTCATTTGCGAAGACCGACGTGGAAGGAATGCTGGCCTTCATGAATTAGTGCCCTCCTGTCATTTCTTTCGCTGGCGCTCAAGCGGCAAGCCGATTGCGACCGAGCGGTCCACTTGTGCGCCCTCCTGTCATTTCGACCGAGCGGAGCGAGTGGAGAAATCTGTCCAACCGACCAGCCTCCTGTCATTTCGAGCGATGGCCATCATGCGACTTCGTTTATTACGAGCCGTGATCTTAGCTGCCCTCCTGTCATTTCGAGCGAGCGAAGCGAGTCGAGAAATCTAAATTTATGCAATAAAAATTTGCAGTTTCAAAAATAGTCCGTATATTTGCAGTCCAATACCGCGGGGTAGAGCAGTTGGTAGCTCGTCGGGCTCATAACCCGGAGGCCGGAGGTTCGAGTCCTCCCCCCGCTACTACCGAGGAAAGATCGCAAGGTTTTTCCTCTTTTTTTATAGCCTGCCTTCTATGAAGCGTCTTCTAATCATATTGCTATTATGCCTTCTTCCCTTTCTTACAGAAGCGAAGAACAGGATCGTGGTCTCCAAGTCAGACTTTACGCTGACTGTCATTTCCGAAAAGGGGGATACGCTCTACACTTGTCCCATTGCATATGGAAAGAATCCGGGAAACAAGACGGCTCTTGGAGACTGCAAGACTCCTGAAGGCACATTCAAGGTGAAGATGATTTATGATGCCACTTCATGGAAGCATGATTTTGGAGATGGCAATGGCACTATCCTCGGAGCATACGGGCCATATTTCATAAGGTTGAACGTGCCCGGCTTCAACAGCATAGGCATCCATGGCACCTGCTTCCCTGAATCCATGGGTACAATGTCCACAGAGGGATGTGTACGCTGTACAAATGAGGATATAACAAACTTCGTCAAATATATTTCCATCGGTTCGGAAGTAACCATATTGCCGGACCGACGGACTTTACGAAATTAATTTGCAAATCCGATAAATTGTAGTACATTTGCAATCCGATTCGCGGGCGTGTTGAAATTGGTAGACAAGCCAGACTTAGGATCTGGTGCCGAGAGGCGTATGGGTTCGATTCCCTTCGCCCGCACAAAAAGAGCTTTAATTCTTAACTGATTAAAAATCAAAGAGTTAGAGCTCTTTTATTTTTATGAGGTACAAGAGAGGTACAAAAATTTCGTTAAATTTCCGTACGGTTTCCGGTACAAAGATAAGGTTTTTTGTATAGTTTTTCGGTATAGTCCCAAAATATCCTACTGATTTTTTACGGTGATTTCTGAATTGAATCATCTGATTTTATTATGCATAAAAGCCCGCAGCGGAATGTTGAACGTTGCGGGCTTGTCAATATAATTTGTGGAGGAAAGGACTACTCGCCTTCTACTGGTGCGTCCTCGTCGAGAGTAACCAGGGTGAGCATTTCGCCGGATTTTTCGCCGGTTTTGGTGTTCACGAAGAAGTACTTCATGAAGACTTTTGGGGCGGCGGCGTTAGGGGCGCCGTGCTTGTTGTCGAAGTCTTCTTTGATGTCGTATTCTTCGCAGACTGCTTCGAGAGGCTGGGCGATCTGGACTGCCTTTCCGTAGGCACGGGTGACTCCGTTGGACTGTGGGGCGGATGCCATTATGATGAGCTTGAGGTCAGCTGCGTTGTCCGGTTCTCCTTCGAGCTCGAATGTGAACTTCGTTGGAGTGAGGGTTACGACGGCTTCGGTCGGAGCTTCGACGCCCTGGAGTGCAGGAGGGTTGGAGAGGGCTTCGCCACCGCAGAACACGATCCAGTAGTTCAGACGTGAGTAGAGGTTGGCTCCGGAGATCTTTGCTGAGGTACCGAGAACGGATTTTCCGGCCTGGGTCTGAGCCAAGGCATTCCACGCCAGGATCTGGGCGTTGGTGAGGTTCTTCCAGCTCTGTGAGAGCTGCTTGAAGATTGACTTGACAGCTGCCTGTGCAGATGTTCTGACACCGCCACCGTAGCCACGGTTACGGATGTACTTGCGACCGCGGACCTTGGCTGCGGTCACTCCTTTTGCGGAGCCTGACATCTCCTCAAAAGCGATAGAAGGAATGTACTTCATAGTTTGTTGGGTTTAAGTTAATGATATTGTGTTTTACGCGCGTTTTCATAGGGTTCGGATGATGATCCAGCCGATGGCAGCGAGTGCCAGGAGCGATAGGATCGTGAGGGTTATGCCGCCGGTTTTCATCTTGAAGGACTGCCATCGGGAGAGTTCTTTTTCGACTTCTACTGTTTCATAGACGACAACGTCCTTGAAGATTATACTGTCACGATAGACAATCTTTGTCTGAACTTCCACAGGCTTCTGAACCGGCTTTGTCTCCAGCGAGTGAGCCAGCAATCCATCTGACACGGAAGCTGCACTCTTGGCAAATTCATTCTCGAGAACTGATACGGTATCTTTCGTCACAACTTTCTCGACAATTTGAGGAACTTCCAGATAGACGGTGTCGGTCTCATAGACGGTTTCGATGCGGGTTTCTGTGATGATCTTCTCTGATGGTGCAGCCTGGCGGGTGGTCGCACAGGCTACACAAAGGGCAGAGAAAAGAACGAGGGTGAAGTTTTTCATAGGTTGGTTTTATTCGTGTCGGTCTGCTTTCTTGAGCAGTTCTGCTTCAAACTTGTGGAACTTTATGTCGTAGGATGCCTTCACACCGAGGATCGCACCGCAGAGAACTAGGAGTTCGCTCACGATCGAGATTGCAGAGTATGTGATCTCTCCCAGCGGCTCGATCCAGAACAGGCACACCATTGCAATGACAACTCCGCTGACGAAGCTGGCAATCGCAAGACCGCCCTGCAGACGCGTGATTTCTATGTGAGACATTTTTGGCATAATTATTCGGCAATATTCTTATCTCTGATAATGAACACCACAAATCCACACGATTGTTCTGAATAACGATGCATATTCTTATCGAGAATGGTCACTGTCTTTCCTTTGATGGTGAACTTTGCCATCTCGGTTCCCACGCTTGGAGATATAGCCTCGTTGAACAACATCGTTCCTGAAAAGTCCAGGTCTTCAGGGAAGTCTCTCACGTCAAAAGAAACATAAGTGTCTTCATCCGGCTGCTTGAGGCTGTTGAATGTCAATGTTATCCAAGCCCAGTCGTCACACATAGTCCAATAGGTCTGGGCTGTATTGACCGTGCCCACCTTGTTCATTTCATAGACTTTCATCCATTCCATAGGCTCAAAAGTCTGATGCTGGCCTTTAGGAACGTATGCACAGGCAAAACAAAGAGTGATCTGCTCTTCGTCATCCCACGCGGTGACCTTCTCGACGCATACTGTGTTGCAGTCCTTGATCCAGGTCTTAATGCAGGTACCGCGAGGACGTGGAGATGCCGAGCCATGCATAAGGATGCCGGAGATGGAGCTCTTGTTCAGAGACAGATCCGGGAAGTAGATTTCCAAGACATCCACGCTCCTGTATGCCTCATTGGAAGGGTCGAACGAGACTTCTCCATTAAAGATTATTATGTGGTCACGCTGGTAGTCCTTCAGGACTATCTCACCAGCTCCGAAGTTGTTTCCTGTTGCTGTTATCATGACTGTTCATGTTTAGTTTACGAATGCACCTGTACCGAATACTTCAACCTTGTCTTCCCATCCTCCAGCTCTGTGTGAGAACCCGTAGCTTGGTCCCCTGTAATAATCATCTTCAAGGCTCACCGAAATCAAACCAGGTTTGAAGTCCGGTCTTTCAGATGAACGGGAATAGACCATCGTATATCCCTCGACGAAGCCGGCCGGCTTCTCCTTGAACGGATCGTGGAAATAAGAAGCCACATCATTGATGTTCAGCAAGGCTTCGACTGACATAATCGATGAACCACGCGAAAGCTCCAGATCCATTCCAAGGTTGAAGCCCTCTTCATTGGAGATCATCTGCTCTGTGAACTTCGCACGCGGAGCGAACTCGGTGTTATAAGCTGTTGAAGTGGTCTTACAGATTGCAGACACCCATACACTTTCACCTGTGAAGCCTGTTTCAGTATCAAGCCACCAGCATTCCAGATAATACTTCTTTCCAGCTTCAGGAGCCACGCCGATGGTCTCGGTATAGAGTTTTGTTACATCTGCATCTCCCCAATCAGGAACGATGCCCGGAGCAATGATCACTGTCTTGCTCCAGCCGTTAGTTGTACCTGGACTCTGAGCTGGAGACATCTTCACGACAAGCCTGTAAGATTCTGAAGGAACCTCAAGACCTGTAAATACGATCACATCAGGAGAAATCCAAAGGTCTTCATAAATCACCTCCGGAACATCAGCTTTATAGATCGGTGCATCTTCAAGCGGTGGCATCCCGACCATCGCTCGGTTGGAGTTGATGCGGACAAATGCATTGTGAGCGGTGAGGCTTGCTGCCTGGCCGAATGTGGAAATACCTTTAAGATGACCAGCCAAGATCTCCCACCGGTTAATTTGGGAATCGGAGAGCTGTCGGAATGTGCGGGAGATCCTGGATAGTCTGTTTCGTGAGACCGCCTGAGCAGGCGTTACTATCTTGGAGTGCTGGGCACGGGATGAGAGGATGTTGCGACCCTTGACATTGCGGGCGGTGACATCCTTCGCTGTGCCGGCGAAGTCGTTGAAGGCTATTGAGGGTTTTACGATCATAAGGCTACTGTGCAGCCCCCTCAATTCCAAAGGCAAAGATAAGGATTTATTCAATATGTTGTGCAATAACGGTTTAAGATTTTATAACTAAAGTTTCGCTTTATGTAAAACATAAAGAATTTTGACGAACTTTGCATCTCCTAAACTTACGACTATGCCGAAATACAAACCAAGCCTCCTCTTTTCTGATTGCTATGCCTCCGTCGGAAACATCACATTCTTCCATATTGACGGAGAATGTTATTTCAAGAC
>SUYQ01000022.1 GCA_015060325.1 Bacteroidales bacterium | reverse complement strand
GCCAATATAGTTTCTCTGATGATTGTGATATAAAGCGGTTAAGCCTTCTGGCACTCTGCGCCAGCTGACTGCCGCTCTAATTGCCACGCACGGAGCGACTCTTTACAAATCTTCCCGCTTACGCTTCGCTTCCACTCCAGATTTGTAAAGAATCGCTCTGACCCACGCTGCAGATGCCCAGCATGCGCTGGTCATCGTTAAAGGGTAAGCGGTCACGGTCAGCTACTTTCGTCTGCTCACCGTGCTGGTCTGTTCCCTCCCAGCCTCCGATGGAGATTGATAATATATTGCTTGATAAGTTGACCGCTCAGGCGAAGGAGTCGCCGAGGTTGAGGATGAACCTGGATCTGAGGAATTCGGCGGCGGATACATCGCAGAGGATGTTGAATGCGCTGGAGCCGGGGACGATGCTGCCGATCCATCGCCATCGGACGACTTCGGAGACTGTGGCGATCCTGCGTGGCAGGGCGGTGCAGTGGTTGTATGATGCGGAGGGTAATGTGACTGAGAAGGTGTTGCTTGAGGCTGGAGGATCCATTCCTGCCATGAGTGTTGATAAGGGCCAGTGGCACAGACTGGAGTGTCTGGAGAGCGGCACCGTGATCGTGGAATTCAAGGACGGGGCGTATGAGCCGATCGGGGAGGAGGACATTTTGTAATATATAAATATTACATTACCTTTGCTTCATGAAAGGAATTTATTTTGAAGAAAAGGGGATTGAGCTTCTTGGTAAGCTTGGTGTGACGAAGGCGGAGTTTGCCCGCAGAATGGGGATTCAGCGTCAGAATGTGAATGTGCTCTTTAAGACGAATAATCTTGAGATTATAGCACGTGCAGCAGAAGTTCTGGGGGTGCCGTTGGCTTTGTTAGTGGGGTATGTGGAGGAGCCAGAGGTTTATGAATTACCGGTTCCGGAGTTTCATAAGGAGTCTTTGGATCTGACTGCTGATATTCGACCGGAGGATGTGCCGATGGGGGATTCTGCAGAGGATATTGAAGCAAGACGTAAGATTATATCAAAATTCTATCATGATTGGAAGTTGCGCAATCTGTCATTGAGGAAATTTAATCTGTCGTTGAAAGAGTATATTAATATCCGCTACGTGTCTATTACTGAAACGTGTACCCATGCGTCAAGGAGTTATTTTTCAACTTTAGCAGTTTTGCAATTGGATGCTATATTGACTAATGCTCGAACTGTATCCACTGTTAAGAGTAAGGATAATGGAAATCAGAAGCCATTCGAGAAGATGATAATCATGAAGTATGATTGTGTGGGGATTGGTGTGGTTAAGATGACCGTTGGGGTCAGACGAAGGACCCATGAAAAGGTACAGTACTGTATTACAGCCTTAGAAATATAAAAGGATGCCTTGCGGCATCCCTATGATTTGCCTCAAGAAAGCACAGGGGATGTTTACCTGATGGTGGGGCTCGGGGCGAGGGCTTTGCACTGAACGAATTACCCCATCCTTGCTGTGTCTAAAATCTCACTGCAAAGGTATGGTTTTTCTTTGAAATAGCAATAGCTTCGGTTTATGAAGATTGATAATTTATTGCTTGATAAGTTGACTGCTCAGGCGAAGGAGTCGCCGAGGTTGAGGAGTATTATGATGATGCTGGAGTGTTGGTTGAATCTTTTGTGTTGGGAGATTGCCACGTCGCTGCGCTCCTCGCAATGACGTTCCTATGGCCTATGCGCTGAACATCCCGGCAGACCAGTGGCATACGTTGAGGGCTCTTGAGAGCGGCACGGTGATCCTGGAGATGAAGGACGGGGCGTATGAGCCGATCGGGGTGGAGGATATTTTGTCGATGTAGTTCCGCGGGGTTGGTTGTGCGAGTTGTTACAGTTCTGCTTATATCTCTTCTGGCCACGGTGGGGAGGGAAGAGTAAGAAGGATTAAATAGAATATAGCATTGAAATAATCTTTATACATATAAGGCTAGCATCTTTTCATAAGTGCTAGCCTTATATATTGTGTGTCCTATGCAACAATGCCTCGATAGAGTTGCTCGATAGGGAAGATCATGTCCCAGTTCTTGCCCCAGACTACGTTGCCGTGTTCGATGGTGAACTTTTTGAAGTTCTTTGGCTCGATGTAGCGGTTGTACTGCGGGTGTGGATGTGCAAGGATGAATGGCTTGAAATCCACAGTTTGGGACGTGCCGTCGCTGAAGAAGATGTTAAGGCTCACGTCTCCAGCATATTCAGCTCGTACGATGTAAAGTCTTGTGGTTTCCATTGCTATTTTACTTTTTTAGTTATTTGTGTGCAGCGAACTCTCTTCTTAAGTACAAAGAAGTTCATCCACTTTTCAACGATGTTCTTGTAATATGCCCTGATGAAGTCTTCGGCTGTTGCTGATTCCTTTTCGTTAAGTGGCAGGTATCCAGCTTCCGTCCTTGTACGGATTTCTTGAAGCTCTCCGTCCATCAGGATTAGTTCGAATACAGTCTGATATCCTCCTTTAATCACGTGCACGTGTATTGGCTCGTGTTCATTGGAGTAGAAAAAGAATATAAATCCGAAGTATTCGTAAATCTTTGGCATCTCAAATCGTTTTAACTCTGGCAAATATACAAATTTTCTGCCTGATATTCAAGTCGGTCGCTGATGTCGAAGGCCAAAAATCCTTGGAATAAAGTTTTTGATGGCCTGATTAATAGCTATTTTTCCAGCCTCCTGAGTGGCTTGGATTGCTTTTTCAGACTTGATAGAGTTAAAGAGTAATATGCCAATTAATTTTAGGGAGTAGCTTTGTATCCGGTCCCTTTCTCCTGATTTTAATGCCATGTTAATTTCATTGATAGATTCGATCAGCTGCTTTGCTGTACCCTTCCCCTAACTGGGAAGGGTACAGAGGCTATGAAGATGCTGTATTCTTCGGAAGTGTATGCACGATTGGAGAAAGAGTCGACAAAGGCCTGGCATCTCGGGCCAGTGGCACTTTACGAAGAGTTCCAGAACAACTGATGTTCTAAGATAAATGAATGAACCCTCCGGCGTTTCTTTGGCGACGGAGGGTTCTGGTTTTTAGATTGGAACGAATCGGGGTTTGAGACCGGACCCCGGGCCGGTGTTATGTTGCAGAAGATTACTGCCTTGATGTCGATCTCGTCAGATGTAGGCTCACGCGTCGCCTGTGCATACGATTGTTGCCTCGGAAGGAGTCTCGACTCCGGTGAGGGTTGGAGGAGTCGTCATGATGGCTCCACCGAGCTTGACTACCCAGAAGTTAGGCGCTGGAAAAGGTTATGACCTGAGATCTTGCCCTTTGTTCCGAGAACGGACTTGGCGTCCTGACTGAGGGCTAGCTTGTTCCATGCAAGTATCTGTTCGTTGGTGAGGGACTTCCACGAAGTTGTGATCATCTTCATGACACCCTGGTTCTTTGCCTGGTAGGCAGTGCCGACTCTTCCGCCGTAGCCGCGGTTTCTGATGAACTTGCGGCCCTTGACCTTTGCTGCGGTAACGCCCTTGGCGCTGCCGGACATCTCCTCGAAAGCGATTGATGGGATGTATTTCATAGCGTGTTAAAGTTTAATAAGGTTTTTGAATTTAAGGAATAGGTATAGTGATGCAGTAACTATAGCGATTATAAGTATGGCCAGTGTCGTGCCTCCGGTCTTCATCTTACACTCCAGATTTGTAAAGAATCGCTCTGACCCACGCTGCAGATGCCCAGCATGCGCTGGTCGTCGTTAAAGGAGAAGCGGTCACCGTGCTTGTTAATATCCTCCCAGCCTCCCAAGGGAGCATTTCATTGACGCGCAACCGTGCTCGGTCGTCAAAACTGTCTACTACCGAGCACACCTATGTGCCTTTTAGTGCTTCTATGCCGTGTTGCCGTGCTCGGTGGTAGCCGGAAAAGACTACCGGGCACACTAGGGCAATATCAGCCCCGAAAATATGTGAAAGTCAATGGACATGTAAGCCATTGACTCATAGTAAGATGACTACCAACACGGTGGGGCAAATCGACCCACCGTGTTACTGGCCAAATCGCTGATGGTCAGCACGTTGGGTGATCATGGAAAAGAGAGTGGCGTGCAATTCGTTGTGCGTCAGCTATATAGCTATGTACACGTGCCGCCAGAAGGGAGCACGTGCAGTCGGCAACCTGTTGCAGCTCAGCAGTTTACCGGCCACATGCAAAACTGGCTATGTATACCCGTTTGCGTCATGGTTCTTGCTATTGTTATCTTGGGGAAAAGTGCTAACTTTGTATGATTTAGTTTTTTAAAGAGTATTATCATGAAGATTGCAGTAGCGGGAACCGGATATGTCGGTTTGTCAATGGCGACGCTTTTGTCGCAGAAGCATAGTGTGATGGCGGTTGATATCGTGCCGGCGAAGGTGGATATGATCAATGCCAGGAAATCGCCCATCCAGGATGAGTATATCGAGAAGTATTTCGCTGAAAAGGAATTGGACCTGACTGCTACTCTGGATGCTGAGGCGGCATATGCCGATGCTGAGTTCGTGGTGATTGCAGCGCCGACCAATTATGATCCGAAGAAGAATTTCTTTGATACTTCTGCTGTCGAGACTGTGATAGATAAGGTCCTGGCTGTGAACCCTGATGCGGTGATGGTGATAAAGTCTACCATTCCTGTGGGATATTGCCGGTCTTTGTATGTCAAGTATGCTCTCCGTTTCGCTTATGATGAGCGTCTTCGCGGAAAGAAGTTCAATCTGCTTTTCTCTCCTGAGTTCCTTCGCGAGTCAAAGGCCTTGTATGACAATCTGTATCCGTCACGCATCATTGTGGGTGTGCCGAAGTTCATCGATAATTTCGATGATGAGAATCGCGCGATTGCGATGATCGCTGACTTTGACAGGCTCGCAGAGGCTGCACGTACATTTGCTTCGCTTCTTAAGGAAGGGGCATTGAAGGAGGAGATTCCGACGTTGTTCATGGGTCTGAAGGAAGCTGAGGCTGTCAAGCTTTTTGCTAATACCTATCTTGCTCTACGCGTTTCATATTTCAACGAACTTGATACATATGCTGAAGTGAAGGGTCTTGATACTCAGGCTATTATCAATGGCGTGTGTCTGGACCCACGTATTGGCGATCATTATAACAACCCTTCGTTCGGATATGGTGGATACTGTCTGCCGAAAGATACGAAGCAACTCCTTGCCAATTATCAGGATGTGCCGCAGGATCTGATGCGTGCGATCGTGGAGAGTAACAGGACCAGGAAGGATTTCATTGCCGATCAGGTGCTCGAGATGGCCGGATATTATGAGGCGAATGCTTCTTATGATGTTGAGAAGGAACGCAAGTGTGTGGTCGGTGTGTACCGTCTTACAATGAAGTCGAATTCTGACAATTTCCGTCAGAGTTCGATCCAGGGTGTGATGAAGCGTATCAAGGCCAAGGGAGCCTCTGTGGTGGTGTATGAGCCTACGCTTGAGGATGGCTCTACTTTCTTCGGCAGTCTTGTGGTGAATGATATAGAGAAGTTCAAGACTATGTGCGATGCTATTGTTGCAAACCGTTATGATGCTGTTCTTGACGATGTAGCAGATAAGGTATATACCAGGGATGTATTCAAAAGAGACTAAGATATGAGGATACTTGTCACCGGTGCTGCGGGGTTTATCGGCAGCAATCTTGTGAAGGCGATTTTCGCCAGGGTCAGCGATGCGCAGGTTCTGGGCATCGATAATATGAATGATTATTACGACCCAGCCCTGAAGGTGGAGCGTTTGTCGGAGCTTGAGCGCTTTGAGGGTTTCACTTTTGTGAAAGGCAATATAGCTGACCGCAAGCTGATCGATGATTCCTTTGCATCGTTCAAGCCGGAGATCGTGGTGAATCTTGCCGCACAGGCGGGCGTACGCTACAGCATCACCAACCCTGATGCATATATAGAAGCCAATCTGATCGGATTCTACAATATACTCGAGGCTTGCCGTCATTCGTATGAGCAGTATGAGGGTGGCGTGCAGCATCTGGTTTATGCGTCGTCTTCGTCTGTGTACGGTTCCAACAAGAAGGTCCCATACTCGACTGATGACAAGGTGGACAATCCTGTTTCGCTTTACGCTGCTACTAAGAAGAGCAACGAACTGATGGCTCATGCCTACAGCAAACTTTACAACATTCCTTCTACCGGTCTCCGTTTCTTTACTGTGTATGGTCCGGCAGGACGTCCTGATATGGCTTATTTCGGGTTTACGAACAAGCTTGTGAAGGGAGACAAGATCCAGATCTTCAATTACGGCAACTGCAAGAGGGACTTTACCTATGTTGATGATATCGTGGAGGGAGTATTCCGCGTGATACAGAAGGCGCCGGAGCGCCAGATGGGTGAGGATGGGCTTCCATTGCCTCCTTATGCTGTCTACAACATCGGCAACAGTTCGCCGGAGAATCTTCTTGAGTTTGTAGATATACTTCAGCAGGAGCTTGTGGACGCTGGTGTACTTCCTGCGGATTATGATTTTGAGGCGCATAAGGAGCTGGTGCCTATGCAGCCGGGCGATGTGCCGGTGACATTTGCCGATACGTCGGCGCTTGAGCGCGACTTCGGCTTCAAGCCGTCAACTTCGCTCCGCGAAGGTCTGCGCGCTTTCGCGCAGTGGTATGCGGCCTATTATGGATATAAGAACGGTGTTAAAATAAACTAGATTATGGAAGGCTATAAGTATCACATATTTTCGCCATACCGTGTGTGCCCGCTCGGTGCGCATGTCGACCACCAGCATGGTCTGGTGACCGGTTTTGCTTTTGACAAGGGTGTTGACCTGTGGTTCAATCCTACTGAGGACGGATCTGTGTCATTGAAGAGTCTTACTTTTGAGGGCGAGATTTTGTTCGATGTGAGGAAGCCCGTGCAGATGAAGGAGGGAAACTGGGGCGATTATGCACGTGGTGCCAAATATGCGTTGAAGCAGCGCTTTGAGTTGAGCAGGGGCATCGAGGGAGTGATCAAGGGCAGTCTTCCTGTGGGCGGGCTTTCCAGCAGTGCTGCAGTGCTGACTGCATATGTGATGGCTCTTGCCAAGGCAAACGACATCACGCTTTCGAAGATGGAGGTGATCAGGATCGCCAGTCAGGCGGAACGTGAGTATATCGGTCTGACCAACGGTATCCTCGACCAGGCCTGCATCGTTCTGGGAGAGAAGGATTCGCTTCTTTTCCTTGATACTGATACTGAGCAGTATCGCGTGATTAAGAAGAATCCTCGTATGCCGGAGTTCGAGATCGCCATCATCTTCTCTGGACTTACACGCAGCCTTGTGAGCAGCGATTATAATCTTCGCGTGGCAGAGTGCAAGACTGCAGCGTGGAACATGATGGCATACACCGGAATGCCTCTTAAGACTCTTGACAAGACATTCCTGCGTGATATCCCTAAGGAGACATTCGAACTGACAAAGGATAAGATGCCGCCTCGTTTTGCTCGTCGTGCGGAGCATTTCTACAGTGAGTATAAGCGCGTTCGCAAAGGAGTGACTGCATGGGAGACCGGTAATCTGGAACTCTTCGGTGCGTTGAGTTATGAGAGCTGCCAGAGTTCGATCAAGAATTATGAGTGCGGAAGCGAGGAACTGATTGCGATATATAATATCATGCGTCAGTGCGACGGTATCTATGGCGGCCGCTTCAGCGGCGCAGGCTTCAAAGGAGCCTGCATCGCGCTTGTGGATCCTTCGAAGAAGGAGCAGATCCGTGAGCAGATCACAAGCGAGTATCTGCGTATGTTTCCGGAATATACCGAGACATTCGAGATTCATTTCTGCAAGACGGATGATGGAGCCAGGTTTGTTTAATGCGATCCCGAACGTAGTGAGGGAGCTATATGTTTGATGATGAAGAATATAGTTATTGCTGCTGGATATGCTACCAGACTTGGCGAGCTGACCAGGAATTTTCCAAAGCCGCTTCTGCAGATAGGGGAGTCTACCATTCTCGGCAGAATGATGGATGATATTGACCGTATCGATGCGATTGATGAGCATATCATCATTACCAACCATCGTTTTGCTCCGATTTTCGAGGAGTGGGCTTCGAAACAGAATTACGTGAAGCCTGTGACGATCGTAGATGATGGCACATCGACAAATGAGACTCGTCTGGGTGCTGTCTGTGATCTGCTTTTTGCTATGGACAAGTTGGGACTGGACGATGACCTGCTGGTGGTTGCAGCGGATAATATCCTTATGTTCAGTTTTCAGGAGTTCGTGGATTTCGCACGTCAGAAGGATTCCTCATGCATCATGTGCCATGAGCAGCCGAGCATCGAGAGGCTGCAGCGCACGGGCGTCGTCGTGCTGGATGAGAACAACCGCGTCCTGAATATGGAGGAGAAGCCAGTGGTGCCTAAGTCGACATGGGCTGTACCGCCGTTCTATATTTATCTCAAGAAGGACCTGGATCTGGTGCGTCACAGCGTGGAGAACGGCTGCGGCAAGGATGCCCCTGGTAATCTGGCCCATTACATGGTTGACAATACTGTCATGCATGCCTGGCCGATGTCTGCCGGCCGCTTCGACATCGGCAGCCTCGACAGCTACGAGGAAGCCAAGAAGTTGTTTGGGTAGATATTAACACGTGCCCGAAGGTCGATTGACAAGACCTTCGGGCATTTTGATTTACGGCCTCAGGCCGCTGCCGCCCTGGAGGGTGATGGTTTCGCCGGTGACGTATTCGGCATCGGAGCTGGCGAGGAAGACGCAGACGCGGCCGATGTCGTTCTTAGGGTCGGCGAAGTGGCCGAGAGGGATGCCCTGGATGGTCTTTTCGTAGAGGTCAGGGTAATGCTCCTTCCATTGCTGGAGGCTCTCGGTCATTGCCAGAGGGCATATGACGTTGACCCTGACTCCGTCCGGGCCCCATTCTGCCGCTGCTACTCTGGACAGGCCTCTGATGCCTTCCTTGGCTGCTGCGTATGACGACTGCCCGAGCTTGCCGAAGAGGCCGGCGCCTGAGGCGAAGTTGATGACTGAGCCTTTGACGGCTTTGAGGTATGGGAAGCATTCGCGCATATAGAAGAATGCTGCATAGAGACCGGAGTAGATCGCCAGGTCGAAGTCTTCTTTGGTGTGCTCGACGAGCGGAAGGCCGGATTTGGAAACCTGGGCGTTGTTGACCAGGGTGTTGATCTTGCCGAATTTCTCTACGGTCTTTGCTACGACATTCTTTATGGCAGCCTCATCTGCTCCGTCAGCTACGATCGGTAGCACTTCGATGCCATATTCTTCTTCGAGCCGTTTCTTCGCATCCAGCAGTCTGGACTTGGTCCTGCCGGTGATCACAAGGTTTGAGCCTTCCTGTGCGAAGGCCTGTGCAAGGCCGAAGCCTATTCCTTTGCCGCCACCTGTGATGATGGTGACGTTTCCTTCAAGTCGTTTCATCTTATAAGTGTTTTGACATGCAAATCTACGAAAAAAATGCAAATGGGTGACTTTTCAATGATATATCATATTTTTTATGTACTTTTGTAAGATTTAAGTAAATAACTGATAATACGATGTAATATGAAGAAGGTTTATCTGGGAATGATTGCAGACATCATGCATCCGGGACTTACCAATATCATCAATGAGGGAGCCAAGTATGGCGAGGTCATGATCGGTCTTTATACAGACAAGGCGATAGCTACTCACAAGCGTCTTCCATATCTTAATTATGAGCAGAGAAAGGATGTGCTTTCCAATATCAAGGGGGTGAGTGAGATCGTTCCGCAGGATGAGTGGAGCTATGTTCCGAATCTTCTCAAATATAAGCCTGATTATATCATCCATGGCGATGACTGGGTTCAGGGGCCGGACAAGTATATACGTGACGAGGTCTACAAAGTGATGGAGGAGATAGGTGGAGAAGTTATTGAGATTCCTTATACTCAGGGAATTACCTCTGCCGGGCTGGCTAAGGAGATCGCTGCTCTCGGTACAACTCCTCAGGCAAGGCTTGCCTCATTGAGGAGGCTTATTTCTGCAAAGCCTATCGTGCGTATCCTGGAGTCTCATAACGGCCTCACAGGCCTGATCGTAGAGCATACGTCAGTGGAGGTGAACGGACAGCACAGGGAGTTTGACGGAATGTGGTCATCATCTCTTACAGATTCGACGTCGAAGGGAAAGCCGGACATTGAGGCCGTTGACCTCACTACCCGTCTGCACGACCTTAATGATACCCTCGAGGTGACTACGAAACCTGTCATCTTTGACGGTGACACAGGTGGAAAGGTGGAGCATTTCGGATTTACAGTCCGTACTCTTGAGCGTCTTGGCATATCTGCTGTGATCATCGAAGATAAGGTCGGACTCAAACAGAATTCTCTTTTTGGAACTGATGCAGTGCAGACTCAGGATACGATCGAGGGATTCTGCGCCAAGATACGTGCAGGCAAGGATGCACAGGTTACACGTGACTTCATGGTCATTTCACGTTGCGAGTCGCTTATTGCAGGAAAGTCAGTGGACGATGCCCTGGAAAGATGTCATGCATACGTTGAGGCCGGCACGGACGGTATCATGATCCATTCCAAGAACAAGAGCGGGGATGATATCAAGGAGTTCTGCCTCAGGTTCAGGGAGAAGGACCAGCATACACCTATAGTTGCCGTTCCGACTACCTACAATCAGTTTACCGAGGAAGAGCTTGCAGAGTGGGGAATCAATGTGGTGATATATGCAAACCATATGCTTCGCTCAGCATATCCTGCAATGGTGAAGTGTGCTGAGTCAATCCTGGTGAACAGCAGGAGTCTTGAGGCTGCATCCCAGTATTGCATGCCTATCAAGCAGATCCTCAACCTTATACCGGGAACGAAAAACTGATGAACCTATGATTTCTCCAAAATTCTTTATTGATAAGCTCGGGTCATTGGGAATAGATTTTTATGCCGGTGTCCCTGACAGTCTTTTGAAAAACATATGCGCATACATATCCGACAATATGGATGCGCATCATAATATAATTGCCGCTAATGAAGGTGGTGCCGTAGGACTTGCTGCGGGATACCATCTTGCTACCGGAAAGATCGGATGTGTCTATATGCAGAACTCCGGCGAGGGAAACATCATCAATCCGTTGGCCTCACTGACTGACAAGGAGGTTTATAATATCCCTGTCCTCCTTCTCATCGGTTGGAGAGGACGTCCGGGAGTCCATGATGAGCCTCAGCATGTCAAGCAGGGCAAGATCACTACCGGACTGCTCAATACGATGGGCATCAACTATGATGTGCTCAGCAAGGATGAGGACAAGGCTGCGGCGCAGATCGAGAAGGCGGTAGCTTCGATGCAGCAGACAAATGAGGTGTATGCTCTTATTATCGAGAAGGATACATTCGAGCAATATGCTTTGCAGAATGTCGGACAGAGCGACCTTTGCATGTCCAGGGAGGAGGCCATCCGTCAGGTTGCCGCTTCTGCTGGAGAGAAGGATGTGATTGTCGGTACTACAGGTATGATCAGCCGTGAACTGTTCGAATATCGTGAGAGTGCAAATGCGGGTCATGAGAAGGATTTCCTTACGGTAGGTGCCATGGGCCATGCGTCTCAGATAGCTCTAGGAATAGCAATGGAAAAGCCCGGACGCAGGGTATGGTGCTTTGATGGTGACGGGGCCAGCATAATGCATATGGGTTCCATGGCTATTGTGGCGAGCAAGGCTCCGAGGAATTATATCCATGTGGTATTTAATAACGGAGCTCATGATTCTGTCGGAGGTCAGCCTACGGTGGGCCTGAGGATAGACCTGCCGGCGGTTGCAAAGGCTGTCGGGTACAATCATGTGGAGAGCGTAGATTGCCTGGAGGCTCTTGCAGAAGTCCTTTCGAGACTCGGAACTGTAGAAGGACCGGTGTTCCTTGAAGTCAAGGTGAAGAAGGGCAACAGGAAGGACCTGGGACGTCCCACTACCACTCCTGTCCAGAACAAAATGATGTTAATGGAATTTCTAAATCAATAGTTTGACAATGTCGACAGAACCTAAAAACACACTTAGAAAAAACTTGTCTCCAGCCCATGTGTGGGCGTTGGCGTTCGGATGTATAATCGGATGGGGATCCTTTATCAATCCTGGTAAGAAATTCTTGCCTAATTCCGGTGTGGAAGGTACCGCAATCGCAATGATTCTCGGTGCTCTTGTAATGATCATCATCGCATGCACCTATGCGTATATGGTCCCTAAGTATCCTAAGGCCGGAGGCGAATTCACGTTTACGAAGAATTGTTTCGGCAAAGTGCCTGCATATATATGCGGCTGGTTCCTGGTTGCCGCATATCTAACGAATGTTCCGATGAACTCGACGGCGATAGGGCTGATTGTAGATGGCTTGGACGGGTCCGCTGATATATTGCAATGGGGGTTCCATTACGATATTGCTGGGTTTGATATCTGGACTGGGGAGATGCTGCTGGCCATGGGAATACTGATCTTGTTCGGATTGCTGAATATATGGGGCGTAAAGAAGGCTGGAATCGTGCAGACCGTGCTGTCGGTTGGATTGATTCTTTCAATAGTCACACTTACTATTTCTGCATTCATCAGTGATAAGGTCTCTTTTGCGAATATGCAGCCTCTCTGGGGTTTTGACAAGGCTGATGCCATTAACGCAGGAGCTACAGTTGAGAGTGCAAACGAGTTTGCACATGTAGGACGTCAGGGAATCCTTTCCGCTATTCTTGCTACATTCGCTATTGCTCCATGGGCATTTGTCGGATTCGATACCATTCCTCAGGCCGCGGAAGAGTTCAATTTTTCGTTCCGTAAGGTCATGAAGATAATGATTGTAGCGATATTCTTCGGTGCATTCGTTTATATTGCCAACAATACAGTTGCTGCCGCTGCTGTAAAGAACTGGCCAGAACGTGTGATGGCAGGAGAATGGGTGTTGCTTGTTGCTGCGGAAGAGATGCTGGGAGTTTTCGGTAAGGTGCTGATAGGAATGGCGGTGTCTTGTGCCGTCCTGTCAGGAATCATGGGATTCTATCTTGCATCGAGCCGTCTTATGTATTCAATGAGCCGTGACGGTTATCTGCCAGCAGTATTCGGAAAGATCGACAATAGGTATGGCACTCCTAGGAATGCGATGATATTCTGTATTCTGATCTCTCTCTCAGGTCCGATTCTCGGCCGTGAGGCTTTGGGTTGGTTTGTGGATATGAGTGCCATTGGTGCATCTATCGGATTCCTTTCTACGAGCATGGCTGCATATGTGACTATGAAGAAATATAACGACGGTTCATTCAAACTGAAGATATTCTCTTTGCTGGGAGCTGTGTTCTCGGCATTCTTCATTGTCCTTCAGCTGATTCCGATCCCTGGACTTGTGGGCGTGAATTTCTGTATGGAGTCCTACATCATGCTTGCTGTGTGGATATTCATTGGCTTCATATTCTTCCTGCAGAGAAGAAAGTATTTCATGGCAAGGTAGACAATCATGCGTAGACTTCTGCTCATAACGATTTTGGTCTTGTCCTCGTTTCAGGTTCTGTCTGCTCAGGAAAAGGAGGAGGATAATACCTTTGGTGGATGGGAGTTCATTGAGGCTACATATAATTTCAAGAAGGCTCCTCTCTTCGCAACAGTGTATTTCGAGCATGACAATTATCAGTATCAGCGTCTGGAGTGCTGGTACTTGAGGACCATGGTCGGATGGAAGATTACTGACTGGCTGAAGGCTGATGTGGCATATGATTTCATGCAGGAGCCTGGATTCATCACTCATCGTGCTGTGTTTGACCTTCAGGGTACGTTGAAACAGGGTAATCTTAAGGTTTCTGTACGTGAACGCTACATCCATACATGGTCGCCTGAAATCCATGAACAGAGCAATGTCTTGCGTTCGAGGCTGAAAGTTCAGTACTCAATCCCGAATACTAAGTTCTCGCCATATCTTGCTGCCGAGGTGTTCACTTGGGGTACACAATGGAAGAAGACAAGGCATTATGTGGCATGTACATACGACTTCACTGATTTTATGCAGCTGGAGTGGTACTATCTCTATTATGCCTTCAATGGCAAGCCTGCTGAGCATGTGCTTGGCATAGGTTTGAATTTTGATTTTTAGCTTACAAAGAAATATAGATTATGGTAAAGACGGCGGTTATAATGGCAGCGGGCATGGGCACGCGCTTCGGAGAATATACGGAGACGATACCTAAGGGTTTTGTAGAATGTGGAGGTGTCTCCATGGTCGAGAGGAGCATAAGGACTCTTATCAGCTGTGGAATTGAGAGGATAATCATCGGAACAGGATACTGTAAGGAGAAGTATGAGGAGCTAAAGCTCAGATATCCTCAGATCGAATGCGTTTTCTCTCCTAGATACGCTGAGACCAACAGCATGTACACTCTTTACAATTGCCGGGAGGTCATAGGGGATGATGATTTCCTTCTTCTTGAGTCGGATCTTGTTTTTGAGAAGAGGGCGATAGAGTGTCTTCTCGAGTGTGATGAACCTGATGTGATGCTCATCACTCCTGTCATCAAGTTCCAGGATCAGTATTATGTGGAGTATGATGAGTCCCATCGCCTGACCATGTGCTCGGTTGTCAAGAGTGAGCTGGATGCGAAGGGTGAACTCGTAGGAATCCATAAGCTTTCCAATGCTTTCTATAAGGTCATGTGCGAGGATTATTCCCGCAAGGTAGAAGATAAGCCTAAGCTGGGATATGAGTACCAGCTGTTGACCATGTCACAGGAACTGATCAAGGTCTATGTGCTGAATGTCGAGGGACTCAAATGGTATGAGATCGACGACGTGGATGATCTGGCTTATGCTGAAGAACATATATTGAAATATCTGTAATATGGTCAATATCAAGAGAAATGTGTTGCTTAATCCTGGTCCGGCAACGACTACGGATTCTGTAAAGATGGCACAGGTCGTGCCTGACATATGTCCTCGCGAAAAGGAGTTCGCAAAGTTGATGAAGGGTCTTAGGTCTGATCTTCTCAAGGTTGTGCATGCGCCTGAGGATGAATATACTTCCGTGCTTTTCTGCGGGTCTGGTACGATAAATATTGATGTCTGTATCAATTCTCTTGTTCCCGCTGACAAGAAGATCCTGATCGTCAACAATGGTGCATACAATACCAGAGCTGTGGAGATATGTAAGATGTATCATATACCTCATATCGATCTTAAGTTCAGCGTGTATGAACGTCCGGATCTGGCTGTGGTGGAGACTGCAATGAATGAGAATCCTGATGTCGCGGTTGTTTATTGCTGTCATCATGAGACAGGTACCGGCATTCTCAATCCTATAAGGGAAATAGGTGAGATTGCACACAGATATGGAGCAATTTTCATCAGTGATACGACTTCGTCTCTAGGTATGATTCCTCTGGATGTAGTCAAGGATAATGTGGATTTCTGTATGGCTTCGGCTCAGAAGGGACTTCAGGCAATGTCAGGATTGTCGTTCGTCATCGGAAGGACTGACCTCATCAAGGCTTCGAAGGACTATCCTACGCGTTCATACTATTGTAATCTTTACATGCAGTATGAGTGTTTCGAGAAGACAGGGGAGATGCATTTCACACCACCTGTTCAGACCATTTATGCCACTCTTCAGGCTCTCAAAGAGTATTTTGAGGAGGGTGAGGAGGCAAAGTTTGCCCGTCATCGTGCGGTCTATGAGACCATCCATGAGGGACTTGACAGATTGGGGCTGGAGACAGCGATAGATCGCGGAATCGAGTCCGGACTTGTGGTGTCTGTAAAGTATCCTGATGATCCAAGATGGGATTTTGAAAAGGTCCACGATTATTGTTATGAGCGTGGATTTACGATATATCCGGGTAAGATCAGCACTACTGATACTTTCAGACTTTGTGCTTTGGGAAAGATCTATCCTGAGGATATCAATGATTTCTTCAAGGTCTTTGAGGAGGCTTTGAACGTGTGTCTTTCATAGCTTTGATAAGATGGAATTCAAGCGTAACATAATCATTACCGGAGGTGCGGGGTTCATCGGCAGTCATGTGGTGCGTCTGTTTGTGCGCAAATATCCTGATTACAGGATAATCAATGTCGATAAGCTGACCTATGCTGGCAATCTGGCCAATCTTGCTGACGTGGAGTCTATGCCCAATTATGTGTTCGTGAAGGCGGATGTGGCTGATTATGAGGCTATGCTTGCGTTGATGCGGGACTATCATGTGGATGGAGTGATCCATCTTGCGGCTGAGTCGCATGTGGACCGTTCGATCAAGGATCCGTTTACGTTTGCGCGTACGAATGTGATGGGAACGCTGGCGCTGCTGCAGGCTGCGCGCGTTTATTGGGAGTCGCTGCCGGAGCGTTATGAGGGCAAGAAGTTCTACCATATCTCGACCGATGAGGTGTATGGGACTCTGCCTCTTGACGGAGGGCTTTTCACTGAGGAGACAAAGTATGATCCTCATTCTCCTTACTCGGCGTCGAAGGCTTCTTCGGACCATTTCGTGCGTTCGTATCATGATACGTACGGGATGCCGGTGGTGGTAACGAATTGTTCGAATAATTATGGTCCTTTTCAGTTTCCGGAGAAACTTATTCCTTTGTTTATCAATAATATACGTCATGGTAGGCCGCTCCCGGTGTATGGCCGAGGAGAGAATGTGCGTGACTGGCTGTATGTAGAGGACCATGCTTCGGCCATCGATCTTATTTTCCATAAGGGCAGGGTGGCCGAGACTTATAATATCGGCGGGTTCAACGAGTGGAGGAATATCGATCTGATCAAGGTGCTGATCGCAGCGGTAGATCGTGCGCTCGGTAATCCAGAGGGACATAGTCTAGGACTTATCACATTCGTGACGGACCGTCCGGGCCATGATGCACGTTATGCGATAGATTCATCCAAACTTGCGTCTGAACTGGGATGGAGGCCGTCTTTGCAGTTTGAGGAGGGCATTGAGAGGACTGTGCGCTGGTATCTTGACAATCAGGAATGGATGGATCAGGTGACTTCGGGTGAGTACCAGAAGTATTATGACGAGATGTATAAGGGGAGGTAGTCGATGGAGAATCATGTGGTGATAATGGCGGGCGGAGTCGGCAGCCGTTTCTGGCCGATCAGTACGCCTGAATATCCGAAGCAGTTTGTGGACGTGCTTGGTTATGGGAAGACTATGATCCAGATGACTGTGGAGCGTTTTGCTTCGGTGTGTCCTATGACGAATTTCTGGGTGGTGACGAGTGCTGATTATGTGGATATAGTGCGGGCTCAGTTGCCGGACCTTCCTGCTGAGAATATCCTTGCTGAGCCTTGCGCACGCAATACGGCTCCGTGTATAGCGTATGCATGTTGGAAGATCCGTATGAAGCATCCGGATGCAAATGTGGTCGTGACTCCTGCTGATGCGTTGGTGACTGATGTGGAGGAGTTCCGCCGCATAATTGCGCAGGCTCTGGAGTTTGCTGCAGCGGGTGAGAGGATTGTGACTTTGGGCATCAGGCCTACCAGACCGGAGACCGGTTATGGCTACATTGCGGCCTGCGGAGCGGGCGCCGGACCTTCCGGAGCTGAGGCTGGACCTGCAGGGGATGGATCTGAGGGGGCTCGTTTAGCCGTGGCTGAGATTGCTGAGGCTGGACCTGCTGAGACTGAGGGGGCTCGTTTAGCCGGGGCTGAGATTGCTGAGACTGCCGGAGCTGAGGCTGGATCTGCAGGGGATGTGGGGATCGTGAAGGTGGAGTCGTTCCGTGAAAAGCCTTGTCTGGACGTGGCCAGGAAGTATCTCGAGGCCGGTAACTATTTCTGGAATGCCGGAATCTTCGTATGGAGTGTTGCGACCATCGTTGAGTCATTGAGGCGTTACACTCCTGAGCTGGCTGCCCGGATGGATGAGATGACTCCATCGTTCTATACGTCTTCTGAGGCCGAGGTTGTCGGCCGGATTTTCCCGACATGCGAAAAGATCTCGATCGATTATGCCGTCATGGAGAAGGCCGATTACATCTATACATGCCCGTCTGATTTCGGATGGAGCGATGTGGGTACATGGGGCTCGTTGTGGACTCTTCTGCCGCATGATCAGGATGGCAATGCGGTAGTTGGTGAAAATGTTCATCTGTACGGCTGTCGTGGCTGTATCGTTCATGCTCCGAATGCTTCGAGCGTAGTGCTTGAGGGCATCGAGGACAGCATAGTCGTGGAGCGCGAGGGGCGCATTCTTGTCTGCCGCCTCAGTGAGGAGCAGCGCATCAAGGAATTCGAGAAATAATCGGATTTTCGATCGGCTTTACCGAATAGCGTGGCTATAGTGCACATTTTGTGTAGCTATAGCCACGACTGTTTTGTGTAATATATTAATATTCAGTGTGTTGTGGGAATTAGGCGTGGCTATAGTGTCATAATCTTAGCACTATAGCCACGCTGACTCAGTTAGTGAGGCATGCTGACATCATTCATGGCTTCTTTGCGGTGTGACGAGTAGTTTTGCAGTTCAGGAGTTGTAAATTTGTTCAATATTTTATAAAAATTAAACAAATTTACAGAGCTAAATCGCCCGTGTAGCTGTCTGTAATGAGGATTTTTAACTTTATCCGCGTACTTTTTGTTTACGCGGATAAGTCTCCTGACCTTTGTGCAAAAAGAGTTATGGCATATTATCATGTTTACACAAAAGGTCTGGAAGACGGGGAACTGTTCCGTGACCGTGAAGATTTCATTATGGCTATGAATCTCGTTGCCATAGTGGTTTTCAAGGTTGATGTACGTCTGTTGGCTTTTGTCCTGATGTCCAATCATGTTCATTTTGTTATGAAATGTTCCTCAGCGAAGGCAGATGAGTTTATCTGGATGTATAAGAATCTGCTATCAAGATATCTGCATTTGAGGTATGGTGATGTTAAATTTTTACGTCGGATCGAAACATCTGTGGATTATGTGCCGGATCAAGGTGATAGTCTGAAGCGCCTGATCGCGTATGTTCTGAACAATCCTGTGAAGGCAGGGATGAAGTGTGTACCGCAAGGGTATGAATGGAGTAGCGCACGATGTTATTTCAATACGATTCAAGGTACGGCAGGAGATGCTCGCTTGGGAGAATTGAGCGTCAGGGAGAAACGGCGGATCCTTCACACAAAAGAGTATCTTCCAGATAATTGGAAGATCAATTCAGATAATTATGTGATCCCTGAATCGTATGTAGATATTGATGAAGTGGAAAGAATTTTCCGCAGCAGCAGGTCCTTTGAATTTTTCCTCAGTGTGTCGCATGCTGGAAAGAAACCTCTCGGTGAAAACATTTCGTTCAGCGATGAAATGCTACAGGCCGCGATGGCTGAACTTCTGGATAAGAAGTTCGGTGTATCAAACGTAAATGAACTGGATGACTTTCTGAAAAAGAATATGATCAAGGAATTGAGAAGCCGCTTCAGCGCATCTGCCAAGCAGCTCGCCAGAGTCACATTCATGTCTGTCTCAGATGTACTCCGTTATTTGGAGTGACTGTTTTCCGGAACAAATGCTCTTGCGTAGCAGAAATGATCAGTAGAGATCCTTGTTGCACTTCTCTACAGACTTCTTTATTGACTGCTCTGCCGTCTGCTCTATTGATTGCTCAGCCGTTGGTCAGCGTGGCTATAGTGCACATCTTGTGTAGCTATAGCCACGGGTCTTTTGTGTAAACTATTGTTATTCAGCGTGTTGTGTAACTTAAGCGTGGCTATAGTGCCAGAATTTTGGCACTATAGCCACGCTGACTTGATTCATGGAGCCGGCTGGTTGCCTTGTGGGCATGATCAGAGGGTATGGTGTCATGCCTTGTGGGCATGATCAGAGGGTATGGTGTCATGCCTTGCGGGCATGATCAGAGGGTGCGACGTCATGGATTTTCAACCAGAGTGGCCGTTTAGTCGAGATGCTTGGCGAGGCCGCCTTCGGAGGTCTCCTTGTAGACCGACGGGAGGTCCTTGCCGGTTTCCTTCATGACCTTTACGACCTGGTCGAACGAGACGCGGTGGCGGCCGTCGGTGTAGAGGGAGTAGATGCTGGCGTCCATGGCGCGGGCTGCAGCGTAGGCGTTACGTTCGATGCATGGGATCTGAACCAGTCCGCATACAGGGTCGCATGTGAGGCCTAGGTGGTGCTCCAGACCCATTTCAGCAGCATATTCAATTTGTGAAGGGCTTCCTCCCATGAGCTGGGTGATCGCAGCTGCCGCCATAGCGCATGCGACTCCGACTTCGCCCTGGCAGCCTACTTCCGCACCGGAGATCGACGCGTTGTACTTCACGATGTTGCCCACGATGCCGGCTGTCGCGAGAGCCCTGATGATTCTCTGATCGCTGAATCCGTAGACTTTCTTGAGATGGTAGAGTGCGCCTGGAAGGACACCGCATGAGCCGCAGGTAGGGGCTGTCACGATCACGCCTCCGCATGCATTCTCTTCGCTGACCGCTAGGGCATAGGCGAAGATGAGGCCTCTGGTGCGGAGGACGTCTCCGTAGCCGTCTGCCTTGATGTAGTAGCTGCCGGCCTTGCGCCTGATGTTGAGCGGACCCGGAAGTGCGCCTTCCTCGTCGATTCCGCGCTCGACTGCCTTCTGCATGGTCTTCCAGACCAGTTCGAGATGCTCCCAGAAGCCAGGGGTCTTCCTCTCGTGCTCGTCAACGAACTCCCAGAAGGCTCTTCCGTTGTCGTTGCACCACTTCAGGATGTCCGTCATGGTGGTCATCTCATATACTTCGTCTGTATCCTCCTCTACTATAGGGTTTTCGATGCAGATGATGTCTCCGCCGCCTACGCTGTAGTAGGTCCAAGGGTCTGTAACAGATCCGTCGGATGCGAGGATTCCCACAACCAGTCCGTTGGGATGCACAGGAAGATTCTCCTTAGGCTCCCATGCGATGGTGACAGGACGGCCTTCGCATGCGTCGGTCACAGCACGGTCTGTGAGGTGACCTTTGCCTGTAGCTGCAAGTGAACCATACAGAGTCACATGGAGCTGAGCTGCTTCAGGATGGTTCGCAATGTAGTTGCTTACACATTTGAACGGACCCATAGTATGGCTGCTCGAAGGGCCTTTACCGATCTTGTATATTGATTTTACGGATTTCATGTCAGTTTCGTTTTAAGGGACGCAAAGTTAATAAACACTTTTCATTTAACGGGCATGTAACTTGCCTTTTTGTCGTCGAAAAACGGACTTTGATTATGAAGAACATAATATTATGCATATTATCAGCTCTTTTCCCTGCAATGATTCATGCACAGAATATCAAGGAGGAGATTTCCCGCTCTGACGGGCTTCTGCATGAGTTTGATCAGAACATGAAGCTGGACAGCTCGGCTGTAGTTCTGCAATATCCCAAGATGATACCTCTTTTGCTCCCGGCAGAATTGTTCATCCCGGAAAACACTCTGGCCGGGATAAATGCCTGGGACGGATCTCCGATAGTGAGACCTTCCGTCCATGTGATACCCACTGACGGATTGTCCGGGATGATAGCATTCGGAGAGTTCTCGCAGGCCCATCCGGACAAGATATTTTCAACCTTGAACGGAAACAATCTGATTGATGTGCCCCATCTGTATAAGTCCGAACAGAAGTTTCTGGGCAACTCGATAAGGCTTGGAAAGAACAGCCGGTTCTATTTCCTCAGCGGAATAATGTACGGAAGCCAGATGGGTGTGATGGGGAATAACTGGGGACTGGGAACCCGTGAGGGGATCCTGTGGCGGGTCAATGACAACCTATCGCTTATCATCTGGGACCAGGCATTCCAGTCGGTGCAGGTCTATACGCCGATCCTGTTCCATACTCCGGATGGGGAGACCGCAGCAGTACTGATGCCTGCGACTCCGGAGGTAATGTCCTTCGGTGTGCAGGCATCGTTTACAGTCGGGGAATTCATTGTTGCCGTCGGTGTCTCAGTGGCTCCCACGCCGTTCCAGAAACGGCACCATTCCGAATTCCGTTACAGATAGTCTTCGAAATACTGTGAGATCTTGTCGTGGAGGTGGACTCTGTCCCTGCCCATCACGTTGTGCTCGTGGCAAGGGTAAGGGAAGTAGTCCAGCTGGACATTGTTCACGACGCATGCTCTCACGAAGCTAAGGCTGTGCTGCCATACTACGACAGGGTCGATGGCACCCTGACAGATCAGCAGCTTGCCCTTCAGGTCGGAAGCCTTGTTGATGAGGCTGGTCTTTGCATATCCTTCAGGGTTCTCGTCAGGATGGCCCATGTAGCGTTCGCCGTACATGACCTCATACCATTTCCAGTCGATGACAGGACCGCCTGCAACTCCTACCTTGAAGACTTCAGGATAGTGCGTCATCAATGATATGGTCATGAATCCGCCGTAGCTCCATCCATGCACACCGATGCGGTCCTTGTCGACGTATGGGAGCTCCATCAGCATCTTTATGCCCTCCATCTGGTCAGCCATCTCAGCCTGACCGCACTGTCCGTGGATCGCTTTTTCGAATTCTGCACCGCGGTTCTCGGTGCCGCGATTGTCCTGGACATAAACAAGATAGCCGCGCTGTGCCATGTACATCTCCCATCTTCTGAGCTCAGCCATGAAGGTGTTGCGGACCATCTGGGAGTGCGGGCCTCCATATACATAAAGGATGACCGGATATTTCTTTGACGGGTCGAAGTCCTTCGGCTTGATGAGCCTGTAGTAGTTGTCGAAACGTCCGTCAACGCTCTTGATCTTGCCGAGAGTGATCTCGGTGTAGGCATAGTCGAGGGTAGGGTCTTCTGCTAGCAGAAGGTTGCGTACAGGCTTTCCATCGCTGGTGCACAGGTCTGTCACTCTCGGAACGGTGAGACTGCTCCAGCTGTCGATATAGTGTCTGCAGTCCGGGCTCATGGCGATGTCGTGCCAGCCTTCTGTCTCTGTGAGCTGCTGCGGCTTTCCTGTCTTGACGCCGTCGATCCCCTTGTAGACAGCATTGCTTGATACCTTGAGACTGATCCTGAAGAGATGGTTCTCGACAGGTGATACTTCTGCAGAGGTGTACCATACGTATTTGCCGTCATTGGCAACGTACCGGACGTCAGCGTCGGTTTTAGTCAGACGGCGCACATTGCCCTTGAGGTCGCAAAGATAGAGGTTGCGGTAGCCGTCGCGGTTGTCTGTGCGGTAGATGAAGATGTTGTCGGTTCCCTTGACGAACCATACCGGGTCTTGCGGCTCGACATATCTGTCGTTGTCTTCGGTGAGGATGGTCTTGATGAAGTTTCCTGTAACGGCATCGTATAGGTTGAGCTTCATGTGCTTCTGACTGCGGTCGAGGACCTGGACAAGTATATGGGAACCGTCCGGAGTCCAGCTGATGTTGGTCAGGTAGCGGTCATATCCGAAGTCTTCAGTCTTGAGGTATACGCTCTTGCAGGTCTTGAGGTTGTACACCCCGACCTGTACGTTCTCCGAGTCCATTCCTGCCATCGGATACTTGATCTCCTGGAGCGTACCGGTGCGGCTGGTGATGTCCAGAAGAGGGAAGGATGTGACCTTGCTCTCGTCCTTCCTGTAGAAGGCAACCTTGCTGCTGTCCGGTGCCCAGAACATGCCGTCCTCAATGCCGAATTCATTGCGGCTGACGAACTGTCCGTAGGTGATGTCCGGATCGTTGCTGATGGCTACAGGGATGGTGTCACCGGTGTGGATGCGGTGGTAGATGCTCTGGCCCTCGGTGAAGACCTTCTTACGATTGACCCTTGGCTTGTATGGGGTGGTCGTCCTCGACTCTATGTCGAATATTTCCCACATGCTGCCGTTGTACATGAGTATTTCATTGTCGTTCAGCCAGTTGCAGTGGAGGTTCTTAGGGCTTAGGTCCCTTGAGAGGATCGTCTCGTCCATCGTCAGGATCTTTCCGTTCTGACGGTTTGCTTCTCTTGTCTCGATTATTCCTGTCTGGGCCGAAAGTGATGTGGCCATGCCCAGAATCAGTATGCCTGCAAAAAGTCTCTTCATTGTCATGGATTCTGAAATTTTTTGCAAATATAACATGAAATTATCCTTATATTAGCGAGACCTAAATATATTTTCATGAAACGTATATCGATGATGCTGGCGACGGTGCTGCTGGCGGTAGCAAATGCGGGTGCGCAGCCCTCCGAGACCGAGTCCTTCAGACGTTGGGACGGCGACAAATATTCCATGTTCATACATTTCGGACTCTATTCCCACCTCGGTGGTGTCTGGGATGGAGAACCGGTGACCCAAGGCTACAGCGAGCAGATCCAGTCCTTCGGAGGAATCTTCGGCGACTGGTATGCTGAGACTGCGTATGAGTTTGATCCTCAGGGATTTGATGCGCGCCAGATCGTGTCTTTGGCAAAGGATGCAGGCATGCGTTCCGTAGTGTTTACCTCCAAACATCATGACGGGTTCTGTATGTTTGATACGGAGACTACGGACTATAACAGCGTGGACATGACGCCTGCGGGACGTGACTATGTCAGGGAGATTTCTGAAGCATGCGCTGAGGCAGGGCTCAAGTTCGGCCTGTATTTCTCGCTGATAGACTGGAACTATCCGCATGCCTATCCTATATCGAGTCACAATGCGGATTTCGTGACTCCTCAGCACCATGAATTCAACAAGGCGCAGGTGCGTGAGCTGCTGACTTCTTATGGACCGGTCAGCGAGCTGTGGTTCGATATGGGTTCGCTGGAGCCTCAGCAGAGTCGTGAACTTTACGCTCTTGTGAAGGAACTTCAGCCTGATTGCATGGTGAGCGGCAGGCTTGGAAATGATGTATATGACTTTGCCGTGATGGCGGATAACAAGCTTCCGGACGTTGCCCTGCAGGCTCCGTGGCAGAGTGCAGCGTCGATGTTTCCCGAGACATGGAGCTACCGCAGCTGGCAGGAAAGGGGAGAGGTGTCGGACAAGGTGGCTGAGAAGATGCGCTCGCTTATAGATGTGGTGTCGCGTGGAGGAAACTATCTGCTGAATATCGGCCCGGATCCTCGCGGAGAGGTGGTGCCTTTCGAGAGGGATGTGCTGCTTGCGGTCGGAGCGTGGCTGAAGGAGAATGGCGATGCCATTTATGATACAGAGGCGTCCCCGTTCCGCGGATCTTTTGATTGGGGTGCGGTGACCCGCAAGGGGAACAGGCTGTATCTTCTGTTGAGCGGCACATGTCCTGAAGATGGCCTTGTACGCCTCTCCATGCCTGGCTTCAGGCTGAAGAAGGCAGAGGGCGCCAAGGCGCGTATGAAGGGAGGGGAGTGTGTTGTGGAGGTGACCGGACAGATGTATGCCGATCCGACTGATGTGCATGTGGTAGCCTTGGAATTCAACCGTGAGATCCCTGCGTCGATGGCAGTGGAGAGCGTGCCGGAGGATGAGTTGCTTAGCTGGGCAAATGCGACTCCGGACTACAGCTATTCCTGCTTTGATTATTACAGCAATTACCGCAGTGCCGTAGCCTATAACTGGAATGTTGATTTTGAGAGTGATCCATCCTACGTGTATGTGTATTATACGGAGTCTGATCTTGGCCGGAATGTGCGCATGACTGTCGGTGGTACTCAGGTAGATTTCGTTCTGGATGATGCTGCCTCAGTGCCTTGCTATTCTGATGCAGTTGCCGGGAATTACAGCCTTTCACGCATGCGAGGAGGTACCTTTGACCGGGCTTACGACAGCGCCGGACTCCGTAATCTCAAGGATGATATGTCGTGGGTGATCTTCAAGGATCATGGATTTTCAAATCATGTCCTGTCTTGTGATGTGGATAATATGTATCCTCAGATCATTGTGTTCGAGGTGGTTGCAGGCAATGGAGCTGAACTGCTGGTGGACGGAAGGACGATGATGAAGCATCTGAATCCATACCGCAGTGCGAGCAATCTTGAATATGTGCTGCTGTGGGTGCCGGAGGGCCGGACCGAGCTTGTACTGCGATCGTATAACCGTTTCGAAAAGGAAGTGGAATGCCGTCTCAGGATAGCTCACAGACAGCCGGTATTCAGGAAGAGGATAGAACTTCCTGAAACGGAGGAACGCAATCCGGAAAATGTACCAGTACGTATCGAGGCTCTTGACATGCAGTCTCCTCATTCTGATTGCAGACTTCATAATCTGATATTGGAATTCTGATTATAATTTATTAGATTTACCGAGTTTTTGATAAGGGATTGTTATGGAAAATGATCGTTTGAAGATAAATGTTCAGTCTGAGATCGGCAAGCTGGATGCTGTGCTTCTCCATCGACCTGGTGCTGAGGTCGAAAACATGACTCCGATGAACGTGCAGAGGGCATTGTATAGTGATATCCTGAATCTTTCCATCGCTCAGAACGAGTATGAACAGATGTCAGGAGTACTGTCTAAGGTGGCAAAGGTTCACGAGGTGCGCAGTCTTCTTGTAAAGGTTCTGGATCAGCCGGGGCCACGCGAGGATCTGATCAGGAGGATCTGCGAGACCGAGGATGTCATGAGTTATATGGATCAGCTGCTCGATATGAAGTCTGCTGAACTTGCAAGTGTGCTGATAGAGGGACTTCCGGCCAGGATAAATACGCTTACTTCGTATTTCCGTAACGAGTATTATGCTCTTTACCCTCTCTATAACTTCTATTTCACCCGCGATGCTGCTGTGACTATAGGTAATAATGCTCTTGTCTGCAACATGGCCAATAAGGTGCGCATGAGGGAGTCATTCATAATGGATGCTATCTATCGCTCCAGCGGAGCATTCGAGTGTGACGTCATCGATGCCAATCTTTCAGGCAATCGGCAGGTCATAATGGAAGGAGGAGACATAATAATCGCAAGGGAGGATATCCTCATCATCGGAAACGGCGTCAGGACCACTCCGCAGGGCATTGACTTCATGATCGAGAGATTACGTGGGAACTGTACGGTCGGTCGTTATAATGTGATCGTGCAGCAGCTGCCATCGGAACCGGAGTCTTTCATCCATCTTGATATGGTGTTTACCCTTTTGGATAGGGACAAGTGTATGGTGTTCAAGCCTTTGATTACTCAGGCGAACCAGTATCAGACCGTACATATCACTATAGATGACGGCATCGTTACAAGTATCCGTCCGGTTTCCAGCATCCTTAGTGCCTTGAAGAAGCTTGGCATGGAACTGAGGCCGATCGTCTGCGGTGGAGCTGATGAGTGGGATCAGGAGAGGGAGCAGTGGCACAGCGGTGCCAATTTCTTCGCTTTTGCTCCGGGAAAGGTCATTTCGTATGCCAGGAACATCCACACTCTCGAGGAACTTTCGAAGAACGGCTTCAATGTCGTGAAGGCATCTGATTTCATTGCCGGCAAAGGTGACGGAACGGTATACGGTGAGAGCCCTTGCGTGGTTACGATTGACGGTTCTGAACTGCCGCGAGGAGGCGGTGGAGCAAGGTGCATGACCATGCCGCTCTCACGTCAGGAAGTTATTTATTAAAAATATCGTCCATTTGCCCGTGCGTGTGTAGATAATATCATTTTTAATGTTATATTTGCACGATTATATATACGATTAATAAACATTGCATTATAACTATGAGAAAAATTCTTGGTATTCTTGCCGCCGTTGCTGCTTTTGCTTCAATCTATTCCTGTGAGGAGACTGAGGCTCCTGTTGAGAAGGCTCCGATCGTAATCTATGACGGTCCGGTCGATCTTGTCGATCAGGGATTCGGAATGTATTACGGTGACAGGGATTTCAATCAGTCAGGCGTGTATTCGCTCGTGCTCAGCGATGCGATCTGTCATCGTGATGGATATGGAACTCCTTACCTCGATTCTGAGGGTGATATGATAGTGCTTGAGTTCGTTACTGCACTTCCGGAAGCAGATGCTCCGGTTGCGATTCCGGATGGAGTATATGAGATTGCCGCGACAAAATCCGGTTCGCCATGTGTAAATATCTCTGCTTCATATCTGAAGAAGCTTGTAGGTACTACCCAGTACCACTATTCTTTCGTTTCAGGAAGCGTGAGTGTGACCAGAAAGGTAGATGGCACATATGACATCATGACCAAGGATCTCAAGGTGAAGAATGGAGACGACGTTTATGATGCCCAATATTCATATAGCGGCTCTCTCAAGTTTGACGAGTGGTCAAAGATTGCTGCCGACATCCAGGGAATAGGTTCTGATATCGTTAATATGCCTTTTACTGTTGTTGATGGAGTGTACTATGGCAACCTCTTCGGATACGGAACAGGTAATTATGTCCTGAACTTCTCGACAGACGGATTCATGGCTGATGATACCGGACTTGTACCAGGTGTCGCTCTGATCATGAACATGTTTGCCGAACTTATTCCTAACGGTTCCGATGTGGTCATACTTCCGGAAGGAACATACACCGTTTATCCTTCATTCAATTCCAAGGAGTTCAGCATGCTTTACGGTCTCAATATGGATGGTATGCCTTTCGGAACATATCTGGCACAGGTTGACAAGAAAGGACAGCAGGCTCTGGAGTTTATCAACAAGGGTACAGTCGAGGTGTCTCGTAAGTCAGGCGTGGAGACAGGATACAATGACTACTATACTTTCAAATATGAACTCTTTACTCCTACAAGAACAATCAAGGGTACTTGGGCTGGTCCTATAGAGTTCGTCAATGCTGCGGAAGATTCGCAGAGAGTCATTCTTTCTACTCTCGAGAATGATGTGGAATGTGATATGTACAGAGTGGAAAGAGGACATATGTCACATATCGAGACTCTTCACACCACTTCGCATGACAATCCGATAGATATAGCGGAGGCATGGCAGCTTTGGTTGGAGCCTAGAATGTGGACAGAGGAAGAGAAGCAGCTTCCATGGGATGAAAGAATCGAAGCCTGGAATCCTAACGGTGACGTCATGATTCTTGAATTCGTGGTTCCTCTTGGCTCAAACGGTGATATCGCTCCTGAGATCGACAAGGAGTATACTTATACAATTCAGCCTGACCTTGCGATGGACACACCTCTGTATAACGTGAGCGTGAGCAAGATGGGCCGTCCTTATGATGATATCTTCTATGAGCCTAACTGGGGTGACTACACCTACATGACAGGTACTGACGGACGTCGTGGATTTACATGGGATGGTGGTTTCAGAGGAAACTGGTATCTGCACTATATTGAGGGCACTTGGCAGAATATGGATGAGACAGCTCCAGCAGTGAAGGGTACTGTGAAGGTTACAAGGACTACCGAGTATTCAGTGGCTACGGGCGGACGTGAGGCTCAGTTCGATCTGGTTTGGGATTTGTATGACGATACTGATAATTCATACAACATTACAGGTGAGTGGTCTGGTCCGATCACGCTGCATAGTGGTGTGGAAGGAATTTAAATGATATGGAAAGAACATTAGTTATATTGAAGCCCGGCTGTCTTCAAAGAGGACTGATCGGTGAGGTTATCTCAAGATTTGAGAAGAGGGGATTGAAGCTTGTCGCCATGAAGATGGTGCAGCTTGACGAGGAAATCCTGAAAGTACATTATGCCCATCTGCTTGACAGACCTTTCTTCCCTTGGCTCAGGGACGGAATGATGGCAGCTCCAGTGATTCTCTGCTGCTGGGAAGGTCATTGCGCAGTTCAGGTCGTACGCGACATGGCAGGCGCTACAAAGGCAAGCAAGGCTGTTCCGGGAACCATCCGCGGTGACTATAGTCTGAGTGCTCAGGAGAACATCGTTCATACTTCTGACTCTCTTGAAAATGCCAAGATAGAGCTTGAGCGCTTCTTTGTCGAGTCAGACTATTGCGACTACAAGTCTCCGCTCGATCCGTTCAAATACGCTCCAGACGAGATGTAGAAACTAAAAATGACGACCGGTGAGGTCGTCATTTTTGTTTTACAGCAGTGCTGTGAGCTCCTGCATGCGTTTGCGTGGGTTGGCACGGCGGTATAGGACGTCGTAGACCATGTCGGCAATCGGGATGTGGATCTGGTGCCTTTCGTTGACTTTCTTGATGCAGGCTGCCGCAAAATATCCTTCGGCGATCATCGTCATCTCGTTAAGGGCGCTTTTGACTGTGCATCCGTGCCCGATGAGCTGTCCGAGACGGCGGTTGCGGCTGAATGATGAGTATGAGGTCACAAGCAGGTCACCCAGGTAAGCGGAGTTCATGGTGTCTCTGGCGAAAGGGTAGCTTTCGTTGACAAAGCGTGTGAGTTCCTTTGCGCATGCTGCTGTAAGGACAGCTCTGAAGTTGTCTCCATATCCGAGTCCTGCTGCAAGTCCTGCAGCAAGGGCATAGATGTTTTTCAGTATGGCGGCATATTCGATGCCGTAGATGTCTCTCGAATATGATATCCGGACTCTATCACTGCTGAACATTTCTCCGATCTTCCTGGCGTTTTCTTCGTGCTTGCATGCAACTGTCAGATAGGAGAGCTTGTTGCGTGAAACCTCTTCAGCGTGAGATGGGCCGGATATGAGTCCAAGTCGGTCGTATCTGATGCCGTACCTGTCCCTGAAGTATTCTGTAATCGTAGTATAATCGTCCGCAATGATACCTTTGGTGGCAGAAAGAATGAACTTCCCTTCAAGGGACTCAGTCATTTCTTCCATTACTGTCTTCAGAAAGGCTGACGGAGTGGCGATAAGGATTATCTCGCACTGTCTTACGACCTCGTTTATGTCCCTTGTGGCGTTTATTATGCTGGTATCGAATTCAACGTCATTGAGATACTTTGCGTTCCTGCCTTCTGTGGTGAGGCTTTCCAGAACTTCTTCGTTTCGGACGTGCCACCATACCTCTATTTTATTTCTTTCGAGTGTATGGACTAGGGCCGTAGCCCAGCTGCCGTATCCGATTACGCCGCAGCGTGATGTGTCTGTTATTCTGTGTGGCATCTGTTAAGGTTTTAGCATTACAAAGGTATCATATTTCCTCAATAAAGCAAAACGGCAGGCACTCGTTCCGAGGCCTGCCGTTTCAGAATGCGTCTGTAGCTGTCTTTAGATCATGAGGGCAGCAACGAGTGCGAGGATCGCATAGAACTCAGGAAGAGCGGCGTAGATCATTGTGTTTGTCTGAACGTCGTGTCCCTGTGAGATACCAACGATACCGTTAGCACAAACCTGACCCTGACGGATTGCAGAGAAGAGGCATACGAGACCTACTGCAAGACCTACTCCGAAGAGGAGTGGACCTTCATTTGCGAAGTCTCTACCCATCCACATAAGGAATGCTACGAAGCCGTAGAGACCCTGAGTTGCAGGAAGAGCAGAGAGGATCATATAGCTTGATCCCTTCTCTGGATTCTTCTTAAGTGCACCTTCTGCTGCGTTACCAGCGATAGTTGTTCCGATTGATGATCCGATACCGGCGAGGCCAAGCATGAGGCCAAGACCGAGATAACCAAGAATTTCGTTCATAATTTTAATGTTTTTATTTGTTTATAATTATTAATCTTCTTTGTTCTCTTTTGTGAGAGGACTGTATTTTTTGCCTTTTCCTTCGAAGCCTGAGTTCTTGAAGTACTCCACGAAGTTGAGACGGAGAGGGTGTACGAATGCACCCAGACATGACATCAGCAGATTGAGGACATGTCCTATGAGCAGGATTATTATAAAGAATACCCATCCGGTGATGCTTGCGTCATCTCCAGTTCCGCGAACCATGAGACCAAGGTCGTTGAATGCTGCTCCGAGCATACCTCCGGCAAGGCCGAGTGCGTAGAGACGGATGTAGCTGAGTACGTCTCCCATGATACCTGTCACCATGTTGTATGTGTCCCAGAGTCCTGCTCCGATGTTGATCAGAGGGTTTCTTCCCGGAGTGTTGAAGATGAAGATACCGAGTGCGGAAACTACTCCTATCACAATGATGGAAATCTTTGTGATGTCCGAGCCCATCACGTCTACGAGTCCGAGTGTGCCGACTATTATGCCACCGAGGATGAGTATGAGCCAGCCCCATGTGCTGATGTTCTCCTTGAATCCGAGGCGTCTGGTGTAGCCTACGGCCTTGATGGTCATCGCAAGGCAGAGATGGAATACACCGATTCCGAGAGCAAGAAGCATCTGGAACGGAAGTTCTCCCATAGGGGTAGCTATCGTACCTCCGACAAATGTGAAGTAGCTGCGGACACCGGTCCATGCTCCTGTCTCAGGAACCAGGTCCAGGATGGACATTCCGAAGAATGTTCCGAGAGCTGTTCCCACTACTGCAGTAGCAACACCGAGGGTGGCGATGAGTCCCCCAAGACCCTTGAACATGCCGATGTTGAGCCATCCCTTGTTGATAGCCAGTCCGACAAGTATCAGGACAAGGCCGTAACCGGCGTCTCCCATACAGAGCGCGAAGAACAGCAGGAAGAATATCGAAACTACAGGTGTAGGGTCATATTCGCCGTAGTTAGGCATGCCGTACATACCTGTGATGCTTTCGAACATCTTCACGAACTTGTTGTTCTTCAGCTTGATAGGAGGATTGTCCTCTTCGCGGGCCTCTTCCTTTATATAAAGGACTCCCATCTTGTCGAGTGCCTTGCTGACCTTGTCTTCAAGCTCGGCAGGGGCAAATCCTTCGAGTATGCTGAGCATGTCTTCTGCAGCAGACTCTGTAGATGCCTTGGCAAGGTAGAGATCGAGGTCCGTCAGAGAGTTCTGATAGTCCTTCTTCATCTGGGCGATGTTCTCCTTATATCTGAGAAGCTGGCCTTTTACCTTTGCGATTTCTGCCTTCAGCGCTTCTGCCTTTGCCTGGGCTTCCTTCCATGAACCTTCCGGAGCCGGAGCCTGTTCTATAGGCATGGAATATTCCTGATCCTTAGGGCAGACGGTCACAAACCAGATGACCGACTTGTCTTCGCTGATGATCTGAAGAGGGTAGAGTTCTGACCACTGGGCATCGAATGCCTTTCTGTCGGTCTTGTAGTACCTCACGGCATAGCCGAGAGTTTCAAGCTGTTGCAGGCGTGCCTTGTCGAAGTCTCCCCATGGGAGTCTTGTCTTGACTTCCTTCTCGGCGGCTGTCTTTTCCGCCTCAAGTTCCATAAGCCTTACGAATGCCTTGCCGGCTCCCTCCACCATGTCTTTTTCCACGATGGTCTTGCCGTATGCCTGATCGATGGCTTTCTTGTCCTCGTCTTTAGAGTAGTCGATGCCTTCAAGCTTTGCAATCATTCGTCTGGCGTTGCCTACAGACTCGAGTATAGCAGCAGATCTGTCGTCGATAGGTTTTGCAGAACGGGTCACATCAACGACTCCAAGTTCCTGGAGCTTGTCCAGGAATCCGTCAGTCTCCTCGCTGAGAAGAATGAAGGAGTATTTAATCATTTTATCAACCATTGTTCTGTTCCTCCTCTTCGATTTCGTGTCTGCTCTTGACGATCTTGGAAGCTGCCTTGGAGAGGTTCTCCTCGTCTTCCATATATCGTTTGATCTTTCTTATAGCCTCCTGATATCCAGGAATCTGCACCTTCTCATAAAGGTTTACCTTCTGAGTGGTCTTCTTTCTCTGGAAGTCGAGGATACGTGCCTTTTCCTTATAGACCTCAGACTCGATTCCAAGTCTCGAGAGTTCCTTCAGGATTGCGACTCCGTCTGCATACCATGCCGGTTTTGCAAATGCGTTGAAGTCGTTGATCTGATAGTGGATCTCCTTGAGGTCCGGGGTCTTCACGCCTGCCACCTTCACTGTCACCAGATCTACATCCGTTATCGTGATGAGGCCTGCGTCGAATTCATTCCACAAGGCTGCAAGGTAGTCGTATCTCTTCAGGGCGGCATCAAGATCTTCAATAAGTTTCTCTGAGTATTCCTTGGCCTTGCGGACCTCAAGACGAAGCGCCGACTCCTTGTTCTTCAAGGTCGGAAGGGCATTCTTTCGCATCTTGAGCTGCTTGTTCAAGTTGTTCAGAGATGTCTTATTATATTGAAACTTAATTGCCATAATTTTTGCTTCTTTTTGCCGCTTACTGCGTCAGACTTCCTGTCGTCAGTCGGTCATTACCGACAGGTAACTCCCTCTTTCCTCAGTCGTCTTCCTTGTCATCGACAAAAATAATCTAAAAATTGTTAATTGTTTTTCCAGTACTGATCGATGAATTCCTGTTTGATACCGGTTTCAGCCTTGGTGAAGTATGTGCCGAAGAGCTCCCATGCTGTGTCGAGCATCTCATCGATCTTGATGTTTACGTCGATTGCAAGGATTCTTGTGGCATATGCCTTCGCATAGTCAAGACATCTGAGGTCGTAGTCGCTCAGGTCGAAACCGTTCTCCAGCTTGGTCTTTGCGTTCTGTGCGTCAGCGTAGAGACGTACGGATGCGTTCATCACCTGGCTGTGATCCTTTCTTGTCTGCTTGCCCTGAACGAGCTGCTTCAGACGGGAGAGTGAACGGAACGGGTCGATGATGACCTTTCCTGAGTCCGGATCCGCGCGGAGGAAGAGCTGTCCCTCAGTGATGTAACCGGTGTTGTCCGGAATGGCGTGGGTGATGTCACCGTCGTTGAGTGTTGTCACTGCGATGATGGTGATCGAACCTCCGTCAGGAAGCTGCACGGCCTTCTCGTAGATCTTTGCAAGGTCTGAGTAGAGTGAACCCGGCATTGAGTCCTTTGAAGGGATCTGGTCCATACGGTTCGATACGATAGAAAGCGCATCGGCGTAGAGGGTCATGTCGGTAAGGAGCACGAGCACCTTCTCGTTCTTCTCCACTGCGAAGTACTCAGCTGCTGTAAGGGCCATGTCCGGAATGAGGAGACGCTCTACAGGAGGCTGCTCTGTGGTGTTCACGAATGAAATGATCTTGTCCAGCGCACCAGCTGCTTCGAATTCGTGCTTGAAGTAGAGGTAGTCGTCGTTTGTAAGACCCATACCTCCGAGGATGATCTTGTCTACGTCCGCACGGAGTGCCACCTGCGCCATTACATTATTATATGGCTGGTCAGGGTCGGCGAAGAAAGGAATCTTCTGTCCTGACACGAGGGTGTTGTTGAGGTCGATGCCGGCGATACCGGTAGGGATGATCTGTGAAGGCTGTCTTCTCTTGTAAGGGTTTACTGAAGGACCTCCGATCTGCACCTCGCGGCCTTCTACCTCAGGACCGCCGTCGAGCGGCTTTCCGTATGCGTCGAAGAAGCGTCCTGCGAGGTCGTCGCTTACCTTGAGGGTAGGAGGGGCGCCCAGGAAGGTTACCTCTGCATTGGTAGGGATACCCTCAGTACCTGCGAACACCTGGAGCGTAACGAGGTCGCCTTTGGTCTTTACGACCTGAGCAAGTCTGCCGTCTACGACAGCAAGCTCATCGTTGGAGATTCCCTGAGCTTTCAGGGCTACAGTTGCCTTTGTGATGGCCTCCAACTGTGTGTATATTTTCTGAAATGCCTTAGTTGCCATTGCTCAGGAGATTTGTAAGTTGCTGTTTGTAGTTTTCGAATTTCTCGCTCTTGAACTCCGAGTAGTTCATCTGACGGAGAGTGTTGATGACTTCCTTGAAGAAGTTGCGGCACTGCTCGTAGTCTTCGAATGTGAATTCCTGATCGCAGATTCCGAGAACGAGCTCGAGCATGTAGCTCTGGCGCTCAAGCGGACAGAGTGCGTCGATTGCGTCGAATGCGTCCTGCTGGAGGATGACGAAGTCGACGAGCTCTGACTTCCAGAACAGTTCGTGGTAGCTCATAGGCACACCGTCGTCACCGAGGATGTTGATCTGGTCGTTGGCGTCCTTACCCTTGCGGATGATGTTCTTGGTCTTCTCTACCATCTCCACCCAGCCTGGCTTCACCTTTTCAGAAAGGTGCTCACGGATCTCAGGATATTCGAGATACTTTGAATATGAGTCGATAGGGTTCACGGCAGGGTAGCGCTTCTGGTCTGCACGGTTCTGCTCGAGAGCGTAGAAGCAGCGTGCTGCCTTCTTAGTAGACTCGGTAACAGGCTCCTTGAGGTTACCGCCGGCAGGGGATACCGTACCGATGAATGTTACCGAACCTGTCTGTCCGTTGTTGAGAACGACCATACCTGCGCGTGCATAGAATGCTGAGATGATGGCTGAAAGGTCCACAGGGAATGCGTCTGCTCCAGGAAGCTCCTCCATACGGTTTGACATCTCACGGAGTGCCTGAGCCCAACGTGAAGTGGAGTCGGCCAGGAGGAGGACCTTGAGGCCCATTGCGCGGTAGTATTCGCAGATTGTCATTGCTGTGTAAACTGAAGCCTCACGTGCTGCAACCGGCATGTTTGACGTGTTGCAGATGATGGTTGTACGCTCCATGAGGTGACGTCCTGTGTGAGGGTCGATGAGTTCAGGGAACTCCGTGAAGATCTCCACGACCTCGTTTGCACGCTCACCGCAGGCTGCCATCACGATCACCTCTGCGTCACCCTGCTTTGCGATCGCGTGCTGGAGCACTGTCTTGCCGCATCCGAAAGGACCAGGAATGAAGCCTGTACCGCCTTCCGCGATAGGGTTGAGTGTGTCGATAACGCGCACACCTGTCTCCATGATGCGTGATGGTCTTGGCTTTTCCTTATATCCCTTGATCGCAACCTTTACAGGCCATTTCTGGTACATGTTGACCTCGATGTCTTCGCCTGCTGCGTTTGTGAGGACTGCGATTGTCTGGTCGATGTTGTACTGTCCTGCCTCAGCTACAGACTTCACGGTATATTCGCCTTCGAATGAGAAAGGAACCATGATCTTGTGAGGGAGCCATCCTTCCTTGACTTCTCCGAGCCAGTCTGCTGCGACTACCTTGTCGCCAGGCTTTGCTATAGGAGTGAAGTCCCAGAGCTTCTCGTGGTTGAGAGGGTCAGTGTATTCTCCTCTCTTGAGGAATACGCCGGTCATTGTTGTCAGGTCGTTCTGCAGACCGTCGTAGCTGCTTGAAAGAAGACCTGGGCCGAGTGTGGCTTCGAGCATCTTGTCCTCGAACTCCACGTCGTTGCCGTTCTTGAGTCCACGGGTGCTTTCGAATACCTGTACAGCTGCGTTCCTGCCGTTGACCTTGATGACCTCAGCCATGAGCTTAGTGTCACCTACGGTGATGAAGCAGAGCTCATTCTGAGACACCGGGCCGTTGACCTCGACTGTCACAAGGTTGGAAACGATACCCGTAACCTTTCCTGTTGTTTTCATATTTTAAAATGTTGTTATTAGTCAATTTATAGTTTGTAGATTTCTCGTCTCCCTGCGGTCGCTCGAAATGACAGTGTGTTCGTTTTCATCGCTTGACAGTGACTGGTTTCTATTGTCATTTCGACTGTCGTGTTTTTCTGTTCTTTCGACCGTCGTGTTTTTGTCATTTCGACCGAGCGAAGCGAGTGGAGAAATCTTTTATCCATTATATTCGACACCTTTGAATGTGCCGCGCACCTCGTCCACCAGTTTCTTGAACATCTCGCGTCCGGTCTGCTCGTCGAGTCTGTACCAGCGTGCCACGATGTTCATCTTGGTGATGAAGCCGAGGATGGCGTCGATGTCGAAGTAGTTGAATGTGGTCAGATTGCTGATCTTCTCCCACATGAGATCGTCGATGCCTCGTTCCCTAACGAGGATGTCTGTCTGGGCGAGAACTCCGTCAAGCATTGCTGCTTCCTCGAACTCTTCTGCCACAGCATCCAGCACCTTCTGCTCTGCATCCTCTCCAAATGTGAGCACATCCTTTTCTGCAGGTCTTCCCAATGCCTTGTTCAGGAATCTGACCTTTGCGTTGCGCACGTTAAGGTCAAACAGGAAGTATTCCCTGATGAAACGGTCGCTGTGCTGAAGTGCGGCTGTGTAGAATTCAGCGCTTAGCTTCTCGTCCTTGTAGCCATCCATAAGGAAAGCGATCGTTTTCCTGTCCTTGTCGGAGCACAGGCTGATGATCTCCTCGATGTAGTCGTCCGGAGTCTTCTCGCCGAATTTCCATCCGGTGGTGATGTCCGGAAGACTTGCTACTATGTATTCGTAATTGTTCATATCGTTTTTCAGATCCTTCGCTGCCGCTCAGGATGACAGTTGTCATTTCTTTCGAATGTACTTCAGCGGCTTTGTCGATTACGTCTTTGTTTCACTGTCATTTCGACCGCCGTCGTTTTTCTGTCATTTCGACCGTCGTCGTTTCACTGTCATTTCGACTGTCGCTGTTTCACTGTCATTTCGACCGAGCGAAGCGAGTGGAGAAATCTACTATCCGAAAAGAATCTTTTTGGTCGCCGGTCTGAGGTATTCTGCAATGAGCGCATTGAATGTCTCCTCAGTGAAACTGATGAAGTAGCCTCCGTCCTTAGGACCGATAGTGAATCCACCTGCGATCTTCTTTGAGAATGATGCCTCTACGCCACCCTTGAGAACCTTTGTCATCTCGCTTGTAACGAATGGCTCGAGCTCCTTCTTGAGAGTTTCAGGAAGAACGACTTCCAGATCTACAGGCTCTTCTGTGTTGAATCCCTTGGCAACAGCGAGGATCACTTCCTTCACGAACTCGGCTGAGGTCAATGCCTTCTTTACCTCTGCCTCGGTCATCTTAGTGACAACAAGTGTCTCGATGTCCTTCTTTGTGGCAGCGACGCTCTGGCTTGCAGCCATCTTGAGGTCACCCTGCACCTTGGTCTTGAGGTCTTCGGCCTCCTTGTTGGCAGCGGCTACGATTGCAGCAGCTTCGGCCTTGGCCTTCGCTACGATCTCCTCTGCCTGAACCTTTGCCTTGGCAAGGATCTCCTCACCTTCCTGTTTTCCTTTCGACAGACCCTCTTTGTAGAGTTTGTCTGTCAATTCTTGCAATTTGTTCTGCATGTTATTAAAAAAATTATGTGTTTTAGTTATAATTCTTTTGAATTCTTACACTCAATCTTGCAAATTTAATAAAAATTAACGGACTAATCAACTATATATTTAACTTTGGCGCAACTTTGTATCGGTTATATTGCCGCTCCACAAATCCATCTCATCAATGCATAAATATTTTACATATATCATACTTCTTGTTTTTGCTTTGACATTGTCTGAATTCTCCTTGTCAGCGCAGGAGGTTCTGAGGTCGTCCAGGATCCAGGCGAGGGCCAACCGCAAGAATCTTCCGGCCCTTGGAGTGCCTTTGAGGGTCAGTGGCGAAATCGATCCTGCGGTATGGTATAAGGAAGGACTTTGGCGAGGTGCAGACTCTTTGAGCGCGCCGCCTTTCTGGGTTACTGAAACTATTGATGTAGAGTCGGTTGTGAAGACGTCGATACCCTCTGAGATTGTGAGGTTTTGCAGGGAGTGGGTGATGGAAAAGCCACAGGGTCCGGTGCATATAGTGACAGGGCCGCTGCGAGGCAAGCAGTTCATAGCCGTGTGCACCAGAGCACGAAGTTCCATAAGTTGGAAATCAATCGGATTCATCGTTCCTCGCGAAGGCTTGATGCCGGGCAAATCAGTCTGGGACTACAGCTGCAGTGTCAACTGGATAGAATGGTTCATCGGGTACGATCTTTTCCCGAAACTTCCGCCGGCCCTGCAGGAACTGGTCGAGGAAATGACTGCCGCCGAGCATCTGTGCTCCTTCAACGAATTTGACCCTCTCGAATTCGAAGAGGCTGAATTCGAAGCCGAATACGAATGGGAAATGGATTTGCATGAGATCCAGTAGCTGATTTTAGATATCTTTTGAATAAATTCATATCTTTGTTAATATTATTTAACTGGAAAAAGGGATACATTATGAAGAGATTATTGTTATTCGTGACAACTGTGATGATTCTGGATGCATGTGCTTCAAATGCAGTTTCGTCAAGTGAAGATAAAGCCTGTAAAGATCGTAAAGGTTGGTATGGCCATGAACTTTATGGCAATGTTGCGTCTGTTACGAAGAAGACATACGATCTGAATATGAAGTTTGGAGAAGAAACTCTTGGTGAACTGAAATCATCACATCAGTATGTATTTAATGAGGCTGGGGATGTGATAAAGGAAGTATATACGCACTATTCATCATCTGGAGAATCCTTTGGCTATGCTGGTGTTAATGTTTATGACGATAAAAGGAATTTATTGGAGACTACAACATACGATTACGAAGGTGAGATAAGTGGAAAATACATTAACGAGTTTGATGACCAGGGCAATCGCATAAGCGAGAGTCATTATGGTTCAGACGGTAAGCTGGAAGCTAAGATTATTTTCAAATATAACGAAAACGGAAAATGTATTGCTCGAAGTGATTATGATGCAGAAGGAGTGCTTGAAACACAATACCTGTTGGAGTATGATGAGAGAGGAAATAATGTTTCAGAGAAAGTATATGGCTCTGACAATGCATTGATTAAGAGAATATTGAGGACGTTTAACGATGATGATAAATGTATTGAATATAAAGAATTTGAAATCATTGCAATAAATTCAGATGTGGATCTGTATGCTGTAGCTGATACTTGCGTAGTGACGGGAATTGAATTGAACCGTAATCGTGGAAAGGATATAAAGTTGCCAAATGATTCCGGTGTGTCTTTATTTGATGAACGCTCTGTTGCGGGCAAGTCTGTTGAAGAGTCTATAGTTCGATGGTATAAATTTGCTTATGATGATCACGCGAATCTTAATGGGGGATATGAATTAGCCGCTGATGGTACTCATAAGAATAAATACATATGTTCCTATAAAGATGGTAAAGTGTCGGAACTTGTGAACTATGACTCTTTGGGGATGATGACAGCTAAAGAGATTATTTTACGTGATCGGCATGGAAATGTCATAGAATCAACGGAGTATGAATATAAGGGTCCTATTGAATTTCCTAGCCAAAAGACTATATACGAAATAGAGTATTTTGAGTAATTGGTTCACTACTGCCAGCACCATCTCTACATAAATCAGCGGTTTTATGTAGAGATGGTGCTGTTTTGGGTGATTATGCGATGTTTTGGACATCGTCCCTACGAGAAATTGCAGTTTCAGGTAGTGACGGTGCTGATATCTGGTTGTTATGCAGCGGTTGGGATACTGTCACTCCATGAATTCGCCGTTTCATGGGGTGACGGTCTGGTTCAGATGGGTTAATAACGTGATGGCCTAGAAGCACTCTTTGAGAATCCTGACGATGTTGTCGGATTTGCCCATGGTGTAGAAGTGGACGGCTGGGGCACCGTGGGCGATGAGGTCACGGCACTGGTTGATGCACCACTGGGTGCCGATTTCATAGACTTTGGCTTTGTCTCCGGCAGCCTTTTCTATTTCGGATGTGAGTTCGAGCGGGATGTCAAGGGAGAATGATTCCGGCAGGACGCTGACCTGACGGGCGGTAGAGAGGGGTTTCAGGCCCGGGATGATCGGTACGGTGATTCCGGCTGCACGGCATTTTTCGACAAAGTCATAATAGACCTTGTTGTCGAAGAACATCTGGGTGATGATGTAGTCTGCTCCGGCGTCGACCTTGCGTTTGAGGTTGGCGATATCGGTTTCCAAGTTGGGGGCTTCGAAATGTTTTTCGGGGTAGGCTCCCACGCCGATGCAGAAGAAACGGTCGTCGGTTTCAAGGCCTCTTTCCCTGCGATATGTGTTGCTTCCCTGATAGCTCCTGATGCCTTGCACCAGTTCGCTGGCATAGCTGTAGCCTCCCGGGGTAGGGGTGAAGCGTTTCTCGCTGCTCATGCTGTCTCCTCTCAGTGCCACGATGTTGTTGATGCCGAGGAAGGCCAGATTGTCCAGCTTGCTTTCGATTTCTTCTTTGGTTGTGCCTGCGCATATGATATGCGGAATTGTCTCTATGTCAAAGCGTTCCATGATGGCAGCGCATACGGTGGTTTCGCTGATGCGGTTGCGGACCAGGTGCCGGCTGAAGCTTCCGTCAGCCTCTTCGCGGTATTCGTACTCATCCCTGTGGCTTGTCACATTGATGTACTTCGGGCTGAATTCCATGAACGGAGCGATGCTCTCGAGGAGTTCCGTCTTGGTCATGCCTCTTAGTGGAGGTACGATCTCCAGCGAAGGGTATGCCTTCGTGCTGCTGGCTAGTATTTCTGACACTTTCATATTTTGAATGTTGTTTTTTTGTTGTCGGTTGGTAAGTTCTGTCTCTTCGGACAAAGGTAGTGCATAAATATGAAAATATATCTACGTTACCTCTCCTCTAAATCTCCTCTCTCGGAGAGGAGACTTACCATCGCTCCGCTCAAATCTTGAATCTTGTTTTTTGTTGTCGGTTGGTAAGTTCTGTCTCTTAGTTGCTGTTACGTTTTATTGTCATGTCGAGCGACTGAAGGGAGTCGAGACATCTATATGGCTGTATGTGTTGTAGATTTCTCCACTCGCTTCGCTCAGTCGAAATGACAGTAAACGTCGCTCGGTCGAAATGACAGTAAACGTTGCTCGGTCGAAATGACAGTGTGCTTCTCTCGGTCGAAATCAGCTTGCCATTTGGGCGCCTGCGAAGGAAATGACAGTTTCATTTCTTATAGCAGGTGGCCGAGGAAGCGGCGGCGACGTTCTTCGTCCATGCCTCTGCTGTCGGAGTACCGGTCACATTGCTCCTTGCTTATGCGTCGTATTTCGTGGTACTTGGCCTGCGGGTGCATGAATATGAATCCGCATATGCTGGCTTCGGGTATCATGGCGTAGCTTTCTGTCAGTTTTATTCCCACTCCGAACCTTCCGGACAGCATCTGCAGGATGTCGCCCTTCAGCGTGTGGTCCGGACAGCTCGAGTATCCCGCTGCCGGCTTGATGACCTTCATGCCTTTTTTGTCATCCTGAGCGGAGCGAAGGATCTGTTCATCCAGCCAGCATGACGCTGCCTCCGCCAATGTCATCCTCACCGCCTTGGCCACCAGGTCTTCATATTTGTTGCTGCACGCCGGGCAGCAGCATCCTTCCTCATGGGCGGCATTCTTCGGCTTTACGCTGATGGTGAACACCCCGAAAGGCGAGCGTTTTCCCGATGACTGCGGCACGACGAAATCGCAAAGCGACATGCCCTCGGCGCCTTCCTGCCTCATGAATGGCAGCACACGGTCGCGCGTAATTATGCTATTTCCGTCTGACGAACCGAGGATGAATCTAGCAGAAATCATTATCCTGTAGTTGCCCAGAGCCAGCTCGTCCTCCGCATCCTGTCTCAGCTGCATAAGCTCCATTGCCTCAGGCGTAACCGAGCCGTACTTGACTCCCCATATCGCATAGAACATCCTCCAGTCGAAATATGGAACTACTTCACCGGTAGGCAATTCGGTTGCCGGAATGTCACGCGGACATGCCTCCATGAAACTTTCGATAGGGAAGCGGCCGTTGTAGCAGGACTGACTTCTGTCAGCAGCCGGTCGAGATGATTCTGACCTGTCTCCGTCAGATGTCTCTGCTATATCCTCTCCAGTTGCTGCTCCGCCTTTCTCCGGCTGTGCCGAGCCCTTTGCATAGAGTTCCCTCAGACGCTCCTGGGCCTGGTGTTGCTCGCTCTCAAATGCTTCAGGATCAATGATATACTTCTTTGCCATAACAGCCGCTGCAGATGCATCGGCACCATGGTAGACATGTCCATAAAGCGGTGCGAGCTTCACTGCTGTATGCAGGGCGGTGGTTGTAGCGCCGCCGATGAACAGCGGAATGTTCATGTTCCTGGCAGTCATCTCACGGCAGATTTCCTCCATCTGGTAAAGCGATGGTGTGATGAGGCCGCTGACTGCGACGATGGATGCTCCTATCCTTTCCGCCTCGTCCAGGATGGTCTCCTTATCCACCATGACTCCAAGGTTGTGGATCTCGAAACCATTGCAGGACAATACGATAGCTGTGATGTCCTTTCCTATGTCATGGACATCACCCTTGACAGTGGCGATGACGATCTTCGGCCTTGAACCGCCCTCTGACCGCCCTTTGTCCATATATGGCTCGAGGATTTCGACGGCAGTCCTCATGACCTTGGCAGATTTCACCACCTGCGGCAGGAACATCTTGCCCTCGCCGAACATCTTTCCTACCGTTTCCATTCCCTCCATCAGCGGGCCCTCGATTATAGCGACGGCGTTGCCATATGTCTCCAGGACTTCCTTCAAATCGGCCTCCAGCGACTCTGTACGGCCTTTTATGAGCGCGGCTTTCAGTCGGGAGCCTGCATCTGTCTTTCCGTCAGATGCATTGTCCTGGGCTCCGACTGAGCCTTTCTGCCCGTCGCCAGCGGTGGCGCTATCTGCTGTGGATTTGCCGTCGGGTCCTGTAGCTGCATTCTTCGCCTCCATGATGCGTGATGCCTTGTCGATGAGCCTTTCTGTTGCTTGAGGGTCGCGATTGAATATGACGTCCTCCACGCACTTGAGAAGTTCTGGCTCTATCTCGTCGTAAATCTGTAGCATTGAAGGGTTTACGATGGCCATATCAAGTCCTGCTTTGATTGCATGGAAGAGGAAGGCCGAGTGCATGGCTTCGCGGACCGGATTGTTGCCGCGGAATGCGAACGAGAGGTTGGATACGCCACCGGAAGTAAGCGCTCCCGGTAGGTTCTGCTTGATCCAGCGCATAGCTTCGATGAAGTCGACGGCGTAAAGCGCATGCTCGTCTATGCCGGTGCCGATGGAAAGTATGTTCACATCGAATATGATGTCGCTTGGCGCAACTCCTGCCTTCTGGGTGAGGAGTACGTATGCGCGCTTGCAGATGTCTATCTTTCTCTGGTATGTCGTGGCCTGGCCCTCTTCGTCGAATGCCATCACGACCATGGCTGCTCCTAAGTTCTTGATGGCTATGGCTTTGCGGACGAATTCATCTTCGCCTTCCTTCAGGCTTATAGAGTTTACGATGCATTTGCCTTGGGCATTCTGCAGACCGGCCAGTATAGTCTCCCAATGCGAAGAGTCGATCATGAGTGCGGCTTTGGAGACGGCGGGATCATTGGAGATGTGCCTTACGAAACGTTCCATTTCATTCGTGCTGTCCAGCATGGCGTCGTCCATGTTGATGTCGATGATGCTGGCTCCGTCTTCTATCTGCCTGGCTGCAATCTGCAAGGCTTCGTCGTATTTGCCTTCGGAAATCAGGCGGGCGAATTTCCTCGAGCCGGCTACATTCGTGCGTTCGCCGACGTTGGTGAAGTTGTTGTGTGCGACGTCAATTGTGACGGCCTCCAGTCCGCTGACCTTTAATGGGCCGGCCACAAAAACGGCATTATTTGTGGCCGGGTCGGTGTTTTTTGGGGTGCTGGCCACAAAATGAGCTTTATTTGTGGCCGTGCTCTGCGGCTCCGGCAGAGGGCGGGGTGCGATGCCCCTTAGGGCAGCCGCAAGCGCCTTGATGTGGTCCGGAGTCGTGCCGCAGCAGCCGCCGGCGATGTTTATAAGCTGGCGCTCGGCCATAGCCTTGACCTCCCGGGCCATCTCCTCCGGAGTCTGGTCGTAGCCTCCCATCTCGTTCGGCAGGCCGGCATTCGGGTAACAGCTCACGGCGCATCTGCACCATCTGTTGAACTCTTCGATCAGCGGCATCATTTCGGCAGCTCCGAGCGAGCAGTTGAGACCGAATGCCGTGATAGGGTAGTGACTGACGGCGGTGTAGAATGCTTCCAAGGTCTGCCCTGTGAGTGTGCGACCGCTTCTGTCACCGACAGATACTGAGACGATTACAGGGATGCTTTGGAGATGCTGGCCTATGGATCTGGCATCTGGCCGCACTTGATGATGAGGTGGGATCCAGCTTGGCTGGGAGGAGACCTTTGGAGCCGCCTGCATCGCCTGGCTGCATTCCATGATACCAGCCAGTGCTGCCTTGACGTTGAGTGCATCGAAACAGGTCTCTATGAGCAGCAGGTCTGCACCTCCGCGAAGAAGTGCCTCCGCCTGCTCGCGATAAGCCTCTTTCATCTGGGCAAAGCTGTATGGTCTGTATGCCGGGTCTGAAAGGTCAGGGGAGAGCGAAAGTGACTTTGAAGTTGGGCCCATGCTGCCTGCAACCCATACCTTGCGTTGCAGGCCTACGGATGCGGCGGCCTCAGCCGCTTCGTCGGCCGCTTCGCGGGCGAGTCTTGCACCTTCGAGTGCCATCTTGGCTGCGAATTCCTCGCAGCCGTATTCGCTCTGCGATATCTTGTTGGCACTGAACGTGTTGGTCTCGATGATATCCGCTCCTGCCTTTATATATTCCTTGTGGATTGACTTGATGATTTCCGGACGGGTCAGATTGAGACACTCATTGTTGCCTTTGAGGTCCTTTCCGCATCCTGCAAACGGCTCACCATGATAGTCCTCCTCCATGAGTCCATACCTCTGGATCATGGTGCCCATCGCACCGTCAAGTATCAATATTCTATTGTCTTCAAACATCATGATCTTTTCGGTCCGCCCTTATGACGGATCCACGTCTATTGTTATATGATTTGTGTATTTCTCGTTCTTCTCAAAAGTCAGAACCGTGTTTCTGATTGCTTCTTTCAGCGATCTGAGCCTCTTGTCTTTCCGCAGGCTGATGCGGATGGTCCTGATGTGCTGGTCGGCAACCTTGTCTATGACAGGGGAGTATGGGCCGATGATTGCTGTGCCGGCCATATTTCTCGTAAGGTTGTCGTTCGCATTGCAGACTGCATGCCCTCCTGCCTGATGCTTGCTGATGACTGTGCCAAGGGCAGCTGCGAGTTTTGCTGCCATCCTTTCGGCTCGGTCTGCATATCGGTCCATGAATGTGACTTCGATGATCCTGGTATATGGCGGAAAATCGAATTCATGTCTTTCCTGCAACAGATCATCGCATGAGGCTTCGGATTCTGTAAGGCGTTTATATACAGGGTGTTCCGGCTGTGAGGTCTGGATGATGCACAGGCCTTTCGCATCCCTTCGGCCGCAGCGGCCTCTGAACTGTTCCAGCAGCTGTACCGCCTTTTCGTCAGCACGGAAGTCCTGCATTCCGAGCATCGCATCCGCAGCTATCACAGCCACCAGTCTCAGATTGCTGAAATCGAAACCTTTAGCCAGCATCTGGGTGCCGATGAGGATGTCGATCTTTCCCTGACTGAACTCGCGGATGGTCTTGGTTTCATATGACTTGTTCTGAGCGGTGTCGCTGTCCAGGCGCGCAATCCTTGCGTCCGGGAACAGCGCAGCTGCTTCTTCCTCGATCTTCTGAGTGCCGGCTCCAAGGCTCTTCATCGGACCTCCGCATTTTCCGCACTGGTCCTTAAATGGTTCAGTATGACCGCAGTAGTGGCATGTTATGACACCATATTGCCCTTTCTTGTGGTATGTCAGGCTGACATTGCAGTGGGGACATTTAGGAATGTCCCCGCATGCTTCGCATTGCAGCGCAGGCGCCCAGGCGCGCCTTGACCGCAGGACCATCACCTGGCCGTTTCCGGCCAGTGTCCTGCGGACATGTTCGATCAGCTTCCTGGAGAAGCTTCCCTCCATGCCCCTCTTGCGACGCTCTGCACGCGTATCAATGATCTCCACGTCAGCTGCTTCAGAACCATGAAAACGCTCCTTCAGTTCCACAAGATGATGCTTGCCCGCACGGCAGTTGTACATCTCCTCCAGCGACGGAGTGGCCGAGCCCATGATGACGTTGCAGACATGGCTTCCAGTAGCGTGTTGGACGGTGTTAGGTGTCGTATGTCGATCAGCATTGCAGGCATGGCTTCCAGTAGCGTGAGGGCCGGCATTAGGTGTGACCTGTCGATCAGCGTTGCAGGTTGCTTGGCGGTCGGCAGTGCAGCCAACATACTGCGCATCGGTTCCGGTGGCTGGTTGTGGCGCCCGGTTCTGGATCATGGCGAGCATGAGGGCGGTGTCACGTCCGTTGTATCGGGGAGCAGGGGAGTCCTGCTTGTATGAATTGTCATGTTCCTCGTCCACTATGATGAGGCCGAGATTGTGGTGAGGCAGGAACAATGATGAACGTGTTCCCAGCACGATGTAGCTGCCGTTTGACTCACCGCGGTATGAACGGATTATTTCCGCTGTAGCTCTTTTGCTGGCAGCGCTTTCGGCAGAATGGAATGTCATAAGACGCTCTCCGAAATGTTCATACAGTCTGTCCTCGAGCTGTCTGCTCAGAGCAATTTCCGGGACGAGGTACAGGACATTTTTTCCTGCCGAGAGTGCATCCTGCGCCAGCTTGATGTAGATTTCTGTCTTTCCTGACCCGGTTACTCCCTTCAGTAGCGCCGGTCTGCCTTTACTGAATGCATCTCGGATTTCGTCATACGCTATGCTCTGTGCCTGACTGAGGTCAACAGTCTGGGCTGTATTGATCTCCTGCGGCTGGCTGATGCTAAATGTCGGAGTGTCTGTCTGTGATCCTGTCGGAGAGCTTGTCGGAGATGTATGACATGTCAGCTCTGTGTCTTGTGCTCCGGTCAACTCGTTCTGCATCGGTCCTGTCAGCTTTCCGGTCTGCGCTACTTCCGCCACAGTTCCTGTCGCAGATGCCAGTGCGGCTTGCGCCTTGGTCAGGTCTGCTATGATGCGCTGCATCTCCTCGCCGTATTTCAGTTCAGCCTTGGTGCCCTTGCGCACCTTTGCCAGCTGCTCCTCCTTGCGAGTCTTCCTGTCCTGCAGCTTTGCAACCTTCGCTCTCATAGACTCCAGCAGCTTCTCGCGTCTCTCTTTTGCTTTCTGCAGGGCGGCAGCTCGGGCCTCTTCTAGATTGATCTTGCTGCTAGGGTAGGCTGCCTTGTAGACCTCGCCGATACTGCATAGATAATATCCGGCAACATGTCTCCATAGTTCGATCTCTTCAGGAAGTATTCCCGCCAGTCCTTCTTCCTTAGTTATGATCTCCTTAATCTTGGCCGGATAGGTTTCCGGAATGATTCCCACTGCGCTGACCACACCCGAATAAACCTTATTGGCAAACGATACCTTTACCCTGTCCCCGGGATATACCTCTCCCTCCCATGTTTCCGGAATCGAATAACATGGCTCCCACTCCAGTTTGAGCGGCAGGATGACTGATATGTACTGACCGTTCACCATATACAACTTGCTGCGTCATGCTCCATGACGTCTGCATTAACTTACAAATATACGAAACTAATTTCGAAATACACTTTATTTCTCTTGTGCGTAATGCAATGTGTTGATTGTCAATGTTTTGAACCTCGTTTATGTCCATAAAAACGCACATATTGAAGTCTTAAGTCCTTGACTGTCAGTCTTTTGTGTTTCACCTGCAATCGGTACCAGGTAAACCCATGACCAGACCAGTTACAGCATGCAGACCAAAAATTCGAAAAATTCGTTAAAAAGTTGAATAAAAATTTGCAGGTAAAGAAAAAATGTCTACCTTTGCAATCCCAAACGAAAAGAATGGGAGTTCTTAAAACAAAAATGGTGTCATAGCTCAGTTGGTAGAGCAAAGGACTGAAAATCCTTGTGTCCCTGGTTCGATTCCCGGTGACACCACTCAAAACCCTCGTAGATGCATTCTACGAGGGTTTTTCTTTTGAATATCTAAGACCTCGGGCAAACAAATGCCAAGAAATTACGATATAATTGACAAAAATGGTTGGTAAAACCGTTGTAACTTGATTATATTCATACACTTACATAAATTAGATGAAAACGGTTTCATCTAATGAGTGATAATCCAAAAATAAGAAGGCGTTTAC
>SUYQ01000002.1 GCA_015060325.1 Bacteroidales bacterium | reverse complement strand
CCGACCCTGCATTCGCCAACCTGATACTCGTGTCACCGAATGCGTATATATTCGCCCAGGACGGCTACGGTGCATATATGTCGGCCAACCTGAGCATAACGAAGGAGATCGGAGACCATGTGTCCCTGTCGTTCTTCGCCAATAACTTTACCAACTCAAGACCATATGTCAAGTCGATGGCTACAGGTATGGGAACAATCTTCACCCCGGCCTTCTACTATGGCTTGACCTGCAGACTGAAATTTTGACCACCCTGTCATCTCGAGCGAACGAAGTGAGTCGAGAGATCTAAAATATAGAAATGAAGAAAATAATATACATACTGGCAGCCCTGCTGCTCGCCTCCTGCGCTGACGTAAAGGACACCAACCCTTACGAGGGTGGGGTGAATATCCTTACACTCACCGCCGTTTACCCCGAGGAACTGGCCGATGTCGATAAGGCGGGCCTGAACGCCGTCGTGGAAGACATGAACACCGGCAGCAGATATTCGCAGGTCACAACTTCGGACGGCACTGCGACCTTCACGCTTCCGAACGGACTTTACAGAATCAATGTAAGCGGAAGGTCGGATCTGGGCATCTTTAACGGTGCTGCAGACAAGGTCGTGATTTCCGGAGGAGACCTGGCCTTCAATCTCCGGATGTCATATTCGAAGCCGGGCTCGATAGTCATAAAGGAACTCTATTGCGGCGGCTGCAAGAAGCTTCCGCAAGAGGGAGACTACCAGGCGGACCAGTATTTCATCTTGCATAACAACCACTATGAGGTGCAGTATCTGGACAGCCTCTGCTTCGGAACTCTTTCGCCTAACAATGCCACAGGTCCAAACTATTTTGTGACCAAGGATCCGGCCACAGGGGAGAATGTATTCCCTGACTATATGCCTGTGATCCAGTGCATATGGCAGTTCCCAGGCGACGGCGACGACTTTCCGCTTCAGCCGGGTCAGGACGCCGTGGTATGTGTAAGAGGCGCCATCGACCACTCTCTGCAATATCCGCTTTCTGTCAATCTCAACAAGCCTGACTACTTTGTATGCTACAATGTCACATACTTCCCTAATCCGAAGTATCATCCGGCTCCAGGAGATCAGATATCGGACAGCAGGATAATCGATGTGGTCATCAAGACGGGAAAAGCCAATGCATATACTCTCTCCATCAACTCTCCGACTTTGACTCTGTTCAAGGCTCAGGGTATGTCCATCCAGGATTTCGTTGCGGTGGAGGAGAATGTGATCGCTGTGCCTGGCAGTTATGTGGACAGGGTTGTAAAGGTACCGTATGAATGGGTTATGGATGCTGTGGAGGTGTTCGACGGCAGTTCGACAAACAACGAGAAACGACTCAGTCCTCTCGCCGATGCGGGTTTTGTGACTCAGACCGATGTCTTCTTGGGCAGAAGCCTTATGAGACATGTAGATGAAGAGGCGACCGCCATTTCGGGATATGAGATCCTGGCGGACACCAACAATTCGTCCAACGATTTTTATGAAACCGAAAAACAGTCGCTGCATGAGTAAGTCAAGATACATATGCGCTCTCTGCCTGCTCCTTTGCAGCATGGCTGTCTCGGCCCAGACATATGAAAGGGTGCGGAGATGCAACCTGTGGAACGACTCCAAAAATGTCACTGGAGTGCGTCAGGATACGGTTTCGCGTTCATATGCCGAGCTTTTTGCCGGTTATGAGGGCGGTGAGTTCCGCGACCCGTCGCAGGCCCGTCAGGGCTGGAGCGCGGGTGCGGTGACCGCCAGCATACGTCATCTGGAGAAGATGACTCTGACGGGTTCGTTCTCATTCATTCAGACAGAAGGTTATGACATGTGCGGATCCATGTCCATACACCCGGGATTCTATCCTGTGGATGTGCTGGAGTTCACTCCGGGCCGCAAGACTCTGCAAACATATGCTTTCGACGGAGGCATTTCATATGATGTTGCGCCAAACTGGCGTATCGGCGCGATGATGGACTTCGAGGCGGCGAACATGGCCAAGAGGAAAGACCTCAGGCACGATAACTTGTGGCTCGACATGACCGTGTCTCCAGGCATCATGTACCATTCAGGAGACTTTGCCGTAGGTGTCAGCTATTTCTTCCGAAAGACCAGCGAGACCATAAAGGCGGACCAGGTGGGTACTTCAGAATCATCATATTATGCTTTCCTCGACAAAGGCATGATGTATGGCGTATACGCACCTTGGACCGGCAGCGGCCTGCACCTGCAGGAGTATGGTATGAACGGCTTTCCGGTGAAGGCCTTCAGCAACGGAGCAGCCCTCCAGATGCAGTACAAGGGGCTTTTCGCAGAGGCGGAATACCTTCATACATCAGGTGTCATAGGTGAGAAGGAATACATATGGTTCCTCTTCCCGGGCGACGCTGTCAACGCAAGGATAGGATATAGGCACATAGGCCGGAAGGCGCAGCACTATGCAAGACTCGGCTTCGGATGGAAGGGCAGGGAGCTTGACGAGAATGTCCTCGAGAAGGTGACTTCGAACGGAGTCGCGACCGTCATTCAGCACGGATCCAACAATATTGCCAGTGAGAACACATGGACCCTGTCTCCTGAATATGAATTCGTATCCGACAAGGTCGAAATCCTTGCCTATGCGGATGTGGACATGAAGGAAAAGATGTCTTCGCAGATGTATCCATATATATATACGCAGTCTCTGCTCACATGGAACGCAGGCCTGAAGGCCTTGTTCCATATCGGAGCCTTTGACCTTGGAGCTGATTTCGGGTATGGAGCCGGATCGGTTACAGAAGAGGATAAGACCCTGACTGATGCATCAGGAGTACAGACATCGCCGTTCAGACTGCAGGACTGGTATGACCTTCAGATGACATACACGACAGCGCAGCGCCTCGGCGTCGGCCTGTCGTTGAGATACAATTTCTGGAAGGGCCTGTATGTTGAAGCCGAAGGCTCATGGATTCATGGTTTCGGACTTAAGTACATAGCCGGAGCAGACCGTTTCGGAGCCGCATTCAAAATAGGATATGATTTCTGACCCCGTCATCCAGCTCCTGATAGTCATCCTGATTAATTGTCATCCTGAGCGAAGCGAAGGATCTTTATATGAAATTATTTATAAAAATTTATAAAACTATGAAACGTTATCTCACACTCGCGCTCGCAGCGCTTGCTTTCGCAGCCTGCCAGCAGACCATTGAGCCTGATATGGCTCCGGGAAAGGTTCAGGTAGAGCCTGTAATCACAAAGGCTACTGAAGTGAACTTCGAGTCAGGCGACAAGATCGGTCTCACCATGACAAAGGTAAATGCTACAGAGGCCTATGCATCCAATGAACTCCTCGCTTTCGACGGCACCGTATTTACCGGTGAACTGAATTGGTATGCTGACGCATATTCAGAGGCTGATGTATATGCATATTATCCGTATTCAGCAGAAGGTGTTCCTACAACTTATGTTGCTGTTCTCGACCAGACAGAAGGCATCGCTCAGGCAGACTTCATGGCAGCGTCAAAGAAGGGCGTGCTTCCTACTCCTAATGCCATCACAATGGTCTTCAAGCATATGATGACCAAGCTTGTGATCAATATCGACAACCTGTCGGGTGCGGATGTGACTGCTGTAAAGATTCTTGGCGGAGATGCGGCTTGCGATATCGATCTTCCAAACCTTGCGGTTCTTCCTGCCAGCGGTGCCATGCCTGATATACTGACAGAGATCACTGCATACGAGGCAACTGCCGGAAAGGTATGGCAGGCTATCGTTATCCCTCAGACTGCAAAGCTTTCAGTTGAGGTGAGCCTTTCAAGCGGCAAGAAGATCACTCAGCCTCTCGCAGAGATGACCCTCAAGTCGGGCGGACAGTACACCATCAATGCCCGTCTTCTCCAGGACAATATGATCGTAAGCGCATCAGGTGAGATCGAGAACTGGACAGACGAGGGTGAGATCGAGTTCGAGGGAGAGGGAACAACAGAAGATCTTCCTGTAGAGTTCACCGAGCATGACGGATATTTCATGTATGATGGCGTGAAATATAAGACCGTTACCCTTGCAGACGGCAATACCTGGATGGCTGAGAACCTCCGTTTCATCCCACGCGGACGCACAGTGTCAAGCGACCCTGCAGAGAATGCAGGCATCTGGTATCCGGCAGCAAATGCAGACAAGGTTGCAGATCCTGCACTCGCCGAGACCCTCGGACTTCTCTATGATGCGGCTACAGCATTCGGAGTAGAGGAGATCACGGCAGAGAACGCCGGCACATTCGAAGGATGCCAGGGTATCTGCCCTACAGGCTGGCACATCCCTACAGTGGCTGAGATGACAGGCCTTGTAGGTCATAGCTCAAACAGCGCTCTGGTCAACACATCTGCACCTTACTATGACGCTACCATCAAGGGCGCAAGCCTCGCGGCCCTCGCAGAGGCTGGCTGGCCATGGCAGTTTGCAAGTGCAAGAAACAAGACCAGCGTTACAGCCAACGGTACATACATGGTAACCAACTACAACGGCATCTACGGTATCATGTCGTATGTCATCGGTTCGTCACTGCATCAGGTCAAGACAGATGCAGACGGAGTAATGACTAACGTGCAGTACCACTACTTCATGCCTCTCTACAACGCCACCAATGAGAAGGTGTCGGTTGCATACGGCAACTTCCTCTCAGGAGCGTCCGTGCGTTGCGTGAAGAATAAATAAGCCTGGAGCATAAGTGACTGATAGTTAGCATATTACGTAAACCTCGTGCTCCCTTTGGGGAGCACGAGGTTTACGTAATGTATTGATATGTAGGTAGTTGTGCGCCAGCTGAAGGATGGTGAAGGGGCTTTACATGTAACATGTATCATCTTGCTTTGTGGAGAATCGCGTGTATTTTTTTCATTTTTGAAGATTTTTACCCTAATATTGTTACATTTTATCATATTGCTGAGTTGGAATGCTGATGATAAACCTCTAATTTTGTAGGTTAGGTAATCTGAAGTAAAACATAAAAAATAACACTATGGTAAATTTCTCTCTTGAAGGCAAAGTTGCTCTGGTAACAGGAGCTGCCTATGGTATCGGATTCGCAATGGCTCAGGCACTTGCCGAGGCTGGCGCAAAGATCGCTTTCAACTGCCGCACACAGGCAAACATGGACAAGGCTCTCGAGGAATACAAGAAGCTTGGTATCGAAGCAAAGGGATATATCTGTGACTGTACAGACGAGGAAGGCGTGAAGGCAATGGTTGCTGACATCGCTGCGACTCTCGGCCCGGTTGACATCCTCGTGAACAATGCCGGCATCATCAAGCGCATCCCTATGCATGAAATGGCAGCCGATGAATTCCGCCAGGTTGTGGACATCGACCTCGTAGCTCCTTATATCTGTGCGAAGGCCGTTCTTCCTGGAATGATGGAGAAGAAGGCAGGAAAGATCATCAACGTGTGCTCGATGATGTCTGAGCTCGGTCGCGAGACAGTTTCAGCATATGCTGCTGCAAAGGGAGGTCTCAAGATGCTGACCAGAAACATCGCTTCCGAGTATGGTGCATATAATATCCAGTGTAACGGTATCGGACCCGGTTATATCGCCACTCCGCAGACAGCTCCGCTCCGTGAGCGTCAGGCAGACGGCAGCCGCCATCCGTTCGACTCATTCATTGTAGCAAAGACTCCTGCCGAGCGCTGGGGAAATCCTGAGGACCTCATGGGACCGGTTGTATTCCTCGCTTCCAACGCATCAGACTTCGTGAACGGACACGTCCTCTATGTAGACGGAGGTATTCTTGCATACATTGGAAAGCAGCCTAAATAACACTTATGAAAAGATTTATACTCGCAATGATATGCGTGCTGCCATTTCTGGCAGCTTGCAGCAGCGATGACTTTACCATCACCGTAATCAACCCGCTTGATTCTGACCGTCTGCCGGAAATGGTCGAGACCGATCTGTCGGAAATAACTTCACAGCTGGGTCTTGCGGAAGGGGAAACTTTCGTCATCAAGGATAAGGATGGCAAAGAAGTAGCCTACCAGATAACAAGCGACGGTAAGGTTATTTTCCAGACTCTTCTCAAAGCCAAGGAGAGTCAGAAATTCACTTTCAGCAAAGGAACCCCGGCAGAGGTTCAGACCCTTGCATGCGGAAAGGTCTACGAAGGCAAGGACAATGACCTTGCATGGGAAAATGACCTCATCGGCTTCAGAATGTATGGCCATAAGGAGGATATTCCGTCCGGCTACGATATCTTTACAAAAAGAGGCACAAACCTTCCTGTTCTGGACACCCTTTACAAAACAGAGGTAAAGGATTCAGATGCATGGAAGAGGTATAATGAACTTGTCTTGACCGACGAGGCGGCAGCACATCGATACAAGATGGATTCATTGTCATATCATGTAGACCATGGATACGGAATGGACTGCTACGCAGTTGGGCCGACACTTGGTGCAGGCATTGCAGCCCTCGTACATGAGGGTGAGATCATGTATCCGAGATGCTACGATACTGTTGAGTTCCTGGACAACGGTCCTCTCCGATATAGGATGAAAGTTTCTTTCAAGCCTATGCAGGTAGGTGACAACTCTGTTGTCGAGACACGCGTCATCACTCTTGATGCAGGCTCGCGTCTCAATCATACATGCGTTTCATTCGAAGGACTTGCAGATACGACAGCACTGGTTTCAGGTATCGTGCTTTGCCCCGGCAGCGGTCGAGAGGGTGTGACTGATATAGAGAACGGATTTATCTCATATCCTGCCACAACACTGAACGTGGATCCGTCTATGGATGTAGACAACGGAACAATCTTCGTCGGTCACGTCTATCCTTCCGGAATGCTTGACGCAAAGGAGACAGACGGTCACCTGATGGCTTATCACAAATATGTACCAGGCACTTCGTTTGAATACTTCTGGGGTGCCGGATGGAACCATTGGAATCATTCCGACATCCAGGATCAGGCCGAGTGGACAGCATATCTTAAAAAATATTCCACAAATGAGAGCACTCCTGTCGAGGTTGTAATAGATAAACCAAAGAGTGGCATTGAAGGCGTATTTGCCTATATCATCGGATTGGGTGCAGCCGTAATGATGCCTATCATCTTTACAATTCTCGGACTCTGCATCGGTATCGGAGTAAATAAGTCACTCAAGAGCGGACTTCTGGTCGGCGTGGGATTCGTGGGACTTTCCGTCATCACATCACTCCTTACCAGTACATTGGGTCCGGCCCTCGGAGATGTAGTGAACAACTACGGACTTCAGCTCAAGGTCTTCGATATGGGATGGCCTGCAGCGGCATCAGTAGCATATAACACTTCGGTAGGAGCATTCATCATTCCTGTATGTCTTGGAGTCAACCTTCTGATGCTCCTGACAAGGACAACCCGTACCGTAAACATAGATCTCTGGAACTACTGGCATTTTGCCTTCATCGGAGCAATAGTGTACTTTGCTGCAGACAGCATTCTTTGGGGATTCTTTGCAGCAATTGTATGTTACATCATCACTCTGATTCTTGCAGACTATACTGCAGACCGATTCCAAAGATTCTATGACAAGATGGATGGAATTTCTATCCCTCAGCCTTTCTGCCAGGGATTTGTTCCTGTAGCCGAAGTTCTCAACAGGTGGTTGGACAAGATTCCGGGAATGAACAAGCTGAATATTGATGCAGAGGGAATGAAGAAGAAGTTTGGCCTTTTGGGAGAACCTCTCTTCCTCGGTATCATTGTCGGAATCATCATCGGTGCCCTCTCATGCAAGAGTTGGGCGGAAGTAATGGACAAGATTCCATATATACTTGGACTTGGCATCAAGATGGGTGCTGTCATGGAGCTCATTCCACGAATCACTTCATTGTTCATCGAGGGTCTTCGTCCGATCTCTGATGCAACCCGCGGACTGATCGACCGGAAGTTCAAGGGAGCAAAGGGTCTGAATATCGGTATGAGTCCTGCACTGGTGATCGGACATCCTACCACCCTCGTGGTTTCTCTCCTGCTCATTCCTGCAACACTTGTACTTGCTGTGATTCTCCCAGGTAATGAGTTCCTTCCGCTTGCATCGCTTGCAGGAATGTTCTACGTGTTCCCAATGATTCTTCCTATCACAAAGGGCAATGTTGTAAAGACATTCATCATCGGACTGATACTGATGCTGTTCGGACTTCTTATGGTCACAAATCTGGCTCCGTTCTTCACTCAGGCAGCTCAGGATGTCTATGCAACTACAGGAGATGCTGCTGTAGCTATTCCTGCCGGGTTTGAGGGTGGTTCGCTCGACTTTGCATCCAGTCCTTTGGCTTGGATAATCTTCCACCTTACTCATTCTCTCAAGTGGATCGGAGTCACAGTTCTTGTACTCTTCACCATGTTCCTTATGGTGATGAACAGAAGAGCTATTTCGAAGTATCAGAAGAATGCTGAGAATTCAGATAACGCAGAAAACAATCAAAAGTAATATCATGAAGAAAATATTTTTATTCACATTAATGAGTCTTATGACACTAGCAGCAAACGCACAGTTGAACTACACAGTTCAGACAGCATGTCATCCGGATGACGTAAAGCATTATGACACAGAACGTCTGCGTGGCGCCTTCCTTATGGAAAAGGTGATGTCCCCAGACGAGATCAATCTTACTTACACTCTTTATGACCGCCTTATCTACGGTGGTGTGATGCCTGTGACCAAGACACTCGTTCTCGAAACTTTCGACGAGCTCAAGGCCGAGCACTTCCTCGACAGACGCGAGCTTGGCGTGATCAATGTCGGCGGCGACGGCGTCGTGACGGTTGACGGCAAGGAGTATCCAATGTCATTCAAGGAAGGTCTCTATGTAGGCTGCGGCAAGAAGGAGGTCACTTTCAGAAGTGTAGACCCTGCAAACCCTGCAAAGTTCTATATCAACTCTACTCCAGCTTACAAGGAGTATGTGACACAGCTCATCACAACTGACAAGAACGCAGACCCTAAGAAGTATGCTATCGCACAGTCTGACCACTACGGAAAGATGGAGGACAGCAATGACAGAATCGTGAACCAGCTCATCGTAAGCTCTGTTCTCGGCAGGGTAAAGGGCGGAGGAACAAACCAGCTCCAGATGGGTCTCACCGAGCTCCTTCCTGGTTCTGTATGGAACACAATGCCAGCTCACACCCACACACGCCGTATGGAGGCATACTTCTACTTCAACGTGACTCCGGGTAACGCGATCTGCCACCTCATGGGCGAGCCTAAGCAGCAGCGCCTCGTATGGATGCAGAACGAGCAGGCCATCACCTCACCTGAGTGGTCGATCCACGCAGCGGCAGGAACCAGCAACTACATGTTCATCTGGGGAATGGGCGGAGAGAACCTCAACTATGGTGACAAGGACGAGATTCCTTACACTGAAATGAGATAATTCAAAGTCATCCCCGGCATGACCGGGGATCTAAACAACATATTATGGCAAAAGTAATCACATTCGGCGAGATCATGCTCCGCCTTGCAACTCCTGGTTATCTCAGATTTTCTCAGGCAAAGCAGTTTGAAGCCACTTTCGGTGGCGGAGAGGCTAATGTAGCTGTATCTCTTGCAAATTATGGCATCGAGACAGAGTTCGTTACCCGTTTCCCAAAGAACGATATCGCTCAGAGCTGCATCAAGGATCTCCACAGCTATGGAGTAGGCACGAAGCATTGTGTTTATGGCGGTGACCGCCTTGGCATATATTTCCTTGAGACCGGTGCTGTGGCTCGTCCAAGCAAGGTAGTTTACGACCGCGCACACTCTTCTATCGCTACGATCGAGAAGGGAATGATCGACTGGGAGAAGGTATTCGAGGGAGCAGACTGGTTCCATTGGACCGGCATCACTCCTGCTATCAGTCAGGGAGCCGCTGACGTATGTCTCGAGGCTATCCAGGCAGCTAACAGGCTCGGGGTCAAGGTGTCATGTGACCTCAACTACCGCAAGAACCTCTGGAAATATGGCAAGACGGCGTCTGAGGTGATGCCCGAGCTTGTTGCTGGCTGCGACGTGATCCTTGGAAACGAGGAGGATGCTGAGAAGGTGTTCGGCATCAAGCCTGAGGGATTCGACGTGACTGCGACTCATGGCGAGGTGAATGCAGCGGAGTTCGAGAGCGTTTGCACTCAGCTCATGGCAAAGTTCCCACGCGCAAAGAAGGTGATCATCACTCTTCGCGGCTCTATCAACGCAAACCACAATACTTGGGGCGGTGTGCTCTACAGCGACGGCAAGCTCTATCAGTCTCCACGCTACGACATCACCCACATCGTTGACCGTGTCGGCGGCGGCGACTCGTTCATGGGCGGACTCATCTACGGTCTTCTTACCTATACGGATGACGACCAGAAGGCTCTCAACTTTGCGGTTGCGGCTTCATGCCTGAAGCACACCATCTATGGTGACTATAATCAGGTAACCGTGGCAGAAGTCGAGAACCTTATGAAGGGTGACGGTTCCGGACGTGTTTCACGTTAATTGACAAGATTCCTCGTCAAGCTCGGAATGACATATGCGACCATCAGTTGTCCTACTGTCATTTCGAGCGAGCGACACTCTGTCATTTCGAGCGTGCGACACTCTGTCATTTCGAGCGTGCGACACTCTGTCATTTCGAGCGAGCGACACTTTGTCATTTCGAGCGAGTGACACTCTGTCATTGGAATGACATATGCGATCACCGGTTGTCCTCCTGTCATTTCGAGCGATCGGCACTTTGTCATTTCGAGCGAGCGAAGCGAGTCGAGAAATCTATACCAAACGTCTACCGTCCGACATTAAAATCGGCAAAAAGTTGTCGGACGGTGCTCAAATGAGGGCATTTGATGTGTTTTTCGTTACCGTCCTACATAAAAATGATCAAAAAAGTGTCGGACGGTGTCTAATAAGGAGATTCGGGTATAATATCGTGTAGTCGTAAACATATAATTATGGCAAAATACAACAAACAGCAAGTGATAACGGCAATGAAGGAGACGGGAATGGTTCCTGTCTTCTATCATGCCGACCTTGAGACTGCAAAGGCAGTCGTGAAGGCATGCTACGAAGGTGGCGTGCGTGCATTCGAGTTCACAAACCGCGGCGACTTCGCACATGAAGTCTTCGGTGAACTGGTCAAATATGCCAACAAGGAGCTCCCTGGAATGATCCTCGGTATCGGATCGGTAGTGGACCCTGCAACAGCAGCCCTCTATCTCCAGCTTGGTGCAAACTTCGTTGTCGGCCCTCTCTTCAACCCTGAAATAGCTCCGGTATGTAACCGCCGTCTGGTGCCTTACTGCCCTGGATGCGGAACAGTGTCAGAAGTAGGAAAGGCCCAGGAACTGGGATGTGACCTTTGCAAGGTCTTCCCTGGCGATGTCCTCGGACCTGCTTTCGTAAAGGGACTGAAGGCCCCTATGCCATGGAGCCAGATAATGGTGACAGGCGGTGTGAAACCTACTAAGGAGAACCTCGAAGGATGGTTCAAGGCAGGAGTCACATGCGTTGGAATGGGCAGCAACCTCTTCCCTAAGGAAGCGATTGCTGCAAAGGATTGGGGCGCAATCACAAAACTTTGTGCTGATGCCCTTGCAATAATCAAGAGTCTTTAGGCTGCTATCGGGTGACTTCGACCCAGTCGACCTGCATCCATCCGCTGTCGTTCTTAGGAGCGAGGCGGTTGCAGTAGAATCCGAATTTGGCGCCTATCCATTTGCCAGGTCTTCCAACGAAGGCCTGGTTTGTCATTTCCACCCACTTCTTTCCGTCAAGGCTGTACCAGAATCTTGCGGTCAGGTCAGGAACATTGCCCTTTCTCTCGCGAGGCTCCACCGTCATCTTTACAAATACATCCGCAGCTGCATATGCGAGCGGAGCGACAGGAGGAACTGTGGTAGACATGTATGTGTTTGAATAAGGCATCGGAAGCGGTGTCGACTCCAACGGAATGGTCTTCAGAACCTGTTCCTGCCTGCCCTTGAGGGCATCGGCACACTCCACATACTGGAGCACTACGCCATCCTGTGTGTCGACCAGCTTTATTGTGGCATAGTCAAGTCCCATAAGAACGAATCCGCAGCTCTCTCCCTTTTCCTTAAGCTGAGGGTTAGGGATGAAGCGGAGCTTGGCTGTGACCGTGAATTCATCTGCCGGAGTCTTCTGGAGCAGGAGGTTCGGAGAGTCTCCGAGGTTGCGCCAGCCCTCGGCCTGATCGACAGAATACAGTCTCAGTGCCCCGAGACCGTTGGTATGGGTCTCACGTGCGCCCGCGTCCATATAATACCAATATGGTGAAGGGATGCCGTGCCATTGCCACTGGAGGCCGAGCTCCGTGCTTGCAAAAGTGTCGCTCTCAGCAGGTTGGAAAACGCCGGAAGATTTCAGTGCAGGCTTTCTGTATTTCATCACCGGTTCTCCGACTCCGTCGCCGTCCTTGTCAACGCCGATGACAGGCCATCCTTCGTCTGTCCAGGTCATCGGCTGGAGATGTACTACGCGTCCGTATGCGTCCTTATCCTGGAAATGCATGAACCAGTGCTCTCCGGCAGGGGTGTCAATCCATGCTCCCTGGTGCGGGCCGTTGACAGGTGACTTCCCCTGAGCCATTACAACCTTCTCCTGGTAAGGTCCCCAAGGGCTTGAAGCCTTGAGCACCACCTGCCATCCTGTAGGCACGCCTCCGGCAGGAGAGAATATGTAATAGTTACCATTATATTTATAGAACTTGGTACCTTCTATGGTAGGCTGGGTCTCGTGGCCGTCATATATTATGCGGCTCTGGCCGAGCAGGCGTGTGCCGTCCGGCGACATCGGAGCCACGAAGAGCACGCTCTTGTGTCCGGCACGGCTGCCTGCGCATCCGTGCGACAGGTATGTCTTTCCGTCCTCGTCCCAGAGAGGGCAAGGATCGATGAATCCTTTTGCCTTCACGACCCATACAGGGTCGTCCCATTTGCCGCGAGGGTCATCTGTCTTGACCATGAAGATGCCTCTGTCGGGATCTCCGCAGTAGATGTAGAACTCCCCGTCGTGATAGCGGATAGCCGGAGCCCACACTCCGTTTCCGTGCTGCGGGATGGTGCGCCACTCCTGTGGTCCCGGAGGACAGTCGGATGGAGTCGCCAGGTTCTGTCCGAGGGTCTCCCACTGCCTTTCGTCCGACCAGCCAGGTCCCGGGTAGTCTGTCAATGCCGCTCCGACGATCTCCCAGTTCACCAGATCCGTAGAGTGCAGGATCTGCAGCCCGGGAAAGCATGCGAACGAAGATGATGTCATATAGAAATCATCGCCGACCCTGCACACATCCGGGTCGGAATAGTCTGCATTCAGAACAGGGTTGATATAGTTGTTTCCCTTGTCCGGGTTCCAGCTCTGCGATGGCTGCTGAGCTGCGGCTGAAAGTGAAAGACCGGCGAGAAGACCGGCAACCAAAATACGTCTCATAGTGTCAAATTATGCTTCTGATGCAAATATACATTTAAAAATAATACATTCTGCACCGGAAAATGCATTGTGACAAAACGTCCTCAACTCTGTTACAAAATGAATCCTGCCTAAAAGCCTTGCTTTAGTAATTTTGCATCTGTAAACTGATAACCATACCACATTGAACGCTGACCAAACTGCTGTGATGTCTCGTCAGAACGAGATCGTCTCCAAGGTGTATCGTACCATGTACGATGCTCTTTGTGGCTATGTGGCAAAGCGTATCGGTGCTTCAGCTGATGTAGAGGATATCGTTCAGGATACATTCGAGTCTCTTCTTGCTCCGGGACGTGTGCTGTCCGAGCAGACAATCCGAAGATTCATATATTCCGTAGCTCATGGTCTGGTAGTGGACTGGTACAGGCGTCATGCCTGCAGCATCCGTGCTCAGGAGTATTTCTTTGCTCATTCGCCGGTTTCCGTCGAGGATGCTGATGCCAAGGTGCGGGTATCTGATGTGATCATGATCGAGGAGGTGGCGCTGAGATCTGCGGGGGAGAAAGGAAGGGATATATATATGATGTTTGTCCATCAGGGAGAAAGCGTCAGGGAAATCGCGCTACGTCTTGACCTGAGCGAGAGAACGGTGGAGAACCATATCTTCCGCACCAGGACCAAGGTAAGGGCAGCGTTGAGAATGGCATTGTAAAAAGAAATAGTAACAACACTATTATATAAAACTAATAACTTATGAGATTATCATCAATTCTTAGAAAAGCCTTGCAGGTAATGCTCATCCCGGCACTTTTGAGCTGGGGAGGGCAGGCTTATGCACAGCAGCAGCTCTCCGGCAAGGTGGTCGACAATGCAGGTGTTCCTGTAATCGGCGCTATGGTAATTGTCGACGGTACCTCTACGGGTGCTCAGACAGACCTTGACGGTAACTTCACCCTTAAAGTAGCCGAAGGCACACCAGTGACTGTGTCTTTCATGGGTTACAAGGATGCGAAGATTGCTATGAGAAACGGTATCACCATCACTCTTCAGGACGACACGACTCTCCTCGAGGAAGTGGTAGTGGTAGGTTACGGTGTACAGAAGAAAGAGACTCTTTCCGGTGCGATCGCCGTTGCCAATGAAAAGATGCTTAAGGAGAAAGGTTCCCTCTCCAGTCCTCTTCAGGCGCTTCAGGGACAGGTTCCTGGTGTTATCATCACTCGTGGATCTTCAGCTCCTGGTGATGAGGGCTGGTCAATGAGCCTTCGTGGTGCATCTTCAAAGAACAACGTGGAGCCTCTCGTAATCATCGACGGAGTAGCTTACGAAAGCATCAACGAGATGCGCCTGCTCAACCCTTCTGACATCCAGTCAATGTCCTTCCTTAAGGACGGTGCTGCTGCCATCTACGGTTCGCGTGCGGCAGGTGGTGTGGTTCTCATCACAACAAAGGCTGGTGCAAAGGGTAAGGCAAAGGTTGAGTATTCGGGTTCTGTCAGCATGAAGACTGTCGGTCTCATGCCTGAGCTTATGGACATCGATCAGTGGTCGAACGCCATCATGACAGCACTCGAAAATGACAATAACACCAACCACACATGGTACAACTACGCTAAGCTTGCCCAGCAGTACAAGGGTATGTACATCGACCTGACTCAGACTGCAAACCCTTATGGAACAACAGCGTTCACTGACGTTTCGGATTTCGTTTTTGATGACAAGGTGAACTGGCTCAACGGTCTCTTCGACGAGTCCTGGTCAACAAGCCACAACCTCAGCGTTTCAGGCGGATCTGAGAAGATATCTTACAGAGTTTCTGCAGGTTATCTCTATGATGGCTCACCACTCGTATACGGAAACAACAACAACCAGCGTTTCAACTTGAGAGTCAACAATAATTTCCAGATTACAGACTGGCTCTCTCTCGAGTCTATGATTTCCTACAACCGTCAGGAGCAGGTGGCTCCTACTAACGTAGGTTCGATGCTGACTATCAACATGCCTATGCCGGGTCTTCCGATGTTCTCTCAGGACGGAAAGGCTTACGGCTGGGGTACATGGGCTTCTCCTGCAGCTCTTGCGGAGTTCGGCGGAGATAACAAGCTCTCGGTATCAGCTATCAACATCAGCGAGACATTCAAGGCCAAGATCACAAAATGGTTGGATTTCAACCTCAATCTCGGCTACAACACTTCGACTGCGGAGCGCAACACAGTTTCGAAGTCTATCGACTTCTATAACTATGCAGGAACAAAGAAGGTCCTCACAAAGCCTACAGCTGCCGAAACTTACTACTCGCAGACTGCAAGCTCGACTGATTTCTATTCAGTGTCAGGATACCTCAACGGTCATCATTCATTCAATGGAAACCACAACCTCAACGTGACTCTCGGAGGTCAGTATGAGTTCAAGGACTATACTTACTTCGGTGTAAAGGCTGAGGATATCCAGGAAAACCTTGAGATCGTCAACGGTTCTGGCGAGATCACTCTCGTCAGCCCTAACAAGTATCAGTGGGCGATCGCTTCTCTCTTCGCAAGAGCAAACTATGACTACAAGGAGAAGTATCTCGTGGAACTCAACGCACGTTATGACGGTTCTTCAAAGTTCCAGCCAGAGAACAGATGGGCATTCTTCTGGGGCGGCTCGCTTGCATGGCGTATCGCTGAGGAGGGCTTCCTTGATGACGCAGAGTGGCTCGATGAACTCAAACTCCGCGCTTCTTATGGTGAAGTAGGTAACCAGAGTGGTATCGACAACTATGACGGTGTCCTCCTTTACAACCCTTCTGCATCATCAGGTGCACTTGTAGGCTCAGGTCTCCTCTCACAGATCACTACAAACGGAAAGCTCGTATCGCTTACACGTCAGTGGGAGCGCATTGAGAACTATAACGTCGGTCTCGATTTCGGCCTCTTCGGAAACCGTCTCACCGGTACAATTGAAGGCTTCATGAAGCATAACGACAACATGCTTGTGGGCATCAGCTATCCTTCGCTTATCGGAGATGCTGCTCCACAGACCAATAATGGTGTCTTCAGAGCATGGGGTTATGAGGGTATGATCCAGTGGAAAGACCATATCGGTGACTTCTCATACAGCCTCGGCGGAACATTCACATTCGCACGCAACAAGCTTGTTGACCTCGGAGGTGATGCTGCTATAACTGCAGGATCATATGTGAGCAACCGTGAGGGCTATCCTCTCAACTCCCTCTTCGGTCTCCGTTATGGCGGCAAGATCCAGACAGAGGAGCAGCTTAACGCATATGTCGAGAAGTATTATCCTAACAACACCATCGGAATGCCTACGGAGCTCAGACTTGGTGACAACATGTTCGTTGATGAGAACGGTGACGGCAAGCTCACAGAACTCGACTATGTATACCTCGGCTCGGACACTCCTGAGATCCAGTACTCATTCAATGTTGGTCTCGCATGGAAGGGACTTGACCTCTCTGTTGTATTCCAGGGTGCAGCAAACCGCACAGTGTTCAATGGCGTAAACAACTGGACGGTTCCTATGCGTGCTCTCTATACAAACACAATCTCTCATACAGTTGGTAAGACATGGAGCGCAGAGACACCTGATGCATACTATCCTACATATACCAACAAGAGCAACATCAACAGCTATAACTACCAGGCATCAAGCTGGTCAGTTTCTGACGGTGCATATATCCGACTCAAGAACGTATCTCTCGGATATACTCTTCCTGACAAGCTGTTCAAGGAGGGATCAGGCGTTTCAGGATGCCGCTTCTACTTCACAGGAACAGACCTTTGGGAGTATTCGAAGATTCTTGAAGGATGGGACCCTGAGGCAAAGAGCAACCCTAGCACAACTTCACGTTACCCATTCCTCAGATCATTCACTTTAGGTGTTAACCTTACATTCTAATCAGCCATGAGAAAAGCAATAAGAAATACAATAATCGCTTTGGGAGCGGCCATCATGGCAGTTTCATGTATGGACCTCAATCCTAAGTCGCAGATGGCGGATGACCACGTATGGACAGAAGCCGCCAACTATGCTCTCTTTGCCAACCAGTTCTATGGCTGGACAAGAGATTTCCAGAGTTCCGGTGTCTCAGACGGCCCTCACTCTGATTTCCGTTCGGACCTCCTTGTCGGAACAGGTGAAAACCTTTTCAATAAAGGAACAAATACCATCCCGACTTCAGATGGAAACTATAGCGGCAACTATAAGAAGATCTATTATACCAATCTTCTTCTTCAGAATGCAGAGTCGTTCTCAGACAAGGATGCCATTGCCACTCCTATGGGAGAAGCATACTTCTTCAGAGCATACTGCTATTTCGACCTGGTTCAGCTCTTTGGAGATGTCATCCATGTGACTGAGCCTGTAGACCTCGATAATGAGAAGCTCTATGGCAAGCGCAACGACCGTCTTGAAGTGATCAAGGCCTGCGTTGCAGACCTTAAGAATGCTGCGGAACTTCTGCCGGAGACTCCTGCTGAGGACGGACGCCTCTGCAAGTCTGCTGCCAATGCGTTCCTCTCAAGGGTCGCTCTCTATGAAGGAACATGGCAGAAGTATCACAATAACAATATGACAGAAGCTGAACTTCTGTTTGATGAGGCAGCGAAGGCTGCTGAGAAAGTAATGGCTGACGGTCAGTTCCAATTGTTTTACAGTGAGGCTCTCGGCGGACGTGACAGCTATCGCTACATGTTCATCCTTGAGAACGTTCAGTGTAATCCTGCTGGTTTGACAAAGGCAGACAACAAGGAGTACATCCTTGCAAGACGTCATGATGAGGTGCTCAAGCCGATCGGTCTCAACATCACTCACGCTACAGCATCTGCATTCTTCCCGACACGCAAGCTCGCTACAATGTATCGTTGCCAGGACGGTCTCCCTATCGAGAAGTCTCCTCAGTTCAAAGGTTTCAACTCTGTTACATCTGAGTTCGATAACAGAGATAACCGTATGAATGCTACCCTGCTCAAGCATGGTCAGAAGTATTGGAACAACGACGGTAAGTGGCGCACGGCTTGGGATGCTACAGATGCAGAAGGCGACAAGGCTATGACTGCATCAGTATTCGGAAATACCGGATATGCAACATACAAGTGGGCTACAGAACGTCAGGTTGCAGACGCAAGCGAGGGATATGATTTCCCTGTAATCCGTCTTGCTGAGGTTTACCTCAACTACGCAGAGGCTGTATATGAGCTCAACGGTGCCATCACCAATGCACAGCTTGATGCTTCCCTCAACCTTGTCCGCAAGCGTTCAAACCCTGACATGGTCAAGCTTTCAAACGAGTTGGTTGAGGCAAACGGTCTCGATATGCTCGAGGAAATCCGCGCAGAGCGTACTGTAGAGCTCTTCCATGAGGGATTCCGTATCGACGACCTCAAGAGATGGAAGACTGCTGAGATCGAGATGCCTGGCAACCGTGTAGGTATCCTTTGGAAGGGTACTCAGTTCGAGACTTCATGGGCAAATCAGACAAGCCCTCTCGATGAGAACGGATGCGTAATCAAGTATGACGGATGCGTATGGGCGGAGAAGAACTATCTCTATCCTCTTCCTTCTAACGAGTGCCAGCTCAATCCGCAGCTCGGCCAGAACAAGGGTTGGGAATAACATTCAAAAACAGAATTCAATATGAAAAGCATAAAAAGATATTTGCCTTTAGCCGCTCTTGCGCTTATGTTCGGCTTCGCGTCATGCGAGGAGGAGCCATATGTGCTTGATTCTGCCAATCTGATGTATTCGATCCAGATTGACATGGCTAATGAGGACAAGGCCAAGATATATGTGGATGAGACTGAGTCTCAGACTCTTCCTCTCCTTGTCGGAGAGAGCATCCAGCTGGGATTCGTATCTGATCCTGCGGATCTTTCCACTCTTACCCATCCGGGTGTGGTGTGGACTTCAAGCGACGAGAACGTAGTTGTAGTTGACGAGACAGGAATGATTACTGCAAAGGAAGCCGGTATCGCAGTGGTTACTGTGGCGCCTTCTACAGTGAACCTTCCTGCAACAGCTTCACTCAAGATTACAGTCGTGGCTGATGTCACAAAGGTGACTTCAATTGAGATCACTGACGACAGCGACCATGTAAGCGAGTTCAGCCCGCTTCCTTCATGCTACATCGGCGAGTCTATGACTCTCTCGGCAACAGTAACTCCGGCTGAGGCGACATACAAGACTGTTCTCTGGTCTTCAAAGGATGAGTCTATCGCCGTGATCGACCCTATTACAGGTGTTGTTACCGGTGTTGCTCAGGGTGAAGTGAAGATGGTTGCCACCGCTCTCGATGCAGACAAGGTTTCTGCCGAGTATGCGATTTACATCGACAAGGTGATCACTCCGGAAGGAATCAAGATCAACAACGCTCCTGGAGCAGATGACGTATTCTCTGTCGGTGACGGATACTTCCAGATCGACTTCGAGACATATCCTGCAGTTTCGACCAAGTCTAAGCTGACATGGACATCAAGCGACCCTTCAGTAGCAACAGTTGACACCAAGGGTAAGGTTACATTCAACATGTATGGTGAGGTTGACATCACTGTCGCCGTTCCTGAGTCAGAAAACACTCCTGAGGGATTTGTGAAGACCCAGACCATGAAGTTCGTCATCCCTGCCGGATTCTATCGCGAGCATTTCGCTGACCAGAACCTCATCAGCTGGAACATGGGAACCAATGGTGGTACTCAGGAATGGAGGGCAGAGCCTCAGACTCATATCTTCTTCACTCCTAACAGAGCTAACTCGAACACTCTCCGTGGTGACATCAAGCGTACTGCTCCTACCTATATCACTCAGAACTATCCTATCCTCTGCTTCCGCATCGATGACGTGAACGACCTCGGATATGCACGTAACATCACATTCGACACCAGCGGAAACATCGAGGACGGAACCAAGTACTCAGGCGGTATCGGTTCGAACAACAACAAGTGGAAGAAGAAGTACAAGTGTTCAGACGGTTCTGCAATCCTTGTCTACGACCTTGCAACCCAGGGCTTCGGCAAGTCAGACGGAACCAACCTCCTTCCTGAGGGCACGGTATGTACATTCGCAACATTCCAGCTCAAGTATGCGGATATCAGACTTTCTGACAAGGCGGACTTCCCGGATGATCCTGGCGTACACTACAGAATGTTCTGGTTCCACACATTCCAGAGCGAGGATGCCCTCAATTCTTATCTCAACGGCTGGTCAGCTGAGACCGGAATAACATTCGAATAACATTGAATGAAAGATATGAAGAAAGAAGTATTAAAGTCAGCAGCCGAGCCTCAATACGAGGCTCCGGCTGTTGCCGTTCTCAACATGCAGAACGAAGGAGTGCTCTGCGCAAGCACGCAGATGTTTGAAGAAGATGACGACACAGTCTTATTCGGCTGGTAAAGACAGGAGGATGATAATTATGAAAAAGATTATATATTGCATGGGCGCAGCTGCAATGCTTCTTGCAGTTTCATGCGCAAAGGAGCAGGCTCCTGTAACAGAACCGGCGGACAATCTCGTACAGAAGACTTTCACAGCTACTACCGACATGGCGACAAAGACCAGCCTTCATACAGACGGAAAGTCTGTAAACTGGTCAGACAGAGACAAGATATCTGTATTTGCCATAAATGAAGGAGCGGTTGCTTCCCACACAGCTTTTGCAGCTGAAAACATTAATGGTACTACAGCAGACTTCACTGGCGCAACTGATGCCGAGGCAACTGATTTCGTAGCACTTTACCCATACAATTCAGCAGCTTCAGTGACCGTTGTGGACGGTGTAACTACAGTAAAGACTACAATACCATACACCCAGAAGGCTGTAAAGGGTGGATTTGACCCGGCTTTGAATCTCATGTTGGCAACAACAACCAAAGAAGCAAATCATTTCTCTTTCAAGAATCTCTGCTCTTTGATCAAGGTTATCATACCTGAGGATCTTACAGATGTCACAGCAATCTCTTTCCGCACCAGACTTGCGATGACCGGCACATTCACTTATAATGTGACAGAAGGAACTGTATCTAAAAGTAATGATAACTACGGAAAGTCATTGACATTGGCCTCTGAAGACGGTTCTGCTCTTGAACCAGGTACATATTATATTGTGGCAGGTCCTAACCCTAGCACAGATGCAAAGCAGCAGATCCAGTCTTTGAGTGTGACCTTGTCTGATGGAACAGTGAAGACCATCATTGCCCAGAAGGATTTTACACTCAAATCCAACACAATCTATAATCTGGGTACTGTCAACCTTGCCAATGCAAAGGACTTCACAGTGACAAATGCTCCTCAGGGAGATTTTCCTATGGGAGTCAAATCATATCAGCTTACCTGTGCCGGTGCGGCTGATGGCAGCACTATCACTTATACCAGCAGAAGCGGTAAGGTCGCCACTGTTGATGCCAACGGTCTCGTTACCTTTACTGGAGATCCGGGCAATGAATTCATTCATGTCAAAGCAGATGGCGTTGAAGCGGTAGTCACATTCAATGTGGTAAAAGGATATTATAAGGAAGTTTACAATCAGGAATCATTGACCGATAATCAATGGTATGCAAAGAGTGCATGGGCGAATTCCAGCCATCAGGCAAAAGCTCCGGAGATTACCGAGTCTTCATTGAAGATATATCCGCTGCTTACTGTCAAGCAAAACGATAATGGAGAGAATTACAACACGTATCGTTGCGACATGAAAAAGTCAGGTAAGTCATATCTGAACATTGAATATCCTATAGTATGCTTCCATCTGGAGGATGTAAAGGATGTCTACGGTGTCAACAGAAACATTACCTTTGACGTTGTTGAGAAGGATGGTGGAATCGGCGGACCTGTCCAGGCCAATAATAATGACGGTAAATACAAGTATACCGTAGATGGCAAGAAGATTCTCATCTATGACCTCACTCAGCAGACAATAGGTGGAAAGTATCTGGCAGACTATGGCATTATAGAATTCAACAAGACCTTCCAGCTGAAGTATGCAGACATCAACACCGCTACAAAGAAAACAGATCTCACGGCAGAACTCAGTCTGGATTTCTATGGATTCCATACTTTCAGAACCCTGGAAGACGCAAAGGCTTATTTCGGAATAACTGAATAATATGAAAAAAACAATACTTTCAATCCTGGCAGTGATGGCCGCGCTTATGTGCGCGGCATCCTGCTCGGATAACCTGAAGGAAGGAGTCGTTGACCTGACTCCGAACAAGCCGGGTGGCGACACAGAGCAGCCTGGAGGCGGTGATGGCGGAAATGAAGACGGCGGAAACACAGGCGATCAGGGATTCCAGTATCCAGCCGGCTATGTCTTCAACCATCCTTGCGCTCTCGTGACTGCAGAGGACATAGCAAGGGTCCAGGCCAGCGTTGCATCTGCAAACGCTTCAGACCCGGTATATGTTTCGTATCAGAACTTCTGCAAGAGTCCATACGCTGTGGCTTCATACAAGGCAAGTCCGGTGGAGACCATCGTCAGAGGAGATGCAACCGGCACGGGAGTCAGCGGCGAGAACTATGGAAACATCATGCGTGACGCTTCTGCGGCATACCAGCTTGCCCTTCGTTGGAAGATCAGCGGCGAGACCAAGTATGCTGACGCAGCTGTGGCTGTTCTCAACGCCTGGGCGGACAAGTGCAGGAAGATCACCGCTAACGACAATAACCAGTACCTCTGCGCCGGATTCCAGGGCTATACCCTCGGAAACGCTGCAGAGCTGCTCCGCGACTATGAAGGCTGGGCATCTAACGACCAGAACGACTTCAAGACATGGCTCAGGACTGTCTGGGTGGCAAAGAACGAGTGGTTCGTGGACAATAAGGGAGGCAGCGGAACATGCGACCTTCACTACTGGTCGAACTGGGAGCTCGCCAACCTTGCCTCACTGATGGCCATCGGCATCTATCTTGAGGATGTGGCTCTCGTGAACAAGGTTTACCGCAACTTCCGCGAGGGAACCGGCAGCGGTGCAATCAACAACATGATTCCTTATGATCCGATCCCGGATCCGAGCGGACACGGAATGATCGCCCAGAGCATGGAGTCGGGCCGCGACCAGGGTCATGCTACCTTGGTGGTATCCATCTGTGCTGAGTTGTGCCAGATGGCATGGAATCTTGGAATTGACTTCTGGGGAATGGAGGATAATAAGGTGCTTGCCATGTGTCAATATACCGCCAAGTGGAATGCCAAGCCATATGGAACTTACCTCTGTACCTCTATGCCGTTTACGCCATACAGCTATTGTCCTCCAGGATGTGGCTGCAATAATCAGACTCATGGGGCAGAGCACACAGTGGTTGCCAATGATGAGGGACGAGGAACAACCCGTCCGGGCTGGGACCTGATCTATTCTCACTACAAGTATGAGAAGAACTGCGCAGACGACGATGTATACTATGTGAAACTCTTTGCCGAGCAGCTCAGATATACAAATGGCAGCCTTACCGGTGACGGCGGATCAGGCGACAGCCGCTACGGCTCTGCCAGCGGCGCCTTCGACCAGATCGGCTGGGGTACAATGATGTTCTATAAAGGCGAGTAAAACGATAATGAAGAAATCGTTGCTTATACTTGTATCGGGCATGCTGGTGACAATGGCGTCAGCATGCTCCGATCCTCTTAAGGACGGTGTCGTGGACCTGACTCCAGGTGATTCGGGAGAAGAAGACAAGGTACCTGAAGAAGTATTCGAATACCCGGATTCCTATCAGTTCAATCATCCTTGCGCGTTGGTGACGGAGGATGATATTCAAAGGGTGAGGGCAAGCATTGCCGCCGCTTCTGCGGACGATCCGGTCTATGTGTCATATCAGAATTTCTGCGGGAACAAATTCGCCCAGCCGACTTATAAGGCAAGTCCGGTTGAGGTAATTGTGGCTGGAGACCCTAAGGGAACAGGGTATGACAAGGACAACAGCGGAATCATAATGAATGATGCTGCCGCAGCATATCAGCTTGCTCTAAGATGGCGTCTCAGCGATAATCCTGAATATGCAGATGCATCAGTGGCGATTCTCAATGAGTGGGCCTCCAAATGCCAGAAGGTTGCTGCGAATGATAATAACCAGTATCTGTGTCTGGGCTTCCGTGGCTATACATTGGCGAATGCCGCGGAACTTCTGCGCGATTACGAGGGCTGGACGGCAGCAGATCAGAACAATTTCAAGGCATGGCTCAGGAGAGTCTGGCTTGAAAGAAACGAGTGGTTCCTGGAGACGCATGGAGGGACCAATAACTGCAACCTGCATTATTGGTCGAATTGGGAACTTTGCAACCTTGCTTCCATGATGGCGATAGGTATCTATCTCGAAGATGTTGAAGTAGTGAATAAAGTGTATTGGAATTTCCGTGAGGGAGCCGGCAGCGGCTGCATTGACAACATGATTCCATATGATCCGATTCCGGATCCGAGCGGACACGGAATGATCGCCCAGAGCATGGAATCCGGCCGTGACCAAGGCCATGGAACGCTTGTCATCTCTATGTGTGCAGAACTATGTCAGATGGCATGGAACCTCGGAATTGACTTCTGGGGAATGGAGAACAACAAGGTGCTTGCAATGTGCCAGTACACTGCCAAATACAATGTAAAGCCGGGCGGAACGTACCTCTGTACATCAATGCCATTCACGCCATACAGCTATTGTCCTCCGGGATGCGGCTGCAGCAATCAGTCGCATGGAGCGGAACACGCTGTTGTCTCATCCGAGGGAAGAGGAAAGGAGCGTCCTTGCTGGGATCTGATATATTCGCATTACAAGCATTACAAGAATGTTTCGGCTGATGAAGTTTATTATATTAAGCTTTTTGCCGAGCAGTTGAGATATACAAACGGCATCCTGACAGGTGACGGCGGAGCCGGAACCGATCGCTACGGTTCTGTCAGCGGTGCATTCGATCAGTTGGGTTGGGGAACGATGTTATTTTATAAAGGAGAATAATGAAAAGAATTCTGATTTTAATGTCGGCGGCAATGGCCTCGATCCTGATGTCATGTGCCTGCAATGACCTGAAGCAAGGTAATGTGGATTTGACACTTCCTGAAGATAACAAGAAGGAAGCGTTGTCCATTCCCGACAAGTTTGTGCATCCGGGACTGCTTCATACAGCAGAGGATGTAGAGCGCTGGAAAGAGATAGTTGCAAATCAGGAACAACCTGCTTATATTTGCTATGAGAAGTTCGCTGCCGATGCGCACTCGAAGTCGAACTATCCTCTTCAGGGTCCGTACAAGGAGATATATCGTGGAACCTATGACGGAAAGCAGGCCATCCAGAGCAACTACGAGAGCGATTTCAATGCCGCATATCAGAACTCTGTGATGTATGCTGTGACAGGCGATGAGGCCCATGCGAAGAAGTCTGTCGAGATCCTGAATGCATATGCCGGCACGCTGAAGGCCATTGTCGGCAATGATCAGCCGCTGCTTGCGGGCATCATGGGCGTGAAGTTCATGTATGCAGCGGAGATGATGAGATATCTCTATCCGCAGGGCATGACAGACGAAATGTTTGCGAAGGTGTGTGGTATGTTCCGCAATGTCTTTGTGCCTGTACTTGTGGAGTTCATGGGTAAGCCGGCATACTCCAACGGCAATTGGGGTACGTCAGTAGGAATGTCTTATATTGCAGCCGCCGTTCTCCTGGACGACGTTGATATGTATAAGGAGGGCGTGAAGTTCTACCAGTACGGTAACGATAACGGAACTATCTACAACTATGTGGATGGAGAGACCGGACAATGCCAGGAGAGCGGACGTGACCAGGCACATACTCAGCTTGGACTTGCATGTCTTTCGGTATCATGCGAGATCGCCTGGAACCAGGGCACCGATCTCTATGGAATAGATGACAACCGTCTGATGAAGGGATTTGAATATACTGCCCGCTATAATGCAGGTCACAATGACCTTCCTTACAAGGTGTGGAAGGATGTGACAGGCAAATACTGCAACTGGCAGACCATCTCTGAGGACAAGAGAGGCCAGTTCCGTCCGGTGTTTGAAATGCCGTACAACCACTATGTGAACAGAAAGGGCCTTTCGATGCCGAACACTGCGGAGGTGCTTGAGAAGATCCGTCCTGAAGGCTACTATTATGAGCATTTCGGCTTTGGAACCTTCCTTTTCAGCGACAAGTAATAAAACGGATATATTATGAAGTTTTCAGATATCAGCCAGGCGATTGCTGCCTCAGGATTCCAGACGGTGGATCTGGTGATCTTTGTTGTTTATATCGTGATTCTGGTTGCCCTGGGTCTCTTCCTGGGACGTACCAAGAAAGGACAGGAAAAGAGCGCCAACGACTACTTCCTTGCCGGCAATACATTGACCTGGTGGGCTGTGGGAGCGTCTCTTATCGCTGCCAACATCTCTGCTGAGCAGTTCATCGGAATGTCCGGAACCGGTTTCCGTGACGGTATCGCAACTGCTGCATATGAGGTCATGGCAGCGATCACACTTATCGTGATAGGTAAGTTCCTGCTCCCGATCATGCTCAAAAGAAAGATATTTACCATTCCTCAGTTCCTCAGGGAAAGGTATAGTGATGGAGTGGGTCTTGCCTTTTCGGTGCTCTGGCTCTTCCTTTATATATTCGTCAATCTTACATCTGTGGCATGGCTTGGAGCTCTTGCCATCGAACAGATTCTCGGTCTGCATGGCATGTGCATAGCCTTCGGCGAGACCGTGATATCCGTGAGGATGATAATTGTGGTGCTGCTCTTCGTCGTGGCAGGACTATATTCTATCTATGGAGGTCTTGCTTCTGTTGCGTGGACGGATGTGATGCAGGTCTTCTTCCTTGTCGGCGGCGGACTGATAACAGCGTTCTTTGCTCTCAAGGCAGCCGGCGACGGAGCAGCATTGGAAGGTCTCAGGAATGTATATACGACATTGACATCAGGAGAATATGCAAGGGATACCCATTTCCATATGGTTATCCAGCAGTCCCATAATGCAGATGCCTTCGCCAATGTGCCAGGCATCGCTGCGGTTGTGGGAGGAGTATGGCTTACAAATCTCGGATATTGGGGATTCAACCAGTACATCATCCAGAAAGGACTGGCGGCAAAGAGCGTGAACGAGGCTCAGAAGGGTCTTGTGTTTGCCGGCTTCCTCAAGCTTCTGATTCCGTTCATCGTGGTTCTTCCTGGAGTATGCGCATATTACATGTCTGTCAACGCAGATGCCTTTACTAACCTTCAGGGTTCTATAGAAGTTGCTGACGATGCCTATCCATGGCTTATCCGCAACTTCACTCCGCCTATCGTGAAGGGACTCTCGTTCGCTGCGCTTGCAGCAGCCATAATCTCGTCACTGGCATCGATGTTCAACAGCACATCCACCCTTTTCACGATGGATATCTACAAGAAGTACATCAATAAGGATGCGTCGGACAAGAAGCTGGTCAATGTAGGACGTCTCACGTCTCTCGCCTCTCTTGTCATCGCAGCAATCGCTGTGCAGCCGCTTCTCGGATCGCTTGACCAGGCATTCCAGTATATTCAGGAATACTCCGGCTTCATCTATCCTGGTATCATCGTGGTATTCGGCCTCGGACTTCTCTGGAAACGGGCATCCAACAGGGCAGCGGTATGGACAGCGATCCTTACCATCCCTCTGGGAGTCCTCTTCAAGCTTTGTCTTGGCGATGTGGCCTTCCAGCTGCGTGCGGGATATATCTTCATCATCCTGGTGACCTTCTTCATCATAATGTCTCTCATAGACAACAAGTATGTATCCTGTGACCTTCCAGAGCAGAAAGACAGGGCAGCCATGAAGAAGTGGGCCAAGATAATGGGTGCAGCAGGCCTGCTGTGCATCATTGCTGCAGCAGTCGTTGTCATCTGGGGCGCATGTCTGCCGGAGACAGCTACTCCTGAAAACAATACGATAGCATATCTTAACGATATCGGATTCCAGGCATTCTTCTTCTTCGGTGCGCTGGTAGGATGCAATGCCATCTGGCTCTGGTCCAATGCCCAGGATTCAAAGAGGGACACAAAGGCGCTTGCCGTGGACCTCTCGCTCTTCCACACCACGAAGGGTTATGCATGGGGTGCAATCGGTATAGGAATAATTACGGCAATCATGTATATAACACTTTGGTAATATGTTGCAGCAACTCAAAGATAAGGTATTCAAGGCCAATCTGGCACTTGTAAGGCACGGCCTGGTGATATTCACATGGGGAAATGTATCGGCTATCGATCCCGAGTCAAGACTTGTGGTGATAAAACCTAGCGGAGTATCCTATGATGAAATGACCGCAGATGATATGGTTGTAGTTGATCTTGACGGAAATGTGGTCGAAGGACATCTCAATCCTTCCTCAGACACTCCTACCCATCTTGCCTTGTATCGTGCCTGGCCGGAAATCGGAGGCATAGTGCATACGCATTCAACCTATGCGACAGCCTGGGCTCAGGCCGGAAAGAGCATCCCTGCGATAGGAACGACCCACGCGGATTATTTCCATAATGAGATTCCGTGCACCGGGGATATGTCGGAGCAGGAAGTGAAGGGAGCATACGAGCTGGAGACCGGTAATGTGATAGTACGTCGCTTTGAGGGCATCAACCCCGTCCATACCCCGGGAGTCCTGGTCAAGAATCATGGCCCTTTCGCATGGGGCAAGGACTGTGATGAGGCGGTACATAATGCTGTGGTGCTTGAACAGGTGGCGAAGATGGCTTATCTTGCTTATGCTATAAATCCGGATCTTACGATGAATCCTCTTCTGGTAGAGAAGCATTTCAGCCGCAAGCATGGCCCGGATGCATATTACGGTCAGAAAAAGAAGTAACACTAAAAACAGAAAGATATGATCAAGGCTTATGAAAACCTGGAAGTATGGTTCGTGACAGGAGCTCAGCTCCTCTATGGCGGCGACGCAGTGGTCGCAGTAGACGGACACTCTTCTGAGATGGTGGAAGGAATGAACGCCTCAGGCCTCCTTCCTGTAAAGGTGGTGTATAAGGGCACAGCAAACTCTTCAAAGGAGGTTGCAGACGTGATGTCGGCCGCCGAGGCTGCTCCGCAGTGTATCGGCGTGATTACATGGATGCATACATTCTCTCCTGCAAAGATGTGGATCCACGGCATGCAGAAGCTTCGCAAGCCTCTCCTGCATCTCCATACACAGTATAACGAGGAGATCCCATGGGACACAATGGACATGGACTTCATGAACCTCAACCAGAGCGCCCACGGAGACCGCGAGTTCGGACACATCCTCGCCAGGATGCGCAAGAACCATAAGACCGTAGTGGGCTACTGGAAGGATCCGAAGACTCTTGGACATATTGCAGTATGGCAGAGGGTTGCCGCTGCATGGGCTGACTCTCAGGACATGAGGATCATCCGTTTCGGAGACCAGATGAACAACGTGGCCGTGACAGACGGCGACAAGGTAGAGGCCGAGATACGCTTCGGCTATCATGTGGACTACATGCCTTTCAGCGAGGTCATGACGTATTTCGAAAAGATCGAGGATAGTGCCGTAGATGCCCTTGTGGAGCAGTATTTCAAGGAATATGCACACTCTGCCGAACTTGAAGACAAGTCGACCTTAGCATATAGGAAGGTGTGGAATTCGGCGAAGGCCGAACTTACCTTGCGTGCTGTCCTTCAGGCGACAGGCGCAAAGGGATTCACAACAAACTTCGACGATCTTGGTGATGTGAATGTAAACGAGACCGGCAAGGGCTTCGACCAGATTCCTGGTCTTGCATCTCAGCGCCTCATGGCCGAAGGCTATGGCTTCGGCGCCGAGGGTGACTGGAAGTCAGCGGCTCTCTATCGTACGGTATGGTACATGACCCAGGGTCTTCCTAAGGGATGTTCATTCGTCGAGGACTATACTCTTAACTTCAACGGAGAGCAGTCGGCCATCCTTCAGGCTCATATGCTTGAGATCTGCCCTCTGATTGCTGACGCTCAGCCTAAGCTTGAGGTGCATCACCTCGGCATCGGTGTACGCAAGGAACAGACGGCCCGTCTTGTGTTCACAAGCAAGACAGGCGATGGCGTAGCTGCGACGGTAGTGGACATGGGCGGCCGCTTCCGCCTCATAGTGAACGAAGTGAAGTGCATTGCTCCGAAGCCGCTTCCGAAGCTTCCAGTGGCTTCAGCACTCTGGATTCCGAAGCCGAACTTCGAGATCGGCGCAGGTGCATGGATCATGGCCGGTGGTACCCACCACTCATGCTTCTCATATGACATAACTCCGGAGTACTGGGAGGATTATGCTGTGATAGCAGACATCGAGATGCTTCTCATCAACGATGATACCACTCTCTCAAGCTTCAAGAGAGATCTGAAGATCAACGAGATCTACTACATGTTGAACAAGGCCCTGAAATAATCAGGGCCTGATATAAGAGGTTACTGGTATTGTGACGGAGTGACTCCGAACATTTCCTTGAAATACTTTGTGAAGTATTTAGGTGTATTGAATCCCACCATATCCGAAACTTCTGCAACTGTCAGATTAGGGTCGTTCCGCAACAGCTGGGCGGCCCTTTTCAGTCTCATGGTACGGATGAACTCAGAAGGTGTCATGCCGGCTATGGACTGGAGCTTGCGGTAGAGGTTCATTCTGTGCATTCCCACGTCCGAAGACAGTTCCTCTACAGAATACTCGGAATTGTCCATGTTCTTTTCGATGCTCTGCATGATGCGGGTCATCAGCTTCTGGTCTATCGTGGTGATGGTCACTTCAGCCGGCGATATGTCTCCGCCCTTGGCAATGGAATCGATACGTTTCTTCCTGTCTTCGATGAGGTTGCGTACCCTGGCCAGAAGGATGTCCAGCTTGAACGGCTTGGTCAGGTAGGCGTCAGCTCCGGTCTCGTAACCTTCAAGACGGACATCTTCTGAAGTCCTTGCTGAAAGGAGGATGACAGGGATATGTGACGTCTCGATATTGTTCTTTATGGTTTTGACGACCTCGAATCCGTCTACATTAGGCATCATCACGTCGCAGATTACCACATCGGCATTGCATGTCTTCAGCAGATCAAGGCACTGGCGTCCGTCTGCAGCAGCCGTCACCTCATAGATTTCGGAGAGCTCACCTACCAGATATTCCCTGAAGTCCTTGTTGTCGTCCACGACCATTATATGCTTCTTTCCTTCGGTGTACGCCACCTTTTCTTCTGTACTCTCTTCAATCTCAAGCGGATCGGTGACATTCTCCCTATCGTCTGCAGACAAGGTCATCGGAATGTGTACGGTAAATGTAGTGCCTTTCCCGACCTCTGATTCTACATCTATACTGCCGGAATGCATCTCTACATACTGTTTTACGATGCTGAGTCCGATTCCGGATCCGGTGCGCAGTTCGGTGTTGCTGCTTCGGTAGAAACGGTCGAAGATCTTTGCAATGTCCTTTTCTGGTATTCCTATGCCGGTGTCTGATACGCTCAGATGCATGACCTTGTCTTCACTTTGTGATATCCTGACGTTGATCATCCCTCCTTCCGGAGTGAATTTCAGCGCATTGGCAACCAGATTGTTGATTATCTTCTGCATCTGCATGCTGTCGAACACCATCATCTGGTGGTCCATATTGTCTTCGAACGAAAGCATTATGTTGTTTCGTTGCGCTGCGTCGTTGAATGATATCACCGCTCCGTTCACAAATTCGCTTATATTGCCTGAAGTCAGGTTCATTTTCTCTCCACCCATCTCGAGTCTCCTGAAATCCAGCAGGTGATTGACTATGGACAGGAGCTGAGTGGCATTGTTATGCATGGTCTGCAGCTTCGGCAATATGGACTGATCCTTTGTGTCCTTTATTATGCTTTCCAGCGGCAGGATGATAAGAGACAGTGGTGTGCGCAGCTCGTGCGATATGTTGGTAAAGAACTTAAACTTCATCTGGTCAAGATTTTCCCTCTGACGCTGCTTTTCCTTTTCCTTGTTTTCCTGGATCTTTCTCTTGGTTCTTCTCATCTGCCATATGATGAATATCGTGATCATGGCGAGCATGATGCAGGCGTAAATGATAAAGGCAGCGATACTTCTGTAGAAAGGTGGACGTATTACAATATCGATGGTAGCCATTTCTCCCCAGTCGGTGTCATTGTTGGCTGCCATGACGCAGAACCGGTATTTTCCTGGCTCCAGATATGTGTATTGTGCCAGTCCCTGACCTCCCTGGCCGGTGCTCCTCCACTCCTTGTCGAAATTCTCCAGTTTATATCTGTATGTGGTATGGCCCGGATTGGCATAATTGAGATTGGAGAACTCAAAGGTCAGGAATGACTCGTCGTGCTTCAGGGTCAAGGTCTTTCCCCATCTCTCGAGATTGTTGCCGGCTACATTTATTCCGGTAATGAGAGGGGCGGGATAATATCTCTCCTGATATAGGTTTTCAGGTATCACCTCGCATATGCCATGGGCTCCTCCGAAGTAAATGTGTCCGTTGGAATGCTTGAGTGATGACTTCTGGAAGAAGGCACCGGCCTCGACCCCGTCTTCCTGCCCAAATGCGGACACAGCAAACGCATACCCTTTGTCAACATGGAAAATCGGCCTGATCCTGAAGACCTGACTGAATGATGCTGCCCATATGTTGCCGAGTCCGTCCTCTGCAATGCTCATTATATGTCCTGCAGGCATACCCTCCTTGCTTCCGAGCTGATGCTGATGGCCCGTTTCAAGTTCAGTGATGCTTATTCCTTCCGTGGTCGCGGACCAAAGAAGTGACCTGTTGTCGAGCAGCACCTGATTGGTCTGGCGGTGGCTTTCCTCTGCCTCGACTCCGCTCAGGACCTTGTCTTCATCAGGCATATAGATGTAGCTTCCATTATCTCCGGAAATGAAAAGTCTCCCGTCAGGAGCCTCGCATATGTCCCTGACAATCATGAATCTGCCTAATTCAGGATGCTTCTCCCTGAGAAGGCTTATATATCCTGTCGTCGGATCGAATCTGCCTACTCCGCCGTAGACAGATATCCAGAAACGTCCCTTGCTGTCCTCAAGGAATGATCTTACACAGTTGAAGTTGGGAGAGGCCTCCTGATAGGACATGTCGACGGATATGTCCTGGTACTTGAAGTGGGTGATGCCTGCTCCGTCTATGCAGAAGGCGCCGTTGTAAAATGTTCCGACCCAGATCCGTCCTTTGCTGTCCTTATAAAGACTGATGCAGAGCTCATCCTTGAGTTCCTGGTGAGGGATGATTGTCTCTTTGGTGTCAGGGTCATAAAGAAGGAGCCCGTGGATGGTACCTATATAGATGTTGCCGTTGTCAGCTTCTACCATGCATTTGACGCTTTCGTCATTCATGTCTCCCTTGCTGAGACTGCTGTTGTTGATGGTGTTCAGCCTTATGATGTCCTTGTTCCAATAAAGCAGACCTTCTGAAAGTGTTGCAATCCAGACTCCGTTCCTGTCATCGGCATAAATTTTCGAAATGTCCGTATGATGGTAGATCTTCTTCCCGTCTGTGAGTTCCAGATATGGGAGGCTGGTTGTTTCTTCTCCTTCCTCGCTTATTATGGATACGCCGGAACGTGCAGTTCCGACCCAGATGTCATCTCTGCTGTCAATGGCAATCGAAGTGTACAGGTCTCTGCTGTCAGGAAGCATGCTGCTGATATTGCTGAAGGAGCCGTTTGCGCTGTCGTATTTCACCAGATCCTTGTCATACATCAGCCAGATATTGCCGTTGGATGAGATGTCCATGGCCATTCGGCTTGAAGAACTCACCGGAAATACGGTAGGTATGGAATGGGCCATCCTGAAATCTTCCAGCTTTATGTCATATTCGGCAAGCATTCCGTTGAGAGACATGATCCATATCTGGTCCTTATGCTGCTTCATCTCGATCGGGAGCGTCATCCCGGCCGGCAGCATTGTGGTCTTCGTCTTTGCTTTCCGAGAGCATATGGTCACCTTTCTGTCTTCAGTGAAAAACCAGTACCTTCCGTCCTCGTCGATAGCCATGTTCTTCACGGGACCGTTCACTCCCATAGCCTCCAGCCTGTCTGTTATATCATATTCAAACTCCCTGGTCTCCATGTTGAACACCCAGATATAGTCTCTGGTCGTACACCATATTATATCATCTGCGGCATCGTAGTACGCTGCGTTCTGTCCGCTGTATTCGGTATATGGGATCTCGGTCGCATTGTATTTATAGCTTCTGCATGAGGTTCCGTCATAGATGTTGAGCATGGAAGAGGTCTGGATGCACATCAGTCCGTTAGGCAGCATGGTCATGTTGCGGACATTGTTGTCCGGCAGTCCGCTGCCAGTGTCAAGCATGCGGAAAAGATATTTTTCAGATTCTTCGGCATTGAGAAGGGATAGTGCCGTAATGAGGCCGGCCATCAGTGACAGTAGTCGTTTCATAAGGAGCGATATTTCTTCAAAGATAACGTTTTTGAAAAAAATCTACAATTGCAGTGAGTAGTTTTGAGGACTTGTTCGGATAATATGATGAATTGATTGAAAACCCGATTGAAAACATGAAGCGGATTATAGCGACTATTCTTCTTGCAGCAGTAGCTGCATCGGTGCTTGCTCAGGAAATTAAGGTGACATCTCCCGACGGCAGGCAGGAGGCTTGCGTTGAGGTGTCTTCGGACAACGGCAAGACCCGGATTTCATACAGCACATGGTTTGACGGTCGTCCTGTAGTGCATCCTTCCGCACTCGATCTGACCATTGACAACCATATCTGGGAAAAGGCCCTTGCAAAGAAGGCAGACAAGGTGGAGAACTGGTTCGACAACCTTGTTCTTGACTCGCATGAGACAACCTCTCGTGATACTGTCTGGACCAATCCATACGGAGAGCGTTCGGAAATCCGCGATGCATACAATGGTGCCATCCTGCATTTTGTCAAGAAGGATGCCTCCAAATACAGGCTCGATATCGAGATCCGTGCATATGACGAAGGTGTCGCCTTGAGATATTTCCTTCCAATGCATCCGGATGCGATCTATCATAGGATCCTTGCCGAGAATACGGAGTTCGCTTTCCCTGAGGGCACCATGGCTTGGTATGCACAGTGGGCTCAGGCAGATTATCATTACCTTCCTCTGAAGGACTGGCCGGATGAGTCCGAGAGGCCTCTGACCCTCAAGCTTGCAGATGATCTTTATGCTGCTGTCGGCGAAGCTGCACAGATCGACTTTCCTCGCGGAAAGCTGAAGCTGTCGGAGTCAAAGCCGAACACAGTCGTTACTGCTCTGAATGATAATGCTACTGATATAGTTACCCCGTATGCACTTCCTTGGAGAGTCATCATGGCGGCTGATCGTCTTGGTAACCTCTTGGAAAACAATTATATATATCTTAATCTGAACGAGGCCTCTGCCATAGAAGACGAGAGCTGGATCCGTCCGGGCAAGATCATCCGTGAGACCACTCTCACCACAGAGAACTCCCTCAAGTGCATAGATTTCTGCGCTGCGCATAACATGGATTATATCCTCTATGACTGGAAATGGTACGGCCCTTCATTCGACTTCAACTCGGATGCACGCGAGGTCGTCGCTCCGATAGACATGAAGAAGGTCGTGGAGTATGGAAAGTCAAAAGGCGTGGGAGTCTGGGTATATGTAAACCAGCATGCTATCCAGAAACAGGCTGAACAGATCTTCCCTCTATACAAGGAATGGGGGCTTGCCGGCATCAAGTTCGGATTCGTGCAGTTCACTTCGCAGCATTGGGCAGACTGGGTGCACAGGATGGTAAGACTCGCAGCAGAGAATAATCTGATGGTAAATATCCATGACGAGTACCGCCCTACAGGTTATTCGAGAACATATCCGAATCTCCTTACCCAGGAGGGTATCAGAGGTAACGAAGAATTCCCGTCAGCAACTCATAATACAATTCTCCCGTTCACGAGAATGGTCTGTGGTGCAGGAGATTACACGGTCTGCTACTTCGATCCGCGTATCAAGAACACACACGCCCATCAGCTTACATTCCCGGTAATGTACTATTCTCCTCTTCAGACCCTCTACTGGTATGATACTCCGGCGCGTATCAAGGAAGTTCCGGAACTGGAGTTCTTTGATAATGTTCCGGTAGTCTGGGATGAGACCAAGGTGGTTGACGATGCCATAGGAGAGCATGTGGTGATTGCACGTCGCAGCGGAGCCGAGTGGTTCGCAGGAGCGATCACCAACGATGAGGGACGCAGACTGGCTGTTCCTACAGACTTCCTTGAGCCGGAGCAGAATTATGTATTGAGGGTGTACACCGATGATCCGGAGTCGGACTCTCCTACAAAGGTGAAATGTTCCCGCTATATAATAAAAGGAGGTCAGGTACTGAACTTCGACCTTCAGCCTAAGGGTGGTGCCGCCATGCATTTCATTCTAGCTGAAAAGTCAGACCTGAAGACATATAAGAAACTTAAAGCAAAGGCAATTCTCTGATGAAAAAGGGGTTAGTTATCATATTTAGTTTGTTGGTTAGTGCCGGGCTCAATGCTCAGTCATTGTATCCCGGACAGTATGTGGACAAGCTGAAGGTCGAAAATGTCGTGCCTGTGAAGGCTGAGGCATTCGACCTTCAGGACGTCCGCCTGCTGCCAGGACGCTTTTATGAAAACATGCAGCGTGATTCCGCATGGATGATGTTCATAAGCGCGGACCGCCTGCTTCACAGCTTCCGCACCACAGCCGGAGTCTGGGCCGGTCTGGAAGGTGGCTATATGACCGTGAAGAAACTTGGCGGATGGGAATCGCTGGACTGCGAGCTCCGCGGCCATACGACAGGCCACATGCTTTCTGCTTCGGCCCTTATGTATGCATCTACAGGCAACGAGTGCTTCAAGGCCAAGGGTGACAGCCTTGTCACAGGGCTGGCCGAAGTGCAGAAGGCTCACGGCAACGGATATATAAGCGCCTACCCCGAAGGACTCATCGACAGAAACATAAAAGGCCAGCGGGTATGGGCCCCATGGTATACTCTTCATAAGATAATGTCAGGTCTTATCGACCAGTATCTTTATGCCGATAATGAGCAGGCATTGGAGGTGGCATGCAATATGGCCTCATGGGCTTATGACAAGGTAAGCTCTCTGAGTGAAGAAACCCGTCGTCTGATGCTCAGAAACGAATTCGGAGGCATGCCTGAGGCATTCTGGAACCTTTATTCACTGACAGCAGAACCTGAACATAAGTTCCTTGCCGAATGGTTCTACCACAATGACGTGGTCGATCCGCTTCATGAGGGAAAGGAAGACTTCGGCACCAAGCATACCAATACCTTCATCCCGAAGGTCCTTGCGGAAGCTCGTGAATATGAACTTACCGGTGCTTCGGAGTCTCATCGTGCTGCCGACTTCTTCTGGCATGAGATGATCGGCCATCATATCTTTGCTCCCGGATGCTGCAGTGACAAGGAGCATTTCTTCGATCCTGAGCAGATCTCCAGACATGTGACCGGATATACCGGAGAGACATGCTGTACATACAACATGCTCAAGCTCTCGCGCCACCTTTTCTGCTGGACTGCATCATCCGAGGTGGCAGACTTCTACGAGCAGGCTCTCTACAATCATATACTCGGTCAGCAGGACCCTCAGACAGGAATGGTGACCTACTTCATTCCATTGAAGTCAGGCTCCCACAAGGTCTACAGCACTCCGGAAAACTCTTTCTGGTGCTGCGTAGGCAGCGGATTCGAAAATCACTCGAAGTATGCGGAAGCGATATATTATCATAATTCCGACTCGCTTTATGTAAACCTTTTCATACCTTCACAGCTGGAATGGAAGGACAAGGGACTGAAGGTGGTGCAGGCCACATCATTCCCTGAAGAGGACAAGACCGTTCTCACCCTTTCGTGTGACAAGACTGTCAGGGCGACCGTGATGATGAGGTATCCGTCATGGAGCGGCAAGCCCGAGGTGAAGGTGAACGGACGCAAGGTTCCGGTAAAGAAGACAGCGGACGGATATATCCCTTTGTCACGTTCATGGAAGAACGGAGACAGGATCGAGGTCCGCTATCCTATGTCGTTCAGACTGGAGCGTCTTGCCGACAACCCGTCGCAGGCTGCCCTTTTCTATGGCCCTGTGCTCCTGGCCGGAAGGCTCGGCACAGAGGGCTTTGCAGGATGCCAGCCGGACTCGGATCCGTCGCAGTACAACGATTACTATAAATATGACTACCATATCCCTGAAGGACTGGACACAGTACTTGATGCAGATGTCGAGGATCTCGAAAACAGCATCAGAAGAGTGTCCGGGCTTGATTTCGAGACAGCTGGAGGCGACCGCCTCAGTCCGCTGTACGACATCCATCGCGAACGTTATGTAGTCTACTGGAACCTGAAATAATTGTCATTTCGAGCGAAGACCGAAGGTCTGAGTCGAGAAATCTATATAACCGAATATGAAAATAAAACCCATCATACTCGCCATGGCCCTCCTCTACGGAATGTCCGCAGAGGCCCAGGACCTTCAGATACCCGCTCTTCAGGCGGAATATCCTCGCATGACCGACCGTGAGACCGCTTCCGAGCAGAAATCTCTCGCAAAGGCACATGCCAAGGTTGACAGATACGTAAATCAGCATGTGGACGATCCGGAGTGGATAGTAAGCCGTCTGCAGATGCATTGGAAGAGTCATGCATCAGTGATATACATCAAGGGCGAGACTCTCGACCATGTGGAAGGATACGCTCCTGTGCCTACAGTCCGCTATCCTGCCAACAGAGGCGGCCAGACAGCCTATGCAAGGCCTTCTCTCGAAGAGACCAAGCCTTATCAGGACTCCCTTGGCCTGTGGCTTCGCAACAGGACTACAGGCGAGATGGAGTGGGTGGATCCGCGTGAAGCAGGAACGCAGGTCTGCGGAACCAACATCACCATCATGGAGCTGGCCCGTGACGCGGCCCGCATATGGTGGCTTACAGGCGATGAAAAATATGCAAAGTTCGCGTCAGACATCTTTGACACATACATGACCGGACTTTATTATCGTGAAGTTCCGATTGACCTGAATCACGGTCATCAGCAGACCCTTGTGGGACTCACCAGTTTTGAAGTCATCCACGAAAACATCGTGATGCCGGCGACAGAGTGCTATGATTACCTGCACGATTACCTGGCCGGAGCACGCCCGGAGAAGATGGGCATCTACGACGACGCATTCCGCAAATGGGCGGATGTGATCATAGCAGGAGGCGTTCCACAGAACAACTGGAACCTCATCCAGGCTCAGTTCATCCTCCGCATAGCCCTTGTTCTCGGTGACAATGAAGCCTATGCGGACGGCAAGGGAAGAAACTACTACATAAACTATATCCTTAACGAAGACAGCATCAGACAGTGGTCCATCGGCAAGATGATAGACTACGGCTTTGACAAGCATACAGGCCTCTGGAAAGAGTCTCCTGGCTATTCTACAATGGTTCTTGGAGAGTTCGACTCGTTCGCCCATATGCTTCACAGGACCACAGGAATCAACCTGGTGGAGACCTATCCGATCCTGGCGAAGGCCGCAAAGGCCCTGCCGCAGTATGTGATGCCTAACGGCCACTCTGTCTGCTGGGGCGACGGCCACTACGGTCCATTGAAGGCGGACTTTAAGTTCCTTGAGACTATCTCACCGGAGGATTATCCTGAATATCAGACTCCTACATTCTGGTCGGAAGATGTAAGCTGGTTCGTGGCAAGAAGCGGCAACGATCCGCAGAACAGCCTTCTGATGAGCGTGGTCGGTTCCGAGGGCAATCATATGCATGCCAACGGCATCTCGATGGAGCTTTACGGAAAGGGCTACATCCAGGCTCCGGACCTTGGCCGCGGAGCGGGATATACGACCTTCGACTACCTTGAATTCTATTCGCAGTTCCCGGCGCACAACACAGTGTGCGTGGACGGCGTGTCTTCATACCCAGTGATGGAGTCGCATCATCCTATGAAGCTTGTGGACTGTTATCCTCTGCCGGAAGAGAAGGACTATGAGGAGGGGCTGATGTTCGGAGAATTCAGTTTCCTCGAGCCGGAGACGCAGTCTGACCAGCTCCGGCAGCTGCTGATGGTCACAGAGGACCCTGAATGCGGATACTATGTGGATATCTTCCGCTCGCGCCGTCAGGACGGAAAGGACGAGACCCATGACTATTTCTATCACAACATAGGTCAGGACTTCACCCTTAACATGGACCTTGAACCGACCGAGGAACTGGCGTTTGCCGGAGCCCATCTGTATGCATATTCATACATATGGAACAAGAGAGCTGCGCTGAGCGCAGATGATGTGGAAGGATGCTTCACGATGACATGTCCTGACGGAACCAAGGCGGGAATGAAGATGTGGATGAAGGGCGAGGAGGAGAGACGTATCTTCCAGGCATACTCGCCGATGATCGATGCTCTGACACGCACTCCTATGCCGTATGATATTAAGAATACTCCATGCCAGACATATGTCGCAAGACAGTATGGAGAGGCTTGGGACAGGCCGTTTGTGGCTGTTTATCAGCCATATGCGACGGGCGATGTGAAGTCTGTGGCTTCAGTGGAGTATTTCGGAGAAGGGTATGTGGGAATAAAGATCACTCTCTCTGACGGAAGTGTGAATTATATCTTCTCGTCAGATAAGGATATGAAGATGTCGTATGACGGCATCGAGACGGATGCAAGGCTCTGCTTTGTGTCTGAAGGCAGGAAGTTCATCTCACGCGGAACCTACCTCAAGATCAATGGTAAAAAGATAATCAAGCAAAAGAAATAATGATACGAATCAAGACTATCCTGATGTGTCTTCCATGCGCTCTGATAATAGCCGCATGTTATCCAAAGACATCTGAACCTGCAGCTGCTTTCGCAGATGAAGCTCTGGATTATTGCATTTCCCAGACAGAACGGTCTCTGGAAATGCTTCAGCCGTATGACTACATGATGTCTCCGCGCAACATAGCCCCGGGGGATTCCGTATGGCATCAGCGTCCTGTGTCAAAGGAACTGTGGACTGAGGGTTTCTGGCCTGGAATCCTATGGTATGCCTATGAATATTCTCAGGACGAGTCGATTCTTGAGGCTGCCAAAGGTTATACCGAGGTGCTGGAGTTCCTTTCCCAGCAGCCGGCATATGACCATGACCTTGGCTTCATCATGTTCTGCAGCTACGGAAACGGATACAGGCTCACAGGTGACGAGCGCTACAAGGATATCATCATAGCGACAGCGGAGCGTCTTTCCGAACTGTACAACCCTGCAGTGGGAACTATGCTCTCATGGCCTCGTGAGGTTCCGACATTCGGCGGTCATAACACCATCATGGACAACATGATCAACCTCGAGACCCTTTTCTGGGCTGCTGAGAATGGTGGAAGGCCAGAGCTGAGGGACATTGCCATCGCCCATGCAGACACTACCATGAAATATCATTTCCGTGAGGACGGCAGCTGCTACCATGTGGCTGTATATGATGCGGAGACTGGCGAGTTCATGCGCGGATGCACCCATCAGGGATATGCCGACGATACAATGTGGGCCCGTGGCCAATCGTGGGCCATCTACGGATATACAATGTGCTACAGGTTCACCAAGGACCCACGCTATCTTGATTTTGCATGCAAGGTGACCGATGTCTATCTCAAAGGCCTTCCTGAGGATATGGTGCCTTACTGGGACTTCAACGATCCTATGATTCCGAATGCTTCGAAGGATGCTTCTGCAGCGGCAGTCGTGGCTTCTGCCTTGATCGAACTTTCAGGATATGTCGAAGGCGACAAGGGACAGAAATATCTCGACGATGCAAAGGCGATGCTTGAATCCCTCCACTCGAATTATCGTTCCGGTGACATCAACCCGTCGTTCCTCCTCCACTCGACAGGCCATCGCCCTGCCGGCTCCGAGATCGACTACTCGATCATCTACGCCGACTACTACTACATCGAAGCCCTCCTTCGTCTGAAGAACCTATGAAACACAGCTTGGGCGACTTTCGGCTAAAACCCGCCCAAGCGATATTGATTTTCGCATCAGAAATGCATATTTTGGTCACCGCTTGTGCAGAAATCGTTCAAAAGTCGCACAAGCGGTGTCCTGCGTTAAATAAACTTGCAATAAATAAGAAATCTTTGTAATATTGCATAGTTATATTAATTGTCATTTATATTAATTGTCATTTATATTATGAGGTTCTACGACAGAGTCAATGAGATGCAGATTCTTCAGGAGAATGAAGCACAGGCTGAAAGGAGTGCGGTATTCACGGTTCTTATGGGACGAAGACGTGTGGGAAAAACGTCGTTGATTACGCATGCTATGGATGGACGTGAGTATGCTTACCTGTTTATATCGAAGGATAATGAGGCTGTATTGTGCAGAAAGCTGCAGATGAGTCTGGAGGATCAGTTGGGAATACATGTTTATGGCAATCTTACGCATTTCAGAGACCTGTTTGAGGTAATTATGCGTGAATCTGTGAACCGCCATTTTACTGTGGTTTTCGATGAGTTCCAGACATTGCATAAGATCAATCCGGCAATTTTCAGTGAGATTCAGGATTTGTGGGACAGATATCACACAGAGTCAAAGCTGAATCTGATTGTCTCGGGTAGCATTCAGTCTCTGATGAAAAGGATTTTTGAGGATGAGAATGAACCTCTGTATGGAAGGCCTACTTCCAAGTTTACCCTGAGACCGTTTACTATTGCTGTTCTTAAGGAGATCATGGCAGATCACTCCCCGAACTACAGCAATGAGGACCTTTTGTGCCTGTATATGATTACAGGAGGAGTGGCAAAGTATGTAGAGCTCCTGATGGATGCTCAGTGTTATACTAAGGAAAAGATGCTCAACTATGTATGTCGTCAGGACTCGTATTTCCTTACAGAGGGAAGAGATATTGTAAACCAGGAGTTCAGCGATGAGGGTACCACCTATTTCTCAATACTTCAGATGATTGCGGAGGGTATGACCCGACGAGGGGATATAGATGGTGCGATGCAGAAGGATATGGGTGTCTATCTTCAGAATCTTGAGAAGAACTATAATATGATTTCTCGTATGAAACCTATTTTGGCAAAGCCTAACAGTAAGATTACGGCGTATGAGATTTCGGATCAGTTCCTTCGCTTCTGGTTCAGGTTCATTTGTCCTTACCAGTCTCTGATAGAACGCCAGCAGTTTGCTCTGATCCGGCAGAATATCGGCAAGAATTACGAGCAGTTCAGCGGAAGGACCTTGGAGCAGTATTTTCAGGCAAAGACAATGGAAACCGGCATATATACTCAGGTCGGTAACTGGTGGGATCGCAAAGGTCTGAATGAAATCGATATGATTGCCTTGAATGAGTTTGACCATACGGCTGTGGCGGCAGAGATCAAACGTAATTCGAAGAAAATAAGCATGAGCGAACTTGAAGCGAAAGTCGAAGCTCTTCCCAAATCTGATTTCAAACAATACCAATTTGAATTGAAGGGATTGTCAATCGAGGATATGTAAAGTATGTTACAAATCACCCCGACAACGGTTACAAATGCGTGTCACCTGATATTGCAGAAAGTCTATTTTTGCAGAAAATAATGGTTGTGTATGAAAAGATTTTTGGTTTTATGTATTCTTGCATGTGGTATCAGCCTTACGTCTGGTGCTCAGAATAGATTGACCGTATATCCTGCGCCGGACGGAGTGGAGATGAAGGATGACTTCATCGTCAAGGTGCGTGTGCCTGAAGGGGAGTGGCAGGATGTTCCAACCTACATGGTCAAGGTTGACGAGGTGCGCGGCACAAAGCATTGCGTCGAGAAGGCTTCGCTCGGATATTTTGATTTTGAGGGTCAGGTGGAGGTTTCCGTGACTTCCAACAATGGTCCGATCGAGACAGCAAGGGTGCGCCCGCTTTCATATGGAATAGAGCCTGTTGTCGATGGCAGCACTTTGACATTCACTCTTGACCGTCCGAGCAACCTTTCTGTCGAGGTGAACGGAGACATTTTCCATAATCTCCATCTCTTCGCCAATGCTCTTGATACAGACAACCCTATAGACGGTGTCAGGATAAAGAACGAGAAGCAGCTGGCCAGGAAGCGCAAGGATGTCATCTATTTCGGTCCGGGACTTCATAAGATAGATACTCTTTTCCCTGTTTCGGGACAGACCGTATACATTGCCGGAGGTGCTGTCGTACGTGGAACGATCCATGTGGTGAATGCCTCTGACGTCAAGATCCATGGACGAGGAATCGTGCATCCGTCGGGAAGGGGCGAGGGTGTGTATGTCCAGCGCTCGAAGAATGTCGAGGTGGACGGAATCATATCCACACAGTGCCCTGTGGGCGGTTCTGACGGGGTCAAGATAACAAATGTAAAGGTCATCAGTTCATATGGATGGGGCGACGGGCTCAATGTGTTTGCGTCGTCGAATGTGCATTATGACGGATGCTTTGCGCGCAACTCGGACGACTGCATGACCGTATATGCTACAAGGAAGGGCTTTGTCGGCTCGGCTCGCAATATACTTATGGAAAACTGCGTTCTTTGGGCGGATGTGGCACATCCGATAATGATCGGTATCCACGGAAATGTCAAGAATCCGGACATCATCGAGAATGTAACTTACCGTAATATCGACATTCTTGACCATAAGGAAAAGCAGATAGATTATCAGGGTTGTATGGCAATTAATGCCGGAGATGAAAATCTCATCCGCAATATCCTGTTCGAAGATATCAGGATCGAGGATTTCCGTCAGGGACAGCTGGTCAACATCAGAATATTCTATAACAAGAAATACTGCCTTGCTCCTGGTCGCGGCATCGAAGATATTACTTTCAGGAACGTCTCTTACAATGGTTCCGGAGAGGAGATGTCTGTAATATATGGCTACAGCGAGGACCGTAAGGTTAAAAATATCAGATTCGAGAACCTCGTCATAAATGGTCAGGTGATTTCCGACGACATGCCGGGCAAGCCTGCATGGTACAAGACCGGCGATATGTGCCGTTTCCTTGTCGGCGAGCATGTCGAGAACATTGAGTTTGTGAAGTGATGAAGAAATTGTTTTATATAATAGTTCTGTTGTTCGGCTCGGTTGTCTCATATGCTCAGGAAAGGTTGTCTGATTATCCACAGACCGGCTGTTATTGGATGTGGATGAATGGAAACATATCCAAGGACGGAATCACCAAGGACCTGGAATACATGAAGCAAGCCGGTATTGAGTTTGCATTTATTTTCGATGTATGTACAGGAATCGAAAGAGGTCCTGTCGATTACAACTCCCCAGAATGGATTGAGGCAGTCAAACATGCCTGCCGTGAGGCAGAACGTCTGGGTGTTACTCTCGGTCTGCATAACTCTCCAGGTTACACAGCTACCGGAGGGCCATGGATAAGGCCTGAGGAATCCATGAAACAACTGACATGGAGCGTGTCATCAAAGAAAACTCCGCCAGTACCTGTTCATAAACACGGATTCTACAAGGATCTTAAGATATTCAAGGTGGATTCTGCAGATGAGATGCAAAATCTTTCTTGTCGTATTGAGAAAGATGAGTCTCTGGTTGTAGTTCTTGAAGGAGAAAAGCCCGTAGTCGGTTTCAATCTTTGGAGAGGACAGCGTGAAAAACCGCTTGATCCTCACGACGGGCCTCGCGATTATGCACCAAAACTTCTGGTCGAGGCCAGTAAGGATGGTGTTTTATGGGACACATTGGGTGTTGCTTCTGGCCCGGCATTGAAGGCTAGAGATATTCCTATCTATTTCAACTTCCCGGAGACAGTGTGTGCCTACATACGTCTTACCGCAAACAGGGGCACAAATCTCGATAGAATAGAGATTCTTGCTGCACCGGGTTCAGGAAAAGCTTATCGTCGCTTAGGATATACGACTAACGGTCAGACTGTTACTGCGGCTGCAGAATCGGGTATCGGTCTTGAATGCGATAAACTATCACGTATTGGAATCGAGGCTCACTTTGATCGTTTTCTAAGGCCTTTACTTGACGAACTGAGACCCTATTGCGGAACTACATTGACACACATCCTAATCGATAGTTGGGAGGCAGGGGGACAGGATTGGACCGAGGCCCTTGGACTGGAATATCTGACTGTGGGTGAGGGTAAAGATTGGCTATCTGGAGGTATAGGACGCAGGACCCGTACGAAAGAAGTCATGTTTATGAATGAATATCTTCTTCCTTTCAAGGAAATGCTTGAACCTTATGGTCTGCAACTGGCCGGCGAACCTTATGGAAACGGTGATTTTGACCGTAAGGAGTACGGATATGCTTTTGATCTTCCGATGAGCGAGTATTGGGCTCGATGTCATTATGGAACCATAGAACGTCCCTATTTTGTGAGCAGATATGGTCATTCTGCAGCAAGACCCGTCATCGGATGCGAATCCTTTACAGCTTATCCCGGGGATGCGGATATTCCTGCAACCCTCGGAAGTTTCCGTGATGATGTTGATAAGCTGTGTGAAGCTGGAATTAATTTCTTCGTATTCCATTGTGTTGCCCATCAGGACAAAGATGACAGGCCGATGACCATGGGGCCGTTCGGTACTCGTTTTGACAGGCTTCATGCAGATGCCGATTCTGTACGTGTGCTGACAGATTATATTCGTGACCGCATAGAACTTCAAAAGAGACGTGCCCAGTTTGACTTCTCCTTCGGAGAGGAGGGGGAGAGGGCATATATTCGCCTGCCTCGTGGTCATAAGGAGGTGAAGGCTGTGCTTTACTGCCACCAGAATATGACTGAAGAGGTGCTTTTCCGCAGCGACCTCTTCTGCAGGAAGATGGACAGCCTTGGCGTGGCCATGGCCTTCGTCCAGCGCGGATCGCAGAACTGGGATGTCTCGGAGGGATGCCAGGAGAGATTCGAGATGATAATGCAGAGGTTTGCCGATGGCACGGAACATCCGGAGATCGCCTCGGCGCCTGTAATCCCATTCGGCCATTCAGCCCAGGCTACATTCCCTTGGAACTTCGCCGCATGGAATCCGGACCGCACCTTGTGCATTATCTCATATCATGGCGACGCTCCGCGCACCAACCTGTGCGGCTACGGCCGTGCAAATGTGGAGTGGGGCAGGACAAGAAATATCGACAGGATACCCGGACTCATGATAATGGGCGAATACGAATGGTGGGATGCACGCCTCCTGCCGGCACTGGCCTTCCAGATGATGTATCCCGACAGTAGGATTTCATTCCTGTGTGATGCCGGAAAGGGACATTTCGACCTGTGTGAGGAAACTCAGGAGTATATGGCGGCGTTCATCGCCAAGGCTCTGGCCGACCCTCGTCCGGAAGGCGGATGCAGATATTCCCGCTGGTTCGAAGATGGTACGGAGACCACCGACCCTCACGAGCAGTTCTGGTATCAGGACGAGGAAATGGTCCGCATGACAAAGGAAAGATATGCCGAGCATAAGGGTAAGCAGATGCAGTATGTGTCGGCCGAGCTGAACGGACAGATGCTCGTCTATGATCCGGACAAACATATCAAGATCAATGCTGAATGTGAGGGTGACGAGTTTACGCTGATGCCGGTGTTTGTGGATTCTACACGCAACGCTCTCAGTGACGCCCATGCGTCCGTCCGCCCTCGTGTGGTCCTCATTTCCGGCCCTGCAATCCAGACAGGAGAATACACCTTCCGCTATGATCCCGACTATTTCGGCAAAGACCCGAAACGTCTGTGGACAGGCATAACCATATGCGTGGAAGCGGATGGGGACGGACAGTATAAATCAGCAGTTCAAGAAATAAACATACAATTAAAAAGATAGCTTATGTCAGCAATGGAGAAGAAATATGTCATAGGACTGGACTATGGAACAGATTCTGCCCGCGCTCTTGTAGTGGATGCGCATACAGGTGAAACTCTTGCATCTTCCGTGAAGTATTATCCCCGTTGGAAGGAGGGGCTGTATTGTGTCCCTGCTGCCAATCAGTGGAGACAGCATCCGAAGGATTATCTCGAAGTGCTGGAGGCAAGTGTTCGCGAGGCTTTGGGTAAATGTGCTCCGGAAGTTGCTGCTGGCGTGGTCGGAATCGCCTTTGACACCACAGGTTCCACACCTGTCTTTACTGACGAGGCAGGCACACCTCTTTCGCTTCTTCCTGGCTTTGAGGAGGATCCGGATGCGATGTTCATCCTTTGGAAAGACCACACTGCAGTAAAGGAGGCGGCAGAGATAAACCAGAAGTGCAAGGCTTCTGACATTGATTATTCACAGTATGAAGGCGGTATATATTCGGCAGAGTGGCTGTGGGCGAAGGCAGCGCATGTGCTCAGGAGCAATGCCGCAGTTGCTGAAAAGGCTTATTCTCTGGTGGAGCATTGCGAGTGGCTTCCTGCTGTGCTTACAGGGGTAAAAGATGTTCATGAAGTGGTTCGCAGCCGTTGCGCTGAAGGCCATAAGGCCATGTGGCATGATAGCTGGGGCGGTCTCCCGCCTGAAGAGTTCCTGGTGGCTATCGAACCTAAGCTGGCCGGATTCCGCGCAAGGATGTTTGACAAGACAGAGACAGCTGACAAGCCTGTCGGAACGCTTTGCAAGGAATGGGCGGATAGGCTTGGACTCAGCACTGATGTAGTGGTTGCGGGAGGTGCTTTTGACTGTCATATGGGTGCTGTCGGTGCAGCAGTGACTCCAAAGACTCTTGTGCGCGTCATTGGAACCTCGACCTGCGACATCATGGTTGCTTCATATGAAGAAGTGGGTGATAAACAGATCAAGGGTATATGCGGTCAGGTGGATGGCTCCGTGATACCTGGAATGGTGGGTCTTGAGGCCGGGCAGTCTTCGTTCGGCGATGTGTATGCCATGTTCCGCAGGGTTCTGGAATTCCCTGTAAGGAATATTCTTCCGAAGGCTGGCGTTGAGGCCGGAGTTTCCGAGGAGCAGGTGCAGAGACTTGTTGATGCGACTTGTGACGGAATAATGACGGAACTTACCGTACAGGCGGAAAGAATTCCTCTGGAGGAGAGCACCATGGTGGCTACCGACTGGATAAACGGTCGCAGGACACCTGACGCGAACCAGCTTCTCAAGGGTACCATATCGGGTTTCACACTCGGAACGACAGCTCCACTTATCTTCCGTGCCCTTGTCGAGGCTACGGCTTTCGGAACCAAGGCCATCGTAGACCGCTTCATTTCGGAAGGATGCCCGATCGAATCTGTGATAGGAATCGGAGGAATTGCTTTGAAATCTCCTTTCGTGATGCAGGTGATGAGCGATGTGCTTGACATGCCGATAAAGGTATGCAACACAGACCAGGCGTGTGCTCTTGGCGCTGCGATGTTTGCAGCGACTGCGGCAGGAGTATATCCTAAGGTCGAGGATGCCATAGCAGCCATGAACTCAGGCTTTGCCAAGGAGTACCATCCTGATCACGACAACCATAAGAAATATCTCCAGCTGTACGGGAATTATCAGAAACTTGGTGAATTTACAGAAAAGGAACTTTACAACTGAACACTTTATGGCACGCAGTTTGAAATATCTCAGTCACGGTTAGTTTAGTTGTTAATAATAGGGTTATGGTTCATCCGGCGGGTCTCTTAGGAAGATCGGCCGGATGTTTTTTTGAGTACATGGTCACATAATGCATTGATATTCAGCAATATGACTATCAACACGGTGGGTCAAAATGACCCACCGTGTTGATAGGTAACGCGTTGATATACAGCAGATTTGGTGACCATGCGATTTTCGTGAAAAATGTGTATATTTACATCGTTTAAAAACTAAGGTATTATGGATAAAGGTAAGATGCTTAACGGCCTGTTCATCATGATCGGCCTGATTGTGCTCGGTTTCATGTTTCCGAGAGCTGTCGAAAAGAACCGTTCGTATGACCGTACGGTAAACGTGAAGGGGCTTTGCGAGAGGGAAGTCAAGGCCGATAAGGTCATATGGCCTATCGTATATAAGGTGATGGCTGATGATGTGCAGGTTCTTTACAACCAGACTTCTTCCAGCAATGATATCATCGTTGATTTCCTGGTTTCAGGCGGAATTTCTCCTGACGAGATATCTGTCTCGGTACCGAAGATATCTGATAAGCTGGCCAATGAATATGGTGGATATGACAGAGCGTACCGCTACATTGCCAAGAATGTGGTGACGGTATATACCGACAAGGTGGATGATGTGCTGGCCCTGATGTCACGTCAGTCAGAGCTGCTGAAGAAGGGCATCATAACCGGCGGGGAGAGCTGGGAGAATCCTGTGGAATTCAGATATGAAGGACTCAACGACGTCAAGCCTGAGATGATAGAGGAGGCGACAAAGAATGCTCGTGAAGCGGCTCAGAAATTTGCCAAGGACTCGGACAGTGAGCTTGGCAAGATCAAGACTGCCAGCCAGGGCACATTCACGATCGAGGACCGTGACAGCAACACCCCACATATCAAGAAGGTGCGCATTGTCACATCCGTGACCTACTATCTCAATAACTGATGCTTCGGATCAATCCTGGGCGAACTCCATCTGGATCAGACTCCGCTTGAGCTTTCGTCCTAGTGTGTATTCACCGAAATCGATGCCTTTTTTGCGAAGAAGGCTTGCCATACAGAGGTCGTCTCCCTTGAAAATAGTGGATTCGGCCTTTTTCTGTATTTCCTGTATCTTGTCTATGGCCTCTTTAGGGACTACCAGATGGCATGGAATCAGGACTGCCAGCGGATTCAGACCTATGGCGTGAGCTACGGCACGTACTCCTGCACGGTTTTCACACAGCTCTGCAAAATCGCTGTAACTGAGCAGGCGCGGCGTAACTTTTTCAGAAGTGTCTTCCTGCGGATGCGTCATTTCATACAGTTTTCTCCATACTTTTTTCTGAAAATCGGTTCCGAAGAGCATGAAGTCTTCCCATGTGGCCGTTTCACGCAGTTTCCAGACTTCGTCGAAGTCCGTTGTTTCTGCACATACGTGCTGGTGCTGCGGCTCTTTCTGTCCTGAAAGTCTGGATGATATTTCTGCCAGCATCCTGTAGTCTGTCGATACGGCGGCTATCTTTCCGTCAATGCGGACGACAACCCATTTCCTGTCGCTGTCCATGGTTTATTTGAGTATGTCCTGGATTTCCTTCCAAGGGATGGTCACTTTGATGATGCCAAGGTAATATGGACCTATTTCATACCTTTGATATATATAGGTGATCCCCTTTTCGTTCAAATAGAAATTGTCGCTAGGCAAGATGTCGAGTTCAAACAGCATGTCTGTGTCCTTGACACTGAACAACAGGTTTGCTCTCAGTGATTCTATCAATCTGTCCTGATAGCCTTCTTTAAAAAGTTCTGAGTCTGAAATTACATTTCCTGTTTTCCTGTCGAATGTTATGTAGCTTAATGCATCCAGGCCATGTGCGCCTCCGGAATAGCCGGAGGTGTATTTCTGGTAGCTTATCAGGTCGCCATATGGTTTCATGAAGGACCCCTCAATGAACTCTTCCCTATCAGTCATATAACTGTCTTCGCTACAATCATCGTATTCTCCGTCGTTAACTTCTATGTATAACTCCGAAGCCTTTCTGTTGTAGGCTTCCATGGCAAACTCTATGTCCGTAGTTGAAAGGTCTTTATCAAAAAGCAGACAGGTGATGTTCCTTTGCATGTTTTTCAATGCTTCTTCACTGACGGCATCTTCAGGCCATTCGATGTGCATCCTCATGTTGAGGCCGACGTTTGCTCCTTCATATAATGGGGTAGTGTCATTGAACGTAAGCGTATCTACCTTGATTGTCAGATCTTTGCTGGTTTTTTGGTTTCCCTTTTTCTTTTCTTCGGTACAGCTGAAAATCAATGCAAGGGAAATAAGTGAAAGAATGAAGACAGATCTTTTCATAACATAACAGTTTGTTAATCAGTCCCAAATATACAAAAAATCTGGTAATGGCACAAGGGGGGGGGAGATCTCTCCACTCGCTCCGCTCGGTCGAGATGACAGAGGGGGACCGAGCGAGATGACAGAGGGGGACCGGTCAGGATGGCAGGATGGGGTTGGTCGAGATGACAGAGGGGGACCGGTCGAGATGGCAGAAAGGGGCTGGCTATCATCACAGGGGTGACAGTGCCGTGGATATTTTCGTCATTCCCGGCTTGGCTCTCTTCGTCATTCCCGGCTTGACCGGGAATCTCCCGAAAGGGCATGGGGGAAAGTTATCAACAGCTCAAAGCATTGAAAAACAGGATTTTTGTTGATAAATAAAAAATTATTCGTATATTTGCAGCCCCCCAAATATGGGGTAATGAACATAAATAATTTATTTACAAACATTTATGCCTACAATTCAACAATTAGTTCGCAAAGGACGCGAGGTTATCGTCGAGAAGAGCAAATCTCGCGCGTTGGATGCTTGTCCTCAGAGAAGAGGCGTATGCGTACGTGTGTACACTACTACACCTAAGAAACCTAACTCAGCTATGCGTAAGGTTGCCCGTGTACGTCTTACTAACTCAAAGGAGGTCAATGCATACATACCTGGCGAGGGTCACAACCTCCAGGAGCACTCAATCGTGCTCGTTCGCGGTGGTCGTGTAAAGGACCTTCCAGGTGTGCGTTACCACATCCTTAGAGGAGCTTTGGATACTGCAGGTGTCGATGGAAGAACAAACTCACGTTCTCTCTACGGTACCAAGAGGCCAAAGAAATCTAAGAAGTAATTTTATTAATTAATTCATCACCTAATTTTTTCAAAAAATGAGAAAAACGAAGCCTAAGAAGAGGATTCTACTTCCTGATCCTAAGTTTCACGATGTAAACGTAACACGTTTCGTGAACAACCTTATGTTGCAGGGAAAGAAGAGTATCGCGTATTCTATTTTTTACGATGCCATTGACATGGTAGGCGAGAAGATGAAAGATTCTGACAAGGCTCCTCTAGATATTTGGAGGAAGGCCCTCGAGAACGTAACTCCTCAGGTTGAGGTTAAGTCACGTCGTATCGGTGGAGCTAACTTCCAGGTGCCAATGGAGGTGCGTCCAGAGAGGAAGATTTCACTTTCTATGAAGAATATGATCAACTTCGCCCGCAAGCGCTCTGGCCGCTCTATGGCAGAAAAACTTTGTGCTGAAATCATCGCAGCATATAACTGCGAAGGTGCAGCATTCAAGAGAAAGGAAGACATGCACAGAATGGCAGAGGCCAACAAGGCATTTGCACACTTCAGATTCTAATCCGGAAAACAGTAACGTAAAATGGCTAGAGATCTTAAATTCACTAGAAATATCGGTATCATGGCTCACATCGATGCCGGTAAGACCACTACGTCTGAGCGTATCCTGTACTACACTGGTAAGACCCACAAACTTGGTGAGGTTCACGAGGGTGGTGCGACTATGGACTGGATGGTTCAGGAGCAGGAGCGTGGTATCACCATCACTTCTGCAGCTACTACTGCATTCTGGAATTACAATGGCAATCAGTATCAGATCAACCTTATCGACACTCCGGGCCACGTGGACTTCACTGTTGAGGTCGAGCGTTCGCTCCGTGTACTCGACGGTACAGTCGCTACCTTCTGTGCGGTAGGACGTGTACAGCCGCAGTCAGAGACTGTATGGCGTCAGGCTGATAAGTATGGCGTTCCTAAGATCGCTTATGTAAACAAGATGGACCGTGTCGGTGCGGACTTCTTCGCAGTAATCGACGAGATGAAGGAGAAGCTCGGTGCACGCGCAGTTCCAATCTGTATTCCTATCGGAGCCGAGGATAAGTTCGATGGTATCATCGACCTCGTTGCAATGAAGGCTATGATTTACGACCACAACTCAGATGCTCTCGTAAACTATCAGGTTACAGACATTCCTGAGAAGCTTGCAGCAGATGCAGCTGCATGGAGAGAGAAGCTTGTCGAGGCAGCTGCCGAGTATGACGAGACTCTCATGGAGAAGTTCTTCGAGGATCCTGATTCAATTTCAGAGGAGGAACTCATCGCAGCTCTCCGCAAGGCTACAATTGACATGGCAATCGTTCCTGCATGCTGTGGTTCATCATTCAAGAACAAGGGCGTTCAGTTCCTTCTCAACGCAGTTATGCGTTATCTTCCTTCACCACTTGACAAGGGTGCCGTCAAGGGTACAAACCCTGCAGGTGACGAGGAGATCCGTGAACCAAACGTGAAGGAGCCTTTCGCAGCTCTCGTCTTCAAGATCGCTACCGATCCATTCGTAGGTCGTCTTGCGTTCATGAGAGCTTATTCAGGAAAGCTCGACGCCGGTTCATACGTGCTCAATACACGTACAGGCAAGAAGGAGCGTGTATCGCGTCTCTTCCAGATGCACTCAAACAAGCAGAACCCTATCGAGTTCGTTGAGGCAGGTGACATCTGCGCTGCAGTAGGTTTCAAGGATCTCCGCACCGGAGATACAATCTGCTTCGAGCAGGCTCCTATCACTCTCGAGTCTATGGAGTTCCCTGATCCGGTTATCGGACTTGCAGTCGAGCCAAAGACTCAGAAGGATCTTGACAAGCTCGGCATCGCACTTGCTAAGCTCGCAGAGGAAGACCCTACATTCACAGTGAAGACAGACCATGAGACAGGTCAGACTGTCATCAGCGGTATGGGTGAGCTTCACCTCGACATCATCGTTGACCGTCTCCGTCGTGAGTTCGGCGTGGATATCAACCAGGGTGCACCTCAGGTTAATTACAAAGAGGCTATCACTCAGACCGTTCAGCATCGTGAGGTATTCAAGAAGCAGACCGGTGGTCGTGGTAAGTTCGCTGATATCATCGTTGAGATCGGACCTGCAGATGAGGGCGTAACAGGACTTCAGTTCATCGACGAAGTGAAGGGTGGTAACGTTCCTAAGGAGTTCATCCCATCTGTAGAGAAGGGCTTCAAGTCAGCAATGGCAAACGGTGTGCTTGCAGGTTATGAGGTTCCATCACTCAAGGTTACCCTTAAGGATGGTTCATTCCACCCAGTGGACTCAGACCAGCTTTCATTCGAGCTTGCAGCACGTCTGGCATTCCGCCACGCTTGTCCTAAGGCTAAGCCTGTTCTCCTCGAGCCTATCATGAGCCTCGAAGTCGTTACTCCAGAGGATTATATGGGAGATATCGTGGGTGACCTCAACCGTCGTCGCGGTCAGATCAACGCAATGGACTCAACGCTCGGTGCTCGTATTGTGAAGGCATACGTTCCACTCGCAGAGCAGTTCGGTTACGTGACAATTCTCCGTACGATTTCTTCAGGTCGTGCAACCAGCACAATGTCATTCGACCACTATGCTGAGGTTCCGGCAGGACTTGCTAAGGAAGTTATAGAGAAGAGCGGTTATAAAGCCGATGACGATGAATAATTGTTTAACTGAATTCAACGAAATTTGATATGAGCCAGATAATTAGAATTAAACTCAAATCATTCGATCACATGCTGGTTGACAAGTCAGCAAAGAAGATCGTTGAGACAGTGTCAGCTACTGGTGCTCGTGTAAACGGACCTATTCCGCTTCCGACCAACAAGAAGATCTTCACTGTCAACCGCTCGACTTTCGTAAACAAGAAGTCACGTGAGCAGTTTGAGCTCAACTCTTTCCGCCGTCTCCTTGACATCTATGATGCAACTCCAAAGACTGTGGACGCTCTCATGAAGCTTGAACTTTCAAGCGGTGTTGAGGTTGAGATTAAGCTCAACTAATTCGATTTAATCGAAAAAAAGTATTATATTTGCAGTGTGGTTCGGTAACCACTCCGAACCGCCCTGCAAAAAATTGGTCCTATAGCTCAGTTGGTTAGTAGCACCTGACTCATAATCAGGGGGTCACAGGTTCAAGCCCTGTTGGGACCACAAAAAAGGCGACTTCAAAGGTCGCCTCTTTTTGTTATGAATATCTTGTTGGCAATACTGGGACTTCTATCCCTCGGGTTAGGTATATTGGGTGCATTCCTTCCGGTGCTTCCTACTACTCCGTTGCTGCTGCTTTCCGCTGCGCTTTTTCTTCGCAGCAACAGGAAACTTTATGACTGGCTGATGAATCATCCCAAGCTCGGACCATATATTTCCAACTTTATGCAGCACAAGGCCATCCCGTTGAGAGTAAAGGTGATTTCTGTCACTGCCCTCTGGATGACATTGTTGTATTGTGCTGTGTTCGTCGCGCGTCACTGGGCCTTCAGAACCTTCTTCATTCTTATTGCCGTTGCCGTGACAATCCACATTCTTTCATACAAGACGTTGAGGTAGTCCAGTCTACTCCTCCGACTTGGTCTCGTCTTCTTTCTTCCCAAGAAATTCCGACCATGTTCGCAAGGTGGCCGGGTGCCTTTGTGGTCTTTTCTATCCGTTGCGAAATGCCATTGTGTAGAGTGGATGCTGTTTCGGCAGTTGCAGTACAAGCAAGTCATTGTGTATCTCTGTTGCAAAACTCTTGGGACATGAGATCGTGCTCTGGTGCGTTCTGTGACATGTTGTGGCTCCTACTGGTGCATGATTCTGCACCCTTGGGAGTTTGAATCTGCATTTTGTGCGCTGTGTGCCGCATTGGTTCTCCCAAGGGTTTTGCTGTCATGATACTTTACTGGTGTAACCTGCTAGAAGGGCTGAAAAATCTACCCTTTACGCACGCTTCAGGTGGTGACGGAGTGCTTGGTCACGAAATGCCCCAAACTCGTCCAAGCGGTATCGTTTTTATGCTGAAAATGCATGTTTGCAGTACCGCTTGTGCCTGAATCGCCCGAAACTCGTCCAAGCGGTCCCAACTTTCGAAACGCGGAGTTCTGCTGGTGATCCGCAAAGATCCTTCGCTTCGCTCAGGATGACAGTGTGGCGCCCAGTGTTCGAGATCCTCACGTCGCTGTGCTCAGGATGACAGTGAGCCGTTTTTATGGCATTTGGATGCTCTGTATTGCGTGTTATTCGAAATGCTACACATGTCATGTTGAGCGGAGCGAAACATCTTTCACACCATTTCGCCCTACTGTCATTTCGACCGAGCGGAGCGAGTGGAGAAATCTTTTCAGACATGTGCAGCTATCAGAGTTTGTTTGATTTTTTATAAAAATAGAACAAATTTTTGTGCTGAAATCTCCTGCTGACGGTGCTCTGTTGGTGATTTTTGATATTATCCGCGTAAATTTTGTTTACGCGGATAAGTCTCCGGAACTTTGCCGTGTAAACTTTTAATTTATATGTGTCATGGATATGAACAAAAGAGACAGTGCGGAGAAGAGCAGACAGAAGTATGCGGAGCTGTTGTGTGATTTCATGTTCAAGAGATTTTTCGGAAGCGAGGCGAACAAGGATGTGCTGATCGGTTTTCTGAACATGATTCTGGAGGATGCGAACATCGAAGATGTGGACTTTATTCCGACTGAACATTTCGGTCTGACGGAGAAGGATCGTAAGGCTATCTTTGACATTTCAGCTGTATGCAAGGGCGGCCGTACTCTGATTATCGAGGTTCAGAAGGGTTATCAGGAACATTTTCGGGAGCGTGCGGTGTTTTACACCAGCTATCCGATCAATGAGCAAGGAAGAATTGTGAAGGAGGAATTCATCAGGGATCACCAGTCCAAGGGTGATGGTGAGGAATTCAGATGGGACTTCAGTCTGAAGCCTGTCACCGTAGTGGCGATTCTGAATTTTATGTTTGACCACGATGAGAGCTGGCCATGCGGACGTTATCATTCATCCTACCGGCTTCGTGAGGACTGTACTGGCGAAGTCATGACCGATGTCCTGAGGTATGTCTTCCTCGAGCTGGGTCGATTCAAGAAGCGGCTCTGGGAACTGGAGACTCCGTTTGACAAGTGGATGTACCTGCTGAAACATATCCATGAGATGGTAGAAATCCCAGAAGTTTATCAGAGTGCCGAATTCAAGCGCTTGTTTCTTTTGGCAGAAATAGGTAACTTCACGCCGGAAGAATATGAAGAGTACTTAAAATCCTTGGATGCCATGAGCGATTATTACAATACTATTGATTCGGCAGAGAAGCGTGCTCGAGCCGAAGGGGTCCTTGAAGGCGAGATTCGAGGTCGTGAGGAAGGTCGTGAGGAAGCATACTCTGATAGCGCAGCAAAGTTGAAGGGCCTGGGAGTCGCCGTAGAGATTATTTCACAGGCGACAGGTCTTCCGATTGAAACAATCGAGAAACTGTAGTGTAAGGTATAAATGCAAATTTCAAAAGGACGTATCTTCAACGATGCGTCCTTTATTTCATGCAGAAATCCCACCATTTCGTACAATAACATTAGCTGGTTTGCTTGGCAGTCAATAAAATGCTACCTTTGGGATGGTTAGGAAAAATGTCAAATCTTTTAAATGATTATGCATATGAAAAAGCTATTGTTGTTAGCACTTTTCTGCTTTGTAGGCAGTGGTGTTTATGCTCAGAAGAATTCTCACAATGGTCACGCCTGGGTAGACCTGGGTCTTCCATCCGGTTTGAAATGGGCTACGTGCAACGTAGGTGCCTCAAATCCAGGAGATTATGGGAACCATTATGCCTGGGGTGAGATCGTTTCGATGGAAGAAGGAAATGAGTCAGATGGCCGATTATATGGAACGTCAACAAGTGATATAAGGGGCAATTCAACCTATGACGCAGCGAGAGCGAACTGGGGCGGCGACTGGCGCCTGCCGACGAAGGCGGAGTACCAGGAACTGCTGGACAACTGTACCTGGGAATGGACAACCCAGAACGGTCACAACGGTTACAAGGTGACGGGTCCTAACAGCCAGAGCATCTTCCTCCCTGCTGCGGGCTGGCGCTACGGTGCTGATGAGTACAGCGTTGGTTTGTGCGGCTACTACTGGAGCTCTACGCCTCGCGAGGGCGATACCGACTCCGCGTGCCGCCTCTACTTCCGCGAGGACCGCCACAGCGTGTATTGGGGCTACCGTTACTACGGGCTCAGTGTCCGCCCTGTCCTAGAATAGAAGAAACAGGCGGGAGCCTGTTCATTGATTCATTTGATTTATTTTCCGTGGATCATTTAAAGGGACACGGATCCTTACCCGCGTAGCGGGTCGAAATTATTATGTAAAGATCCTTCGCTAACGCTCAGGATGACAGAGGGGCGCTCATGATGACAGGGAGGTGCTCGGTGTTAGAGATCCTCACGTCGCTGTGCTCCTCAGGATGACAGTGTGATTCTCAGTCTTACATGTTATTAGAAGTGCCAACCCTGTCATGTTGAGCGAAGCGAAACATCTTTCACACTATTTCTCCCACTGTCATTTCGACCGAGCGGAGCGAGTGGAGAAATCTGTATGCTAGTTATGTGCGGCACCGTCGTCGGAATATGCGATCTCCGACGACTACAGCGCAGGCGCTGCGGGGAGCTCGACCCTGAAGGGCTCTCCTCGCGCCTGGCTGTTGCCCGAATATCACCCCGAATGTCCACATTGAACTTTTAATTCGTCACCCCGAATGTTCAGGTGCCCCCGAAAGCTACAGTTTTATGGACACGTAATGCGCTATCTATGAATCGTTTAACCATCAACACGGTGGGTCAAAAATGCCCACCGTGTTGATGGTTATGTCGTTGAGGGTGAGAGTGTTACGTGACCATGTTCACAAGACGTCGGGGTGCCTTCGTGGTATTTTCTATCTGTTGCGAATTACTATTGTGTAGAGAATTTGGCGTTTCGCCAGTTGAGGTACATGCAAGTCATTGTATATCTCTTTTGCAAAACCCTTGGCATGGGAGATCGTGCTCTGGTGCGTTCTGTGGTATGTTGCGATTCCTACTGGTGCATGATTCTGCACCCTTGGGAGTTTGAATCTGCATTTTGTGCGCTGTGTGACATCTCGGTCCTCCCAAGGGTTTTGCTGTCATGATACTTTACTGGTGTAACCTGCTCGAAGGGCATTGGGGCGCCCTTTATGCAGACTTGGAACGGAGTGCTTGGCCATGAAATGCCCCAAACTCGTCCAAGCGGTGTGGATATTATGCTGAAAATGCATGTTTGCAGTACCGCTTGTGCCTGAATCTCTCGAAACTCGTCCAAGCTGTTCCAACTATTTAGCATCTGATCCGCAAAGATCCTTCGCTTCGCTCAGGATGACAGTGTGGCGCTCAGTGTTCAAGATCCTCACGTCGCTGTGCTCCTCAGGATGACAGGGAGGTCCTCAGGATGACAGAGAGGTGCTCAGGATGACAGTGAGGCGGTCAGTGTTCAAGATCCTCACGTCGCTGTGCTCCTCAGGATGACAGATGGCCGGTCAGGCTGACAGAGGGCCAGCGAAGGATGACAGTGGAGTGGTCAGAATGACAGCGTGCGCGAAGGGCAAGTTTATCTGCCCTTCGCGCACACTGTTGCTATATGTTTTCCGCTTAATCGCTCACCTGCAGTCTTAACACGTGATCTTGATGGCGTTGACTACTCCTCCGACTTGGTCTCGTCTTCTTTCTTTTCGAGGAAAGTATCTACGAATTTGTCTTCGATCTTCTTGTATGTTCCTACTACTGCATTCTCGACAGCCTTGTAGCCATTTACTGTTCCATTTTCGATCTTCTTGTAGGCTTTGACTACTTTGTTTTCCTTTTTCTCCTTCTTCTCGTCTTCTTTCTTCTCGAGGAAAGTATCCACGAATTTATCTTCGATCTTCTTGTATGTTCCTACTACTGCATTCTCAACAGCCTTGTAACCATTTACTGTTCCGTTCTCGATCTTCTTGTAGGCTCCGACTACTTTCTCTTCGACTTTGCCTGTCTTAAGTTTATATTTCTGTTCGCTCATATTGTTTAATTTTTAACTGGTGCAAAGGTAGAGCTATTCTATATCATAAATTTTCATATCTTTCCCATAAATTCGCACAGAGTTCCTAAATATGGCATAAAAAGTTTTTTTATTGCTATCAAACATGTATTTTCGCGAAAAATAAATCAGTAATTATGAAAAACGACATGAGAATCGGAGATGACCTCATTATTATAGAGGAGGCAGATTTCAGGGGGGCTGTAGAAGCTCCTCGCAAAGTAGAGTCGAGCACATTCATCATAGTGGAAAAGGGGAGCAGCCGCCTTGTTCTTGACGGGGTTGAATATGCCCTCGAAGCCCCGTCGGTAGTGGTTTTGATGCACGACCAGACATTCCAGCTGATCGAGGTTTCTGAAGATATCTCCTTCAAGGCAGTTGTAATGTCGCAACGCTTTGTGGATAGTCTCTTCGGACTTTACCATCAGTCCGACAAACTGTACTCAATGATTCATGACAATCCTGTACTAGATATCAGACATGACGAAGTATCATTCAGAACCTTTTACTCGATCCTGGTCAATGCAGTAAAATCTCCGGTGAAGGCATTCAGACTTGAGTCTGCCAGACATGCGACCCTGTCCATGCTTTATTACTATGCAAGAAGGCTGGAGAGTGTCGAGCAAGAGAAGACGAAGGCGGATGCCCGTTACGAGCAGTTCTGCAGAGATGTGCGTTCGTTCTATAAGATCAACAGGACATTGGTCTTTTATGCGGGACGACTGGGAATCAGCGTAAAGTATCTGACTGATCTTGTAAAGGAAAAGACAGGTATGACGGCTGCAGAATATATCGATGAGCAGGTTGTGACCGAATGCAAGGCGCAGCTGTCGTCGACAGACAAGTCCATAAATCAGATAAGCCGGATGATGAGTTTTCCTTCTCCATCGGTCTTTGCCAAATTCTTCAAGAGAATGACAGACGTTTCACCATCCGACTACCGTCAACAGACACGTTAAAGGCCATGACAGACAGAATACCATATATCAAGTGGCGCAGCTATATCGACGAGATAACTCCAGCCGATCATAGAATCGGGTCGGATATCTTATTGATAGACAATGCCGAGTCGTTGGCTCAGTCATCATATGAGCCTTTCAGGGTCGACATGACCATGGCGCTCATCTATGACAAGGGGTGGGCTGACATCAGGATCAACATGAGGGACTACCATGTCGAGGCCCCTGCGGTAATCGTCATCATAAAGGATCAGGTCTATCAGCCGATAGCACATTCGGAAGACATATCCAGCAAGGTGATCCTGATGTCGTCATCATTCTCCGACAGCCTGTTTGTGAACATGGGCGAGACCCTCCCATTGCAGTCCGCGATAATACGTGATCCGGTGATTACAATGACCAACGAAGAGAACGTCTTCGGTCAGTTCTATCAGCTTCTGCTCAACGTGATGTCTTCTCCTCGTCAGGAATACAAGCTTGAAGTCGCAAAGCATCTTACCCTCTCGTTCTTCTATGGCTATTCCAATATGAAGCATGAGGTCCAGGAGGTCGAGCGCGCTTCCACCAGACAGGAAGAGATATTCAACGAGTTCATCAAGCTGCTCGAAACACATCATAAGCGCGAGAGGGAGATCGGCTTCTATGCTGGCAAGATGTGCATGACTCCTAAATATCTCTCGACGGTAATAAAGGAGGTAACTGGGCGTACTGCCTTGGATATGATCGAGGAATATGTGATCTCGGAATGCAAGGCTCTGCTGATGTCTACTACGATGAATGTTCAGCAGATCAGTGATGAACTTAACTTCCCGTCACAATCCGTATTCGGCAAATACTTCAAGCGCCTTACCGGAATGTCCCCTAAGGAATATCGGAAAAATCTATAGGCTTCCGCTGTAGATTGTAGGATAGTTCTCCTGCTTCTTGGTGTTGTAGAAGCCGAGAGAGAACTCGATCGAATTTTCAGTTATCGTACCGTGCAGATCATCTACGCGGTACGTTTCGTATGGGCCGCCCATTGCCCATGGTGTGATGCCGTCGCCTTCGAATGTCCATGTACCTTCGCCAGAAGCAGTGACGGGGATATCCATTATGGTCACATCTATCCTTACCGGCATGGCAGGAACGAACTTCACTTTCTGAAGCTTTATGTCGACAGAGGTCTTGTCTTCGTTGAATTCCCCGAGTACCTTTATTCCGGTCTGCTCGAAGTCTTCTCCTTCGTATATTACAACCATCTTTCCGGTGTATTCAGGAGAATCATCAGTGATTACAGAAGGGGCCTTTTCACATGCGCAGAACAGGCATGCAGCTGTCATAATGGTCAGGAATCTTTTCATTATAGTGATATGCTTATGCCGACATTCCATCTCAGAGGCTTGCCTCTCTGGAAGAAGGTGTTTCCGACAGATTTGAAATAAAATACGTTATAGTCTTCATTCAGGAGATTGTCCATCCTGAACCTGAGGTCAAACTTATGGAACGATATGGAGACATCGGCTCCGACCTGTGCCGTGAAAGGCTCCATAAATTTGTTGGCCTCGTCCCACCATATGCGTCCGATGGCGCTGCAGTCAGCGTTTACGGAGATGTTGCGCACTATGGAACTGTTGATGAACGGATGTATATATCCGACCCTGCAGCTGAGCGTATGTTCCGGAGAATATGGGATGCGGTTGCCGCTGTAGTCGTGATTGCCGTCATTGTAGTCCGTGAAACGGGCGTTGGTGTATCCATAGGCGGCGGATGCCGAGAAACCCTTGTATCCGTAGGACAAGGTGGCTTCCGCTCCGAGGCTTCTCGAACTGCCGACATTTGCCATCATGCGTCCTGTCGACATGCCCGGAGGGAAGATCGTGATCTGCTGGTCGCGGCAGAGGATGTAGAAGGCCGATGCCGAACCCGAAAGATGGCTGCCTCCTATCCATTTGTCCAGATGTCCGCCGACTTCAAAGTTCCATGACTTCTCCGGACGGTAGGCCGTGCTCTCCGCGGTCATTTCTGCCGGCGCGTTGTCCAGATATACTCCGAGGTCTTCCATAAGACCGTTCATCATCTTGTTCTGGAGAATGTCGGAGAAAATCTGGGTGTTATAGCCTCCGCTTCTGTAACCCTTTGAGATAGTGGCGAATATGTTATTGGCTCCAGATCCGAAGTCGTAGAGCACCGACACTTTCGGAAGCACTTCCAGATACTGTATCTCATTGAGCCTGCCCTCATAAAGGATCTCGAACCGCTTCCAGTCCTTCATCGTCGGCTGGAACAGATAGTGGACTGATGCATCGCTGCAATAGTTCATGACGGCGCCCTCGTAATCGAGTCTCAGACCTGCTGTGAGCAACCAGTTTCCGAAGGAGAAATAGGATTCGTGATAGAGGGCTGCGCCATAGGTGTTTGTGCCGAACTCGCTGCCGATGGTAAATCCGGTTTCCTTGAACATGAGTGGATTGTCGTACCCTCCGGCAACATCCTCGGGGATATTGTTGTTGGCATTTCCAAGGATAAGGTCATCGATGCCGTCCTGCTTGAAGTTCACAGGAGCCGACATGCGGTTGTATTTCCAGAATGCGAACACTCCGCTCTGCCAGTTCCACCAGTCCGTCTTCCATCCTGCCTTAGGCTTGAGGATGATCTCCTGGGTAAGAGTTCCTTCCCTTTGGATCTGTGACATTGTGAACATCGAGCGCGTGGTGAAGTCCTGGTCCAGATCCATCCTGTCAAAGAGAATCTGAAGTGACGAGATGCTGTTCAACGTATAGTTGTCTGCCTCCAGGCGAAGTTTCACGGCTTCCGTGAGGTTGAAACGCTTATATCCGCACCGGTCGTTGTATGCTGTTTCCCTGAGTTCTCCTGATTCGGGGATATACTGCCTGTACGGCCATCCTCCCTGGGTCAGCGCTCCGGCAGAGATGATGTTCTCGAAATACAGGTCCGGTCGCAGGGCCTTTTCAATGCGGAATCTCAGCGACAGACCGTCGTATGGGTCGCACTTTTCACCTGTGAAACTGTTGGTATAAAATCCGTCTGAATGTCTGAATCCTATGCCTCCCCCGATTGCAAGGCCCTTCCTTGTCTTGCCGTAATATGATGCATTCGCTGAAACGGAGTTGGCCGATCCATATTCGATGCCGGCTCTCAGTCCGGAATAATCAGCAGGGGAGAGCGTGCTGAGAGAAAGGACACCGCACATGGAATTGCGACCGTAGAGGGTACCCTGAGGCCCTCTGAACACAGTTGCACGACGGATGTCGAGCATGTCGATGTCATATGCGTTCTTGTTCAGGACCGGAACGTCGTCGACATAGAAACCCAGCACCGGATTTTCCATTCTTGATCCGAACCCGCGGAGATAGATCGAAGAGGTCATCGCCGACCCGTAATCAGGAATATGAAGGTTCGGTACGATTGCCGAAAGTTTCTTGGGAGAATCAATCCCTCTCTCCTTCATATCCAGCATGTAGACCTCTGTCACAGGAGAAGACATCCGTTCAATCGGAATGACCGATTTGACGGATGTCTCTATGATGGAACTGTCCAACGTGTCTGCAGGTCCTTTTTCTGCAAAGGGAACTGTCAGAAGGGCTGATATGAGGGTTTCAAGAATCATTAGCCCGCAAAGATACTACTTCTTTTGGATAATGACCTGAGCACAGCCGTTGAAAGTTTGTATTTTGATTCTGTCTGCGTCTTTTTCGACAGGCCTTTCGACGTATTGGAAAGCTGGATCTCCATTGCCCCATCCGAGGATCTTCCAGTCGGATGTGCGTGGTCTGAACTCCAGTTCGCAGTTGGCGGTAGGGACGAAGCGGCCCTTGCCATCAAACATTTCCACAGTCGCTATGATGATGTCTCCGACTGTCTCATATTTCCATACCGGATACTCAGGAGCTCCTGTTGTTTCGATGCGCTCCGACATGACTGCCTTGCCGTTCCTGTAGCCGATTGCCTTGACGTATCCCGGCTTGTAGGTCGCCTCCCATTCCAGGTGGCCGTTGACAGGCATCTTCTTCTTTCCGAGTCTCTTGCCGTTTACGATGAGCTGTACCTCGTCGCAGTTGCTGTATACCCAGACAGAAACCTTTTCGCCTTCATGGCCGTCAAGATTCCAGTGCGGAAGGATATGCAGCACAGGCTCGTCAGTCCACCACGACTGGAGGTAGTATGCCTCGTCCTTAGGGAAGCCGCAGTAGTCGAGGATGCCGAATTCCGAGCTTGTTGCAGGGAAGACCATAGGGTTAGGCTCGCCTCTGTAGTCGAATCCTGTCCAGTAGAACAGTCCTGCAAGGTAGTCTCTTTCTGCATAGAACTTCCATCCTCTCTCGATACAGTTGTAAAGGCTGTCGGGACCATGCTTGTAGCGGTTGAACGCAGCCATGCGGCCGTTTCCGCTGTCTACAGCAGAAGGCTGGCGACCGTCGGTGATGTTGAAATATACTCCGCGTGTGCCGCAGCCTGTGGTCTCTTCCGAGCCGAGGGCGCAGCGTTCAGGATAGTCTGCGCGGTGCTGCTCTACAGGGTTCTGTAAGATATAATTGTAACCAGCTACATCTGCCGGGATGAGGATGGCCGGGCCGCTGCTTGACGCCACCGTCATCAGACGGGTAGGGTCGAAGCGGTGGCAGTATTCACGCATGCTTTCGGCGATCCTGGTGCCGAGTTCCTTCCACTCGATGCCCCATTCCTCGTTTCCTGCGCTCCAGAGTATTATGGAAGGATGGTTTCTGTCGCGGCGGATCATGCGCTCCAGAAGTTCGATATGCTCCTTGTTGATTCCTGTCAGACGGTTTTCCTCGATTACAAGGATGCCGAGACGGTCGCATGCATCGATCATCTCAGGAGTCATCGGGTTGTGGCTTGAACGGTATGCGTTGCATCCGAACTTCTTCAGCTGGAGAAGCCTCCACTCCTGAAGACCGTCAGGGATGCCGCTGCCGACTCCTGCATGGTCCTGATGCATGTTGACTCCCTTGAGTTTCACGACCTTGCCGTTGAGAAGGAATCCGCGGTCATTGTCAAATGCTATGTGTCGGATACCTGTTACGGTCTCATATGTGTCTGTGAGGCTGCCGTCTGCATATACCTCGGTGATGACCTTGTAGAGATAAGGGTCTTCGCAGCTCCAGAGATGAGGGTTCTCCACCGGCATCGCCGCATGGGTCTTGAGGGTTTCCTTTGCCAGGATCAGGCCTCCTTCTGCCTCGCATGAGCAGACAGCGTTCCCCTCGGCATCGACCAAAGTGTGCTTCAATGAATATCTTGCAGGACCTGCTCCCATGTTCTGAACCTCGGTCTCTATGTTGAGGGATGCAAGGGTAAGGTCCGGTCCTGCTTCTGAGTCAAGACTGTATGGCACTGCAAATTCGGAATACACGAATGTTCCGAAAGGTGCAACGTTCACCTTGGATGCCTTGTTCAGCCACACGTGTCTGTAGATGCCGGCTCCTTCGTAGAACCAGCCTTCTTCCAAAGTCGCGTCCGCACGTACGCAGACGATGTTTTCTTCGCCATAGTTGAGATATTCAGAAATGTCATAGACCTGGGTCGCATAGCCGCTAGGCTCATGACCGAGGTAGAAGCCGTTGACCCAGATGCGTGCATCGCGGAAGATGCCGTCAAACTGCAGCCAGATGTGCTTGCCATAGTCCTCGGCAGGGACGGTGAATGTCTTTCTGTACCAGCCTACGCTGGTCTCGGGATATTTGAAGCCGACTGTCTTGTATCCGTGGCTGTGGCTTGCTTCTTCTGCATATGGGAGGTCGACAACCCAGTCATGCGGAAGGTCCACAGTCTTCCATCCCGATGCGTCGAACTTCGGTGAATAAGGGCCTTCGTTGTGGATCGAAGCTGCCTTTGTCAGGTAGTTGAAATACTCGGTTCCGCAGCCGAAGTCCTTGGCAGGTGACGAGGCGTCTCCGAATGCAAACTGCCAGTTGTCGTCGAATGCGATGCGCTCGCGCTGGCTTTGAGCTGAAAGGCTCATGGCGCAGAAGGCGCTGATGAGCAGGATTAGGATTCTCTTCATTGGCTATAGTTTTATCAGTCCTATGCCCGGTCTGTCCGGGAGTGTTATCTTTCCGTCGACCACCTCCATCCCGCGGAAGAGGTCGTTTGTGATCAGCAGGTTGCCGTCGAGGTCCGCGAAGTCGGCGACAGGTGAGAGCTGAGCGGCTGCCGATACTGCACATGAGGTCTCGGTCATGCATCCGATCATCACTCTCATACCTTCTGCATGTGCGTAGTTGGCCATTTTCCATGCCTCTCGCATTCCGGTACATTTCATCAGCTTGATATTGATTCCGTGATATGCACCCTTGATCGAAGGTATGTCAGCAAGACGCTTGATGGACTCGTCGGCGAAAACAGGCAGCGGACTCCTTTCGGTGATCCATGCGTTGTCGTCGATGCGCTCCTTGGCCATCGGCTGCTCCACCATAACGATGCCGTTTTCCTTCAGCCAGAAGATCTCGTCCAGTGCCTTTTCCCTGTCCTTCCAGCCCTGATTGGCATCAACGGCCAGAGGGAGGTCCGTTATTTCACGGATGGTCTGTATCATTTCCTTGTCGTTGTCCAGACCCACCTTGACTTTCAGTATCTTGAATCTGTCCGCGCATTCACGTGTCTTCTGACGGACTACGTCCGGTGTGTCGATGCCGATGGTGAATGTCGTGTTCGGGGTCTTTGACGGATCCAGTCCCCATATCCGCCACCATGGCTGGCCCATCAGCTTGCCCACAAGGTCGTGCAGGGCGATGTCTACAGCTGCCTTGGCTGCCTCGTCTCCTGGAGAAAGACTGTCTATATAGGCCAGGATCGTGTCCAGCTGGAACGGGTCGTTGAACTGACTGAGGTCAACCCGTGAAAGAAATGATGTGACAGTTTCAACGCTTTGTCCCAGATATGGAGGCATGGATGCTTCTCCATAGCCGGTATGGCCTTCATAGTCAATGCGGACCTGCACTCCGGGGGTCGTCTTGCGCGAATACGATGAGACTGTGAAGGTGTGCCTCAGCTGCAGCTCGTATGGAGCGAAGCTGAGCTTCATCCTTGATGTGCCGGTGTTGATGTTGACCAGTCTGCCCATGGCCTGGCTGCTGTGGCCGGGAAGGCTTGCTCCGGCAACTCCGAGAACTGCTGCCGTCTTCAGGAAATTTCTTCTGTCCATATCGAAGTTTTCATATGTTAACACACAAAGTTATCAATTATTATTTAAATTTGTGAATCAACCCATACATGTTATGAGAAAAGCATTTTGTCGTGCATTGCTTGCAGTGCTTATGATTGTCGGAGCGGCCCGTACGGTGTCCGCCCAGTGTCTGCCTATTACAGGAACATTCATAAATCTTCCATATCAGGACGTGCGTAACAAGTATACCAATCCTCAATTCATCGACAATACCGATCCTGCCATGTGGGCGGCGAAGGTAGAAGAGATGAAGGAGATGGGTATGGAGTATCTGGTGTTCATGTCGGTGGCGAACGAATGCAAGGCGTATTATCCGTCAAAACTTATGGAGTGGCACTATCCTCAGTGGCGTCAGAGCCCTGTGGATGCGATCATGGATGCGGCTGCGAAGCATGGCATGAAGGTGTTCATGAGTACCGGATGGGCCAAGGATCAGGACGATAATCTGCGTGATCCGGCCATCAAGGGCCGTCAGATAGAGATGATGGAGGAACTGGCAGGTCTTTATGGAGACCATCCGGCATTCCATGGATGGTATCTGCCTGTCGAGGACTGTTTCGGTCCGGTGCTGACGGACTATGCAGTGGAGGCTGTGAATGCTCTCGCTGCACGTGCACGCGAGCTTACTCCGGAGGCAAGGATAATGATTTCCCCATACGGCATATTCAATTCTGATTTTGATGACCCTCGTTATGAGCAGCAGATAGCACGTCTCAAGGTGGACATCATCGCATATCAGGACGAGATCGGATGCGTTCGTGAAAGATATCCTCTTACACGTCTTCGTGAGAACTGGAAGAAACTCCGTGCGATCCATGACAAGACCGGCATCGAGATGTGGGCAAATTGCGAGTCTTTCGCATGGGAGGAAGGCACAAACGACCGTTCATCAGCCTTGATCCCGGCTCCTTTCCCACGCCTGCTTGCCCAGATGGTGGCAGCTACCGAGGGAGGTGCCGAGAAGATAATCTCATTCGTCATCTGCGGCCTGTTTGAAAAGCCGGACTCTCAGTATCAGCTGGGCCAGCCGTATTGGTCTGCCAAGGCTTATGAGGATTATATGGCATGGCTTGAAGGCGATGGATACTGGGCTGCATCCCAGCAGTACATGAGTTCGGAATCCTCTTGCCCTAAGGAGGATCCTTCAGACAAGGGATGGGTGATATGCAAGCCTGGCACTCATGAGTTCAAGGTAAAGCTCGATAAGGATTTCAAATCTTTTGATGTGCGCATGCTGAACTGTCACAAGGACAACATCGTGCCTCCTGCAAAGCTTTTCCTTTTCGTTTCAAAGGACGGTAAGAAATGGTCCCTGCATCAGATAAAGGACACTCCTGTGTGGGCGAATACCAACCATGATGCATTTGTGGATCATGTCACATTTGACAATCTTCCTTCCGATGCAAAATACCTCAAGCTTTCGTTTACCGCCGAAAAGAAGGCATATGTCTTTTACACTCAGGTGTGTGGAATACGCTGATCTGTCATCCTGATCCCCCTACTGTCATCCTGAGCCCCCTCCTGTCATCCTGAGCGAAGCGAAGGATCTTTACACTAAAAAGAACAATCAAAATTCAACAATATGTTCAATTCAGAAGTATATTCAAACCGTCGCCGCGTCCTCGTCGAGAGGATGGCGGCACGTGGAGCACACGGAATAGCTGTGTTCGTAGGTAACGTAGAAGTTCCTATAAATTATCGTGGCAACGACTACAAGTTCCGTCAGGACGGCAGTTTCATATATTATTGGGGCATTGATGAGCCTTGGTTCGCCGCCATACTCGACCTGGATAGCGCGGAGGAGCATTTTTATGGCAATGATGTGGACATCGACGACATCATCTGGATGGGACCTCAGCCTACAGTCGCTTCAAAGGCTGCGGCCGTCGGCTGCCCGTCAGCAGCGCCGCTGGCGGAATTTGACAAAGCCGTAACTGCAGCAGTAGCTGCCGGCCGTCAGGTCCATTTCCTTCCGCCGTCACGTTACTACAATCAGATGAAGCTTGCGGAGCTGACAGGAATTCCTAATGCGGATGTCCGCAGGGTGGCTCCGATGGCAGACGGCGGCCGTCATGCTTCTGAAGAACTTGTCAAGTCGGTCATTTCGATGCGTCTGATAAAGGAGCAATGTGAGATCGAAGAACTTGACAAGGCTGCGGATCTGGGCTATCTGATGCACACGGAGGCCCGCAGAGGATGTAAGCTGGGAATGTGGGAGCAGGATATAGTCGGCAGAATGGAGGGAGTGACACTGTCGCATGGATGGGGTCCGTCATTCATTACCATCCTTTCCCAGAACGGCGAGACTCTGCATAATCACAGCCACCATCAGGTCATCACTCCAGGCCGCCTGCTGCTCGTTGATGCCGGTGCAGAGAGCAATGCTCATTATGCTTCAGACTTTACCCGTACATATCCATGTAGCGGTAAGTTTACCACCAAGCAACGTGAAGTATATGATATAGTGCAGCAGGCAAACGACTATGCATACAGTCTGGTCATGCCAGGGACGACATACTGGGATGTGCACTATGCTACGGCACGTTTCCTTCTGGAGGGACTCAAATCGCTGGATCTGGTGCGTGGAGATGTGGACGAGATGCTTCCTCTGGGTATTTCCGGTCTCTTCATGCCTCACGGTCTGGGACACAATATGGGAATCGATGTGCATGATATGGAGGATCTGGGAGAGAACTATGTCGGATACGCAGAGGACCAGAAGCGTCATCCGCTTCTCGGACTCGGAAACCTCAGAATGGCACGCCGTCTCGAGCCGGGTCATGTGGTGACCGACGAGCCGGGTCTGTATTTCATCCCTGCGCTCATCGAGCAGTGGAAGCGTGAAGGCACCGACAAGGGCTTCGTGAATTATGAGAAGCTTACCGGATACTATGACTTCGGTGGTGTCAGACTGGAAGATGACATCCTTGTGACACCGGACGGAGCCCGTCGCCTAGGCTCACGTCGCCTTCCGATCCTGTCTGCTGATGTGGAAGAAGCGATGGCAAACGAATAAAAATGTGCTCGGTAGTCAAATTGGCTGACTACCGAGCACACCTATATGGCATATAAGTGTTTTAAAGCTTGGTTATGGTGCTCGGTGGTAAGCAAAAAATACTACCGGGCACATTTTATATAGCCTGTATAATCCGGCACATCTCGTCGTACTGCTGTTCCATGCTCTGGAGGAGCTTGTACTGGGCGTGTGTGCGGACGAGGTTGTGCTCTGGATAAGCTGTCTTGTAGTACTTGTCTCCGTCGATATAGTCCATCAGGAAGCGGAGCACCTGCTCGAAGGTGATGTATCTTGCTGAGAAGGCCAGCCAGTCAAGTTCGCTCTGTACCATTGACGCCTTCTGCTCATGGAGATAGCCTTCAGCATATGCCTTGAACATTTCGAGATTCATTCCGACATTGTCAAGATTCCTGTCATCCTCGGCTCCGGTGTTGGTGTAGGAGCGGATGGCGTCTCCGAAGTCGTTAAGTGAGGTCGAAGACATCACAGTGTCAAGGTCTATCATGCAGAGCATGCTTCCGTCCGACTCGTTGAAGAGGATGTTGCTGATCTTGGTGTCGTTGTGGGTCACGTGCATAGGTATGGTGCCGTCCTCGACGAGAGACCAGAAGTCAAGCATCTCTTTTCTGCGTGACTCTATCCATGAAATCTCTTCCTGCAGCTGTGCAACGCGTCCGACTGGGTCTGCGGCGATGGTTTCGTCCCACTGCTGGAAACGCCAGCGGATGTTGTGGAATCCCTTGATTGTCTCGTTCAACGGTTTGTTGAAGTCTGCGAGCAGTGCCTGAAAGCGTCCTGTACCCAGACCTCCCTGATATGCCAGCTCCGGAGTGTCGGCACGTACTGGTGATGTGGTTCCCGGAATGAACAGGCATACTGCCCAATAGTTCTCACCTTCCTGAACATAGAGCTTTCCATCCTTTGCCGGAATCACGGTAAGCGTCTCGCGGAGCGGGTCAGCTACCTTGGCCTTGATGTGCTCTGTAACGGCCTTGATGTTCTCCATCATGCCGGGAACGTCAGGGAAGATGACATGGTTCTTGCGTTGGAGGATGTAGTTCGGGGCGTCATCTACAGTCTTTACGACGAATGTGTCGTTGATGAAGCCTTCTCCGAGGGGTTTGATCTCTGCTATTGTGCCTTCCAAGGCGAATTGGTTGGCGATGGTTAGAAGTTTGGTGTCCATATTTATGATATTAGATTTCTCGTCTCGCTTCGCTCGCTCGAAATGACAGTGTGGCGGCTCGGTCGCAATGGGCTTGCCGCTTGAGCATTAGCGAAAGTGTTAAAATGTGATTTCTCCAAAGAATTCCGTGCAGTGGAAGTTCGGCTCCGGAAGGTCTATAGGCGCCCAACTCAGAAAATGCGGCTGCGCGCACTTGTCTCCGCACTTGTAGAAGTTTCCTTTCAGCATTGCAGGCTTTTCAGAGAGTCCCAGCAGCGAGAATGGTATGATCTTCAGCATGCTCCATTCCTGTCCTTCGCTCTGCTTGTCGATGGCTTCATGAGGAAGCGAAGCGACAGTGCCGATCTGCTCCATCTGCTCCGGGCTGAACATGTCTGCATCTGTCTTTGACCGTCTGTATGCTGCCAGCGAGGTACCTATGCAGTTGGTCTCGAAGTTGAAATATCCTTCCTTGCCAGGTACGGAGAGGAATATTTCCACGCAACTGTCTTCCCACACCGGTCCGTTGGCCTCAAGACTCACGGCACGTACATGGTCTTCCTTCACATCGAACAGCACTATGAGTGCCTTGTCGGTATGTGCGACATGGAAACTGACCTCGGGTGCATATGGAAAAGCCTTCCAGTTAACGCATGACAGAGGATATTCCTGACTTTCTGCTATAGTGTCGAGGATGTCCTCGAATGTCTTATTCTCAATGTCTGAGAGATATGTTGATTGTATCTTCATTATTTGATGTATAATTTGAGTCCGTCGAGTTTGTCCCAGTCTCCGCGTGTGAAGTCAGGCATCTCCACAGGCTTGTTTCCGTTTTCTATCGAAACTCTTGTGAGTTCGCCCAGGCATGACCACTCTGCAGCATCGTATACATCCTGGTCAAGAGGAAGGCCGTTCCTGAGACAGTAGATCAGGCGATAGTCCATGATGAAGTCCATGCCTCCGTGGCCTCCGACTCTCTTTGCGGTCTCCACAAGGGAGCCTTCGCGGGTGATAGGATGCTGATATTCAGACATAAGGGCATCGCGCATCTCCCTGCTTACATAGGCCTCACCGTCCAGATTCTCGAACAGAGCCTTTCCTTCCTCTGTTCCCTCGATCTGTCTTCCCATGGTACGGATGGAGAACCCTTCATTAGGATATTTGTTTGCAAATCCCTCGGTGCCTTCTACCTGATACATGCGGTTGTACGGACGCGGAGTCACGACATTGTGCTGGATCTCGATGGTCTTTCCTTTCTCGGTGCGGATGAGAGTGGTGGTGTGGTCTCCGTTCAGATATGACTCCTCTCCATGTTTCTGTGCCAGTTTCTTTCCGTTGAAAGCGTCGGTGTCCATGGCGATGAGGGTCTTCATGCGGTCTCCGCGATGGATGTTCAGAGCCCAGCATGCCGGACCCATTCCATGGGTAGGATAGATGTCGCCTCGATGCTGCTTGTTGTATTCATATCTCCAGTTATCCTGGTACTCGTCCCAGAAAGGATCGAGGTTGTGGATGTAGGCTCCTTCAGTGTGTATGATCTCGCCGAAGAGACCCTGCTGGGCCATATTGAGAGTGGTGAGTTCGAAGAAGTCGTAGACGCAGTTCTCGAGCATCATGCAGTGGCGTCTCGTCCTTTCTGCCGTGTTGACCAGCTGCCAGCATTCCTCGACGCTCACGGCTGCAGGGACCTCCACTGCGACATGCTTGCCATGCTCCATAGCATATACAGACATAGGTACATGGGTGAGCCAAGGCGTCACTATATATACAAGGTCTATGTCCTCCCTCTCGCAGAGTTTCTTCCAGCCGTCTTCGCCGCTGTATTCGGCAGCGCGCGCCTTACCGCGGCGCTCCAGCAGTCTCTGCACCGGCTCAATCTTCTCCGGATAGAGGTCGCAGATGGCGGTGATCTCGACTCCGTCAATGTACGTAAAGCGGTCGATTGCGCTCGGTCCGCGCATGCCAAGTCCGATGAATCCGACCCTGACGGTGTCTATCGGATCGACTGCAAATCCGATCATTGAGATCTGATCGGACGGACGCTCCGGAGTGTTGTATACAATCACTCTGTCCTTGATTTCATATCCGAAATCATTGCTGTCCTTCTGAGTGCCGCATGATGTCAGCAATGCGGCTGCAAGGATTGCTGCGAAAGCAGAAAATAGGGAAGTTCTCATGAGGTCTTGTGTTGTTCAGACCTCAAAGTTAATCTAAATTCTTGATACGGAAAACACCGGTTTCGTATTCTTCGAATCCTTCTGACCGGTAAAGGTTGCGTGCCTGTACCCTTGTGGGATTCGAGGTCAGATATACGGCCGGTGCTTTCAGTTCGGTGCGGGCAAATTCAACTGCTGACCTTAGCAGGGCTCTCCCGACTCCTTTTCCCCTGAATTTCTCGTCAACGATCACGTCCTCTATCCAGACTTTTTTCCCTGTCAGGGTCGGACAGGATGTGATGGTCAGCATTCCCATTACGTTCCTGTCATCATCTTCGGCTATGAACAGGTTGAACCTGTCGTCTGACAGCAGTTTGTCAAGGGATGTTTTATCAATTGTGACAGGCATGGAACGGAGAGAATCCAGCAGCTGGCTGATTCTCTCCGTCATGGCATTGTCAATGTGTGTAAGTCTGTATACCATTACTCTTTTGGAAGGAAACCCTCCTCGATGAGTTTCTCTGCGATCTGTACGGCGTTGGTGGCTGCTCCCTTGCGGAGGTTGTCGGCCACGCACCAGAAGTTGAGACCTGATTTCACTGAAAGGTCGCGGCGGAAACGGCCTACGAATACGTCGTTCTTGCCCCATGCGTAGAGTGGCATAGGATATACATTGTTTGCTGGGTCATCCTGAAGGGTCACGCCTGGCATTTCCTCCATCATCTTCCTTACGTCCGCCATGTCGAACTCCTTCTCGAATTCGAGGTTGATCGACTCAGAGTGGCCGCCTTGAACAGGTACACGGACTGTTGTAGGGGATACTCCGATGCTGTCGTCAGCGAAGATCTTGCGTGTCTCGTTGACCATCTTCATCTCCTCCTTGGTGTATCCGGTCTCAAGGAATGAGTCGATGTGAGGGAGGATGTTCTGGTCTATCGGATGCGGATATACGGCAGGGTACTCGCCCCACTTGCCGCCTTCACGCTCTGCGGTCATCTGGTCCATCGCCTTGTAACCTGTACCTGTAACTGATTGATATGTAGACACTACTACTCTCTTGATGGTGTATGCCTTGTGGAGAGGCCACAGAGGCAGGAGCATCTGGATTGTCGAGCAGTTAGGGTTTGCGATGATGTAGTCTGACTCTTCGAGCACGTCTCCGTTGATCTCGGGAACGACGAGTTTCTTGGTTGGGTCCATACGCCACTGTGATGAGTTGTCTACCACTCTTGTTCCTACTTCTGCGAACTTAGGGGCAAGCTCGGCTGATGTGCCGCCGCCGGCAGAAAAGAGTGCGAGTTCAGGGCGTGCGGCGATCGCGTCCTCAGCGCTCACTACAGTCCACTCCTTACCCTGGAATGTGATCTTGCGTCCTACGGATTTTGCTGATGCAACCGGAATGAGTTCGGTTACAGGGAAGTTCCTCTCAGCGAGCACTTCCAACATTCTTGTGCCAACCAGTCCTGTGGCACCTACTACTGCTACTTTCATATTTTCGTGTGTTGTTTGTTCTATTGTATGTTTGTTTCTTCTTTTTCTTCGAGCAAAGGTAGTACAGAAATATGAAAATATATCTACGTTACCCCTATCCTAAATCCTTTCCCTCGGGGAAAGGACTTGCCATCGCTCCGCTCAAATTTTTCTAATGTTGTTGTTTCTATTTTATGTCTGTGACTCTGTTTTCTTCGGACAAAGGTAGTACAGAAATATGAAAATATATCTACGTTACCGTTATCTTGTCATTTCGAGCGAGGACTTGTCCGAGTCGAGAAATCTAAAAATCGTTAATGTTAACTATCCTCTAGCTCCCTTGCTCATTCAGATTTCTCGTCTCGCTCCGCTTGCTCGAAATGACAGTGTTGCATCTCGCTTAGATTTCTCGTCTCGCTTCGCTCGCTCGAAATGACAGTGTTGCGTTTCGCTTAGGTTTCTCGTCTCGCTTTGCTCGCTCGAAATGACAGTGTTGCATCTCGCTTAGGTTTCTCGTCTCGCTTCGCTCGCTCGAAATGACAGGGTTGCATTTCGCTTAGGTTTCTCGTCTCGCTTCGCTTGCTCGAAATGACAGTGTTGCATCTCGCTTAGATTTCTCGTCTCGCTTCGCTCGCTCGAAATGACAGTGTTGCGTTTCGCTTAGGTTTCTCGTCTCGCTCCGCTCGCTCGAAATGACAGTGTGGCATCTCGTTTAGATTTCTCGTCTCGCTTCGCTCGCTCGAAATGACAGGGTTGCATTTCGCTTAGGTTTCTCGTCTCGCTTCGCTTGCTCGAAATGACAGTGTTGCGTTTCGCTTAGGTTTCTCGTCTCGCTTCGCTCGCTCGAAATGACAGTGTGATGTTTTTTCTATGTCGTTCCCCTGTCATTTCGAGCGAGGACTTGTCCGAGTCGAGAAATCTAAAGAACTATTTCATCCCCTAAATCCTTAAAATCTGGATTCATAGTTTTGATAAGCCATTCTTTTTTTCTCTCTTCTCCACTTTTTCAGTTTCTTTTCTCTTTCGATAGCTTGGTTTATGTCAGAATACTGTTCATAATATACAAGTTTGCAGCAGTTATACTTCTGAGTAAAACCATGGATGAGTCCGCTTTTATGTTCTTTTATTCTTCTTTCAATGTCATTTGTTACGCCAATATATAATGTTGAGTTGTTGGGACTTGACATTATGTATATGTAGTATGTGTTGTACATATTGTTGTTTTAGATTTCTCGACTCCCTTCGGTCGCTCGAAATGACAATGTTGCATCTCATTTAGATTTCTCGTCTCGCTCCGCTCGTTCGAAATGACAGTGTTGCATTTCGCTTAGATTTCTCGTCTCGCTCCGCTCGCTCGAAATGACAGTGTTGCTGACTTTATAGTGCGGCGGCGAGGTCGGCGATGAGGTCATCGACGTTTTCGATGCCGACCGAGAGGCGGAGCATGTTAGGGTATACTCCGGCTGCGATTTGTTCCTCAGGGCTGAGCTGCGAGTGGGTCGTCGATGCCGGGTGCACGATGAGTGACTTGGCATCGCCCACGCTGCCCACATGGAGGATGAGCTCCAGACGTGTCACCAGCGCTGCCGCAGCCTCGAAGCCTCCCTTTACGCGGAATGTAAGCACACCTCCGAAGCCATGCTTGAGGTATTTGCAGCCAAGCTCATGGTATGGATTGCTCTTGAGTCCAGGATAGTTCACGCTCTCCACTGCCGGATGCTTCTCAAGGAACTCCGCCACTGCAAGGGTGTTCGCGCAGCATCTTTCTGCTCTGAGCGACAAAGTCTCAAGGCCCTGAAGCATCAGGAATGAGTTGAACGGAGAAGGTGCCGGTCCGATGTTGCGGAGTCCGTCCACGCGAACTCGTCCTGCAAATGCTGCAGGACCGAACACATCCTTGTATACAAGTCCGTGATAGCTCTCTGAAGGTGCTGCCAGAAGCGGATACTTTTCTGCTGTCCAGTCGAAGTTTCCTCCGTCCACTACAACGCCGCCGAGAGCGGTGCCATGACCGCATATCCACTTTGTGGCCGAATGTATGGATACGTTTGCACCCCATTCGAACGGTCGGAAAAGATAACCTCCCATGCCGAATGTATTGTCCACCATCACGCAGATTCCCTTGCGGCGGGCCATCTCCACAATAGGCTCATAATCAGGAATATTGAATGCCGGATTGCCGAGGTTCTCCAGATAGATCGCCTTTGTGCGGTCGTCCACAAGCGCCTCCAGATCTTCCACAAGGTCACTCTTTGCAAAGCGCACCTCGATGCCCATGTCACGCAGGGTGATGGCGAACATTGTGAATGTGCCACCATAGAGGAATGGCTGTGCAACGATGTTGTCTCCGGGGCCACAGATGTTGGTGATCGAAAGGAAGACAGCAGACTGGCCCGATGCAGTAGCGCATGATGCAACTCCACCTTCAAGTGCCGCCATCCTCTTTTCAAATACTTCTGTAGTCGTATTGGTGATTCGTGTATATATGTTGCCAGGACGCTTGAGCTCGAAAAGCTCGGCTCCATATTCCATGCTGTCGAAAGTGTATGCCGTGCTCTGGTAGATAGGCACAGCCGTACCCTTAGAAACAGGATCTATCTCCTGTCCTGCCCTCACCTGCAATGTCTCGAACTTATATTTCTTCTGTTCCATGTGTAGTTGTCATTTCGAGCGAGCGAAGCGAGTCGAGAAATCCGTCTTTCTTCTCTCTTCTCCATTTCTTTATTTGTTTTTCTTTATCTATAGCTTGGTTTACATCAGAATATGATTCAAGATAGACTAGCTTATCACAATTGTATCTTTGAGTAAATCCCTTGATTAAACCACTTTTATGTTCTTGTAATCGTCTTTCGATGTCATTTGTCATTCCTACATATAATGTCGTGTTGTTTTTGTTTGACATTATATAGACATAATATGAATTATACATACTTACTTATAAGGATTTCTCCGCTTCGGTCGAAATGACAGTTAATGTGCTATTGCCAAATGACGGTTTACATTATAATGTCGTTCAGAACACCGGATGCAGTCTGGTAGGCTCCGGCGCCGGCTCCCTGGATGACCAGAGGTGACGGGTAGAAGTCTGTCTGGATGAGTGCTGCGTTGTCTGTGCCGCAGAGATTGTACAGCGGATGAGTGCTGTCGATGGACTCCAGACCGATTTTCGCCTTGTAGCCGAACGGTGCCGAAGCGTCCTTGACCAGAGATGCCACGAACCTCTGACGAAGTCCCTTCGATGCAGCTTCATTGTAACGTGCCGCAAACATATCTTCATTCTCGGCAAGCTTTGCATAGAATGCATCCACATCTCCCTCGAAAAACTCCTCAGGCAGCAGTGCGGATATCTCCACATCCTTCTCGTCGATGCCGACTCCAGCCTCACGTGAGAGGATCAGCAGCTTGCGGAGCACGTCGCGTCCGCTCAGGTCGAGGCGTGGGTCCGGCTCTGTATATCCTGCATCCTGTGCTCTCTTCACGACCTCGGCGAATGTTCCGCCATCTCCTCCTGCATAGTTGCTGAAGATGTAATTGAGAGTTCCGCTGAGTACTGCTTCGATGCGCAGTATCTCATCACCGCTGTGTACACTGCGGGAAATCGACTCGAGGATAGGAAGTGCTGCACCTACGGTAGTCTCATATCTGAGTGTCGCACCGATCTCGATGGCAGCCTCCTTCAAGGCAGCATAATGCTTATATGGTGCCGAGAATGTGATCTTGTTGCAAGCCACCACTGAATATCCCTTCTTGAAGAGGTTCATGTATTTGAAAGCGATGTCAGCAGAAGCTGTACAGTCTACGAACACGGAATTCTCAAGAGTGAGGGTAGCTAGCTGTGTGAAATATGCTTCATCAGCTGCACTTTCTCCAGCAGCAAGCAGGTCTGCAATGCAGTCCAGCGGAAGTCCGTTCTTGTCCAGGATGAACCTGCGGCTGTTGGACAGTCCGCATACATGCAGACGGCGACCCGTGCGTGCCTCGATCTTGTCCCTGTTCTTTGCGATGATATCCACCAGTGCCTTTCCGACCACTCCATATCCAGCGATGAAAAGATGGATGTCCTTTCCGCTCTTGCGGTCGAAGAATTCGTTGTGGATGGTCCTGATGGCTCCGTCAGCATCAGCGGAGGAGATGATCACCGAGATGTTTCTCTCGGATGAACCCTGAGCGGTCGCTCTCACCGGGATGCTGTTGCGCCCAAGGGCAGCAAGCATCCTTCCTGTCGCTCCGCTCTGGTTGAGCACGTCGTCACCCACAAGGCACACGATCGAAAATCCCTTCTCCACCTTCAGTGGATTGAGCTTTCCAAGCGAAATCTCATATGCGAAGCATCTGTCGGCCGCTTCGCGTGCCTTCTCCGCATCCTTTTCGGAAACGGCGATGCACATTGTGTGGACAGATGACGCCTGTGTGATGAGGATTATGTTGATGTCATTCTGGCTGAGTGTCTCGAAAAGACGGCTTGAGAAGCCGGGGATGCCTACCATTCCGCTTCCTTCCAGTGAGAGAAGGGCGATGTTGTCCGAGTTTGATATTCCGATCACCGAATCCTTGCTGCGTGGAGGGTTCTTCTCGATGAGCGTGCCGGATGCCTGAGGATCGAAGGTGTTCTTTACATAGATAGGAATTCCTTCTGCCACTACCGGCTGGATTGTAGGCGGATATATGACCTTTGCTCCGAAATGCGAAAGCTCAAGGGCTGCCTTATATGAGATGTTGCTGATGGTGCGTGCTGTAGGCACGACCTTCGGATTCGATGTCATCATTCCTGAGACATCGGTCCAGATCTCCAGCACGCGTGCCTTGCAGCCTACTGCGTAGAGCGAGGCCGTGTAGTCGGAGCCTCCACGGCCGAGCGTGGTCGTGCGGCCCTGCTTGTCTGAAGCGATGAAGCCCGGCAGCACGAAGAGCTGCGTGATAGGGTTGCTCTCGACCATTTCGTTGATTCGTGAATATGTCTTCTGGACATCCACGATGTTCTTGTCGCCCTTGGCTACGGTGCGAATGATATTGCGGGAGTCGATCCATTTTGTCGCTATGCCGATCGAAGCCAGCTTGGTAGCAAGGATCTTTGTCGACCACAGCTCGCCGAATCCCTGGATGGCATCAAGGCTGGCAGGGGAGAGTTCTCCAAGAAGGAACACGCCCTGAGCGATGCTTCTGAGCGAATCGAAAAGCGAATCACAGACCTCCTGTGATTCTGCCTGCTTTTCAAGGGGCAGGAAGTCACGGATGATGACGTGATGCTTCTCCTGAAGCTCTTCGATGAGTCCCTTGTAGCTTTCATCGCGCTGAGATGCTAATGTCCCTATCTTTATCAGTGTGTCAGTGCAGCCGCTGATTGCTGATGCTACAAGAATGGTCCTGTCGCGGTCCACCGCATTGGCTACGATGTCCACAACCTTTGACATGTTTTCCGCATTGGCAACCGAGCTGCCTCCGAATTTCAGTACTTGCATAATTATCGTTTTATGGACATGTAACCATCTGTAAATCATCGCTTTGACTATCAACACGGTGGGTAAGAATGCCCCACCGTGTTGGTGGGTGGTTGGCTGTGTAGTAAGGGGTTACGTGTCCAGTTTTATGGTAATAAAGGTTTTATTATTTCTGTAAGCTGGTCGTTTTCCAAAAGGAAGCCGTCGTGGCCGAACTTCGAGGTGATTTCGTGGTAGACCGCTCCCGGGATGCATGAAGCTATGAGCTTCTGCTCCTCGACAGGGAACAGCCTGTCGCTGTCGATACCTATCACGGTGCATTCGGTCCTGATGCTTCCAAGTGCCTTTTCGACTCCGCCTCGTCCTCTTCCTACGTTGTTGCTGTCCACCGATCCGCACAGGTAGTAATATGAATATGCATCAAAGCGGTCAGACAGCTTCTTTCCCTGATATCTCTGATATGATCCGGCCCTGTCGGCAAACAGGCAGTCTTCGTCCTTCTCCCACTGGGTGGCATTGTAGCCCTCGTAGCTTCTGTATGAAATCAGTGCAATGCTTCGTGCACATCTGAGTCCCGCCTCACCGCCCTTGAGCGAAGCGCATTCGCGGAATGTAGGGTCTGCCTCAAGCGCCATCCTCATGGATTCGTTGAAAGCTGTAAGCCAAGGGGTTACTCTCGCTCCACATGCGATGTAGACAGCCTTTCTGATCACATCCGGTTCCATGATGGACCATTCCACAGACTGGAATCCTCCGATAGAACCTCCGACCATGAAGTCGATATGTTCAATGCCCAGGTGCCTGCGTACAAGGTCGTTTGCGCGCACAATGTCGCGTACGGTCACATGAGGAAAACTGAAGTAATATGGCTTTCCTGTCTCGGGACATATACTTGAAGGGCCTGACGAGCCATATGCCGACCCGAGCATGTTGGCGCACACAACGAAATACTTTTCCGTGTCAAAAAGCTTTCCCGGTCCTACGAGCTCCGGCCACCAGTCCTCGGCGTCTGAATTGGCTGTAAGCGCATGGCATATCCATATGACCTTGCGCTCGTCATCCTTCTGCCACTCGCGCTCGGAGCAGTGGTAGACCACCTTGAGTCCGTTCACGCTTCCACCGGCCTCGAATTCAAAGATATCGTTATGTATATATTCCTTTCTTATCATAGTTGTATGCGTTCTGTTTCAGCCGCTTATCGGCTGGCACAAAAACGTGCAAAGATACATTATTTTCCCCTTTTATGGGACTGCAAAGATGGTACAATGGTGTGATATATGCAACCTTTCTGTGAAATTCGGAAAATTATTCTAAATTTGTTGGAAATATGTGGAATTATAGAATATTATTCTGTAAAATTGTGGTATTGTAGATTTCTCGACTCGGACTTCGTCCTCGCTCGAAATGACAGTGCTGCGTCTCGCTCGAAATGACAGTGCTGCGTCTCGCTCGAAATGACAGTGCTGCGTCTCGCTCGTAATCGACGAAGTCGCTGAAGCGAATGCGAAAGAAATGACAGTGTGGAGGATCTCATAAGTAAAACGTATGGAAACATTGGACAAAACCGATATCCTGATTCTGCGGGAGCTGCAGAAGGATGCAAAGCTGACCACCAAGGAGCTGGCGGCAAAGGTAAACCTTTCTCCATCACCGGTTTTCGAGCGCCAGAAGAGGCTGGAGAGGGAAGGCTATATCAAGAAATATGTAGCGGTAGTGGACCCGATCAAGGCAGGAAACGGAATCATGGTCCTCTGCAATGTACGGCTGAAACACCACAGCAAGGAATTCAGCCGTCAGTTCACATCGGTCATTGCTGAGATTGATGAGGTGGTGGAATGCTTCAATACTTCCGGAGACTATGACTATCAGCTGAAGATATATGCCCGCAGCATGCAGGACTATCAGAATTTCGTCCTGGGCACCCTCGGCGACCTGGACTGCATAGGCTCCCTGCACAGCATTTTTGTCATCGGTGAAGTCAAAAATACACAATCTGTCCCTGTAAAGGCGTAGGGTAGTGCCATATTATTGATTACCTTTGCGCCCCTCCATCCTGAACTTCACCCACCTGTCATCCTGAGCTTCTCTCCCTGTCATCCTGAGCGAAGCGAAGGATCTTTAAAATAAAGAAATAACAAAGACATATGATAACGACATTAATAATACTTCTGGTTTCGGCTATACTTTTCGTCAGCGGAAAGGTAAGGTCCGATCTGGTGGCAATATGTGCACTTCTGGCCCTGCTGCTCAGTAATGTCCTTACTCCAGCAGAAGGATTGGCCGGTTTTTCCAATACGACTGTAATCATGATGGTCGGCCTGTTCATTGTCGGGGGAGGTATCTTCCAGACGGGTCTGGCCAAGATGATAGGCAGCAAGGTAATGATTCTTGCAGGAAACAGCCCTATCAGGCTTTTCCTGCTTGTAATGATAGTGACAGCTGCCATAGGAATGTTCGTCAGCAACACGGGTACGGTAGCTCTCATGCTCCCTATCGTGGTCAGCATGGCAGCTGCTGCCGGTACTTCGTCCCGTCGTCTGCTCATGCCGCTGGCATTCGCCAGCAGCATGGGAGGTATGATGACCCTCATCGGTACACCTCCGAACCTCATTGTGAGTGATACCTTGGCAACCAACGGCTATGATCGCCTCGGATTCTTTGAATTCATGCCGGTAGGTCTGATAACCCTGGCTGTCGGAATCGTGGTTCTGCTTCCTCTGACAAAGATGTTCCTGACGCCAAAGGAGAGGTCCAAGGACAAGAAGGCCAACAGGAAATCCCTGAAGGAGCTTGTAAATGAGTATGGAATCACTGAAAATCTGTTCCGTGTACAGGTAAAGAATGAGAAATCGAGGGCTATAGGAAAGACGGTTGCAGATCTTGACATATATAAGCATTACGGCATCAACGTTCTGGAACTCAGACGCAGTGCCGGACAGAACCGGTTCGTCCGTACTGTCAATCAGCAGCTGGCATCGCCGGATCAGGTCTTGAAGGAAGATGATGTGCTTTATCTTTCAGGAGATGCGGAAGGTATCCAGAAATTTGTGAAGGATTATTCTCTCCGTCTTCTGGACAGGAAGACTGATGAGATGGATAACGGTGCACCCAATGCCTCGTTGGATTTCTTCGATATCGGTGTTGCTGAGATTCTGATAATGCAATCCAGCTCTATGATCAATCATACCATAGCTGAGGTGGGCTTCAGAAGCAAGTTCGGTGTCAATATACTGGGTATCCGACGTCACAAGCAATACATTCTTCAAGATTTGGCAGTGCAGAAGATTCACGAAGGAGATGTGCTGCTTGTCCAGGGGGCCTGGAAGGATATAGCCCGTCTCAAGAATGAATCCGACAGTTGGGTGGTCTTGGGTGAGCCGCTCCAGGAGGCATCGAAGGTTACTCTTGATTATAAGGCGCCTGTGGCAGCCTTGATAATGAGCGGTATGATTGCAGCCATGGTTGTTGACAGCATTCCTGTAGAGCCTGTAACTGCCGTTCTTGTCGCAGCTGTACTTATGGTGGTTACCGGATGTGTCAGGAGCATGGAAGCAGCATATCAGACAATCAACTGGCAGACTATCGTCCTCTTTGCTGCGATGATGCCGATGTCTACGGCGTTGGAGAAGACAGGTGTATCGGACCTGCTGACAGACGGACTTGTAAACGGACTGGGAGTTACATCTCCTCTGCTATTGCTGGGAATAGTCTACGCAGCGACTTCAGTGATGACGATATTCATAAGCAACACCGTGACAGCGATGCTCATGGCTCCTATTGCTCTCCAATGCGCTGTGGGAATAGGCGTGAGTCCGGTTCCGTTCATGTTTGCGGTGACCGTCGCTGCCAGCATGTGTTTCGCGTCTCCTTTCTCCACTCCGCCTAATGCCTTGGTAATGAATGCGGGTCAGTATACCTTCATGGATTACATAAAGGTAGGACTTCCGCTTCAGGTGATAATGGGTGTGGTGATGGTGTTTGTGCTTCCGCTCTTATTCCCGTTCTAGACAAAGACAGATCCTGTCATACAAAAATGTATTTCAGGATGAACAGTGCAGCGAGGATATACATTCCCGGATTCATTTTTTTGAAATTTCCGCACAGCATGTTGATCACCACATAGCTGATGACTCCCAGAAGGATGCCGTCGGCTATGGAGTACGTCATCGGCATTGCCAGAATCGTTATGAATCCTGGAATCGCTTCTGACATGTCATCAAGAGGCAGGCTCTTGACCGAACTGAACATCATCAGTCCGACGATTATCAGTACCGGAGCTGTGGCTGCTGATGGGATTGCCAGGAAAAGAGGGGAGAAGAACAAGGCGGCCGCAAAGCAGACGGCGATTGTGAATGCTGTCAGTCCCGAACGTCCTCCCTGGGCTACTCCTGATGAACTTTCAATGAATGTGCATGCCGCAGAGGTTCCGAAAAGTCCGGATGAGATTGTACCTATCGAGTCTGCAAGAAACAGATTCCTGATGCCTTTCACATTGCCGTCCTTGTCTGCATAACCTCCTTTCATGCATACTCCTAATGCAGATCCTGTAAGACTGAAAAGGTCGATAAAAAGGAATGACAGCACTACCACCAGCATGTCCATAGTCAGCACCTTGTCCCATTGGAACTGTCCGAATATAGGAGTTACGGACTCTGGAACCGAAATCACCCCACTGAAATGAGTAAGTCCCATAGGCAGACCTATGAGCGTTGTCAGGAGTATTCCGATGAGCATTCCTCCCTTGACGTTCTTTATCACCATCACGGCAGTGATAGCCAGACCTATGAGGGTGAGCAGGCCGCTTCCTTCGGTCAAGGTTCCGAGTCTGACCAGAGTGGAATCGTCATTGACTACAAGTCCCGCACTCTGCATGCCGACAAATGCGATGAACAGTCCTATGCCGATGCCGAGTGACTGCTTTATGACAGATGGTATGGCTTTGATCAGGGCTTCCCGCAGGTTTGTAAGCGTAAGCAGCAGGAGAATCAGCCCCTCTATGAATACGGCCGTCAATGCAAATTGCCATGGATAACCCATACCTATGCATATGGTGAATACGAAGAATGCATTAGGTCCCATTCCAGGAGCGATTCCGAACGGCATCTTTGCTATAAATGCAACGAGCAGCGTGCCTATTATAGCTACAATAGCTGTAGCTGTGAATACCGCTCCCGTCGGCATTCCGTCAATATTTTCGAAAATGCCTGGATTGACAGCAAGTATGTATGACATCGTAAGGAAGGATGTCAGTCCTGCAAATATTTCGGTTCTTACTGTGGATTTGACGGGCTCGAATCCAAATAGTCTTTTCAACATGGCTGCTTTGCTTTCGTACGGATAATTCCTTAATTTTGTCATGACAAAATTAAGGAATCACCATGAATCTTAAGGCTTTGTTAACATCAGTATTCCTGTTCCTTTCGGTGGCTGGAAATATTTCTGCATCAGAAAATTCCAGGGATGTCCATATCTACAGAGGCAAATATACCAATTATTCAGACATCCTGTACACCTGGGACGGGGAGCATTTCTATATAGGCAGATACTCGAACTATTCCGATATCCTATATACCTGGGACGGCAAGCATCTGTATCAGGGCAAGTATACCAATTATTCGGATATTCTCTACACCTGGGATGGAAAACATCTCTATGACGGCAGGTATACCAACTATTCAGACATCATCTTTACCTGGGACGGCAAGCATATCTATAACGGCAGGTATACCAATTATTCCGATATACTGTTCACCTATGACGGCAAGCATCTGTACAAAGGAAAGTACACCAACTACTCCGATATCATTCTGACTTTTGATGGTCCGGTACCGGTAGTAGTGATGCTGCTTTCTCTTCTGTAACAGGTTATGCCTGAAGCCATTTGTGTCTTTCGACGCTGTAGATCGGAACGAATGGCAGCAGAATAGGGGTCTTGTTGATATATCTCTGGAATTCGGGATCCTTTCCGTATGCGGAGGCCTGTCTGATTTCAAGCCTGCGTGCTCCGCTGAACATCACGTATACGATGCCTATATAGCCGATCGATGCAATGATCCACTGCCATACGTTGCAGTGCGCCCCGATGCATACGATGAAGGCTCCGGTCCAGATGATGAGCTCGCCAAGGTAGTTAGGACAGCGGACAAGTCTGTATACTCCGGTATCCACAAACCTTTTAGGATTGATCTTCTTGGCGGCTTTCTTCTGTGCATCAGCTACGCTTTCAAGAAGTACTCCTACGGCCATAAGTCCTGCACCGGCCCATGCCCATGCTTCATTTACCGGTGCTCCGGCAGCCTTGTTTGCAAGGAAGAATGCAACAGGACTCACCTGACCTACATAAAGAAGTGCACAGAAGATCCAGACTGTAATCACTACGAAAAGAGGTTTCTTCTTTGCCGCATCAGGACCGTAAAGGATCTTCTTGTATGCGGGCGAGCGTTTCTCTCGGGTCAGAAGGTATAGTCCCAATCTGCATCCGAAGATGAACATCACGATGCACAGCATGATGGTAGGAGCGGTAAGCACGTCCTTGAAAAGTACTGCCAGAGTGACGGCTAGTGCCGAGATGCCGAATCCGTATCCCAGACTGAAGAAATAGATGAAGTAGATCCATCCCAGTCCCGATACGACCATTGAAACGGCTAAAAGAATCAAAAGATAATCCATAGCTTTAATCAATATATTTAACTTTTCCTTTATCGCGTGGCTTTGCCTTCGGATCTTCGTCGGCGTAGCCCAATCCGATGCATAAGCAGAATTCGTACCCTTTGCTGAATCCAAGCCTGTCAAGTACAGGTGTGCATGCCTCATTGTTCATGATGAAGCGGACCGGCATGCCCAGGCAGATGGATCCTACTCCCATGGACCATGCTGAAAGCATGATGTTCTGGGACAGCAGTCCTACGTCATAAGCCGAGAACGGATATGATGGGTCACGGGCCAGGAAAACCATTACCGGAGCATCTCTGAAGCATCCTTTGACTGCCTCAGGATTCATGTCCGGATTCCCTTTGGCCATCATTTCCTTTATTTCTTCCATAACATCCGGATCATCGACTATGCGTACTTCCCATGACTGCCTGTTCTGTCCGTTAGGAGCATTGATCCCGCATTCCATGATGATGTCAAGAGTATCTCTGCTCACAGGAATGTTCTTATACTTTCTGATGCTGCGGCGTGCCATGATCGTCTCGATGGTGCCGTTTTCGACCGGCTGCTGTGGCTCTTGAGCGTTTGCTACGGGAGTTGACAAGCAGATGCCCGCAAGAATAAGGTGGAAGATCTTCATATATTATTTATTTAAGGTTATCAATGTTATTTCGGGTCTGGCTCCAATGCGGGCAGGGAAGAGGGTTTCACCAAGTCCTATGTTGACATAGAGATGCTGTTTTCCCTTTGTATAGAGCCCCCGGTTCTGCTGGTATATGATACTGCTGGGATTCCACCCGAAGATTGAGAACTGCATGGCGTGGGTGTGTCCGGAAAGGGTGAGAGGGTAGTCTTTCCCTACCACCTCTGCGTCCCAATGCATAGGGTCATGACTCAGCAGGATACGGAAGGTTCCGTCTGTCCCCTCGGAAGCCTTTGCAAGATTGCCTTTCGAAGGGAAATGTCTTGACGGTGAGGTGTTTTCCACTCCGATTACAGCTATCGAGTCGCATCCTCTCCTTATGATGCGGTTCTCGTTCAGCAGGAGATCCCATCCCAGTTCCTTTTCCTTGGCGATGAGCGCCTTCAGGTGCTCTTCCTTCTGCTGAGGACTGGCGTTCGAGTACATGCTGTAGTCGTGGTTGCCTAGAACGGACATGACTCCGTCCTTGGCCTTGAGTTCGCTCAGAGGACCGGTAAGTGTGTTGAGTTCGTCCGGACTCAGCGTTATGAGGTCTCCGGTGAATACAATGAGGTCCGGTTCCAGAGAGTTGATCATGCCGACAGCCTTGGCAAGCTGGTCTTCACGTTCTACGAATGAGCTTGCATGAATATCGGAAATCTGTACTATACGGTATCCGTCAAATCCGGCAGGAAGGTTTTCGAATGTGATGTCCACTTTCTTGACTTCAAACAGGTTCCGACCTATCAGCGACCCATAAGCGATGAACAGTATAGGAACAGCAAGTGAAATGAGCCCCCAGAGAAATGCCTTCTTGAACTGTACGCCGGCAAACAGATTCAAAAGACCACACACCGCCGCATCCAGTGCCGCCATGATAAGGCAGCAGAAGAGGATCATCATGATTGTAATGGTGGTTTCAGTACCCATGTCCGTTTCAATTGGGGCTTATCATGCAAATATAATGAAAAAGTCAGTCCGTGGTCTGCTCATGTCAATAAAAAACGGAGCAGCAGCCCGTAAGCTGTTGCTCCGCAGAAATACGATTTATGATTTGCTTTGATTTAGTTCGAATGGAATTCGATCTTGTAGAATCTAAGGCCGTTACCTGTAGGATAGATCTTTACTGTTCCGGCTGTGATGTTGAAGTCTACAGCATGGCCTAAATCCGAGCTTGAGTAACCTCCTGGGAGGGATTCTGGCTCACCGTCGCCGACCTTTACTGTAACCTTGCGGTCAAGATCCTCTGAGCTGCCGGTATTTGAAGCATATACTGTAAGCTTTCCGGCCACGTCAGTAGTGAACTCGAAGTAACGTGTTGTTCCGTCACTCTTGCCGCCTGGCTGCCAGAAGTAAGTTTCACCTGAGAAGTTCCACTTGATAGATCCGCCGCCTGATACGACTTTGAGACCATCCACTTCGAGGTTCCAGTTAGAGTCATTGGTGTTTGCTGCAATGCCGCTGCCGGTCATCGCATCAACCCACTCTGTTGCAGAGAAGTCCCATACCTTGTCAACCTTTGCAGGTGCTGCAGGAACAGGGTCGTAACCTACTGCATATGTATTACAGTTGGCAAGTGTATAGATGTATACTACAGCTGCCTCAGTAATGCCTGCAAGCATGTCAGCAGTAACTTCTGTTGTCACAGGCTCTGCAGAACTGCTGGTTGGTGAATATTCCTGATAAAGAACATTTACGGTCTTTGTACCTGCTACATTTGTCACGAGTGCTACAGCGTATGCTCTGTCAGTTGCAGACGAGCTGCCTGAAATTACCTTGTGAGAGATTGTACCAGGGCGAGTGATCTTGAATGATACATATCTGTTGGTAGGGATGCCGTCCTCACCGAGAACAGTAGCACCGCCATGCTTGTAGCGCTTGCCGTCAAGTTCTGCCTTGTCACCGAATGTAAGCTTGTCGATTGTGACTGCACCTGCGCCGTCTTCAAACTTCTGAGCTGCAAATCCTCCTGCCTCAGTGAGCTCAGCAAAGTAAGTCTCAGTGATTGCTGAAGGATCAACGACCTCACCGGTGTCAACGATCGGAACATCGTTCACATGGAATGAAAGTTCTGCTGGTGCTGACTCCTCGCGAGTGTAGTCGTCGTCTGCAGGAACAGCAGTAACCTGGATTGCGAAGTCACCGCCCTCTTCCTCTACTGCAAATGCTGCGGTAGCGAATGAGTATGTAGTCTCGGTGATGTTCTTCTTCTTTCCGTCGATTGTGACATTGTATGAAGCAGCGTAGTCAACCGGCTCCCATGTAAGGGTGATCTCACCCTCTGCACGCTCATTAACTACGGTCTTGTCGATAGATACTACTGGAGTTGCGAGAACCTTGTCAAGAACCTGAACGTCTGAAGTCCACTGGAGGAATGTTATTGCTATAGGATCACATGCTGTGATGTAAATAGTAGATTCCTCAGTGATGTTAGGGAAAGTAACCTTCTGATATTCAGCACCAACTGGAACTGACGCAGAAACTTCACCGTTAAGGCTTACTGTAAGGTGAGAGTGTTCGCCTGCAAGCTCGGAAGCAGCAGTAGAAACCACGATAGAACCAGGCTCGTTAACTTTGATACCCATACCGGCGTCAGTAGGAACTCCTGCGTCATCTACAGTAGACTTTCCTGTAAACTCTATCATTCCGCCACCAAGGTTGAAAGGAGTATTCTGAACATAGAAACGGATGTTTCCGCGAACCATATCCTTGTCAGCCTTGCCGCGGAAAACAGTTGCATCATTAAGATCCCACGTTGTGATAGTAGACGTCACAGTCTGAGTAAGATCTTCCGGTACTTCAACATATGGCACAAGCCATCTTGGGTCACCGGCCTTAGCAGCGAGCACGGTCTCATCTATGACATTGCATACTCCTCCAATATAATCCTTACATGGAGATGATTCCAGAACAGCTCCACCATTTGCAAGAAGCAACTCTTTGGAAGTTCCCAGCGGATCAGCTTCTGTATCGGAATTAAAGAAGAAGTTATTGGCTACGAGAGTTGGAGCCTTGCATTTTGCGTCGAGAATAAGGCCCTTCTCAGCTTTATACACATCAAGGAACAGATTAGATGTCATTTCAAACACGGTAACATCCTTCTGGACGATGAAGAGACCGCCATCTGTAAGCTTACCATTAGTTACAACGGTGTTGTTCCTGAAGATAATTGACGGAACAGCGCATTTATCTATTCTCAAGATATCACGGTGATTGTTTATAATCGTGTTATTCTCGATCAGGATGCTGTTACATGCTGTAGCATCTGCTCTGAATGAAGCGAAGTCCTGTGATGCAGAACCAATATTAGTAAAGATTGATTCTCTAAGTACAAGTGAACCGAGGGTGACACCCTTATTGTCATAGTATACATTCTTCGTATAATTGCTTACTTCGCAGTTGAGTACTGTAAAGGATTCAATCTTATTGGTAGCAACAGCCTCAGATATATCAATGATATTGCTTCTTTCGCCATATACCTGACCGGCTGAACCATCAAGATGCAATTGCTCAAAATGGAACTTCGCGTCTGCTGTACCGCCATTCTTGAATTTGATGCTGACCAGGACATTCGGGAATTTTCCATCCTTGGATGTCTCGCCATACAGTTCAAGAGAGTGATTGATCTGCAACTCGCCTAACTCATATCTGATACCATCATTATATGGGAAAACAAATCTTGACTGACCGTCTGCAAGTGCCGCAGCAAAAGCTTCAGCCGACTCAACTCGAGTTACACCTTCAAGATCAGGCTGAGTCCATGCTGTAATCTGGCCGCGGTCTGCGCTCTTGAAATGAACAGCAAGCGTATACTTTACTGACGGGTTAAGACCTGTAACCTCAACCTGTGCAGCCTCTACAGCAGCAGCGTCTACGTCAAAGCGAGTGTACTCTTCCTCAGCGTTGAGGGCAGGAGTGATGCGTACATGATCAACTTCAGGATCCTTCGCCCACTTGATTGTGATTGAAGAAGCTGTCCTGTCTACAAGTTCAGGATTGAGAGAAGACTTGATCGCATATGTCTGAAGAGCACGGTCAAATGTTGCCCAATGAGAGTCAGCTATAGCACCGTCTCCATTAACACCCTTTACACGTGCATAATAGGTCATATCTGCCTCAAGATCAGCAGTGTAAGGTACTTCCGCAGCCGGAATGGTAATAGACTCTACGAGTTCTGTCATCGGCTCGTCAGAGTAAAGTTCGAGAACGAACTCGGTAGCGCCCTTGGACTTGGTCCAAGAGAATTCAATGAACTCGCCGTTGATTACCTTCGCAGAGAGTTCTGTCGGAGTAAGGCATCTGCCGAGGGCAACCTCGTCATTGATGTCCACCATCTCCTCGGTACAGCTCGATAGGCCGGCTCCGAAGAGGATGAGTGACGTTCCTGATATTATTGCTGAAAATATTCTTTTCATATTATCTTGTGTTATATAGATTTCTCCACTCACTTCGTTCGGTCGAAATGACAATTGAAGTCAATTAGTATCGTTCGGTCGAAATGACAATTGAAGTCAATTAGTATCGTTTGGTCGAAATGACAATTGGAGTCAATTAGTATCGTTCGGTCGAAATGACAGTTGGAGTCAATTAGTATCCGTAGTCATTGAAGAGTGTACCCTGGCTGTTCACGAGAGTTGCTTCCGGGATAGGCCACCACTGCTTGGTGTCAGGGTCGTTGTCATAGAACGAGTCAAGCTTCTTCTGAGCGGATTCGCTGTATGTGCCTGTCTCATCTGAAACGAACTTGAAGTATGTTGAGAGTTCACCCTTTGAGTTGGTGTAGCATTCCCATCCTTCGCCTGGAGCAGCGTCTGTTGTAGCTTTCTCGTTGAAACCATATGTCTCGATAGAGCCGTCAGCTGCGTATCTGTACCATACTGCAGGACCGAACTCGTTACCTGCATTATCCATCCAAGCCTGAAGCTCTTCCCTCGACTCATCCATCTTGGTCTTGAGGAGGTTCCAGCGGATGAGGTCGTTCTTACGGAGCATCTCACCTACAAACTCGAGAGCGCGCTCGTCAACGATTGCATCGAAGATAGCTTCCTGTCCGCTGAGTCCGTTGACATATGCTGTAGCCATGCCCTCGTTGCCCTTGTATGCTCTCTGGCGTACCTGGAGGAGACAGTCTTTTGCAAATGCTTCGTCACGGCTTCCGCATGCAGGGTCGTTTGCAATCTCAGCTGCCATGAGGAGGATATCTGAATATCTCATGTAAACCGGCTTGATACCGTCGTCGTTACCTCCGTTATATGGAGACTTGGTCTGCCACTCGAGACGGAACTTTCCGAAATACCAGTCATTAGGACCTGCAAGCTCAGGAACATTCTTTCCGTCAGGACCGAGGACCCATTTCCAGTTCACGCAGCTCAGGTCACGTCGTACGTCCTCGTCCTCATACTTCCAGTAGAGGGTAGGAACCGGACCTGCAGTACCTCCACGGCTTGATGTAGGACCCTGTGACCACTCCGGATTTCCTTCTGTCCTGATGGCGAATGTATAGTTCCAGCGTCCACGTGTGTCTGATGAAGGGATTACATAGATGACCTCCTTGCCAGCTGTGATGTCCATGTTGTTGAAGTCTCTCCAGAGCTGCTCATAATCCATAAGAGAGAGACCGGAATTCTCGATCACATCCTTGAGGGCAGCAAGTGCCTTTGGATAAAGGACGTCCTTCTGGAGCTCAGGGTCTGTAGAGAGGCGTACCGTGCCGGCGTTGCCTGTTCCGACTGCACCTTCGTCAGGACGGAGTGAATAACCTGATGCCATCAGGGCGAGACGAGCGTAAAGACCCTTCGCGAAAGCAAGGCTAGGACGGTCTGTGGTAGCAGTAGCTGCGCTCTGGCCAGGCCACTTCATGTATCCGAATGCCTCTTCAAGGTCTGCAAGGAGCTGCTTGTAAATGATGTCCTTGTCTGACTTGTTGAGATAGATTGTCTCGGCGTCGATAGGAGCGAAACGTGCAGGAACTTCTCCGTAAGCCTTGAGGAGCTCTGTGTAGAGGAGGGCACGTGCTGTAAGTGCCTCACCGAGGAGTTCAGCCATCTGAGGATCTCCTGAAGGATTACCATACTGGCGGATACCCTTGATGGCGAGGTTAGCTCTCTCGATACCGCCCATAAGTTCATTGTATGGACCGTTTGCAAGGTTCAGCTGACCGTTTGTAGCTGTCTGTGAGTATCTTGCGATGCTTGACTTTTCGTCAGCGGTAGTATTGTTGTAAAGCTCGATATCGGTATTGAAACCATACCAAGGAAGGTAGCGTCCACGGTGGCAGTTCGTATGACCGAACACCTCGTAGATTCCGAACACATTGTATTGTGCAAGAGTGTAGTTTGAATATACCACAGACTCGTCGAATGATGACTGGGTCTCTGTCTTGAGGCCGTCTTCCGTACATGAAGTCATTGACGCAGCCGCAAGCATTCCTACACCGATGAGTATTTTATTGAGTAGTTTCATAAATTTCTGATTTTTAGATTCTTCACTTCGTTCAGAATGACAGTGGAGGAATTAGAAAGTGATGTTTACACCTACTACATAACCCCTGCTCTTAGGATAAGCCGAACAGTCTACACCTGGAGTAAGAGGTGTCTTACGTCTTGTGTCGACTTCAGGGTCATAACCTGAATACTTGGTGAGGCAGAAGAGGTTGGTACCTGTAACGTATACGCGAAGCTTCTGCATCTTGATCTTCATGGTCCACTTCTGAGGAAGGGTGTATCCGATTGTTGCGGACTGGAGACGGAGGAATGAACCGTCCTCGACAGCCCAATCAGAGAAGATGGCCTTGTTTACGCCTGGATTCCACATGGTAGTACCTGCATTCACTTCCTTGAGGATTTCAGGGTCTGTAATCTCCTCACCTGTAGCCCAGTCGATGTTGGTCCATCTGTTCTCTACATTTGCACTTGTGAGAAGGTTGCGGTTTGAATACTTTCTTGAGTGGTTGAACTCGATCTTGTTGGCATTGTAGATGTTGTTTCCGAACACATAGTTGAAGTTTGCCGAGAAGTCGAATCCGTAGAGGTAACCTGAGAGGTTGAAACCACCGATTCCCAGAGGCTGTGCATTACCGATGATGGTCTTGTCGTCAACAGTGATCTTGCCGTCTCCGTTCATATCCTTGAGCTTCATTGCACCTGGGCGGAAGAACTCCTTGCCGAGGATGTCAGATGCGTCTACTGTACCATCGTTTGCTACCCATGATGTTCCGTCATGTGTAAACTCGTCAACAGAATAGCGTCCGTCAGAAACATATCCGTACATGTCACCGAGAGGACGGCCTACTGTAACTATATAGTCAGGACCGATTTCAGTCGATGCCCACTCTGATGTAGCCTCGATCTTCTCAAGACCTCCAAGGCTTGTAACCTTGTTCTCATTCAAGCTGATGTTTCCACCGAGGGTGAGTCCGAAGTTCTTCTTCTCGAAGATCACGAAGTTCACTGAAGCCTCGAAACCGCGGTTCTGAACCGATCCGAGGTTGCGGTACTGGTAGTCATAACCCGAACCAGCTACAGGGAACTGGATGAGGAGGTCGTTTGTAGTGTTGTGGTAGACCTCGAACGATCCGTTGATGCGGCTGTTAAGGAACGAGTAGTCGAGACCGATGTTATGAGAAATTGTAGTTTCCCATGTGAGGTCCGGGTTAGGCATGATCGATTTTCCGCCTACTGTAGTTGTTCCCCACCATGTGTTGCCCATAGAGATCCAGGATGTGTTGTTAGCCTGGAACAGGAGAGAAGAAACGTTTGACGGGATATTGTTGTTACCTGCTGTACCGTAGCTGTAACGGATTTTCAGGTTGTCAAGCCATGTCGCATCCTCGAGCCAAGGCTCATTTGAAATTGTCCATGAAGCGGCTGCTGAAGGGAAGACACCCCACTGGTTGCCCTTCTCGAACTTAGACGAACCGTCGGCACGTACTGTTGCCGAAACTGCATATCTGCCGTCGTATTCGTAGTTTGCTCTTCCGAAGAATGAAAGGAGCTGTCCGTCAGGGTTGTAGAAGTTGTTTGAAGCTACCGGAGTTCCTGAAGCCATGAAGTTCCAAGCCATCTGAGAATCGAAGAAATCAGGGAATCCACCGATTGTTGAAGAAAGCTTGTTTGACTTGGTAAGGATGTACTCCTGACCAAGAAGCACATCAAGTTTGTGCTTGTCGTTTTTAAACACTTCCTTGAAGTTATAATTGATAGTGTTGGTAGTGCGGTACTTGGTCCTGAACGCATTGCCATAGATGACTGCCGGATGGCCGTTAAGACTTACATCGCTTCCTCCAGGAGCACCGACACTGTTATTTGCAAAATATGTGGTAAGACCATAGAAACGGTTGTCTTCCTGAGAGTAGTCGTCGATACCGCCCTCTACCTTGAGGTTGAGGTTCTTGATGATATGCCATGTAACTGCTCCGTTGATGGTCCAGTTCTTACGGATTCTCTTGTTGTCATTGTCAGTAACCGAAAGGAGAGGCGGAGCATTGTCGCCATAGTCCTCAGCAAGGTCAGAGTCTGTAGCCACACCTGTAATAGGGAACGGTGTATACTGAACAGCATGCTTCAGACGTCCGTTGCTTGAAGTCGAACCACCGTCGTTCATGGAGTTTGCACCGGCTCCAAGCACCTCTGTGCGCGAGTATCTTGCATTGATGTCGATAGTGATCTGCTTGATAGGCTTGTACTGAGTCTTGAAATTGAGGTTGTCTCTCTTATAGTTGGAACCCATCATGATCGCCTTGTCACCTACATGGGCATAGCTTGCGGTCCACTTTACCTTGTCAGAAGAACCTGATACCGAAATGTTCTGGTTGAATGTCCTGCCGACATTTCCGAATACCTTCTTTACCCAGTCATTCTTCTCCACGTTCTTGTAGAGGTCAATATCCTCGAACACGCCGAAGTTGGAAACGAATCTGTCCTCGACCTCGTCACGAAGAACTGCGAGCTCATACTGGTTCTGAACGAAGTCGTATGGTGAGCCTGTCTGGATGGCGTCAGCATTTGCCATTGTCTTCTGGCCCCAGTAGGCATTGTAGCTTACGGAGATCTTACCTGCAGCACCAGCCTTGGTAGTCACCAGAACAACACCGTTTGCACCACGTGAACCGTAGATTGCAGTCGAGAATGCATCCTTGAGGACGTCGATCGACTGAATGTCTGAAGCCGGAATGTCAGAAATGCTTTCAACAGGGAATCCGTCGACGATGTAGAGAGGAGAAGCGTCCTGAGTGATGGAGCCGCCTCCACGTACTCGGATCTTGATCTCAGCGTCAGGATCACCTTCAGTTGTCGTTACCTGGACTCCGGCCATCTTACCTGTAAGGGCTTCCCCTACGGTTGCTACCGGAACCTGTGATAGAGTTTCGTTGCCTACCGATGTCACAGAACCCATGAGGTCGCGACGTTTTACGGTTGCATAACCGATGACCACAGTCTCGTCAAGGAAGTTTGCGTCCTCCTCGAGGACAACATTGATAGTCGTATTGTTTCCGATAACGACTTCCTTTGTTGCCATACCGATCATCGAGAATACGAGTGTCTTGCCTTTTGCAGAAGGCACGTTGAGGGAATAGTCTCCATCAATACCCGTAGATACACCTAAAGTTGTGCCGTCTACGAAAACGGATACGCCTGTCAGCGGGTCTCCGTTTACGTCTGACACGACACCCCTGATCTCTTGAGCATCTGCCACGGATATTGTGGCAAACAGTCCTAAGATCAGCAGAGAAATCTTGTACGTCAGATTTTTCATAAAAGACTTTTTTGGTTAGTATTAATTGTTTAGTGTTTTTTCAATATTGCGAATTTACCGAATTCACTGTTTGAATATAGGGAATTTTTATCGCATTATTTGCATTTTTTAACATCATTGGACTTTTGATCGCCCTATCAGGAGATTTTCTGATAGGTTCCACCTTCATTCTGGCCCTCCACGATGTCCTTTACAAGGTAGTGGAGATACATCTCAAGGTTGGTATATCGTCCATATGAATCAAGTGACTTTTCATTTCCATCAGCAGCCTTTGACTTGTCCAGGCCGAACTCATCCTCAAACCAGTCCGGCATTCCGTCTCCGTCCGAGTCCTTCACTCTCGCGAGTTCTTCTGCATCCGCAGAATAGGCCGGCCAGCCGCCTACGGCTGTCTGAGTGTCGATGATGCCGTTCTTCGATCCGTTGCCGCCGTCTGTGAATGTAGCCGTGCCGTTCCTGGCATCGGTGCAAGCACGCTCATCGACAGAGTCTCTCGAAAGGGATGCACCGCCATATGAAAGTATACGCTCGAATGCTGTCTCGGCAACATGGGTTGTGGTGTATACCGTTTCAGACGCAGGTCCATACAGCGGCTGCACCGACGACAGAAGCTTCGACGCGTCAGGAGGAGTATTGGTGTTGTGGTCATGCCAATATATTCCCAGCGAATTGTCTGCCGTGATGTCAGAGTGCTTAGCATGGACATTGCCTGACATGTATAGCAAAGGATAGCCGTAATCGGTCTTTGACGATGTGTATATGCCGTTGGCGTCAAGGAAATATTTCCTGTCTCTTGATGCAGGCCCCGGCTTGTAGTAGTTTGCTACCATATTGAACCATGCTCCCTCGCCGCCGTAGGTCGAGTTGTCGCCCCAGTTATATACGGTATTGTTGCGGTAGTCGACATGTCCACGATGGCTTTCTACGTATTTGTCATAGACTTCAGGATGGTCGAAACGCGGGTTGCGGCTCTTGTGGTTTGCAAGAAGATTGTGGTGGAAGGATGCATTCTTTCCGCCCCAGATGCCTCCGTAGCCATGACTGCCCTTGCCGTGGACGGAATTGCAGAGACTTTCTGTCAATATGCACCACTGCATGGTGAAGTTCTTGTTGGCATAGAACGAAGAACACTCGTCCACAGACCACGACATCGAGCAGTGGTCAAGGATGATGTCCTGGAAATATCTGCCCCAGATGGCATCGCTTTCCTGCTTGTTCTCGTCTCCCATGCGGAAGCGCACGAAACGTATTATGACATTGTTCGCCTTCATCTGAGTTGCGAATCCCTTGATGCAGATTCCGTCTCCTGGTGCGGTCTGTCCTGCTATGGTAACGTCTCCGTTGGAAATGTTGAGCTGTGACTTCAGCTCAATAAGTCCAGCCACATCGAATACGATCGTCCTCGGACCGGATTCGGCCAAGGCCGCACGTAGCGAACCGGCGCCGCTGTCGGCAAGAGTGGTCACATGGATGACCTTGCCTCCTCGGCCGCCTGTGGTGTACATTCCGCCTCCTTCCGCTCCAGGGAAGGCCAAGGCTTCCTTGTGCTCATCCTCGGCTGCCGGAATCTTGAATTCGGCATAACGCTCTGAAGGGTCGACCGGTGACGGACCAGGTCCCGGATCAGGTCCCGGATCAGGATTCTGATATTCAACGGTAACAGCTTCAACAGGTGCAGAGAAAGGGGAGTCTACCTCACCGACTCTGACCCTTACCTTGAATACATAAGTTGTGTTGGCGGAAAGGTCGTCATATCTTATGCTGTTCTGCCTGGTGCTGGCCTGTCCTCCCGGAATGAGTTTTCCTTCCGATGTCTCCAGACGTCCCACATAATATGAAGCGTCTTCCACAGCATCCCATGCGAACGTTAGAGATGTCTGGTCAGCAGACATCAGCTGCACTCCAGTAGGAGCCTTGACCTCGGCTGGCTGATCTTCCAGACCGTCCGGCCGGCATCCGAAAAGGATCAGGGATGCCAGCATGACGGTTGATATGATTCTGTTACAGGTCATCTTTATTCCTCAATTTTCTTATACTTCGGCACCAGTGCCTTCATTACCATCCATGCAACGAGGTATGCCACTGCACAGATGCAGAACACTATCATATATCCGGCTTCCTTGCCCTCAAAGCCCAGGAATGTAAATGCTTTTCCTGCCTCTTCTGAATATGTGAAGAGAGCACCTGCACCCTTGTTGATCAGGAACGAACTGATACCTCCGGCCATACCTCCGATACCGGTGATGGTAGCGACTGCCGACTTAGGGAACATGTCTCCGACTGTTGAGAAGAGGTTTGCTGACCATGCCTGATGTCCGGCACCGGCGATACCTATGATTATCGCAGGCCACCATGCTGACATCTGTCCCATAGGCTGTGCAAAGAGAGCAAAGAGAGGGAAGAATGCGAAGATGAGCATTGCGAGCATTCGTCCGTTGTATGGATGCATTCCTTTCTTCTCTACAAACAGTTTAGGAAGATAACCTCCGAATATCGATATCACCGTCACTATCAGGTAGAGGGTGGTGATCAGCATCATTCCTGTTCCGGAAGAAGCCTTATATCCGAACTGGTCCTGGAAATAGGCAGGAGCCCAGAAGAGGTAGAACCACCAGACTCCGTCTGTAAAGAACTTACCTGCGATGAATGCCCATGTCTGGCGGTAGCTGAAGCACTTCAGGAAAGGAATCGATTTCTTTTCTTCAGCGGCAGCCTCTACGACAGGCTCGTCCTCGTCCTGCTGGATGTATGCAAGCTCTGCTGCATTTACATGCTTTGACTTATGAGGCTTGTCGTACATGAACACCCAGAATCCCATCCATATGAAACCGAGGGCTCCGATGATGATGAAGGCCATTTCCCATCCGAACGCCTTGGCCAGCGGTGGGATTGTGACTGGAGCAATGAGAGCACCTACAGATGCTCCGGAATTGAAGATTGAAGTGGCGAATGCGCGGTCCTTCTTAGGGAAGTACTCTGCTGTGGTCTTGATGGCGGCAGGGAAGTTTCCAGCCTCACCGAGAGCGAGTATGGCACGCGCGGCAAGGAAGAGCCATACGCTTACAGTAGATATGGCTAAACTCAGTCCTGATGCGATGCGGATTGCTCCCCAACCGCAGAGAGCATGGATGCAGGCTCCGAAAGACCAGATACCGATAGCCCAGAGGTATCCCTTCTTCGTGCCCATCCAGTCCACGAACTTACCGGCAAAGAGCATTGCAAATGCGTAGAAGAGTGAGAATACGGCTGTGATCGTACCGTAGTCGTCATAAGTCCACTGGAATTCTGGAGCGATGAACTCCTTCCATGTAAGGGACAGCACCTGACGGTCCATATAGTTGACGGTAGTAGCTACAAATAGGAGTACAACCATCCACCAACGCCAGTTGGTCATGAGTTTTTGATTAGTGTCTTTGTTCATTGTATAAGGTTATTTGGTTATTTCAGAATGTCGTTTTCCGTGTCGATGATTCCGGGTATTCCTGTTACCGAACCCTTGAAGGTCGCCTTTCCTTTCTTGACTTCCTTGATGATGCGGTTGTCGACAGCATCACGTTTGTGCGATGCGCCTGCATGCTTGAGGATAGCCTTGTATGCATCGTATGGGTCCTCGGCTGCCATTGGGACCGCTATTTCAAACGGTTTTTCCCGAGATACCTGCTCATAGTAGCTTTGTTTTTCAGCAATCTTTGTCTCATCGGGCATTTCTGAGTCACGTCCGCCTTTTTCAACGGCGCCTGTGTCATAGATGTTTTCCTCCAGATAGAATTCTCCGCATGTCATGGAAGTCGTCGGAGATGTGCTGATGTCCAGCCATTCGCCGTCCAGCCTGCGTGTGCCAGGTCCTGGACGGAAAACGTTTCCGGTCACATTGAACCAGCCTTCCTCTCCGCCGTAGATGGCCTTCATCCCCCAGTTGTACACTACGTTGTTTGTGAAATCCACTGTGCCTCTGCCGGTCAGAAGCTCGCTGCCGTGGTATATTGCAGGATGGTCGAAACGAGGGTTGCGGCTGTTGTTGTGGGCGAGCAGATTGTGGTGGTAGGTGACGTTCCTTCCGCCCCAGATACCTCCGTATCCATGCTTTCCCTTATGGTGTACGGAAGAGTTGAGCGCCTCTGAAATGATGCACCACTGCACTGTGGCGTCAGTTATATTATAGAATGAGGCATTTTCATCGACTCCCCAGCTGATCGAGCAATGGTCTATCATCAGGTTCGAGCATCTCTTGGCCCCGAGGGCGTCAGCCTCGACTCCTGATGCTGAACCGAGCCTCATGCGGAGATAGCGCAGGATGACATGGTCAGCCTCAATGAATACATTGTGGTCCCGTATCGTGATGCCCTCTCCGGGGGCGGTCTGTCCCAGAATCGTGAGATAAGGATTCCTGATGTTGAGCGGACCGTTGAGGCGGATGTCACCGCCCACTGCAAACTTCACGATCCTCGGTCCCTCAGCCTCTACTGCGTGTCGGAGAGTGCCTTCGGATCCGTCGTCAGCAAGCGAAGTGACGATATACTCCTTTCCTCCTCTTCCGCCGAGAGAGTATTTGCCGCAGCCTTCTGCGCCTTCAAATGCAACCGGTCTGTCTTCCTTAGACGGATGCCAGTCGATATTATGTCTTGCTTCCCATTCCAGGGATGCCCAGATGAAAGGTCCCACTCCCTTGCAGTCGTTTTCAATTATCGGCTCGCTGAGGTAGTATGCGAAATCACCTTTTCTCATCTGCTTTCCTCCAAGTCCTCCGACAGAGCAGCAGTCGGTCATTGAGATCGTTCCGTCCGGGTTCTCCCTGATGAAACGCTCTATGAACTTAGGGTACAGCCCCAGGATGTAATCTGCATACGAATCGTCTATATATCCCATTCTCAGGCCTTTGAGGAAGGCATATGTAAACATGATGGAGCAGGTGGCTTCCTGATAGTTGCCCTCTCTTTCCGGGCAGTCCAGCACCTGATACCACATCCCGGTCTTCGGGTCTGCCCATTTCGGAAGGACCTCAAGAAGGTAGTTGAGCTGCTTCACAAGTGTCTCATGGCCCGGATGTGACTTCGGAAGATAGTCCAGAACCTCTACCAGAGCGACCGTATACCAGCCCACGGCACGTCCCCATGCATGCTCTGACAGACCGGTCTCAGGGTCACACCAGAACATGGACCGGGACTCGTCCCATGCATGACGGAAAAGCCCTGTCTTAGGATCGAATGTGTTTTCGGCTCCGGCTTCAAACTGATGCACTATGTCTGCAAAGAGAGAATCCCTTTCCTCTTTCGGAGCATATCTTCTGGTGTATTCCGCATAGAAAGGAAGCGCCATGTAAAAGCCGTCGAGCCATACCTGGTTCGGATATATCTGCTTGTGCCAGAATTCTCCTGACTGCGTACGTGGCTGGGAATCGATCTGTTCCCTGATCATTCTGGTTACACGACGGTAGCGTCTGTCCTGGTCGCCATACATATCGTGCAGGTCGAAATAGATTCTTGCAGGACAGATGTGGTCAACGTTGTAATTGGACTTCTTGTACTTGTAGACTACGCCTTTTTCAGTCGCCATCGTGTCTGCCCAATCCCTTACATATTCAACGACTTCCGGCATTTCATAACGTCTTGCCGCGTCAAGAAACGACTTCAGTTCGAGTCCTGTGGTATAGTTCCACTTGCGTTCTCCCTTACGCCCGTCAAGATAGGTGGCGTCAGGATTCCTCTTCATCTCGGACCGTATCATACGGACAGAATATGGTTCCTGTCCGTACAATGCTGTCGTCATGAAGACCGCAAGCGTAATCAACAATCCTTTCATAGTCATATCACTTGAGTTTTATTTCTGTTCCTGGGACTGGCTGCGATACTGTTTCATATAATCTGCAGGAGATGTTCCATAATGTTTCTTGAAACTGCGGCTGAAGTATCCAGGATCCGAAAATCCTACCTTATAGGAAATTTCAGAAACAGAATATTGACCGCTCTGCAGATAGTATGCTGCCTTCTTCAACCTGAAATCCTGAATTATCTCAACGGGAGATTTGCCGGTCAGTCCCTTTACCTTGTTATACATGGAAGTTCTTCCCATTCCCACATGAGTGGCAAGCTGATCTACTGTCACATCCACATTCGACAGATTCTCCTCAAGCCAGTCCATGATCTTCTTTATCAACTGCTCGTCACGGTGGGTGATCACAATCTCCTCCGGAACAATCTCCACCTTTCCACTCCTGCTCTTTTCCTTGTTTTCAGAAATAATTGACAGCAGTTCTTTCCTTCTGTTGAGCAGGTTGTCAATTCTTGCCAGCAGAAGTTCCATGCTGAACGGCTTGGCGATGTATCCGTCCGCACCGTACTTCATCGCCTTGACCTGAGTGTCATCCTCGTGTCGGGCCGTTATCATGACGATAGGTATATGGCTGGTAGAGAAATCGTTGCGAAGATGGTTGGTCAGTTCAAGTCCATCCATCTGAGGCATCATGATGTCGGTTACCACAATATCAGGGAACCAGCCGTCCTTTATGATCTGCAGCGCATCCTTTCCGTTGGAAGCATCTCTGACTTCGTAGCGTTCCACAAGGTTGTTGTACATATATATGCGCAGTTCGGCATTGTCTTCCACGACAAGCACCTTCAATGCTCCTTCCGGATGTGACGATTCTGCCTTGTACTTGCTCAATCCGGTATTTGAAGTGTCTGTCTGTTCTTCTTCGAACTCCAGGAACTGAACATCCCCTTCTGCAAATGCATCACGGCCAAGCGGAAGCCGTACAAAGAACTTGGAACCGGACTTTCCGTCACTGTCAACCCATATCTCGCCCTTATGAAGTTCGGTTATTTCCTTGCAGAATGACAGTCCTATACCGCTGCTGGCCATGCCTTTGAATGCTGATGCAGTTCCTTTGGTGAAAGGCTCGAAGATAGCTTTCTGATGGTCTTTCGGAACCCCTATTCCGTTGTCCTTCACCATTATCCTGTATTCCTTGTCTCCCTCACGGTATAATACTCCCAGCTCTATCTTTCCGCCGTCTGAAGTATATTTGAATGCATTGGAAAGCAGGTTGTACACCAGGGCTTCCAGACGCATGGCATCACCCCATACCATCAGTGAATCCACAGAAAGGACGATGCGCATCTCTATCTGGCGCTCGGATGAGATGTCCCTGAAGTCATCATATACGTTCTGGACCATTCTTACAATGTCGAAATGACTGATGTTCAGCCTGATCTTCCCGTCATCAATAGATCTTGTGTCAAGAAGCTGATTGACCAGGGTAAGCATTCTTCTGGCATTCTTCTGGACGATCTTAACGCTGTATTCGTTGTCGCTCTCCTGAGGTGTCTTGCGCTGTATTTCGTCGATTCCTCCCAGAATGAGGGTGAGCGGAGTGCGGAGCTCGTGTGACACGTTTGTGAAGAATCGGGACTTTATCTCGTTGAGATTCTTTTCAAGTCTTATATTTGAACGTAGACGCATCTGGGTGGCAATCAGTCTCACCAGCAGCAGAAGAAGAACTGCTCCCACAGCTATATATATCCATGTCGCTAAAGAAGAATCCTTGTCAGGAGAATCTACTTTCACACCGATGCTGGCAACCTCATCCGAGTATGGGCCCTTTACCTTGAATACATAGTTTCCTGGAGGGATCCCCGAATATATGGCGCTGTTTCCCGAACCGGAAATCCAATCCTTGTCATATCCCTCCAGCATATATGAGAATGTCTTCTTGCCCATATCGCTGAAATCCAGGGATGAGAAATCGATCCTGATGAAAGAGTACCCGTTCGGGATATTCATCTTCCCGCTGAATGGGGTGCGCTGTCCGTCTATATACAGACCGGTGATGGCTATCCTGCTGTCCTGGACCTTTTCTGTGAATCGTGTCGGATCGATGCGATAGATGTCATCATATGTTCCGAACAGCAGACTGCCGTCCACGGACCTGGCGCATGTGGCTTCACTGAATGATGTCGGTGATATGCCGTCGTATTTGGTGAAGTTGCGGACAACCGAGTTCTTCGGGTCATAGACAGAAAGCCCGGCTTCAGTGGAAATCCATATCTTCCCGTCGCTGTCTTCTGCTGCAGATTGCACAATGTTGCTGGCAAGTCCCTCTTCCGTGCTTATCACGTCGAAGCGTGGCTCTCCGTCTTCGAAGTAAAGTCTGTTCAGACCTCCTCCGAACGTGCTCAGCCAGGTGTTGCCATTGCTGTCGGTAAAGATGTGTATTATATCATTGTTTCCAAGGGAATGGATGTCTCCAGGAATCTTCTGGATAAGATCGAACTCTATAAGTTCCAGATTGTCTGAAGGTTCGAACAGGAGAAGTCCGCCCACTGTAGCGACAAGCATGCGTCCGTCCGGCATGCAGTGCAGATAGCGGACCCTGTCGCATGATTCCTCAGGATAGCCCGGGAAACTGTTATACACGGTTATGAATTCGTCGCTGTCCGGATCCGGCAGCATCGAAAGCGAACCGCCATATGTGCCTATCCAAATTCTGCCGTCATGATCCTGGGCTATTGAATAGATGTTGTTGGAACTTAGCGAATTACGGTCATTGCGGTTGTGCCTGAAATGTTTCCAGGTCCATCCGCCCCCATCTGGAGTCATGCGGATGAGACCGTCTCCCTTTGTGCCGAGCCAGATGTTTCCGTCAGAATCCTCGAAGATCGAGTATATTACTCCGAGGTCCGTACCGGAATCTTCAGCAAAGCGTTCACAGTCTTTCAAGTCAGGGGAGAACCGGAACAGCTCCCGGCTTTTTGCGGCAGCCCAGATATGTCCCTTGCTGTCCTTGAGCATGGCCCTGATTTCAGATGAAGACTTGGAGTCGTCCGATCTGGAAGGAGGGACTATCACTTCCATCTTTGGCTTGATGATGGTGACCCTCTCAAGTCCTCTTTCCACAGTCGACATCCACAGCACACCGGAATCATCTATATGGTAACAAGCGACTCCGTTCATGAATCTGCACCCGGATTGTTCCTTGACGTTGGCAAGGGGTATGATCTCATCGGAGTCGCGGTCATAATACCCGAAACCGTAGTTGTTCATCTTTATCCAGAGCCTTCCGTCATGATTTTCCACGCGGGCAAGCGTGTCGGTGTAGTATGACATCACATTACTGCTGTGCTCATAGTGCTTGAAAGCATTCCTGCTGTCATCATAGGACCATATTCCTGTCCTCTCGGTAGCGATCCACAGCAGTCCTTCCGGGTCTGGGTAGAGATATCTGACGCGTCCCATGTCCGTACGCATAAGCTCAGGAGTCAGAGTCTCGAAGTCGACCGATGCCACAGCATTGTCCTTGAATCCTATATAGATATGGTTGTCAGGACCTGTCAGGGTCATTGCAACAGCCTCTCCTGCTCCCAGCTCGCCTAAATCCACTTTGCGCTGCTCTCTGGTGTCCATCTCGACTGCGAGCAGCTGGTCACGGCAGGCAAAGAGAAGAGTCCCTTCCTTTTCTGCAAAGTCCAGCACGTCTACATTCCTTGCAATAAGGGTCACCTGACCGTCCTTCAACATCGTCAGTCCCACTTCTGATGCCGCATATATGTTGCTTTCCGAGTCTTCATATATTCCGGTGACGACGTTTCCTATGTTCCTGACATCCTGATTCGGATATGTCTTGAATGACAGGTCTTCATTGATGCATACAAGTCCGGCACCTGATAGCGCGGCCCAGACCCTGCCGGAAGAATCGCAGAACACCTTGTCCACGCCGGCATTGCTGAATGGCAGGTCTCCGAGCAGTTCGGACAGGGATTCGAAGGTTTCCTTGGCTACGTCAAAGCGGTAGAGGTGCCTGTCATATGTAGTGACCCACAGATATCCTGACGCGTCTTCGTCGATGGAAAGTATCCTGTTGTGTGACAGGTTGGAGCGGTCTCCCGGCCTCATCATGTAATTGACGAAGTCGATTCCGTCATAACGGCTCAGTCCATACCATGTACATATCCACAGATAGCCCCTCTGGTCCTGATGGATGTCGCATATGGAGTTGTGCGGCAGTCCTTCCTCGGATGAATAATGTTCGAATATGAACTCAAGAGGCTCTGCCTTGGCATGGGCGGAGCCCGATGTCAAGGCGCAGACGAGCAGTACAGATATGTGACGCAGTAGTCTCATCGTTTATTCCTACCTGTTAAAAGACCTTGAAATACCATTCGGTCCTTATATCCTTTCCGTGCTTGTCCTGTTCGGTACCGCACTGCAATACATTTTCAGGAGTGTATTTCTTGATATCCTTTTCCTTGATGGTGTGTGACCACTTGACGCGTTTGCCCTCGGCTCCAGGGCCTTTGCTGCCGTATTCTGCATAGAAGGTCGTCTTCTCGGCGTATGGCTTGTCCCAGTTGTGCCAGCCTTCCGGCAGGATGTGGTCTCCCATCTCGCAGTTGATGAAGACTGTCTTTGCAAACGATCTCCATGGACGTCCGAGATACACTTTCACTGCGGCATCATTATGGATGAGGCGGCAGTTGCTGAACACATAGCCGAACTCCTCGTTCTCAGGAGTCGATGCGGCTGTGATGTAGCTGTTGCGTTTGCTGAGTATCGTACATCCTTCGAACCAGCATGTAGATGCTCCGAAGATGAAGTCGGTGGTTCCTTCTATCCAGCAGTTCTTGAAATACTGTCTCTGACCTTTGCCGTATGTGTAGATGGTATCCTGGTTTGCGATGAAACGGCAGTTGATGAAGGCCACTCTGTCTGCATCGACTGTTATCGCGCATGCCTGACCTATATCCTTTCCTTCTCCGGCAGCATTTTCAATGGTCAGGTTCTCGGCAAGGAAGTCGTTTCCATAAAGGAATACGGTCGAAGTTGCCGAGGTTCCCATCTCATATCCTGTAGGACCGGTCTTCCTGGCATAGTCGCTCCATCTGATGATAGTGTTTTCTGCCGACTGGCCTATCAGATGCAGTCTCTGCTTGCACGCAGGGATTGTCACCTTCTCTTCATAGACTCCGTCCTTGATGTAGATGGTGGTCTCGTCCTGCTTGCAGTAGTCTGGTGCTGCGTTGATCGCTTCCTGGACAGTGAAGAAGTCTCCGCTTCCGTCCTTTGCCACCACGAAGTCGTAGTTCACGACGTGCTCCTCGAGTTCAGGAATCACCTTCACGATCTCCGGAAGAAGAAGGTTCACGATCTGGCGCGCACCGGCGACGTTTGTGTGGGTATTGTCCACCTTTCCGTCAGGATGCTTGGGATTGGTGCCCTTTTCTACCCACATGTAGTATTTGCGTGAAGGCTCGTCGCCTAGGCCGATGAGCCATTCCTGTGTAATGGTGTTGGCGTCAATGATAGGAAGTCCATATTCTTCAGCAATCTGCTTCACGGCTGCAGGATAGTCTCCATGGCAGTCTCTCTTGAGATTGCCCTCGTCGTCGAACCATCTTCTTGACACAGGAGTAAAGAGGACCGGCTTTGCACCGACGCTGAGCGCATGGTCAACAAACAGCCTGATGTTGTCCTGATATGCTCCGAAAGGAGCCGCATATCTTGTCGTGTCAGACTCCTTCGAGTCGTTATGACCGAACTGTATGAAAAGGTATTCGCCGACCTTGAGGTCGTTCTTCACCCTGTCCCAGATGCCGAGGGTCTGCACGCTCTTGGTGCTTCGTCCGTTCTGTGCATAATTTGCGACGACCACATTCGTGTCCACATGGGATTTCAGTCTCTGACCCCATCCTCGTTCAGGATTTTCGTATGAAAGATCCTTGTCCGCCATGGTGGAGTCTCCCATCAGACGGAGAACTATCTTTTCCTGAGCGCCTGAGCCGATAGTCATGAAGGCTGCAATGGCCAGTGTCAAAAGTCTTTTCATATTATCTTACCTTTACGTTCTTAGAGTTGTGCTTGAAGATACTGATGTCATCGCCTGAAGCGTCTGAGCAGTCTTCGATCAATACATTCTTGCAGTTTGCCACACTGAATCCCTCGCCTTCAGACTGGGTGATCTTTACATTGCGAAGTACCACGCCGTCCGAATAGCGGAGGTCGGCGCCCTTGTCGGAAACTATCTCGCAGTTCTCGACCACGATGTTCTCGATGTTCTTTTCAGGGATTCCGTTGAAGTACATTGCCCTTGCGGCGCCGCTGCATATCACGTTCTTTATGAAGATCTCCTTGAACTGAGGAGTGGTCTCGTCGGCCGGCACGAACTCGACATCAAACGGCGATGCTCCTTCAGCCGCAGCCTCCACGGCAGACTTTCCTCCGTAGTGCAGGTCGAAAAGAAGCGGCTCTGTAGGGATGTTCATCATCACGATGTCCTCGATGTAGATGTCCTCCACCACACCTCCGCGTCCGCGGCAGCTCTTGAATCTGAGGCCTACGTCAGTGCCGAGGAAACGGCAGTTGGTCACCTTTATGTTCTGGACGCCGCCTGACATTTCGCTTCCGACCACAAATCCGCCGTGTCCATGGAAGACGATGCAGTTGTCTACAATAAGATTGCGGCAAGGTCTTGCCCTTCTGCGTCCGCCCTCGTTCTTTCCGGACTTGATGCAGATGGCGTCGTCGCCGACATCAAAGCTAGAGTTTATGACAAGCACATTTTCGCACGAATCCACATCCAGTCCGTCTCCGTTCTGAGAGTACCAAGGGTTTCGTACGGTCACATGATTGATTATCACGTTCTTACACATGAGAGGGTGGATGTTCCAGCAAGGGGAGTTCTGGAAAAGGCAGTCCTCAAGAAGAACGTTCTCGCATTCTACCAGGCCTATCATCACAGGACGGAGATAGGTCTTTACGCTGTTCCATTCCTCTTCGGTTGACAGGCCCTGAGGAACATTGAAGGCATCGCTGACCATCGATCCTCGGTATGATGTCGAGTCGGGATACCATACGTCTCCCTTTTCGTTTGTGAATCCTCCGCTCTTGAGCAGAGCCTTCCACTGCGATGGAGCTATCTTGGACTTCTTCACCTGACGCCATGAGTCACCGTTGCCGTCGATGGTGCCGCCACCGGTGATAGAGATGTTCTTTGCACCTCTCGCATTTATAGGTGAGATGCATCTCTTGGTGTCAAGTCCTTCAAATACAGTCTCTGCGATAGGGTAGAGATCGCGGTCTGTGGAGAAAAGCAGGATAGCGTCAGGCTTTATATGCAGATCGATGTTGTCCTTGAGTGTGATAGGGCCGGTAAGCCATACGCCTGTAGGCACGATCAGATGTCCGCCTCCCTGACTGCTCAATGCATCGATAGCCTTGGCAAACGCCTCGGTGTTGAGTGTCACGCCGTCTCCGATTCCGCCGAAGTCACGGATGTCGACTTCGCGATCCGGAATCTGCGGCCGCTCGACCATCTCCATTTCAAAAGGGAGCTGGTCATAGAGGTATGCGAACTCGTTGGCTGGGCTGTCTGGAGCCGGCGTTACCGTTGTCATGACACTTGTCAGCAACTGTAAAAGTATTGTGTTCAGTACAGTCATGATGAATCCTTGGTTATTGGTGTTGTGTTGTTGTTCGTCTTTGTTGTCAGAGGGTCACTCCTGATTTGAATATAGCTATTTCGCTGTAGCCCGATTTCTCATTGCATACATGCTCTCCCGATGCGACACCCAGCACGAAGTCGATGAATGCCTTGTCCACTTCCTCGACAGGCGAGCCGTCGATGATCGCTCCGGCATTGAAATCGATCCATAGAGGCTTGTTTGCTGCCAGGGTGCTGTTGGTCGAAATCTTGGCTGTAGGAACAAATGTTCCGAACGGTGTGCCTCGGCCTGTGGTGAAAAGGACTATCTGACATCCTGATGCAGCAAGGGCTGTCGATGCTACAAGGTCATTGCCAGGAGCGCTCAGAAGGTTGAGGCCCTTTGTCTTCAGTCTTTCGCCGTACAGCAGGACGTCGCGGACGACGGATGTTCCGGATTTCTGAGTGCATCCCAGAGACTTTTCTTCCAATGTGGAGATGCCGCCCGCCTTGTTGCCCGGAGACGGATTCTCATACACCGGCTGGTCGTTCTTCATGAAGTAGGCCTTGAAGTCGTTGATCAGGTGGACTGTCCTGTCGAATGTGGCTTCGTCCTGGCAGCGTGACATGAGGATGGTCTCCGCGCCGAACATTTCCGGCACTTCGGTGAGCACTGTCGTGCCTCCCTGCGAGACGATCCAGTCCGAGAAACGTCCCAGCAGAGGGTTGGCGGTGATGCCTGAGAATCCGTCGGATCCTCCGCACTTCAGTCCCACTCTGAGCTCGCTTGCAGGAATGTCCTCGCGCCTGTCATCCTTAGCTGCCTTTGCGATTTCGCGCAGGAGTCCAAGTCCGTATTCGACTTCATCTCCCTTTATCTTCTGCGATTCCATGAACTTCACACGGCTTTCGTCAATCTCGCCGACCAGTTCGCGGAATGTGCTGAGCTGGTTGTTCTCGCATCCGAGGGCCACTACCAGCACTCCGGCTGCATTAGGATGGTGGACCATGTCTGCCAGGATCCTTCTGGTGTTTTCATGGTCGTCACCCAGCTGAGAGCAGCCGTAGTTGTGTGGGAATGCAATGACCTTTTCGATGGAAGGATAGTCTGCAAGTTCCTTTTCAAAAAGCTTCTGTATGCCCTGGGCCACTCCGTTGACGCATCCTACGGTAGGGATGATCCAGAGTTCGTTGCGCACGCCGGCGCTTCCGTCAGCGCGGCGGTATCCCTTGAAGAATGCTGTCGAGGTTGCAGGACTAATTTCAGTCAGCTCAGGCTCGTAGGTGTATTCCAGAAGTCCGTCAAGATTGGTCTTGAGGTTGGTGTGGTCCACCAGACCGCCTTCAGCGACAGGGGAGAGGAGATGTCCGATAGGAAAACCGTATTTTACGACATGTTCGCCTTCGGCCATGTCTTTCAACGCCATCTTGTGTCCGGCAGGAATGCGCACGCGTGCGGTGACCTCACCGTCTTCTGTCCTGAAGCATGTGCCGTCTTCGACGTCATGTATTGCCACCGCCACATTGTCGGCGACATTGATCTTAATGAATTCTGCCATATTCTTGTCATTTAGATTTCTCCACTCGCTCCGCTCGGTCGGAATGACAAAGTGGCATAAGCGGGAGAAATGGCTTATGAGACTAGATTACAGACTGCACTGCGGCGCGCATACCCTCATTCTGGATGGTGTCGAGGTATGATGTCACGAGGTCTGTAAGGCCAGGGATTGCGTTGAGGTCTTCGCCCCAGATGAACTCGGCTGCAAGCACGCCTTCTGCCACCTTGCGTGTGTCTCCTGTAGCCCAGAGGTCCTTGAGGAGAGCGATGATCGCAGCGTCGTCGTTAGGAACGATCTCCACGTCGCCGCGCTTTCCGCCCTTGTAGTAGGTGATTATGGCTGCAAGACCGAGAACAAGACCCTTAGGAAGCTCGCCCTTGCGCTCGAGATATGTCTTCAGACCAGGAAGGTCGCGGGTCTTGTACTTAGGGAATGAGTTCAGCATGATGCTGGTCACGAAATGCTTCACATAAGGGTTCACGAAACGCTCTACAACAGAGTTTGCAAATGCCTCGAGCTCAGGCTTAGGAAGGTTGAGGGTCTCGAGAAGCTCGCCGTACATTACCTTCTTGACGAACTGGCCTACTTCAGGATCCTCCACGCACTCCTTCACTGTGTCAAGACCAGAGAGGTAGCCTACAGGAGAAAGCACTGTGTGCGGACCGTTGAGGAGAGTCACCTTTCTCTCATGGTACGGAGCCTCACTAGGAACGAACAGGACGTTCAGACCGGCCTTGTCAGCAGGGAATTCTGCTGCCACCGACTCCGGCGCCTCGATCACCCAGAGATGGAAGATCTCGCCCTTTACAACGAGGTTGTCCTTGTAGCCGATGCGCTCGTGGATCTGGTCGATGGTGTCCTTCGGGTAGCCCGGAACGATACGGTCAACGAGGGTGCAGTATACTCCGCAAGCCTGCTCGAACCATGCCTTGAAGCCTTCTCCGAGGTTCCAGAGGTCGATGTACTGGTAGATGCATTTCTTGAGTTCCTTGCCGTTGAGGAAGATGAGCTCGCAAGGCAGGATGATCAGGCCTTTGGCCATGTCGCCGTTGAAATGCTGGTATCTGCGATAGAGAAGCTGGGTGAGCTTGCCGGGATATGAAGAAGCCGGTCTGTCTTCAAGCTTGCATGAAGGGTCATATGCGATGCCGGCCTCGGTGGTGTTGGAAATCACGAAACGGATGTCCGGGTTTTCAGCCAGGGCAAGATATTCGTCGAACTGTGTGTAAGGGTTGAGACCTCCGTTGATGACGTCTATCATCTGGATCGAGTCTACGGCTTCGCCCTTGTCGATACCCTGAAGGTTCACATGGTAAAGACCGTCCTGTGAGTTGAGCATCTCGACCATTCCTCTGTCGATAGGCTGCACGACCGTTACGCCGGAGTTGAAATCTGTCTTCTGGTTTGTGTTCCATACGATCCAGTCGACGAATGCTCTCAAGAAGTTTCCTTCTCCGAACTGGATGATCCTGGTAGGATACTGATTGGCCTTGGCCGTTTTTCTGTTAAGTGCTTCCATGGTTATTGATTTTTATGTGTTTTTCGTTGTGGTCCGGGCATATTATCCCTATGATACAAATATAGAAATTTAACTTATCCATCTGAAGATAAAATCAGTACATTTGACCTCGGATGACAATTTTTCATATATTTTTGCAAATAATTACACATTCGTGACGCGATATACGAGTTAATTTTGCATAACATAACACTAAATCGGAAAACCATGGATTTCTTATCAAAAGCAAATGGTCAGATGGACGGGAAACCGTTTATCAATGACGACTTCATGCTCACCAATGATTATGCTCGCGAGCTCTATCACGAGAGCGCAGAGAAGATGCCTATCATCGATTATCACTGCCACCTTGTGCCGAAGATGATAGCTGACAACTATCAGTTCAGAGACCTTACCGAGGTATGGCTCGGAGGTGACCATTATAAATGGAGAGCTATGCGCGGCAACGGTGTTCCTGAAGAATTCATCACCGGAGGACGCGACAGCTATGAAAAGTTCGAGAAGTGGGCGGAGACTGTTCCATATACAATGAGAAACCCTCTCTATCATTGGACACACCTTGAGCTCGCAAGAGTCTTCGGCGTTTATGATCTTCTGAGTCCGAAGACCGCAAGGGCAATCTATGATGAGTGTACAGCAAAGCTTCAGACTCCGGAGTTCAGAGGACAGGAGCTGATGAAGAGATTCAATGTAAAGGTTGTATGTACTACAGATGATCCTGCAGATACCCTTGAGTACCACAAGCAGATCAACGAGAATCCTTTCGGCGTGAAGGTGCTTCCTGCATGGCGTCCTGACAAGGCTATGGTGATAGAGAAACCGCAGCAGTATAAGGAATACATCCAGAAACTCAGCGACATATCAGGCGTTGCAATCAACAGCTATCAGGACCTCCTCGATGCACTTCAGAAGCGTCACGATTTCTTCCACGAGATGGGAAGCCGTCTTTCGGACCATGGTCTGGAGACATTCTACGCAGAGGATTTCGAGATGGAGGAGATCGACAGGATCTTCCGCAACACTCTCGCAGGCAAGCAGCCTACATGGGAAGAGGTGCTCAAGTTCCGTAGCGCGATCCTTCTTGACTTCGCACGCATGGACCATGCAAAGGGATGGGCACAGCAGTTCCACATCGGAGCTATCCGTGACAACAACACCCGCATGTTCAACATCCTCGGACCTGACACAGGATATGATGCTATCCACGACGTGCAGTGCGCTGCTGCAGGACATAAGTTCCTCAACAAGCTCGCCCTCGAGAACAAGCTCACGAAGACCATCCTCTATAACCTCAATCCGAAGGACAACGAGGTGCTCGCTACCATGGCATACACCTTCAACGACGGCACATGTCCAGGCAAGATCCAGCTCGGTTCGGGATGGTGGTTCCTCGATCAGGAAGACGGCATGAAGAAGCAGATGAATGCGCTTTCGTCTCTCGGTCTTCTCAGCCGCTTTGTCGGAATGCTCACAGACTCACGCAGCTTCCTTTCATATCCTCGTCACGAGTATTTCCGCAGAATCCTCTGCAACCTCATCGGCGAAGACATCCAGAACGGAAAGCTACCTAAGAGCGAGATGGAATTCCTGCACCAGATGGTCAAGGACATAGCATACAACAACGCAGACAGATACTTCAATTTCTAGTATTCAAGTCAGCGGCACTCTCAATTCTCATCGAGTCGGAAAAATCGGTTTGTTTTTCCGACTCGATGGCTGTTTTTGGGGTGATTTAAGGGAAAAGATACATTGTCTCGGAAAAACAAGGCATTTTTTCCGAGACGTGCATATCAAGCCTATAGATTCTCGTCGAGGTAGCGTACTATTATGGACTGGACGTCCTTGCCGCAGTGGTGTCCGCCTTCGAAGAACAATGTCTGGAGATTCTCCGGGCATTCCGAATAGTGACCCCGGAGCTTGTCGTATGCCTTCGTCACCTTTTCCTTCGGAAACAGGTGGTCGGCTGTGCCGCCTAAGAAGAGCATCGGCTTGGGAGCCAGGAACATTCCGATGTCGCCGAAATCCATCTGCTCCCTCATCGGCATCACCGCCATCGAATAGTCGGATGCCTTCATCCTCTCGCCAGGTTCCTGGCTGGTCATCCATGAAAGTGCGACTCCGCATCTGACATCCTTGCAGAATGCGGCCAGCATCCAGCATCTGTGGGCTCCCATCGAAAAGCCGAATGCTCCGATCCTGTCCTTGTCCACGTATGGAAGTGACTTCAGCAGTCCCACTGAAGCGATGTCGTCGCGGAGCATCTTCTCCGCCCAGATCACACCTTTCGAATACAGTTCGTCGTACAGTGTCTTCTGTCCGTCATAGACCTTGTTCTTCAGAACCTTTATGCTGTCTTTCAGCGACCTGGTATGTTCGTGATCTCCATATGTCAACTCTGACCATCGCTGTGCGTCATCCGAAGACCGTTCGCCCCAGTATAGTGCATCCGCAGCCAGCACGACATAGCCCAGAGAGGCAAGCGAATCGGCCAGATAGACCCCGTCGAAATTCTTGTCTATCCACTGCTGTGATGATTTCATGATGTGATCTCCTGTGACGTCGTCCAGGATGGACGCCATAGGCTTCACAAGCTTTTCCTTTCCGATGTCAAAACGAGCCCCGTGATCGTGGAGCATGACGACCGCCGGCCGCCTGTCCCTCCTGGATGCATGGTCAGGTACAAGCAGATATGCCCTTATCCGCTCCGCTCCGTCCCTGCTCTTTTCTACCGTGAATTCCACATAGCGGCATTCATATCCCTCCCTTGCCTCCACGGCAAGCGTCTCCATTTTCGGACGTGCAGGCTTCTCCACCTGCGGAACGTACTGCACCCCCGCCAGACCGCCAAGGATGCATGCCATTATCACCAGACCCAAACCTGTCATCGCTAAATCATTAAAGGTATCCTTGCAAATATAAACAAAAAGATGTTGACTCACTCCATATCTGCCTCACCCATTTTTTTCGCTCAGCCCTATTCGGTATGGACACGCAAATCCCTGAATGCCAGAGAAATAACCACCAACACGGTGGGGTATTTTGTCCCACCGTGTTGGTGGTTATCTTGCTGATTGCCAGGCGGTTGCGTGTCCATAGAAGTGAGAAGTGCATTTGATTTACCTCGTTTTTTTGGTGGTAACCACCGAACAGACATATGCAAAAATCCCTCTCAGAATAACTTCCAAGAGGGATTTGATGTGCTCCGGACGGGAATCGAACCCGTACGGACATTTCTGTCCACGGGATTTTAAGTCCCGCGTGTCTACCTATTCCACCACCAGAGCGATCCGGGTGCAAAGATAATGTAAAAATTGGAAATATGTAGCGATTCTTCTGTATCTTTGCGTCACCAAGGTGAACGGAATGAAGAAATATAAGGACAGCGAAGGCAGGAAAATAGTCGAGGTGGACGATCTTAGCTACCTCTCGGATTGGAATCATGGCTATTCGTGGTTCCAGCTTCACAAGATGCATCACCTTACCGGTTGGGCAGTCCGCAGGGCAGACCTGGTCCTCGTTCCGAACGAAACTGTCGCCAAGGACGTCGTCAAGTATTATCTGATACCCAAGGAAAAGGTTGTGGTCAAAGGAAAGTGATCGCTAGCAGGCGCCGTATTTCGTGCCTACGCCCCTCCCACAAACCCCAAAGTAGCGACGCTGATGCGGACCGAGGGCGGGAAGACCGCACGTAGGGCCGTGAAGCAGGCGCAGACGGTCGAGCCGGTAGTGAAAAGGTCATCGATAATCAGGATGTGCTTCGGTGAGGCGCCTTTCCGATATGCACGGAATGCTCCCGCAACATTGATTCCCTTTTCCTCTACGTTCATCTTTGTCTGTGTCCTGGTCCTGCGGACCCTCTTGAGAATATCGGTTCTGACTTCAGTGCCAAGGGCCAGTGCAACCTCTTCAGCTATGATTTCAGCCTGATTGTATCCTCTGCGCCAGCGCCTGAACCAATGAAGTGGCACCGGTACTACACAGTCAACATCCCCGAATGCCTCTGCCGATGCCAGTCTGACTCCGAGCATCTTACCGAAATGCCGTCCGAGGTCAGTGCGCCCTTGATACTTCAGTGCGTACAGGATATGTCTGTATGGGGCGTCGCTGCTGAAATAGAACAATGCCGCAGCGTGGGCATATCTTTCATATACGATGTCTTGTCCGTCTGTTTCCATGATCCCGTCTTGAATCACGGCATTAAACCTGTCTGCCATCGGATTGTGATCCCTCTCCCAGAAATATGTCAGAGGAATGTCGGCAAGGCAATGCAGGCAGATATGATTTTCGTCGAGCAGCAGACGCCCTCCGCATACGACGCATACCCGAGGCAGCAGCAGATCCGCCACCGCCAGCCCCGTGCGCTTGATATTTTTCTTCAACTCCATTTTGCTAACCTATGCAAAATCCCTAGGACTCTGTTTAAAAAAAAGAAAAAAGTTGTTTAAAAAAAAGAAAAATGTGGCCGAATCTGCATTATTCGTGATGTAATAAAGAAAACGGACCGGCAAGAACTGCCGGCCCGCGTGGGTTTAGGTTTTAAGCAAATACGATTGTGCTTGTTAAGAAAAAAATGTGTGTGTGGTTTCAAATCTAATTCATTCCTCCGCAGCAGCTGATGACCTGCCCTGTAACGTAGGATGAGAGTTCGCTGGCAAGGAAGAGTGCGACACCTGCTACATCTTCCGGAGTACCTCCTCTGCGCATAGGAATCTGCTTCTCCCATTCCTGACGTACGTTCTCAGGCAGTGCGCTGGTCATATCCGTTGCAATGAAGCCAGGAGCGATGCAGTTGGAGCGGATTCCGCGCGGGCCCATTTCCTTTGCAATTGACTTTGACAGTCCGATGAGGCCGGCCTTTGATGCGGCATAGTTGCACTGGCCTGCATTTCCTGCGACTCCGACAACTGAAGACATGTTGATGATGCTTCCGCCTCTCTGTCTTGCCATTATCGGGGTGCATGCATGGATGAAGTTGAAAGCTGACTTCAGGTTTGTGTCGATTACGGCATCCCATTGTGCTTCGTCCATCCTCATCATCAGTCCGTCCTTTGTGATGCCCGCATTATTTACAAGGATATCGATCCTTCCGAATACGGCCTTCACATCTTCAACTACTGCGTGGGCGTCTTCAAATGACGCTGCATCAGAAGAATATCCTTTTGCCTGTACTCCCATAGCTTCAATCTCTGCCATGAGGGACTGAGCAGCCTCGTTCTGAGACCTATATGTAAACGCGACGTTCGCGCCCTCGGCTGCAAATCTAAGTGCGATAGCTCTGCCGATACCTCTTGTGGCGCCTGTCACCAATGCTGTCTTTCCTATCAAAAGTTTCATGTCACAAAATTACCCTTATCTGTCAAATTGCCAAAATATTTTCTGTTACAATCCGTCAAAAATCCGTCAACGTGGCGAAACTCCGTTTTTTGTGGTTAAAAAAGACTATCTTTGCGTCCGAAAAACTTAAATATCATGGCAAGCGAAATCAGAAACATACAGCTTTGGCAGGACGGCCGTCTTAAAATTGATTGGGTAAGGCATCACATGCCTCTTCTTAACGGACTCGAAGAGGAGTTCAAGTCATCACTTCCTTTCAAGGGACTGAAGGTGGCTCTTTCGGTACATCTTGAGGCGAAGACCGCATATCTGTGCGAGGTCCTTGCAGCTGGTGGTGCTGAGATGTATGTGACTGGCAGCAATCCTCTGTCTACCCAGGATGATGTGGCAGCTGCACTGGTTCAGGCCGGTCTGAATGTGTTCGCATGGTATGATGCCACACCTGAAGAATACGAGGAGCATATCCGCAGGGTGCTTGAAGTCGGTCCGAACATCATCATCGATGATGGCGGTGATCTGGTGAATCTTATGCACACTGAGTTCAAGGACTTGATTCCGAATGTTATAGGAGGCTGCGAAGAGACCACTACCGGTATTCTCAGGCTTGTCCAGCTCAACAAGGCAGGGGCACTCCGGTTCCCTATGATGCTTGTCAACAATGCAGACTGCAAGCATCTCTTTGACAACCGTTATGGCACAGGTCAATCGGTTTGGGACGGTATCAACCGTACGACCAACCTTATCGTTGCTGGAAAGAATGTAGTTGTTGCGGGCTACGGATGGTGCGGCAAGGGCGTAGCAATGCGTGCAAAGGGTCTTGGTGCCGAGGTGATCGTTACAGAGGTTGATCCGATCAAGGCGATGGAGGCTGTGATGGACGGATTCAAGGTGATGAAGATGGAGCAGGCTGCATGCCTGGGTGACATCTTCGTGACTGTTACAGGCTGTGACGGGGTCATCACCGGGGATCATTTCATGAAGATGAAGGACGGCGCAATCTGCTGTAACGCAGGACACTTCGACTGCGAGGTGGACGTTGCAGGTCTTCGTGAAATGGCAAAGGAGGTCAAGCCTGCCCGCAGGAATATCATCGGTTACACCCTTGAGAACGGCAACAAGATATATATCATTGCAGAGGGACGTCTAGTCAATCTTGCAGCCGGCGACGGACATCCGGCTGAAATCATGGACATGTCATTTGCAATCCAGGCCCTCAGTGCAAAGTATCTTGTAGAGAACCGCGACAAGGTCTCACGTGAGCCAGGCAGCATGGTAAACGACGTTCCGCTAGAAATCGATCAGGAGGTCGCACGCCGTAAGCTCGCATACTGGGGCTGCGAAATTGATACCCTCACTCCCGAGCAGCATCGCTATCTCTACGGAGAGTAAACGGATCAGTCGGATCCGGATGTTTTATCGGGCGTGGCCATAGTGCAGACCCATCTGCACTATGGCCACGCTCAGTATGTGAACCTGTTTATCGTCCGTTATGCATATGTGCCGGCTCGAAGGATAGTAAAATTTACCCTTTAAGCACATGTTTCAGTTTGGGTTAAAAGATCCTTCGCTTCGCTCTGGATGACAGAGGAACGCTCAGGATGACAGTGGGCGGTCAGGATGACATGTTGTTCGAGATGCTCAAGTTGTCATGTTGAGCGAAGCGAAACATCTTTCACACCATTCCGCCCGCTGTCATTTCTCTCGCTGGTGCTCAAGCGACTTTGTCGATTTCGATCGAGCCCCCCACTGTCATTTCGACCGAGCGGAGCGAGTGGAGAAATCTGTATGTTGAGCGCGGCACCGTCGTCGGAATATACGGTCTCCGACGACTACAGCGCAGGCGCTGCGGGGAGCTCGACCCTGAAGGGCTCTCCTCGCGCCTGGCTGTTGCCCGAATATCACCCCAAATGTCCACATTGAACTTTTAATCCGTCACCCCGAATGTTCAGGTGACCCCGAAAGTTAGAGTTTTATGGACACGTAATGCCTTGTCTATGAATTGTTTGACTATCAACACGGTGGGTATTTTTGACCCACCGTGTTGATGGTTATATTGCTGAGCGTTAGGGTGTTACGTGACCATGTTCGCAAGGCTGCGGGGTGCCTTTGTGGTCTTTTCTATCTGTTGCGAATTACTATTGTGTGGAGAAGTTAGCGTTTCGCCAGCTGCGGTGCATGCAAGTCATTGTGTATCTCTTTAGCAAAACCCTTGGCATGGGAGATCGTGCTCTGGTGCATTCTGTGGCATGTTGCGACTCCTACTGGTGTATGGTTCTGCACCCATGGGAGTTTGAATCTGCATTTTGTGCGCTGTGTGCCATCTCGGTCCTCCCAAGGGTTTTGCTGTCATTTCTTTCGCTGGCGCTCAAGCGGCTTCATCGATTTCGACCGTTCGCCCCACTGTCATTTCGACCGAGCCGCCCACTGTCATTTCGACCGAGCGTAGCGAGTGGAGAAATCTACTCACCAGACCTGCCACCCGTCATTTCATACATAAATCCCACCATTTCGTACAATAACATTTGCCGGTTTGCTTGTCAGTCAATAAAATGCTACCTTTGGGCTGCAATTCAATAGACAACCCGAAATCATCATGCATCTGAAAAACGGTGCCGTCCTTAAGCGCGGCGAATACAGGATAGAGAAACTGCTCGGTCAGGGCGGTTTTGGCATCACATATCTGGCTGTCCAGTCAGGTCTAGACCGCAAGGTGGCGATCAAGGAGTTCTTCATGAAGGATCTCTGTGAGCGTGATGCCGACACATCTTCTGTCACCCTTGGCACCAGCGGCAGCCGCCAGACTGTCATCCGCTTCAAGGAGAAGTTCATCCGTGAGGCAAAGACCATAGCTTCGCTCAGACACCCCAATATCGTCAATATCCACGATGTCTTCGAGGAGAACGGTACTGCCTACTATGTGATGGAGTACCATGACGGCGGTTCTCTGTCGTCTCTAGATCTCCCTTTGTCTGTTGACGAAGCCTCCGACTACATCCGTCAGATCGCATCAGCCCTCTCTTATCTCCACAAGCGCAATACGATGCATCTGGACGTCAAGCCGTCAAATATTCTTCTGGATGAGAGCGGCAATGCTGTGCTGATCGATTTTGGCGTCTCTAAACACTATGATGGTGAAGGCGGCAGTCAGACCAGCTCGACTCCGGTGGGTCTGAGCCGTGGCTATGCTCCGTTGGAGCAGGGCAAGGCCGGCGGAGTGTCTCAGTTTACTCCAGCTACCGATATCTATGCATTGGGTGCAACCTTCTATAAATTGGTGACCGGCCAGACTCCACCGGATGCAAACGATGTATACGAAGATGGTCTTCCGGCATTCCCACCTTCTGTTCCTTCGGAATTCGTATCTGTAATCGAAAAATCTATGCAACCCCGTCGCAAGGACCGCCCACAGAGTATAAAGGAGTTCCTTGCTATTCTGGATTCGGCCTTGCAGGACATTCAAGTCAAGATCAGCAATAATAATTTAAATCCATCCTCTGCTGTCATTCAATCAAAAGATACGAAACCTGAACCGTCAGTCAATCCGGTTACAGATAGTACTGTTTTGGATAAAGGTAAAGATTCTTCTTCATCCAAGATGTCCCTTCCATCCTCCAAAAAGAAATCCAGTAAATGGAAGTCATTACTAGGCAACTTATTCGGACTATCTAAAGATTCGGATAATGATGATTGTGTTGCACCCACTGGTTACCATAATGATCAAGGATATGTCGACCTGGGTCTTCCATCGGGTTTGAAATGGGCGACGTGCAACGTAGGTGCTTCAAAGCCCGGAGATTATGGAAACTATTATGGCTGGGGTAGTTGTGATATTGGCTATTATTTTTGCGATATATACCCTTCGCCGATTCCTCGTTCGTTCATAGACACTGCCTTTGCAAACTGGGGAGGTAGCTGGCGTTTGCCGACCAAGGAAGAATTTCAGGAGCTGATAGATAACTGCGATTGGACTTGGACAACCCAAAATCGTCATAAAGGCTACATGGTAACCGCTCCCAATGGTAACAGCATTTTCCTCCCTGCCTCTGGTTGTCACCATGATTCGCTTATCAGCGTCGGTGCATTCGGTCACTATTGGAGTTCTAACCGTTGTTACCATCGTCTTCATTACAATAATGCGGTGTGTCTGACATTTTCTGAGTTGGGAAACTACCATTCAGTTCATTGGTATAACATTTCCTGCGGCCTCAGTGTCCGCCCGGTCCTTGATGAGAAAAAATAGGACGGAACTGTTTTCTTGAAAATAGTGTAAAGATCCTTCGCTATCGCTCAGGATGATAGTGTGGCGGTCAGGATGACAGAGAGGCGCTCAAGCGACTTTGTCGATTTCGATCGAGCCTCCCACTGTCATTTCGACTGAGCGGAGCGAGTGGAGAAATCTGGTATGTTGAGCGCGGCACCGTCGTCGGAATATACGGTCTCCGACGACTACAGCTCAGGCGCTGCGGGGAGCTCGACCCCAAAGGGCTCTCCTCGCGCCTGGCTGTTGTCTTTTAGTCACCTTGAAATGGTTTGTTTATGGACACGTAATGCACTGTCTATTAATCGTTTGACTATCAATACGGTGGGTTAAAAATGCCCACCGTGTTGATAGTTATGTTGCTGAGGGTGAGGGAGTTACGTGACCATGTTCGCGAGGCGGCGGGGTGCCTTTGCGGCCTTTTCTATCTGTTGGGAATTACTTTTGTGTGGAGAGGTTGGCGTTTAGCCAGCTGCGGTTCATGCAAGTCATTGTTTATCTCTGTTGCGAAACCCTTGGGAAAGGAGATCATGCTCTGGTGCGTTCTGTGGCATATTGTGACTCCTACTGGTGCGTTATTATGTACCCTTGGGAGTATGAATCGGCAATTTGTGCGCTGTGTTACATCTTGGCCCTCCCAAGGGTTTTGCTATAGGTTTCCAGTAGAGCAGAAGATCCTTCGCTGCGCTCAGGATGACAGTGTGGCGGTCAGTGTTTAAGATCCTTCGCTGCGCTCAGGATGACAGTGTGGCGCTCAGGATGACAGTGTGGCGGTCAGTGTTCAAGATCCTTCGCTTCGCTCAGGATGACAGTGAGATGCTCAGGATGACAGAGAGGCGGTCAGAGTTAAAGATCCTTCGCTGACGCTCAGGATGACAGTGGGGCGGTCAGGAGGACGTTAGAAATACTTCCTTTCGTTGCGGTCGAGGGCGATGAAGATGAAGATCATGATGGTGAATGCCCAGAGGGATGAACCTCCGTAGCTGACCAGAGGCAGGGGTATGCCGATGACCGGCATCAGGCCGAGGGTCATTCCCACATTTATGAAAAGGTGCATGAAGATGCAGCAGGCGACGCAATATCCGTAGATTCTGGTAAATGCCTCCCTGCTTCTCTCTGCGCTGCGTATTATCCTCCAGATCAGCAGCACATACAGCAGGATCACGGCTGTACATCCTATAAATCCCCACTCTTCTCCAATTGTGCAGAATATGAAGTCGGTGCTCTGTTCGGGCACGAAGCCGAAGGTCGTCTGTGTACCGTTCATGTAGCCCTTGCCGAACAGGCCTCCGGATCCGATGGCGATTTTGGACTGGTTTACATTGTATCCTACTCCGGATGGGTCCTCCTTCATTCCCAGCAGCACCTCGATTCTTTTTCGCTGATGCTCCTGAAGTACATTGTTGAAGATGTAGTCAGTGGAGAAGACCAGCAGGATGCCGCCGATCAGTGCGATCAGGGACATCTGAATGAATCTGTTCCTTTCTCTGAATGCAATGTATGCTGCAATCGGGATCAACAGTGCTATCGTCGCGATGATGATATTGGTCGGAGTGAGGAAGAAGTCCTCAGGCAGAATGTCAGGCAGGACAGCAAGTGCGGTTATGACAGGAATACCGATGATTATCCACCATTTTCCTCTGCCTGAATATAGGAATATAAGTAGTGAGCTTACTCCAACTAGTACCGTAAGTGCTACATAACTGGATGCTGTCAGTGTCAGGATGAAGAGCAGTATAGCCATTCCGATCATGAATATGAGCCATCCTGAAAGCCCCTCTCTATACAGCATGAAGATGAATCCTACATATACCAGTGCGGATCCTGTCTCGCTCTGCATGATGATTATGCCCATCGGCACGAGAATGACCAGAGCGGTTATCATGAAGTCCTTGAACCTGCTGATCCTGTAGTTGAGCTGACTCATTATGGCGGCCAGCATCAGGGATGTGGATATCTTGGATATTTCCGCAGGCTGGAATCTTATGGGGCCGAATTCAAACCATGACCGCGATCCCTTGACTTCCACTCCCAGGACAATCACAGCCAGAAGCAGGAAGACGGCAAACAGATATATCGGCATGGCCAGTCCCTCGTAAGCGCGTGGGTTGATTATAAAAAGTATGATGATTGCGAGACCTATAGATGCAAGGATCCATATGAACTGCTTTCCGCTTCTGTTCGAGAAATCCAATAGGGCAGTCGATTCAGTAGACTGTACCGAAGAGTAGATGTTGGCCCAGCCGACAAGGATAAGAAGCAGATAAATCAATATCAGCTTCCAATCTATCGTGGACCTCAGTCCTCTGGAACTATTTCCTCTCAAGTCTCTCATCAGTAGGTCTTTACTTGTTCATAAGGTCTGCCTCCATCATTTTCTTCTCCAGCCCCTTACGCTCTTCTCCGGATATTTCTCCAGTCAGGTACATTTCTGTGAGCAGGGATGCGATAGGTGCAGCATATGACGCTCCGAATCCTCCGTTTTCCACATACGCAGCAACGGCAATCTTAGGATTGTCCTTTGGTGCGAAACATATGAACACAGAGTGGTCGTCTCCGTGCGGATTCTGTGCTGTTCCTGTCTTTCCGCAGATCTCCAATCCTTTGACTGCAGCTATGCTCGCTGTTCCGCCGGATCCAAATCCGCTGTTGACTGCACGATACATTCCTCCGATTACCTTCTGGAAATGCGTGGTATCGATCAATGTATAATGTTTCTCTTTGTATTTTGGATCTATCGTGACGTTCTCCGAATCCTTTACAATGTGCGGTATATAGTAGTGGCCTCGGTTTGCAAGAGTTGCGCAAAGATTTGCAAGATGCAGGGGAGTGCAGCCTATTTCTCCCTGACCGATGGAAAGTGAAATGATGGTGGATGCCCTCCAGCCTCCTTTGCGATATACCTTGTTGTAATATTCGGCATCAGGTATGAAACCGGAAAGTTCTGACGGAATGTCGCTTCCCAGAGGCTTTCCAAATCCAAAACTGGACACATACTCTCTCCACTTGTTCAGACCCTCGTCTATGCTTTTGTATTTCCTGTTCTCTATGATATCCTTGAAGACATAGCAAAAGTATGCATTGCATGACATCATGATCGACTCTTCAAAATTTATCGGGGATTTGTGTGAATGGCACCCCAGTTTGCGGGTCTTGCTGTAGTAGTAGCCCATCGTGCACGGGTAACGTGTAGAAGGAGTGAATACACCTTCCTGAAGGCCGATGAGACCGTTTACAAGCTTGAACACCGATCCGGGAGGATATGGCGCCTGGACAGTTCTGTTGAACATCGGCTTGTATGGGTCATTGAGTATGTCGTTGTAGTGCTGACCGAAGTCTGCAAGTACTTCTACGTCGATACCCGGACTTGAAACCATTGCCAGAATCTCACCGGTCGACGGTTCTATTGCAATAAGGCTTCCTACCTTGTTCCTCATCAGTTCCTGCCCGTAATTCTGCAGCTCTGCATCAATTGTCGTGACGATATCATTGCCTGGGATGGCTTCCTTGTCCTCTTCGCCGTTCCTGAAACGTGACTCGATCTTGTTCTTTGAGTTTCTGAGCCAGACATTGTACCCTTTCTCTCCTCGAAGTTCCTTTTCCCTTGCGGCTTCAATTCCGGTCATTCCGGCATAGTCTCCGGCTATATATTCCTCAGGATGTCTCTTGAGATATGTCTCGTCTACCTCGGATACATATCCGAGCAGATTTCCTCCTGCATTGTATGGATATTCGCGCAGGCTTCGCGCCTGTCCTCTGAATCCGGGGAACAGATATGCTACTTCTGCAAATTTCATGTATACATCCGGAGAGAGCTTCTTCATCAGGATGACAGACTGGAATCCGATTTTCCTCCTGTTCTCTTTGAACTCCTGCATCTTCTTCTTAATGAACTCCGGATCGGTTCCCAGGACTTCAGCCAGAGCCAATGTGTCGAATTCGCTGACTTCTGTAGGAGTGACCATGAGATCATATGCCACCTTGTTTCCTACCAGAATCTTTCCGTCCCTGTCGTAGATGATGCCCCTGGTAGGGTATATTGTGGTATATACCTTGGTATTGTCTTCTGCAAGTTTCTTGTAGCTGGGATCCAGAATCTGGATGCTGAACAGTTTGACGATCAGGATACCTGCCATCGCGCATAGACCGATGAGGAGCTTGTTCTCTCTGTCGAGCTTCATTGCATGTCCCTCCTATTTCTTTTCATCGGCGCACAGGATGTTTGTCACAATGACGGCAAGAATGAAACTGCAGGCAGCTGAGATGCCTCCTTTGGTCAGACAGAACCAAAGCGGGAGAGTCCCTGCACCGTCAAGAGTGATATAGACAGCCATGAACAGGATGATGCATAAGCTATGAGCTGCTGAAATCTTTGCAAATCCGTTCTTTCTATATGAGAACCTGTCTCCTCGAGAGAGAATGTCTTCTCCGAGAAACATTCTGATTATCTGCTTGCGTGCAAGAGCCACAGGTACCAGAGCTGCGGCATTAAGACCAAGCAGACCTTCGGCAAGCCAGTCTACTGAAAGTCCTGTGAAGAATGCAATGACCATGGTCGTGATCGTGCTCATGCCGGTCGGCATGCACAGCACCATTGCAGGAAGCATCGTAAGCATGACATACGGCCCGAAATCGCTGTAGTTGCACAGAATGATCTGTCCAACCACAAGCAAAGTGTAGAGAGTTCCGAAATGTTGGCTTATCTTCATTGCATCTGTTTTTCCAGGTTGTGTACCTCATCATTGTCTGCAAAACCTACAATGATGGCATATCTAAGTGAGTTGAAATCTTCGAAGAGCGTGACTTCAACTTCATATGTGGATCCGTTTACGATCTTCGTCCTGCCTGTCGTTCCTAGTGGAATTCCGGCAGGAAATATCGCAGAATATCCGCTTGTGTAAACCGTATCCCCGAGATTGATCTGAATGTGGTGTGGTATTTCCTTCAGAATGGCTTTGTTCCGGCTGACTCCGTCCCAGTTCATGGTGCCCACTGCTCCGTTTCTGCCCAGACGCGCACTGATGCTCATCTGGTGGTTCTTGAAAGAACGGGCGTAGGAATAGTTTTCACTGACAGCATCGATTATGCCTATTGCGCCCTTTGCGGTGATGATGCCGTACCCGTTTTCAACACCGTCATCTGAACCTTTGTCCAGAATGATATAGTTGTGCTGGGAGTTATTGCTAATCTTCCGGATCTTCGTCGGAATGTAGTGAAATCCGTCTATCGTATCGCAAGCAGGAACCATGGCAGCCAGACTGTCCTGTAATGCTTCTTCCTCTTTCCCGACCAGAAGAAGGTACAGTCTGGCATTTTCCTTGGCCAAGGCCTCATTTTGGTCTGCCAGGGAGAAATAATCTGAAATGGATTGAGTCATTCCCCACACGGATCCCATGAATCCATGCCCGATACGCGCAAACCAAGTCTGCTGCAGGGTTCCGTTATAGTTGAGAATACCCAACGCAGCTACCTCCAAAACTATGAAGATAACTGCGGTAGATAAATTTTTTATGAATTTGCCTTTCTGCAAGACCTTATCTCATGAGGAATGTGAAGTCCTCAGTATTCTTGAGTGCCATGCAGGTACCACGTGCAACAGCTCTGAGCGGATCTTCTGCAACGTGGAAAGGAATGTTGACCTTCTCGGTAAGACGCTTTGCAAGACCTCTGAGGAGAGATCCGCCACCTGCAAGATGAATACCGCTTTCGACGATGTCAGAATACAGTTCCGGAGGAGTCTGCTCAAGTACATGGAGGATACCTGCCTCGATTCGTGCAACAGACTTGTCAAGGCAATGTGCGATCTCCTGGTGGGTCACTGTCGCATGCACAGGATGTGCTGTCATGAGGTTAGGGCCGGTGACTTTGTATGGCTCCGGTTCCTGATCATCCAGGTCAGGAATGACAGCTCCGATGGCGATCTTGATCTTTTCTGCAGTAACCTGACCTACACGGATGTTGTGCTGCTGGCGGAGATACTGCTGGATGTCGCTGGTGAACACGTCACCTGCCACCTTGATGCTGTCCTGAATTACGATACCTCCGAGGGAGATCACTGCAATCTCTGTAGTACCACCTCCTATGTCCACAACCATGTTACCCTTAGGAGCCTCGACATCCAGTCCGATACCGAGGGCTGAAGCCATCGGTTCATAAATCAGATAGACGTCACGTCCGCCCGCGTGCTCTGAAGAGTCGCGCACCGCACGGATCTCGACTTCAGTCGATCCCGACGGGATACCTACCACCATCTTGATGTTAGGAGCGAACAGAGATCTGCGTTTGCTGTTGACCTGCTTGATGAAACCACGTATCATCAGCTCTGCAGCGTTGAAGTCAGCAATGACGCCATCCTTCATAGGACGGACGGTCTTGATGCCCGGATTCTCTTTTTCCTGCATGAGTTTCGCCTTCTGGCCAAGGGCAATGGCCTTTCCGGTTCCGTTTTCGATAGCTACGATACTTGGCTCGTCAAGCACGATCTGGTCATTCTGGAAGATGACGGTGTTCGCTGTGCCGAGGTCCATCGCAAGCTCTTGTGTAAAGAATGAAAATCCCATATTTTTTGTCTAAATTATCTGTTAATCACAATAGGCCGTAAAATTACAAAAAAAACTTAATTTTGCAGAACATTTTTCACTATATGGACAGAAAAAAATACCTCATAGTAATGGCTGCCGGAAGCGGCGCCAGAATGGGATCCGAACTCCCTAAGCAATTCATTGAACTTGGAGGCAAGGCAATCCTCCATCGCACAATCGAAGCCTTTGCCAAGGCGTTGCCGGGAATAAAGGTGATCACAGTGCTTCCTGAGTCACATGTGGAATACTGGAAGAACTATTGTCTGGAGCATAACTTCATCTGTCCTCAGATAATAGTGAAAGGCGGTATAACCCGTTTCCATTCAGTAAGAAACGCTTTGTCGCGAGTGCCTGACGGAGCTCTTGTTGCGGTTCATGACGGAGTGCGTCCTCTTGTCTCGCAGAAATTCATCGCAGAGATTTTCCGTAAAGCCGAAGATGTTCCGGCATTGATTCCTGTGATACCGTGCATTGACACGATGAAGGTTCTTGAAAAGAGGGGAGATGAACTTGTAACCATACCGGGACAGAGCGTTGACAGATCTGTCCTCTTTGGAGCACAGACGCCTCAGGTGTTCCATTCTGAAGTACTCAAACAGGCTTATTCCCAGGCCTATGAAACAGCCTTCACCGACGATGCGTCGGTGGTTGAAAAATACGGAAAGAACCTCTCATATCTTATCGGCGAGAGGTTCAATATAAAGATCACTACGAAGGACGACCTGGTCCTCGCAAAGGCTATTCTTTCTCTTTACGGTTCTTCTTCACGCTAGCCGAGAAGCTGGTGTTCTGATATTCCTTCACCCACACCTGACGTTCGATCGCCTGGTCGAGCGAGATCTGTGTCTCGGTCTGCTGTACATATGGGATCTTCTGTATCGTATTGAGGAGGATCTGCATCAGGTGGTCGTGGTCAAAGCAGTATAGCTTGATCAGCAGAGCGTGCTTTCCGGTTACGAAATGACACTCGACAATCTCAGAAATCTTCTTGAAGGACTCGATCGCTTCCGGATATTTATTGGCCTCCGAGAGAGATACACTTACAAATGCGCATACATTAAGTCCCAATGCCTGAGGCTTCACCAGCAGGCGGGAACCTGTGATCACGCCGTTCTGTTCCAATCTTTTAACTCTCTGATGGATAGCAGCTCCTGAAACATTGCACTCTCTTGCAATCTCCAGGAAAGGCATTCTTGCATTCTTTACAAGGAAGGAAAGGATCTTCTGGTCGATGTTGTCTAACTGATAGGTTGACATGACGGTTATGATTTATAAGTTAATCGACCGCAAATTTAATGACAAAATATAAAACGTCAATAAATGCGGTCGAAAAATATCAAATCAAAAGTTTACTTACGTTTTTTCTTACGCCCTGTAGGCTCGGTGCTGGCGATGATCTCCTTGCACTTATCTTCTGTAAGTGTTGCAGCATCGATGCCCTTAGGTATCTTGTAGTTGTTGCCGGCATGCTTGATATATGGACCATAAGCACCGTTGATCACCTGAATGTCGCTTTCGCTGTATTCTGCAAGAACTCCTCCGGACTTCTTGTTTGCACTTTCTTCTATCAATCTGACACATGTGTCCAGATCGACTTTCAGCGGGTCTGTTCCCCTTGGCAGGGAAATGTTCCTGTCACCATACTTGATATATGGTCCGAAACGTCCCTTTGTGCAGACGATGTCGATGCCTTCGTGAGTTCCTACGGTGCGCGGCAGTTCGAAAAGTTTGAGTGCCTCTTCGAGCGTGATGCTTTCTATCAGCTGCCCGGCGCCGAGGCTTGCATACTGCTTCGAATCCCCTTCGCCTTTCTGAACATAAGGTCCATACTGTCCGAAACGTGCCACAAGCGGCTGTCCGTCAGACGGATCGACGCCGAGTTCACGGCTTACGTTGTTGTATTCTCTGCTGCTGAGAGTATCCTGAACCTTGGTATGGAAAGGATAGTAGAAATCCTCGATGACGCTGTTCCACTTCATCTCTCCGTCAGCAATCTGGTCGAAATCCTTCTCTACATTTGCGGTGAATCCGTAATCCAGGATGGTCTCGAAATTCTTCACCAGATAGTCTGTGACGATCATTCCGATATCCTGCGGGAGAAGTCTGCCCTTTTCGGCTCCGACTGTCTCTGTCTTTGAACTTGTGTTTATGCCCCCGTTCTTAAGTGAAAGGTTTGTTACCGAATGCTTTTCGCCGGTCTTGTCTCCCTTGGTGATATATCCTCTGCCCTTTGTGAGGGTAGAGATGGTAGGGGCGTATGTTGACGGACGTCCAATGCCGAGCTCCTCGAGCTTCTTAACCAGGGTGGCCTCTGAATAACGTGCAGGGGCTGCCGTAAACTTGCATTCCGCAGTTATTTCCTTGTCGTACATCCTGTCTCCTATAGTCATCTCAGGGAGGATGGTCATCTCGTCATCCTGTGAAGGCTCGTCGGTACTTTCCATATATAGTTTGAGGAATCCGTCAAAAAGAACCTGGCTTGCCTGTACATTGAATTTCTCCTCTCCTTTATCAGAGGATACCTTGATGTCGGTCTTCATGATGCGGGCATCTGCCATCTGTGAAGCTACAGTGCGTTTCCAGATGAGTTCGTAAAGCTTCTTCTCCTGCAGAGTTCCTTCGATTGATGTATTTTCTATATAGGTAGGTCGGATGGCCTCGTGAGCTTCCTGGGCGCCCTTGGCCTTGGTACGGTACTGCCTTACTCTAGAGTATTCTTCTCCGAAGTTGTTGCAGATGAACTGTTTTGCGGTGTTGATCGCGAGTGACGAAAGGTTGGTGGAGTCGGTACGCATGTAGGTGATGAGTCCGTGCTCGTACAGCTTCTGTGCGATGCTCATTGTCTGGCTTACGGAAAGCCTGAGCTTACGTGCCGCCTCCTGCTGAAGGGTGGAGGTTGTGAACGGAGCAGCAGGCGTTCTTGTGCCTTCCTTCTTGTCGATGTCGGAAATCGCAAATTCGGCACCTATGCACTTTTCGAGGAATGCATGGGCGCTTTCCATGTCCGGGAACCTTCTGTCAAGCGTTGCCTTTACCAGTGTCTTCTCAGGTGTTCCCTCCGGATGGAAGATTGCATCGACCTTGTAGTATTGTTCGTTCCTGAAGTTGAGGATTTCCCTTTCCTTGTCCACCACCAGACGCAGTGCTACTGACTGAACGCGGCCGGCAGAAAGCTTCGGCTGGATCTTTCTCCAGAGGACAGGTGAGAGCTCGAAACCTACAAGCCTGTCCAGCACGCGGCGCGCCTGCTGTGCATTCACGAGGTTCATGTCGATGTGACGCGGGTTCTCGATAGCATTAAGGATGGCGCTCTTGGTGATCTCGTGGAACACAATTCTCTTTGTGTTCTCTTCCTTCAGTCCGAGAGTCTCGAACAGATGCCATGAAATGGCTTCTCCCTCGCGGTCTTCATCGGATGCAAGCCATACTGTCTCAGCCTCTTTTGCTGCTTTCTTAAGGTCAGCGACCACTTTCTTCTTGTCAGCAGGTATTACGTATTCCGGCTTGAAACCCTCGTTCACGTCAATACTCAATTCACTGTCGTTCAGATCGCGAATGTGACCAAAGCTGGATTTTACTATAAAGTTTTCTCCGAGAAACTTCTGTATTGTGCCTGCCTTTGCAGGAGACTCAACGATAACTAGATTTTTTCCTTCCTTCATGCTCTTGACTCCTCTTTTTTCAAAAAGAAAGTGCAAAGTAAGTCACAATCAGGGCAATTTTCCAAATTTTGTTGTTATTTTTGTGGGATTGTATAATGAAATGACTGTTATGGCGAAGAAACTGAACATAACTCCAAAGGCCAGGAAAATCATAATCATAACATTCTGGTCTTTGTTCTCCCTGCCGATTCTGACGATTGCCGGATTCATATTATGGATATGGCTGTGTGCAGATATACCTTCGTTCGAGGAACTTGAGAGACCGGAGAGCAATCTGGCCACCCAGGTCATCGCAGATGATGGCGTAACGGTCCTCTCCACCTTCCACATTGAAAACCGTTCCTATGTTTCATACGATGAACTGTCTCCATATCTGATCCAGGCTCTGGTCGCTACCGAGGATGTCCGTTTCTATGACCATTCCGGAATTGACTTCAAAAGTCTGGGCCGTGTGATGTTCAAGACCCTTCTTGGGGGTGATTCCAGCCAGGGAGGAGGAAGTACGGTGACCCAGCAGCTGGCGAAGACCCTCTATCCTCGAAAGGACCTCAGCTCCATGGGAACTCTCCAGAAGATCACTACAATGCTTGGAATCAAGCTTACAGAGTGGGGAACTGCCGTCAGGCTTGAACGAAGCTACACCAAGGATGAGATAATCACCATGTATTTCAACCAGGTGTTCTATGGCAGCAATGCATACGGAATCAAATCTGCTGCGAGGACTTATTTTGACAAGGAACCTTCCGAACTCAATATCGAACAGAGTGCTACCTTGGTGGGTCTGGTCAACAAGCCTTCAAGATACAATCCGGCATCGCATCCGGAACAGTCCCTCAGGCGCAGGAACTTTGTGATTTCCCAAATGCAGAAGGCTGGCTACATTTCAAAGCACGTTGCGGATTCTGTGAAGAAGATACCGATTACATTGTCTTATCGTGTCCAGGATCATACGGCAGGTACTGCTCTCTATTTCAGAGAGATGCTGAAGCGTACCATGAGTGCGTCAAAACCGGTACGCTCATCGTATAAGCAATATGAGGACTATAAGGTTGATTCTCTGCAGTGGGCAGAAGACCCTGTTTATGGCTGGCTGAACAAGAACTTCAAGCCTGACGGGTCCAAGTATGACTTATATCGTGATGGCTTGAGGATATATACGACCATCAATCCAAAGATGCAGCAATATGCCGAGGAGGCTGTTGCAGAGCATCTGGGAGGAGATCTGCAGCAGGTCTTCAATGAGGGACTTCCAAAGCTGAAGAATGTGCCGTTCTCTGAGGAGACATCTTCTTCCATGGTAAATAACCTCATGAAGGCGGCGCGTCGTGACAGTGACAGATACAGGAACTTGAGGAAGGCCGGAAAGAGTGACGACGAAATCTACAGGACCTTTGCGGTGCCTCAGGAAATGAAGGTCTTTGCCTGGAATGGAAGTGAGAGGACAGAGATTGATACGGTCATGACTCCGGATGATTCCATCCGTTATTATAAAAGCCATATCCGCAGTTCGTTCATAGCCATGACTCCTGATAACGGAGAAATCAAGGCATATGTCGGAGGTCCGGACTTCAAGGCTTTCCAATATGACAATGCACGTCAGAGTAAAAGGCAGGTAGGCTCAACCATCAAACCGTTCCTGTACACTCTTGCCATGCAGGAGGGAATGTCTCCTTGTGATGAGGTCGCAAATGTGCCTCAGACGTTCATAATAGAGGAAGATAAGATATGGACCCCAAAGAGTACGGACAGGGATGAATATATAGGAAATATGGTGACCCTGAAGTGGGGATTGGCAAAGAGTTCCAACAACATATCCGCATATCTGATGAAGCAGTATGGCCCTGAGGCCATGGTGGAGATGATGAGGAAGATGGGAGTCGGAAGTTTTCTGGATCCGGTGCCGCCTCTATGTGTAGGTTCAGCCAATATTTCTCTGTACGAAATGGTTGCGGCTTACAATACTTTCCCGTCTAAGGGTGTCTATGTAAGGCCTCTCTTTGTTACAAGAATTGAGGATAATGAGGGTAATCTGCTGGCTTCCTTTGCTACGAAGAAAACGGAGGCTGTCAGTGACCAGACCGCATACCTGATGGCAAACCTGATGCAGGGTGTAGTCAACAGCGGTACCGGCTATGCACTCAGAAGCCGTTTCGGACTTACCGGTGAGATTGCAGGAAAGACAGGAACGACCAATAACAATGCGGACGGATGGTTCATCGGCTATACTCCTCAGCTGACTGCCGGAGTCTGGACCGGATTTGAGAATGAACAGATCCACTTCAAGATGATACGTTATGGTGGAGGTGCCGGTTCCGCCTTGCCTATATGGGGACTTTTCATGCAGAAGGTCAGGAAAGATCCGACTCTGTCCGAGTATTATGATAAGGTTGCTTTTGATAAGCCTGTAGGTCAGGAAATCGACCTTAGCTGCACTGGAGAGGAGATGAGGGATTCCGGTACTTCCACAATTCCTGAGGATACATATGGAAGTCCTGTCTTTGATGATGAGGATGCAGAACAATATTTTGAATAAGATGAAAGATTATAATTCTTTGGCTGTCATATATGGCAGCGATTCTTCCGAGTGGGAGGTATCTGTGCGAAGTGGGGAATTCACTGCTTCGCAGATGGATGGAAGCCGTTTTGATGTATATGAGATATTTGCCAGATCGGGAGAATGGTCCGTAGTGGCATATAGAAGGAAGGGTCAGGAGAGAGTGGCTCTGCCGGAAGGTGTACGTCCGACCGTGGAAAAGACTGATTTCTCAGCGGTGGTCGATGGAAAAAAGGTCAAGTTTGACTTTGCATACATCATGCAGCATGGTGCACCGGGCGAAAATGGACTTATGCAGGGCTATCTGGAGATGATCGGTGTCCCTCACAGCGGATGCAACGCATTTGTGTCCGCAATCACATTTGACAAGTTCTCATGCAAGAGCTACCTGAAGGATGTTGACTATGTCAAGTGTGCTGACGACATATTCCTGCGCAAGGGAGAGTGTCATGAAGATCTTGCAGAACAAGCTGTTGCGAAACTGGGACTTCCTATGTTCGTCAAGCCTACAGATGGCGGAAGCAGTTTCGGAGTCACAAAGGTCAAGAGGATCGAAGATTTTGACAAGGCTGTAGAATATGCATTCTCAGAAGGTAACATGCTCATAGCTGAAGCCGCTGTAGTCGGACGCGAACTCACATGTGCCGTATATTTTGACGGCAAGGAAAACGTCGCCCTCCCAGTCATAGAGATAATCACTGACAATGAATTCTTTGACTATGAGGCCAAGTACAACGGTCATAGTCGTGAAGTGTGCCCTGCACACATCCCTGACAGCCTCAGGGAGCAGATCCAGGAAGTGTCGAAGAAGATATATTCTCACCTGGGATGTGCCGGTCTGGTAAGGGTGGACTACATAAGTTCGGAGGACGGTCTTTATTTCCTTGAGGTAAATACAATCCCAGGAATGACTTCTGCATCCCTCGTACCTCAGATGGTCCGCGCAGCGGGCATGTCAATGACCGACTTCCTTTCGACCGTCATAGACAACGCATGATCGGATGCTGATAAAAGAACTGATAGATAAAGGTGTACAGACCATCTCTGTGCTATATCCCGACAGGGAAGCACGTGAGATGGTCATGCTGTATCTTGAGGATGTTCATGGCATAAGACGTATGGCCCATATCCTGGAACCTTCGATTGAGGTTCCAGAGAAAATCGTACTTGAGTCGATCGAGGCCTTTGAAAGGATGGCGTCAGGTGAGCCGTTGCAATATATAATAGGTAAGGCTCATTTTTATGGGCGTGACTTTAACGTAGATCCTTCAGTGCTGATCCCTCGTCCGGAAACCGAGATGCTGTGTCGTGAGATCATTGAAACCGGACGTTCCATGTTTACGGCAGACACTCGGCCAAAGATACTGGACCTGTGTACCGGAAGCGGATGTATCGCCTGGACACTTGCATTGGAAATGCCAGGTGCAATGGTCGTCGGCGTCGATATCTCGGACGATGCTCTGGATGTTGCAGCCAGTCAGGTGTTCGTAGAAGAACTGACCCGCATGAAAGCCTCGGCACCTGGTTTTACAAAGGCGGATGTCCTGGCCGGACCTCCAGGGACTTTCGGTAAGTTCAACATGATCGTCAGCAATCCTCCATATGTGATGGATTCGGAAAAGTCCCAGATGAGGGTTAATGTCCTGGAACACGAGCCGCATCTTGCTCTTTTTGTTCCGGATAATGATCCTCTGGTGTTTTATCGTGCCATAGCAGAATGGTCACACGTCCATCTTGTTCCTGGGGGATTTGGTATGGTCGAAATAAATGAAGCGCTCGGTGAAGAGACAGCCTCGATATTTTCTGACAGAGGTTTCGTCGGCGTGGAAATAGTCAAGGATTTGTCAGAACGCGACCGTTTTGTACGCTTCTTTCGCCCGAAATTTGTTTGATTTTTATAAAAAATCAAACAAATTTTTACGAATGAATCGGCCATAGAATAATCTCTATGGCCGATTTTTGACTTTATCCGCGTAAAATTTTTTTACGCGGATAGCTCTTCGGAACTTTGCAGAAGTAATATTAAACCATTATGTTATGAGAAAGATAGGATGTTTTCTTGCTTCTGCATTTTTGATGTCAATCCCGTTCATTTCATGCGAGGAACTGGACAATGACCCCAAAAAACATGTTGAATCCCTGGAGTATGTTGAATTGAGTGAAGTGGCCGGACTGTTGGCGGAAGTCCCCATCCAAAAGGAGCATCTTCAGGAAGTCCATGATGCCGTGAATGCTTCATCTGTCAATGGATATGATGAAGAATATACCATGAGCCGCCTCTTTTCAACTCCCGGGTCGGGGGTGGGTGACAAGGTGGATACCCGATCAGTTGAAAAGTATCCGGACCCTCTTGGCGATCTCATAGAACGGCATCTGTTGACTCAGCCGACCAAGTCCTCTTCTGCCATTCCAGACCCGAAGCGATGGCTGGACGAGCTGAAGAGCTCGGACATACAGATATATTGGCCATATTCCGAATCTTGGGATGGAGAGTCTCTGCCTGTAATTACGTTTGATCCGGAAGATGATACGGATGTCAATGTGGGATACCGTCTGTATGAAGATTCACTTGGGATCCGTCATGTCGAAGAGGTCATGGTCACTGAAGAGATGGCTATGGAAAGCCCTGTATGGGTCGTGAACAGGAATTCTGATGCTTCGTACAAGACTTTGGAGATGTTGCGCAAGGAAAATCCCGAATGGGGAGAGGGAGGCGGCAGTATCGTGGTGCAGCCATCCCTGGCAGGTGCATCGGACGAGAAGGGAGAAACGAAATCCAAAGCCCTGGTCCTCAACAGTTTTCGTATGAGAACAAATTATGACTGTTGGTTTGCCGGAGCTTCCGAGTTTTTTGTAAAGGTAGGTTATGTTGAGGATTTTACTGCATCGACTGAAGCAGAACTACGTCTGTATAATCCTAAAGTCACCGATTTTATGATCGTCGTCCAAAGAGGACAGTTGGGACGCCTCCGCTCATATGATGTTGTACTGATATCCGATTGGTCAGAGCAGATGTCCCACTGTGCATTCATGATCTCCGAGGATGATGGGGGATTCTGGGATGACTGGAAATGCACCGCATTGGTACGTATCGCTTCCAGAAGCTATGGGATTGAAGTAAGTATACCTATAAAGACATGGGACGATATTGTATGGAGAGGAAGACTTGCATGGAACTGGCTTGAGGCTAACAGCGGCAAGGTAAGCAGATATGGGGATGTAGACGTTATTTTTGACGTTGTTGAGTACTGATGTCAGACTCATGTAACGTCATTTCGCAGTTCTTACAGTCGAAGTGAAGGGTAAATCTTTTTCCGTTGTTCAACAGGAAGAGAGGACCGCTGTCCTTGACCTTATGGTGTATAGGGCACATGTCAAGCTCATATCTTATGCAGTATTTAGTGCGCATGAGTTCGGCATCAGGCACATGTGACAGTTCATATGCCTTGTCTATCCGTTCTGCTCCGGTATCCTTGTAGACCGCTTCTGAAAGTCTGTTTGATACATTGTATTTATATGAGATCTCCTTTTGTGTTGCTCCGCCCGTCAATATATTCTCAATCTTTCGCAGAAGGAGGTCTCTTTTCATGCATGGGATGGTTTCCAGTCTTTCTGCAAGTGAGCGCCTTATTCCGTTTATCTGGGATACACTCATGAAAGGAAGGCCTTGTGATCTATCTATGACAATGACCGGAAATCTGAAGATGCCGGAGCTCTTGCCCAGCTGCGCCTTGAGGATATCAAGCATCCTTTCTATGTTTGAAGCATCCTGAGTGCCTGCGTCGAAAGTTTCTTCAACACATCTGCCATCTTCTGTCAAGCATGTGGCGACAGCCCTCCATCCGTCTGCTTGCTTTTCAAACCTGACGGTGATTTTTGCGTTGATCTCCCGGGTGCATCTGTTGCGCTCGATCTCCTTTTCAAACGCAGCATTGGTGTTCCTGAACAATCGTGCCCCCACATATATGGAAGGGATGCTCTTGCATCTTATCTTAGTTCCTTCACATACATCTCCTCGGAAGCCGCATACGGTTCCGTCTTTGGCTACAAATGAAAATCCGTCTCCGTTGTTCAGAGATATGGAATGACCGGCAAGACGTACAGAGATGCCGGTCTTGTCCACAGAAGCCACCTCCCCGACATGCTCTCCCATGGACTTGGCTGCATCCATGCTGGCCCATTTCCCTCTATGACCGTCCAGGAAAAGTTCTGTATAGCCTCTGTTGAAGGTCTTTCGTGTATCCGGTACGAACCCGCCGTTTACTTTTCCGAATGATTCCCTTACGTATTCGGACGGTCTTCTTCTGACCAGATCATCCAAGGCCATGGAGTAGTCTCTGACAACATTCCGTACATATGATTCGTTCTTGAGACGTCCTTCTATCTTGAATGATGTTATGCCTGCCTGAGCCAGTTCTTCAATTCTTTCCCGTAGATTGAAGTCCTTTAACGACAGCAGAGCCTTGTTTCTGACAAGAGTCCTGCCGTTGGAATCAACAAGGTCATATAGAGAACGGCATGCCTGGATGCAGGCTCCGCGGTTGGCGCTTCTTCCGGCTATCTTTTCCGAAAGATAGCATTGTCCGCTGTAGCAGACACAAAGTGCGCCGTGTACAAAGAACTCAAGCTCACAGCTGACGGCATCTCTTATCGCACGGATCTGCTCCAAAGACAGTTCCCTTTCCAGAATCAGGCGGGAGAATCCAAGGCTTTCAAGAAATGCAGCCTGTTCCGGTGTCCGTATGGCACATTGGGTCGATGCGTGCAATGGGATGCGGATGTCTTTCCGGAAGTCTCCAATGCCGGATGAGGCCATACGCAGTATTGCCAGATCCTGGATAATGATGGCGTCAGCTCCGGCTTCCTGGACGGCCAGCATCTGCCGATAGGCAGATTCAAGCTCGTCATCGTAAAGGATTGTATTCAGCGTCACGAATATGTGGACTCCATACTTGTGGGCATATTCACATAGTCTTCTGATTTCGCTGATCTCGTTTCCTGCAGCCTGGCGTGCTCCGAACTGCGGTCCTGCAATATACACAGCATCGGCACCGCAGTCGATAGCTGCGATGCCGATATTTGCGTCTCTTGCCGGAGCAAGCAGTTCAAGATGCTTCATCCGGATTATTTGTTGATCTGCTTGAGCATCTGCTGAGCGCCCGGACCGAACTTAGGGTCTGTAATCAGCTGCTCAAAGTAGAGTTTTGCCTTCTCCTTGTCACCGAGCTGGAGTGCTGTAGCTGCGATGTTGTTCTTCATCTGATTTGCATCCTTTGCATTAGGAGAGAGTTCTACATATTTCTCAAGGAAAGGTAAAGCTTCTTCTTTCTTTCCAAGTTCGAATGCAGCCAGTCCGGCAATCTTGTATGCATTTGCATTCTCAAGATATTCGTTTGACTTGTTTGCAAAATCAATGGCCTCCTGAAGACTCTTTGCCTTGAATGCAGCCTGTGCTTTCTTGAAATAGAGGTTTGACAGCTGCTTGTATGCCTGCTTTTCCTGTCCGTTTGCAGCTGCGACATTGAAAGCTTTTTCTGCCTCGTCGAAGTTTCCGGTAGATGCATAGCACTGACCGAGGCGGAGCGCTGCCTTGTCATTAGTAGGGTCAAGGGTCATGAGCTGCTCGTATACTGTGATTGCGTTTGCAAAATCCTTTGCGTTCAGGAAACCGTTAGCCTTCTGCATGAGAGTCTGATTGATGAGACCTACAGCTTCAGCTTCTTTCTCGATGTTGTCGTATAGTACTGCAGTATCCTTGGCCTTTACAAGGAGTTCATATGCTGAGTCGAAGTTGTTCTCTCTGAGGTCGTCCTTTGCAATTGATATCATGAGGTGAGGGATGGCTGCCTTGCACTGCTCTACAATTTCAGCACCGGCCTCGCCAAGTGCTTCAGCCTCGGCAAGTGCTGTCTGGAACTGAGTGAGGGCCTCCTGCTTTTCACCCATTTCCAGAGCCATGGCACCGTTGTTATAGATTTCTACTACAGCATTGACGTCCTGTGCGTGTGCAACTGTAACTGCCACAAGGGCTGTTGCAATAAACATTGCGATTTTCTTCATGTCTCTTTCAGTTTTTATTTAACAAAAATTTCTTCAAAGTCGGTATCACGCAAAAGTAGAAAAAATGTTGTATTTTTGCAAATGCATCTGTCTATAAATATGAAAACACGGCGTAAAAGCATATATATTACTGTATTTTATTTGTTTAACACGCTTCTGGCGTTCGCCCAGAAGCCGGCCCTCCTGCCTGCGGATCCTGCAATAAGAAGCAAGGTGTTCCCCAACGGATTGTCATGTTATGTGGTGGAGAACAAATCAGAGAAAGGAGTTGCCGATTTCCTTTTGATAAGGCGCGGTCATGAAGGTGGCGAAGTGTTATACCGGGTGGAGGATAAGATCTTGCGCAACGAGGATGTTCTGGATTCGACTCTCCTCTACCTTATGAGGAGAGTCAGTGCAGATTGCATACCTGCAGACCAGGCGCTGGTGGTAAGCGGTGATGTGGACGCAGCTTCCGTTATGTCCCGACTCAGATATATGTCATTGATGATAGACGGATCGCAACCGTCGCCGATGCCGGCATATGAGTGGAAAGGTGATGGCATGGTCAGGCATTCTTGTCTTTCGGACAGTCTGAAAGGAATCTCTACCGTAATTATGGAGTGGAATGCTCCACGTACACCGGTGGAATATACGAATACGGTTCAACCTGCTGTCTATGGCAAGTCGGTCGCAGAGATAGGGAATGTAGCCTGCCGTTGGATAAGAAGATCCCTGTTCAGGCTTGATGTGCCCGTTGCCGATGTGTCGTTTGATATCAAGGACAGCTTTGACGGTTATTCTGATGAGAAATATGAACTGACGGTAACGGTTGCAGAGAAAGATTCAAGTGCGGCTATAGGGGTTGCATATTCGGTACTGGATGCAATTGACAGAGGATTGACGTCCGATTCGGACATCAGACTTGCAGAAAATATATACATGTCCGACCTCGGGAGAAAGGCGGAAAGGCCAGTATGGAAGAATTCAGACTATACAAAGATATGTGTTGATGCTTTTCTTTATAATGCGCCGTTGTCGACAGACAGGGAGCGTTTCGCTTTCTTCCGTTCTAAAGACGTTTCATATCAGATCCGTCGTAATGTCTTTTCAGACATAGCCTCTGCCTTGATCGATGTCGGACCGGTTTCGGACACATTGTCGGATCTCCCTTTGAATATCATGCTGAATGATACCCTGTCATTCCCCGGACCCATGGAAAAAATCAAGATGCGGTCTTCAAAAAAAGATGCTTTTTCCGGAGGGAGCATATGGACTTTTGCAAATGGGTTCAGGGTGATATATAAGCAGATGCCTACCGATCATGTGCTATATTATTCGATGTCTTTGAACGGAGGTTATGGAAATGTGGCTGAACTTGACAGAGGTGAAGGTGCATACTTTTCGGATTATGATGATCTCTGCTGGATTTCAGGAATGAAGGCAAGCTATTTCAAGGCAATGCTGAATTTGTCCGGAATGACGATGGATGCGCGTGTGAACATGTTCAATACGGTGATTTCCGGTAAGGTGCAGAACAGAAATGCCGCCCTCATGATGAAAGCCTTGCTCGCGTTTGCAAACGAGAGGCGGTTGGATCCGGAAGCGGAGGCATATTATCTGGCAAGCGAAAGATTGCGCCAAATCACACACCATGGTAAGGATTTCAGAAATGTGCTTGACAGTCTGATGTGTCCAGGTTACAGATATTCTCCATACAGGTCAGAATCAGGACTTGACGAGGATACTATGGATAAGGCGGAGTCCTTGTATTCTTCACTTTCTTCAAAGATGAATGATGGTGTTCTGGTCGTTGTCGGTGACATGAATCCTTCGGACTTGATGACTCTTCTTAGGATGTATGTCGGTGGGTTCAAGGTTAAGGATGTTGCCTCCAGAAGACCGTCGCATAAATTTAGTCCGGTGTCCGGCATATCGACCTGCTACGCAGAAGGTGGGAAAGATGAGATGCTTATGGCGATTTCATCCCGAATGCCGATGACTGCTGAGAACTACATGGCTGTGGAAATAGCTGCGATGCTGTTTGAGAGGAAGTTAAGGGAATTGTTTTCCGACAAGGGGTTGGATGCGGATATCGCATATTCAAGAAGCATATATCCTGATGAACGGTTTAGCTTCATCATAAGACTGCATGGAGTATCAGGGACGGAGGAACTGTTCATGCTGAGAGATGCTGTCTCAAAATGTCTGGAGCAGGAGATCGATGCGGATGTACTCAGCCATTGCAAGGAATATGTCAGGCATAAGTACTCCCAGATGACGGCAGTTCCGGAATACTGGCTGAAAGTCATCCCGTTGCGACATCTTGAGGGTAAGGATTACACATCAGGCTATGCAGCCAAGATAGACGCTGTTTCTTCCGAAAATATCAGGGAAGTATTTGATGCTCTTGAAACCGGAGCCGGAGTTGAATATATAATGAGGAAAAATTAACACTATGTATCACGGAACAATAATTCAGATTGATGACTGTCTGGTCTCTGAAGAGATTCTGACCGAATATTTTGCTTGTGATTATGAGAAATGCAAAGGATGCTGCTGTGTCATAGGGGACAGCGGGGCTCCGATGGAAGAGTGTGAAGCTGAGGCTATTGAGAAGAATTATCATATCTTTTCACCGATCATGTCGGATGAAGGGCGTGCTGCCGTAGCATCGAAAGGTTTCTATGAGATCGACGTCGACGGCGATATGGTTACTCCTCTGGTGCCAGGCAGCGAGGAATGTGCCTATACTCTTTTTGATGAGGACGGCAACTGCTTCTGCTCTATGGAACGTTGCTGGTTTCAGGGAAAAGGGGATTTCCGCAAGCCGATATCCTGCTGGTTATATCCGATCCGCATTACCCAGCTGAGCAATGGTACGAGAGCTTTGAACCTTCACAGATGGCACATATGCCAGGATGCATTTGCCAAGGGTAAGAAAGAAAAAGTCCGCGTGTATCAGTTTCTACGCGAACCTATCGAACGTTATTTCGGTGAAGACTTCTACGAAGCTCTGACCGAAGCTGCCAAGATGCTGAATAAAGAGGGCTAGTCCTCCTTGTGAAGGAACTTGTATTCCATGCCCGAGGCCAGTCTGAGGACATCTTTACGAAGGCCTTCCATGTAGTATCCGTCCAGTGAACGAGTGATGGTGATGCGGTCTTCGTTCATCTTTACGAGTCTCTGCCCGAGGCCTCTTAGACGGAATGTCATGGTGTCGTCAGTCCTGCTTTCCAAGACGTATCTGCGTTCTTCGAGGAAACTTATCATGTCGGCCTCCACGTCAAGTGATGCGTCTATGTATAGCTTCCGGTTGATGAAACCGAGTTTCGGATACACAGCTGCAACCAGAATATAGAATATCCCGATCTTCCAGAATGCATCTGCTCCTCCCTGGAAATTGTTCTCTATGTTGCTGTCTGCCATCCCTACGAACACTAGGGCGAAGATTATCAGTGATGTGAGGAACGCGAAATAGAAAAAGTACTTTATGGATCTTACGAGATATTTCATGGCTTTAAAATTGAATGTATAGGGCGGCAAAGATAAGAAAAATCTGATATTTTGCTATCTTTGTACCCATATGGCAAAGTAACAACCCAAAATAGGAATATGGAAGATTTTGATTTTATAGAGGAACCTACCTCGGAAAACAAGAAGCAGAAGTATGTGCTTGTTTCGTTGATTGCTGCAACTGTTGTTCTTGCAGGTGCTCTTGTGTACATGTGGTTGCAGAATTCGTCGACAAAAGATGAGAACAGCCGACTCATAGCTGAGTACAATCTTGAAAAGACACTCCTTACAGATGAGATGATGGCCTTGAAGGCGGAACTTGATACTCTTCATTCGGATAACACCAGCCTTAACAGCCAGCTGGATTCATCCAGGGTTGAGGTGCAGATGCTGTTGGACAAGATCACTCAGACAGAGGCTACCAACAGAAGCAAGATGCGTCAGTATGAAAAGGAACTTGGCACATTAAGGGATATCATGAGGAGTTATGTCCATCAGATAGACTCGTTGAATGATTTGAATAAGAAACTCACCAATGAAGCGGCTGAGGCTCGTAAGGCTGCAGCAACAAGCAGGAAGCAGGCGGAAGAACTGACAAAGACCGTCGAAACGCTCACAGGTAAGGTTTCTGCAGGTGCCATGCTCAAGGCATATGGCCTCAAGGCTGAATCCTTCAATAAGTCAGACAAGGCTACGGACCGAAGCAGCAGGGTCTCATACCTCGTTACATCTCTTACTCTTGGGGAGAACGATCTTGCTGAAAAAGGACCGGTCATGGTGTATGTGAGAGTAAAGGATCCGGATGGATTCCTTCTGGTAGGAGAGACTCAGCGCACTTTCGAGTACAACGGTGAAATGATGAGCAGCTCTGCTTCCCGCGAAGTGGATTATCAGGGAGCAGCTGTCAATATGAGCATCTATCTTAATGATGTGGCAGAGTATTCGAAGGGTATCTATACGATTGAGGTCTATTCCGACAAGGCTCTTCTCGGAACGACAGAACTTATGCTTCGATAGTCTGTGATTTACGTACACGTCCCATTCTGCAGGAGTTTCTGCACATATTGCGATTTCTATTCGGAGATTGCATCGAGGTGTGGTCAGGACGGGCAGAAGAAGTTTGATCTGTTTTCCGAGGCTCTTTCACGGGAGGCTGCATTGCGGTCTGGAGAGATTACAGATGATGTAAATACAATGTATATAGGAGGCGGCACCCCATCGGTGCTGCCCCTTTATGTCTTCAGTAATCTGCTTGGGACTCTTCGTGAGTGCGGCCATGGGGGACCTTTCGAAGAGTTTACTGTTGAAGTCAACCCCGAAGATATTGTGGAGAAAGGGGCTGCATATGTAGAAGGGCTTCTTCGGCTCGGGGTAAACCGTGTAAGCATGGGAGTGCAGTCGTTTGATGATGGGATCCTGAGGTGGATGAACAGGAGGCATGATTCCGCTACGGCTGTGAAGGCATATAGGATCCTTGAGAGCGCGGGGGTCGGCAATATAAGCGTGGATCTGATTTTCGGACTGTCACAATTGTCTGATGATCAATGGAATAAAACGCTGGATAAGTCTTTGGGGATGTCTTCCAAGGGATGCCTTCCACACCACATATCTTCCTATCAGCTTTCAGTTGAGCCAGGCAGTGCCTTAGCCAGCTTGGTCGGAAAGGGAGAGTGGGAAGAAGCTTCGGAGGAGTTGTGTGCGAGACAGTATGCGATTTTGTGTGACAGGCTCCATGATGCAGGATATCATCATTATGAAATATCCAATTTTGCCCAGCCGGGATTCGAAGCAAAGCACAACAGTGCTTATTGGAGGCATGTTCCGTACGTCGGCCTTGGCCCAGGGGCCCATAGTTATTCCGGCGCTGTCCGCCAATGGAACAAAGACAATCTCGGACAATATCTGCAGGCAGGCAAGACATGTGATCTTTCAATAATTCAGGAGCATGAGAAACTGGATAAGGAACAGTTGCTTCTGGAGCATATCATGCTGGGGCTCAGGACATCTGCCGGTCTTCCGGAAGAATATCTGCGGGCCAATTGTTCGGCCGGTAGCGTGGAAACCGCCCTTTCCTGCGGTCATCTGGTACACCAGCCGGACGGTTCGCTGCGCATTCCCGAGTCACATTTCTTCATCTCCGACAACATAATAGCCTCATTGGTATAACCCTCCTGTCCTCAGTCCTCCAGCCCCTGTCCTCCAGCCCCCTAACTGTCATCCTGAGCCTCCTCTCTGTCATCCTGAGCCTCCCTTCTGTCATCCTGAACCTCCCCTCTGTCATCCTGAACCTCCCCTCTGTCATCCTGAGCCTCCCTCTGTCATCCTGAGCCTCCCTCTGTCATCCTGAGCGAAGCGAAGGATCTTTTCACTATTTCAAAATAAATACGTAATATTGTATCATCTAACAATATCAACATGGAAAACATTTATTCACACAGAGTCGAGTCCCTGCGAAAACTGATGTTCCGTAATGGCTGGGATGCCGTGGTAATAGGGGGAAGTGATCCCCACAGCAGCGAGTATCCTGCTCCAAGGTGGCGTCAGGTGGAATGGCTGATAGGTTTTACAGCTGAGGCAGGAGATGTGGTGATTACTCAGGACCATATAGGTCTGTGGACCGATTCCCGTTATTTCATTCAGGCGGAGCAGCAGCTTAAGGCGACAGGCGGCGAGCTTCATAAGACGAGGGTCCCTGGAGCGGTGGGTATTCCCCAATGGCTTTCAGACAGGGCAAAGGTGGTTGCTGTGGACGGACTGTGTCAGAATGTGTCCGCGGTCCAGGAACTGAATGATGCTCTTGGGGAGGAAGGCATGGTGGTGGACGCTCCCGATCTTCTTGATGAACTGTGGGATGGACGCCCGCCGTGTCCCGTCACGCCGATAACTACTCTTGATGTGGAGGCATTTGGCGGAGTTTCCCGCTCATGTAAGCTTGAGTGGCTTCGCGGCTGGATGTCAGAACATGGCTATGATAAGTTTCTCCTTTCGTCTTTGGATGAGATAGCCTGGCTGCTTAATGTCCGTGGCTCAGATATAGACTACAATCCTTTGGTCATATCGTATCTTCTTGTTACTCAGGATTATGTGCGATGGTTTGTTGAAAAGCCAGGGCTTATGGATCTGGATGAGGAAGAGACATCTGCCAGTTTCGTGGAATTAAGGAGTGACGGAGTTGAAACAATGGCTTATGATGAAATATATGCCGGGCTGTCCGATCAGAAAGACGGGACCTTTGGTGGAACTGTATTCATAGATCCTTCAACTCTTAATTCCCATCTGTACGGATTCATAAAGGATTCTTTCGGACCGGATTGCGTCGTATGCGGTACCTCTCCGGTGATCCTGCAGAAGGCGATAAAGACTCAAAGCGAAATAGAACATCTGAGGCAGACTTTTGTTGATGATGGCGTGGCAATGGAACGTTTTCTTCATTGGCTGGAGAGTGAAATTGCTGGCGGAAGAGACGTTTCTGAATGGAAAGCTTCTGAGAAGCTGACATCATTCAGGTCAGAGGTTCCGGGTTATAGAGGAAACAGTTTCGAAAACATTTCAGCATATGGCCCTTCTGCTGCACTGCCTCATTATGTCATTTCTGAAGACGATCCGGTTTATATTATGCCTCGTGGGTTGTATCTGGTAGATTCCGGTGGGCAGTATCTCACAGGTACCACCGATATTACCCGTACAGTTCCGGTGGGCGAATGTACCTTTCTGGAAAAGGAAGACTATACCTTGGTGCTCAAGGGCATGATAGATCTGTCGATGGCTGTGTTCCCAAGGGGAACAGCCGGGTGTCAGATTGATGCGCTTGCGCGCATGCCTTTATGGAAGGCAAAACGTAATTTCGGACATGGTACCGGCCATGGAGTTGGCTATTATCTCTGTGTCCATGAAGGCCCGCAGTCGATACGCTACCAGTACAATCCTCAGCCTCTCATGCCTGGAATGCTAACTTCCAATGAACCTGCCATCTATCGTGAAGGACTGCATGGAGTAAGACACGAAAATCTGGTGCTATGTCGTGAGGCCGGCTCATCTGAATTCGGAGACTGGCTGGAGTTCGAGACCATGACCTTATGTCATATAGACACGTCCGCTATTCTGGCAGATCTTCTTGATGATGAGGAGAAGGCCTGGCTGAATGCATATAATGAAAGGGTATACAGGCTGCTGTCACCTCATCTGAGTGATGAGGTCGCAGGATGGTTGCGCGGAAAGACCAAAGCCATATAAACAAATTATCCCGAATGTCTTCACATTCGGGATAATTTGTACTTATTGAAATTTCAATATGGTTCCTTATACGTGGAATGTGTATCCGTTCGCGATGAAGTAAGATACGATTGCTGTCACTGTCAGACAAACGAACACGAGAGTTGCAAATGCCTTTCCGATAATCATGAGTCTCTTCTCCCAGATATTGTTGCTCCAACCGATGGTCTGAAGTGCGCTCCAGAAACCGTGTGTAAGGTGGAACCAGAGGGCAGCGAACCATACGATATAGATGATCACCATCCATATGTTGCCGAATGTCTGCTCAAGGAGGAAATAGCACTTCTCAGGAGCTACGTGCTCACCCTTGAACCACTCGAGATACTGCATCTCAGCCCAGAAGTGTGACATGTGGAACACGATGAATCCGAGAACGATGACGCCGAGAACGAGCATGTTCTTTGATGCCCATGACTCTGATTTGCCTTTGTGTGTCACTGCATAACGCTGTGGACCGCGAGCCTTCATGTTTCCATATGTGAGAATACCTGCATAGATGATGTGAATTACAAATCCGAGTGCAAGAACCGGAACCATGATGTCAATTACTGGAGTTGCCATGAACCAGCATCCGCCTGCGTACCATCCTTCTCCGGCTGGAGCTCCCCAGGTGCCTTTGAATGCGTCAACCACAGCAAAGAAATTGATGGTGGTGTGCAACAGGAGGAACAGAATCAGGAACAATCCGCTTATACTCATGATAAGCTTCTTGGTAATCGATGAAAGTGCCATAATAGTTTTATTGTCTTTTTAGTTAATATTCGGTAAGAATATGCTTTAAAGCCCTGCAAAGATATATTCTTTCTTGGAAGTTTCATAATAATTCGATACTTTTGTTTGCTTGAAATTTAGAATTACAATTGTTATGGGCACATACAGACGCGTTCTTTTGAAATTGAGCGGCGAGAGCCTCGGAGGCCCTGCCGGAAAAGGTATTGATGAGAAATGGCTTGCCGCTTATGCGGAGGAAGTTGCTGAGGCTGTCAAGAATGGCCTTCAGGTTTCCATCGTCATCGGTGGCGGTAATATCTTCCGCGGCCTTCAGGGTGTCGGAAAGGGTTTCGACAGAGTCAATGGCGACAAGATGGGAATGCTTGCCACCGTGATCAATTCTCTTGGTCTTGCAATGGCCATCCGTTCTGCAGGAGTTGAGGCTGAGGTGTTTACTGCGACTCCGATGATGCCGGTCGCTAGATATTATATGAGAGACGATGCTGTAGCTGTAATGGAACGTGGCGGTGTAGCCCTTATAGCAGGAGGTACCGGTAATCCATATTTCACGACTGATTCGGGTGCTGCACTCCGTGCGCTGGAGATCGGAGCGGATGCTCTTCTCAAGGGTACGCGCGTTGACGGCGTATATACTGCCGATCCTGAGAAGGATCCGACCGCGGTCAAGTACGAAGAGCTGAGCTTCGACAAGGCGATCGAAGACCGCCTGAAGGTCATGGACCAGACTGCGTTCGCGCTCTGCCGCGAAGGCAACATGCCTATCATCGTGTTCGACATGAACCAGAAAGGCAACCTCACGAAACTTGTAAAGGGCGAAAAAGTCGGAACATTGGTACATGTATAATCCATTCCCATCCCGAGCTTGTCGAGGGATATGTAAGAAAACAGATAAAACCACAATACTATGATTACAAGAGCAAAAGAAATCCTGGCTACAGCAAAAGACAAGATGTCTCACGCTGTCACTCACCTCGATGAGGAACTCAAGACATATCGTGCCGGAAAGGCAAATCCTATGGTGTTCAACAATGTGATGGTTGACTACTATGGCAGCCCTACACCTATCCCTCAGGTAGCTTCTGTCACAACTCCTGATGCGAAGACCCTCCTGCTTCAGCCATGGGAGAAGAAGATGATCGCTGCCATCGAGAAGGCTATCCTCGATGCAAACATCGGTCTCACTCCGTCAAACAACGGTGAGAGCATCCGCTGTACAGTTCCGCCTCTTACTGAGGACCGTCGTAAGGAACTCATCAAGAAGGCAAAGGCAGCAGGCGAGAACGCAAAGGTGAGCGTACGTAACGCACGTCGTGATGCTATCGAGAGCCTCAAGAAGGCAAACAAGGACGGTATGCCTGAGGATCTTCAGAAGGAGTATGAGCAGCTCGTGCAGAAAGAGACTGACGCTTTCGCAAAGAAGGTTGATGAGCTCGTCGCTGCAAAGGAAAAGGACATGTTGACAGTCTAACTGTCATTTCGAGCTTGTCGAGACGAAACTTGTCATTTCGAGCTTGTCGAGGCGAAACATGTCATTTCGAGCTTGTCGAGACAAAACTTGTCATTTCGAGCTTGTCGAGAAATCTAAATTACTATATTTGCAACCATTATGGGAATCAATCGATTTAGCAGCTTCGGTTTTTATTACTTCTATTTCCAGAAAAGGGGATAGGCCGGGCGCTGCATGTCGATAGATATAGAATGTTTAATGCTGTCCGGTGTGTATGCGCCGGACAGTTTTTATGAATGATGGACATGTAAAATCCTGATTCTCAATCATTTGGTACCTGATACGGTGGGGTGAATTTACCCACCGTGTTGCCAGTCAAGGAGCTGATTATTAGACAGTTAGATGTCCATAAATATTTGAATTATGAGTAAACGAGTTGCGATACAGGGAGTCAAGGGGTGCTTTCATGAGCAGGCCGCGAGACTTTTCTATGAGGAGCATGGACACGTGGTGCCCGATATCGTTGAATGTCTCACGTTCGACGGTCTGTATGGCAGTATGAACGAGGGCAAGGCAGATGCGGCTGTGATGGCGATAGAGAATACCGTCTCCGGCGGACTCCTTCCGAACTTTGAGCTGCTTCGTAAGTATGACCGCAAGATAAAGGGAGAAGTATTCCTTCGTATCCAGCAGAACCTGATGGCTATGCCTGGTCAGAAGATCGAGGATATCAGGGAGGTACGCACGCACTATATGGCTATCAACCAGACCCGTGAATTTTTCAAGGACTACCCTTGGATCAGGCTTGTTGAGTCGGAAGATACTGCAAAAAGTGCTGCGGAAGTAGCTGCTGAGGGACTGAAGGGCGTTGGGGCGGTGGCTTCAACCCTTGCGGCGGACATGTATGGTCTTGAAATCCTGGCTGAAAGCATCGAGACCTACAAGCAGAACTTCACCAGATTCCTGATTCTTGACGATTCTCTTGAGGTCGAGAGGCAGAAGATAGACAAATCTTCGATGTGCTTCACCCTATCGCACACTCCAGGTTCGCTTGCCCATGTGCTGACCATCCTGTCGTTCTATGGAATGAACCTGACGAGGATACAGTCTCTGCCCATACCCGGACAGGAGTGGCAGTACTTCTTTTATGTTGACATCAAGTTCGATGACTACGTCCGCTATGAACAGGCACTCGCCGCAGTGCGCCCGTTGATGGAAGATCTGAGAATACTTGGCGAATACTCCTCGGTCATTCCGACCGAATGAATCCACATTGTCATTTCGAGCGAGCGAAGCGAGTCGAGAAATCTATAAAACCCAAAAGAAAAATGATAATACCACCATCCGGACGAACAGCGTCCGTCCAGGAATACTACTTCTCCCGCAAGTTGAAGGAGATCGCATCGATGAATGCCGAAAGAAAATCTGCCGGGATGTCTCCCGTCATCAATCTCGGCATCGGATCGCCTGACGGTATGCCTCCGCAGGAGGCCGCCGAGGCGCTATGCGCCTCGGCCCTCCTGCCGGGGAACCATGCATACCAGAGCTATGTCGGCCTGCCTGAACTGAGGCAGGCGTTTGCAGACTGGTATGCAAGATGGTATGGTGTGACGCTTGATCCGGCAAAGGAGATCCAGCCTCTGGTTGGATCCAAGGAAGCCATCCTGCTCATATCTCTGGCATTCCTTGACAAGGGCGACAAGGTGCTGGTACCGGATCCCGGATATCCGACATATACTTCTGCATCCCGATTGGTCGAGGCGGAAATCGTCACATATGATCTTTGTGTGGAGAACGGATGGCAGCCTGATTTCGATGCGCTTGAGGCGATGGACCTCAGCGGGGTCAAGATAATGTGGACCAACTATCCGAATATGCCGACAGGTGCTCCTGCATCAGAAGAACTGTATGCGCGTCTGGTGGATTTCGGACGCCGTCACAATATCTTGATATGCAATGACAATCCATACAGCTTCATCCTGAATGACAACCCTCTGTCGATCCTGTCGCAGCCGGGAGCCAAGGAGTGCTGTCTGGAACTCAATTCGCTCAGCAAGGCACATAACATGGCCGGCTGGCGAATAGGAATGGTCGCAGCCGATGCGGAAGTGATAGAGCAGATCCTCAAGGTGAAGAGTCAGATGGACTCGGGAATGTTCAAACCGCTCCAGCTTGCGGCCATCGAGGCCCTGAAACAGGGGCCTGAGTGGTTCGCAGAGCTCAACGCGGAGTATGCCCGCCGCCGGGTCCTGGCCGGCGAGATCTTTGATCTGCTGGGCGCGGAATATGACAGGAATTCATCGGGAATGTTCCTATGGGGACAGATTCCTCCACTCGCTTCGCTCGGTCGAAATGACAAGACGGCCGGCGAGGAAATTTCCGACAGGATATTGTACGAGGCAGGAGTGTTCATTACTCCGGGCTTCATTTTCGGCAAGAATGGCGAAAACTACATCCGCATCTCGCTATGCGCCAAGCCCGAGGTACTTCAGGAGGCTAAACGCCGCATCGGTGTTGTTATGAACGAGGTTGCAGAATCTAAATAGACGAGATATGAAAGTAGGAATTATAGGACTGGGACTTATAGGCGGATCTATGGCCATAGACCTCAAGCGCAGGGGATTTGCTGATGAGGTCCTTGGTGTCGAGGCGGAGCCGGTGAATGCATCGGCAGCAGAGAAGATCGGTCTGGTGGACCGTGTGGTCAGTCTGGATGAGTGTGTGGCCGAGTGTGACGTGACAGTGCTCGCCGTGCCGGTGGGAGCGGCTGTGAAGATGCTCCCACAGGTGCTCGATATGTATGCGGCAGGACCTGCTGCGGAGTTTGCAGATAAGGTGGTGATAGATGTGTGCTCGACCAAGGAACATCTCACAAGGGCTGTGAAGTATCACCCTGTCCGCAGGCAGTATGTGGCCACGCACCCGATGGCCGGTACCGAATATAGCGGCCCGTGGGCTGCAATGCCAGGGCTTTTTGACGGCCACGCCTGCATCATATGTGATTCGGAGGAGTCTTCGCCAAAGGCTGTGCAGACCGTGGAGAAACTGTATGATGCACTGAATATGAGGACAATATATATGAATTCGTCGAATCATGACGTGCACACAGCCTATGTGTCCCATATCTCCCATGTGACTTCCTTCGCCCTTGCACTTACCGTCCTCGACAAGGAAAGGGACGAGAAGCATATATTCGACCTGGCCTCGGGAGGATTCTCCTCGACGGTACGTCTGGCAAAGAGCAGTCCGGACATGTGGACTCCGATCCTGACCCAGAACAGGGACAATGTCCTGCATGTGATGGACACATATATAGAGAAGATGAATGCCTTCCGTCAGGCGATAGCCGACGCAGATGAAGAGGCCATCAGGACTCTGATCGAGGATGCGAACCGCATCCGCAGAATCATCCGGTGATCCTCCTTGCCATCCCGAGCGATGTGTCTCCTCATCCCGAGTGATGCCCCTCCTCCCTGTCATCCCGAGCGAGCGGAGCGAGTCGAGGGATCTTAATGATAAAAAGATAAACAGATATAAAACCATGGCAGATAAGAAATTAGACCTCATTCCCCTGTATGATTGGGGAATGTTCACAGAACCTAGACCAAGCGTGATCGCAGGCCCATGCAGTGCTGAAAATGAAGAACAGGTAATGGAGACAGCCAAAGGGCTGCGTGAGCTGGGTATCAACGTATACAGGGCAGGAATATGGAAGCCGCGGACCCATCCCGGATGTTTTGAAGGAGCAGGTTCGGACGGTCTGCGCTGGATGCAGAAGGCCAAGAAGGAATATGGCCTGAAGATAGCCACCGAGGTGGCCAGCGAGAAGCATGTGTTCGAGTGCCTGAAATTCGGAGTCGATCTGGTATGGATCGGAGCAAGAACAACATCCAATCCTTTCCTCGTGCAGGAGATTGCGGATGCTCTCAAGGATACGGATATTCCGGTGCTTGTGAAGAATCCTGCCAACCCTGATCTGGATCTGTGGATCGGGGCGCTGGAACGTCTCAACCGGGCCGGAATCAGGAAGTTGGGCGTGATCCACAGAGGTTTCTCTACGTTTGACAAGATCAAGTATCGCAATGATCCTCAGTGGCAGGTCGCAATCGAGCTGAGGAACCGTTTCCCGGAACTGCCGTTCTTTGTTGACCCAAGCCATATGGCCGGCAGCAAGGATTATATACGAGAGATAAGCCAGAGGTCTCTTGACCTTGGATTCGAGGGCCTGATGATAGAGTCACACTGCAACCCTTCATGTGCGCTCAGTGATGCCAAGCAGCAGCTTACTCCTGCCGAACTCAGCGACATGCTGTACAATCAGATCAAGGTCAAGGACAAGGATTCGGATTCTCCTGAGTGGAAGGAAAACATCGACCAGCTCAGAGCCAAGATCGACATAATCGATGAGAATCTCCTGTATGCTCTCGGTTCGCGTATGAAGATAAGCCGTCAGATCGGCGAATATAAGAAGAACAGCAACATCGCCATCCTTCAGACTTCACGCTGGGATGCTGTGTTGGCCAAGGTGATGGAGAAAGGCAAGGAGTATAACCTGCCGGAAGACTTCATCAAGACAGTCTTCAATGCCATCCATGAGGTGTCTGTAGAGGTGCAGAACGAGGTTATTTCAGGTGGGACAGAAGAACAGATGTAAATCTTTCCTTCTCTTCCTGACTGTGAAAATCAGCCTTTATAGGCATGTAGAACAGTCTGCTCTTCAATGATTCAGGGACTGCCTTGGAGTCGTGTACTCTCTGGCAGTCTTTTTCTGTAGTCATGATCACAGCGGTAGGGAAACTGTCGGCGGCATTCCTGATGGACAGTATGTCGGCGCGGCTGAACTTATGGTGATCAGGGAAGTTGAGATGCTTTACAATCTGATATGTATTGCTCAGCTGCCTTTCGAGAGGCGTGTCGTTGGCGATTCCTGAGAAAAGTACAAGTTTCTGGGAATAAATGTAATGCGGGTCTCCTTCCGGATATACCGCGCATGGGGTATCGTAAGAAATGGTGGTGAAGAAAAGTTCCTGACTCTCTTTCAGGTTAAGTTTTCTTTTCCATGACTCCTTTTCCTCATCGTCCATATATTTAGGACATTTTGATACTATTACCATGTCAGCGGCCTGTATTCTCTTAGGCAGATCCCTGAGCCTGCCAAGGGGCATAAGGTAGTCTTTGAAGATGGGTCTGTTGTAGTCCACCAGCACGATGTTGACTCCGGCTCTGACGGCACGATGCTGGAAAGCATCGTCAAATATGATGATGTCGGCCTTCGGGAAGTCCTTGTGGATGCATCTGCGCCCTTTCTTTGAAGTCTTTACGGATGCCGGATCCGTGAGGAAACCGCATCCTTCGACGCGTGAGCTGTCTACAGCCACGGTCACCATAGGGAACTTCTTCTTGATCTGGAGAGGCTCGTCGCCATAGTCGAGTGCCCTTCCGTCAGCAGGAACCTGCTGGAATCCCTTGCTCTTGCGCTTGTATCCTCTTGACAGCACTGCAAGGTTCTTTCCTCCCCACTCTTCGCTCTCCATCAAAGTCCTCAGAATCATCTCGGTGTGAGGGGTCTTTCCCGTTCCGCCTACTGTGATGTTGCCGATGCAGATGGACGGAACCGAAGGCCTGTATACCTTCCTGATACCTTTATCATAAATGAGATGTCTGACTTTCAGTGTCACCCAGTATGGGAACAATACGATGCTGTCAATCATGGTTACTATACATTATATACATTTGATGCGTCAGGAGCTTCGTGTCCGCCCCATCGTTCTGCAATATGGTCCAGGGTCGCATACAGTTCTGCCGGGTCGTTCAACGTGACGAGTTTCAGTCGTGTCTCCTTGAAGTCCGGCAGTCCTTTGAAATAACAGGACAGATGGCGGCGCATTTCGAGGATGCCTACACGGTCTCCCTTGAGTTCAAGGGACTTTGACAGATGCCTCTTTGCCAGAGCCACCCTGTCGGTCACGCTCATCTGCGGGAGCAGTTCACCTGTCTGAAGGTAGTGCTTTATCTCCTTGAATATCCATGGATGTCCGTACGTCGCTCGACCTATCATGATGCCGTCCACTCCGTATCTGTCGAAATATTCCTTTGCCTTCTGCGGGGAAGTGATGTCGCCGTTACCTATAATAGGTATATGCATGCGTGGATTTTCCTTTACCTTGCCGATCAGCGTCCAGTCCGCTTCGCCTGTATACATCTGACATCTTGTGCGTCCGTGGATCGTCAGCGCCTGGATGCCGACATCCTGCAGCCTTTCCGCAAGCTCGACTATGATCTTGGAGTCTTCGTCCCAGCCAAGACGTGTCTTTACCGTCACCGGAAGCTTCACTGCCTCAACAACCTGACGGGTGATCTCCACCATCTTGTCCGGCTCCCTCATCATTCCTGAACCGGCTCCGCGTCGTGCTATCTTGTTTACCGGGCAGCCGAAGTTGATGTCTACGAGGTCGGCACCGTGGCCTCCGGCGATTTCAGCGGCCTGCTCCGCCATCTTTGCGGCATCTACCATCGCCTCCGGAATGTTTCCATAGATCTGGATGCCTATAGGTGCCTCGTAGTCATATGTCACCAGCTTTTCGAGCGACTTGCGTGCATCGCGGATAAGTCCGTCAGATGAAATGAACTCGGTATACATCATGTCGGCCCCGAATTCCTTGCACACAAAACGGAAGGATGCGTCGGTCACATCCTCCATAGGCGCCAGAAAAAGCGGCCTGTGTCCCAGTTCGATATTACCAATATTCATAACAAACTGCAAAAATAGCAGAAAATTTGTAGATTTGCATGGTTAAACTAAAACGAATATGGCAAGAATAAATACAATCGGTGTCCTCACCTCAGGCGGTGATGCTCCCGGAATGAATGCGGCGATCAGAGCCGTGACAAGGGCAGCCATCTACAACGGCTGGAAAGTCAAGGGTATATACAGGGGCTGGGAAGGCCTTATAAATAATGAGATCAAGGACTTTACGTCCGAGAGTGTAAGCGGAACCATCAACCGTGGCGGTACGATCCTCAGGACCGCCCGCAGCAAGGGCTTTATGAATGAGGAAGGCCGTGCAAAGGCTCATGAGAACCTCAAGGCCCATGGTATCGACGCTTTGATCGTCATCGGAGGCAACGGCTCTCTGGCAGGAGCTCAGGTCATTGCTGCCGAGTATGACATTCCGTGCGTCGGACTTCCGGGCACGATCGACAACGATCTATATGGAACTGACACCACGATAGGTTATGATACTGCCCTGAACACAATCATGGATTGTGTCGACAAGATACGCGATACGGCCAACTCACATAACCGTATCTTCTTTGTCGAGGTCATGGGACGTGATGCCGGCTTCCTTGCTCAGAATGCCGCTATCGCGACTGGAGCTGAAGCTGCCATCATCCCGGAGGACAAGACTGATGTCGACCAGCTGGCTACATTCATCGGCAGGGGAGTGCGCAAGAGCAAGAACAGCTCGATCGTGCTTGTTTCCGAGAGCAAGAAGGACGGCACAGGCGGAGCCCAGTATTATGCAGACCGTCTTGTGCATGAGTATCCTGAGTTCGAGGCGCGTGTTACCATCCTCGGTCACCTTCAGCGCGGTGGAATCCCTACAGCCCAGGACCGCATCCTGGCCAGCCGCCTTGGAGTTGCCGCAATCGAAGCTCTGAAGGACGGACAGCGCAATATAATGGTGGGAGTGAAGAATGATCAGATCGTCTATGTGCCTTTCAACAAGGCGATACGCATCGACAAGCCTATCGATCGTGAACTGATCAATGTCCTGAATGTGTTGTCTATATAATACTTGTTACACAATAATACTTGAAAACCCCGGATTCGTGTCCGGGGTTTTTGCTTCTATTGCTCTGTCTCGGCAGGAGGGGGAGATTGTCGTATCAGTTTCCATCCTTTGAAGATCCTTACGATGGAGACGCCTAAAAGAATAATGTTGGCCAGTGAGATTACGCTTACAATCATGTGACAGATTTCCAGCTTTGTGATGAATGGCATGCTGCCAGATTTCAATATTATGTTACAGATCAGACTGCCGGCTGCGGCTGTTATCATGCATATGATCTTGATCTCTGCACTGTTGCAGAGATATCCGAAGCCGCTCCTGCATGTATCATTCAGAGTAGGTGACTTGCTCAGCCCATAATAGCCGTGTCTCATCTTTATATATGAGATGACGGGTACGGACATGATCAGCAGCGAACATATCTGATTGACTGTCGTGAAAGACAGAATTGCTGAATCTGAATTGATATAGATGAATATTGATACCAATATGAACATGACTATGGTCCCGACCACAAGAAGGATGTTGCCGTAAAGCACCTTTTTCATGTTGTTCCTGTCGTTTTCATCAATAAGGATTCTTGCAAACCCGGACAGGCATATGCAATACCATACGAATGCAGCTGCCATCAGGCATGATAAGATGAGAGCAGGAACTCCAGTGGGGAAATGAACAGAAAACGGATTGCTCTGCTTCATTATGAATGCTGCCACAGGAATCAGGGTAAGTGCGGCAAGTGCAAGGATTATGTTTCTGGTGTCGGATTTCCAAGGAGTAGTCATGAATGGATTTCTGTTTGTTTCATCAGGTTGACAAAGTTAACTTTTTTGAGAAACAATTGAAAATTTTGCCAAACGAAAAATTATTCTTATCTTTGCGCCCCCTATGTAGTGTAGGGATCGCAATTTTTATATTATTAATTAAGTATTAACCATTTAACAGTACAAGATGGACACACAGAGCTACAAAACGGTATCCCTCAAGGCAGGCGATATCAAGAAGGAGTGGGTTGTGATCGATGCTACTGACCTCGTAGTAGGCCGTCTTGCTGCCAGACTTGCGCTTGTCCTCCGTGGCAAGAACAAGGCGTCTTTCACTCCGCACATGGACTGCGGTGACAATGTCATCGTTCTCAACGCGGACAAGGTAAGATTCACTGGTAAGAAGATGACCGACAAGGTGTACGTTCGCCACACTGGCTATCCAGGTGGACAGCGTTTCGCTACTCCTAAGGAGGTTATGGCAAAGAAGCCTACTGAAGTCTTAAGGATGGCAGTAAAGGGTATGCTTCCTAAGAACCGTCTCGGTGCAAAGCTCATCAACAACCTGTATCTTTACACAGGTAACGAGCACCCACACCAGGCACAGAACCCTAGAACAATCACTTTAAACGAAATTTAAGCAGAGCATGAAAGTAGTAAACGCCCTTGGAAGACGTAAATCAG
>SUYQ01000021.1 GCA_015060325.1 Bacteroidales bacterium | reverse complement strand
CGAAGTCGTGGGAGGGATGAAGTCGGAACTCGTTCCGACGGAACCAAGCCAAACTTACCCTACCGCCACTGTCGTCATATCTATATATACACGAAAGAAGGCGACTAAATCACTTATTAGTCGCCTTTATCCTGACGGTATTTGTTATTTCTTGAACAGATTCAGGATATTCGTTACTGATGATGCAATTTCGTTTGCATTGTCAATGGCAGTATCGGCCTTGCTTGCAGCGCCTGAAAGTGCTGCTGATGCAGCAGATGAAGCGCTGGCTGCTTTTGACGTAAGACCAGAAAGGTCAACATTGTTGACAAGGTTTGTGAGTCCGCTCATAACTGATGTGCTGTTCTTGCTTGTCACCAGGTTGTTTGAACCGGTGATGAGTCCGGCAGCGAAGTCCTTGTAGAATGCACTCTTGTCTGTCTGACCTTTGAGTTGCTTTATATTGTTTGCAAGGGTAGCAAGGTTGATGATGTTGTTTAGGTTACTCATATCTACCTTTCCGTCAGCCTTATACTGTCCGTAGAGCGCTTTCAGCGCAGCACCGGCAGCCTGTCCGTTGGTTGTACCGGCAGAAACAGTTTCAGTGGTTTCTGATTTTCCTTTGTTCAGAAGATTCTTCAGAAGCTGTGCGTCTGCAGTTGCTTCAGCAGCACAGAATGCAATGGCAGCAACAGCAATGATTTTGAAAAAGCGTGTCATATTTCTATAGTTTAAAGATTATTTCTTCCGCAAATATATAAATTTCTCCGCATATCTTGCCTATCTCTTTTTATTGACACCTACCCCATTGATCTACAGTTGTTTGACTATCAACACGGTGGGTCGTTTTATCCCACCGTGTTGACGGTCAAGTTGTTGATTAATAATGTTTTATCTGACCATATGATATGGAATTTGTTTGATTTTTATAAAAATTCAAACAAATTTTGAGTTCATTTTCTTGCTTTGAAGTAGCTCTATTGCATTTTTATGTTATTATCCGCGTAACTTTTTTTTACGCGGATAGTTCTTGTCAACTTTGTCCAATAGTTTGTGTAATATGAAGAGACGTAAATTTCATTCAGGAGAGGTAAATCATGTATACCAGAGAACATTGCATGGCAATAATATCTTTTATGATATAGAAGATTATTTGGTTTACTACACCATTTTTTCGGTAACTGTAGCTAAATATCCGATATCTGTCTTAGGGCTCTGTCTTATGGTGGACCATCTTCATATTTTATTGGTTTCTGAGATCATGTCAGATCTCAGTCTTTTCATGGATCATGTTACTTCGGTATTTGTCAGAGAGTATAATCGTGCTGTCGGGAGAAAGGGTCCTCTTTTTGAACCTAGGTTCGGAAGTGCGCCTAAGACTGGTCTTAAGAAGGTCAGGACGGCTGTTTCGTATTTGTTCAATAATCCAGTCGAGAGATTTCTTTGTTTATTTGCCCAGGATTATAGATGGAATTTTCTGGCATACGGGAAATCCTCTCACCCGTTTTCTCAAAAGATTAATCTTATGAAATCTTCCAGAGCTTTAAAGTCTGCTGTCAGTGAAATCAGGGTTTGTCATGCAAAGGGGTTATATCTTAATTATCAGCAGCTTAGAAGGATATTTGCGAAAATTGCTGATGATAATGAGAAGGAACAGTTAATTGATTATATAATATGGCTATATCGTTTTATCGATTATGATAAACTGTCCAGCTACTATAATTCATATGATGACATGGTGGTTGCCATAAATACAAATACCGGAAGCGAATATGAACTTAATGAAACCTTTGCCTTTCGTACAGACGGTGTATATAGAGATATGATTAAATGTGTCAGGGAATACGGTTATATGTATTCCAGACATGTAACTGTAGCTCCAGAGTCTCATAAGCTCAAGCTTTTAGCGGAACTTAAACGGAAAACTCGTGCATCCGCAGGGCAAATCAGGAAGTTCCTTCATCTTCCCCTCGATGGGCATGGACATATAAATCGCTGACTTATAGGTAAATGACTATCAACACGGTGGGGTAAATCGCCCCACCGTGTTGATAGTTAAGTCGCTGAATGTTAGGTAGATATGTGACCATGAAATTGCTGACAGAATTAAACAGGGAAGAGTAGTATTTGAAAATAAATCAAAAAAAAGAGTTGGCTTTTATATTTTATTGCTATATTTGCCGCGGTTTGCACCACAGCACACCACACTAAACTGAAAACACAAGTAATCAATTTAATAACTAAATTTCATTTTATGAAGAAAGTATTTTTCGCACTCATGGCGGGTCTTGCTGTTTTTGCATGTACTCCAGCTGAGTATGACGACACTGCTATCAAGGAGCAGATCGACAATCTCGATGACCGCCTCACTAAGGTTGAGGAGGATCTCGCTACTCTTGAGCTCAATGTTGCCGGTATGAAGACTCTCGCAGAGGCTCTCAAGACAGGCAAGTATGTTGAGTCAGTAGTTGAACTTGAGGATGGTACAGGTTACACCATCACTTTCTCGGATGAGACAACTATCGTTGTTAAGCATGGTGAGAAGGGTGCAACTGGTGAGAAGGGTGACACAGGTGCTACAGGTGCAGCTGGTGAGGCTGGTAAGACTCCTACAGTCACTGTAAAGGATGTTGACGGTGTTCTTTACTGGTTCATCAACGGTGAGCAGGGTCCTTCAGTCTATGAGGAGGCTCCTAAGTTCTCTAGCGTTGACGGTAATCTTTATGTAACTTATCCAGGTGGAGAGCCGGTGTATGTAGGTGCTCTTACAGGTAAGTCTATCTTTGATTCAGTTGTTCCAAATGTTGAAGAGGGAACTGTTACATTTACATTCGTAGGCGAGAACGGTGAGCCTGGTGACTCTTTCGTTCTCCCGCTTGCTGAGGCTTTCTCTCTTGAGATCGCTACAAGCGTCGGTCTTGCAATGAATCAGACAGAGGTTGAGATTCCATATACAGTGAAGGGTGCAAATGCAACTACAACTGTTGATGTTCTTGCAGTAGCTTGCGAGGCTGTCGTTGAGGCTGAGGTGATCAAGGTTTCAAACATCGCTGCCGGCGCTCAGATGCTCGTTTTCGCTGACAACGGCGAGGGCAAGACTTCAATCAAGAAGGTAGTTTTCGCTTCTGAGTCTTACAGCGTTGAGGCTGTTGACTATGTAATCCCAGCAGAAGGTGGTCATGTAGTTGTAAAGGGTGTTTCTAACGTTCCTTTCGAGGTTGTTATCCCTGCTGAGGCTACATGGCTTACTCAGGTAGTTGCAAAGTCTCCTTTCGAGCTTACTTTCTCAGCTGAGAAGAACGAAGGCGAGGAGCGCTCTGCTAAGGTAGATTTCGTACGTCAGGGTACTGAGGAGGTTCTTATGTCAGTTACTATAGCTCAGCCTGTAGCAAAAGCATTCGCTGAGCTCGTTTGGGATGCAAAAGTTCCATTCGGTAGCGGACAGGACAGAAACATGACAATGGACAGCGAGTATGTATACGTAGCTCAGGCAGCTGGCGGAAACGGTGCAATCAAGGCTATCAGCATCGCTGATCCTACACAGGTAAAGGATGTAAAGGTTACTACTTATACTCCTGCAGGTCTTGACAACGGTACACATGCAGTAACTTGCGTAAGGATGCTTCCTAACACTGATCCTGCAGTGAACGGCGGTAAGGATGTCCTCGTAGGTTCTAACCTTACAACCGGTGACGGTACTGAGAAACTCACCGTTTACGTATGGTCAAACGGTATCGACGCAGATCCTAACTACTTCGTAATCGACTCAGGTGTTCGTCGTCTCGGCGATAAGTTCACAGTCAAGGGTACATATCAGTCAGGTGAGCTTCATTTCTTCGATTTCAATGACGGAAATACAGTTATCCGCGTGAATATGAAGGACGGTGTTGCAGGTCTTTGGGGAACTCCTGAGCTTGCTTATGCAACAGGTCGCTATGCTATGCCTGTAGCAGGTGCAAGCAACATCGGTGAATGCACCATCCACCCAGATGCAACATTTGACGGTGATGGCAACCCTTCAGCAGCTCTTCTTACTACAAATGCAGTAAACGGCTTCTTTACTCAGAATTCAGGTAACGCATACGTTGCTTCTGCATGGGGAACAGATCCAAAGCTCACCCAGACATGGGGATACAACTTCTTCGAGCATGACGGTAAGGATTGCATCGCTTACGTGAAGGTTGCTGGCGACAGAGCTTCTGCAGCCCTCAACATCATCGAAGATGTAAACGGAGCAGCTGACTTCAAGGGTACCCTCGAGGCTCAGAAGGTACTTTTCACAGCTCCGGTAAACGGTACAGGTAACGCTGGTCACGGTCTTGGCGACTGTGCGACTGTTGTGATCGACGGTACAAGATACATCGCTGTAATGGCTCAGAACATCGGTATCTCACTCTACAAGCTCAACTAATCAGAAACGTCTGATACAAGCTTATATATTTTGCGGCGGTTCCTTCGGGGACCGTCGCTTTTTTGTAGAGCGCCCTGGACACTTAATCCGTTGATGCACAGCGAGATGACTATCAACACGGTGGGGCAAAAAGACCCACCGTGTTGATAGTTAAATGTATGAATGATAATGAGTTATGTGTCCAGGGTGCAAATTTTTGTCCCACTGTGCTGTGGTGTGGTCTTTTTTACCTATCTTTGCAGTTCACTAAACCCTAGACTGCAATGTTAAATAAAATCACTGCAATGTTGGCAGCACTAGCTGCTTCAATATGTTCATTGTCAGCAAGTTCAAACCCTGGCGACATTATTCCTCAGCCTGTGCAGTATTCTGTCGGAGAGGGACAGTATATGCTCAAGGGAGATGGCTCGGATATAAAGGTATATATCGGGACAGCTAATTTTGCTGAAAAGGTCAAGGATCTTCCGGATTTTGCAAAGGAGGAGGCTTATGAGCTTGTCGTTGGAAAGAAAGGCGTCAAGATCTATGCGATGACCCAGGAGGGCGCATTCCGTGCAAGCCAGACCCTTGAGATGATGCGTCTTCTCGATCCGCAGATACAGTACTGTACCGTATACGATTATCCGCGTTTCCAGCATAGAGGCATCATGCTGGACGAGTCCCGCAGCTTCAAGGGAAAGGAATTCGTAAAGAAGCAGATCGATGCGATAGCGCTTCTGAGAATGAATGTGATGCATCTGCATCTTACGGATGCTGCTGGATGGAGACTTCAGATAGATGCATATCCGAACCTGACCGACCATGTGGCATGGAGAAAGGGGGAGACCTACCATGAGTGGGAAGCTCAGGGCTATCCTTTCACAAACGCACAGGATCCGGAGGCATACGGCGGATTCTATACCAAGGATGATATCAGGGAGATCGTCGCATATGCTGCCGAGCGTCATATAGATATAATTCCTGAGATAGAGATGCCAGGCCATAGCATGGAGGTGAACAGGGCTTATCCTGAGATAGCATGCGTTGGTCCGGACGGCAAGCCAAGACCGTTCTCATGGGACCTCTGCGTAGGAAATGACGCTACTTTCGAGTTCCTCGAGACCGTGCTTGAAGAGGTGATAGAGCTTTTCCCATATAAGTACATCCATATCGGAGGAGATGAGGCTGTGAAGAAGGACTGGGAGGTCTGCGTAAACTGCCAGAAGAGGATGCAGGAGGAAGGTATGAAGCATAAGAACGAGCTTCAGGGCTATCTGGTGCGCCATATCGAGCAGTTCCTTCGTGAGAGGGGAAAGACCGTCATCGGTTGGGATGAGATCGTAGAGACCGGTCTTCCTGAGCAGGCTGTAGTGATGTCATGGAGAGGTACTCCTGGAGGAATCAAGGCTTCTTCGGAGGGACACGACGTGATCATGTCACCTAACAGCTATGTCTATCTGGACTATTATCAGGACCTTATAAAGAAGGAGCCTAAGGCTGTAGGACATATGCAGTCGCTCCGTCATGTATATAAATATGATCCTCTCGAGGGTATTGCTCCGGAGTATCACCACCATATCCTTGGCCTTCAGGGAAATCTCTGGTGCGAGCTCATCCCTTATGCGGCGCATGCCGAATATATGCTTTACCCGCGTACCTTCGCTATCGCCGAGATCGGATGGACTCCTCAGGAGCAGCGTGATTTCTTCCCGTTCAGGGAGCGTTGTCTCAAGCTGATAACAGTCTTCCGTTCAATGGGATACAGCACATTCGACCTGTTTAACGAAAGCCTCAAGGCCCAGACAGGAAGACTTAGATTTGATGATCCTTCGTTTAAACTCTAACCTAGACAGACACTATGCCAGTAAAGATTAATTTAGAGACGGCAAGCAAGAATCCTATATACAAGCAGCTTGTCGATCAGTTTGAGGAGGCAATCCGCTCGGGAAAACTTCAGCCGGGCGAGCAGGTAGCTTCGATGAATGATTTTGCCGCACAGATGGGCATATCAAAGGAGACAGTGAAGAAGACCTATGGTATTCTGCGTGAAAAAGGTCTGCTCATACCCCAGCAGGGCAAGGGTTTCTATGTGGCTGAAACATATCTTGATGCCAAACCAAGAGTGCTGGTGCTTTTCGACAAGCTCAGCATCTATAAGGAGGTTCTGTATAATTCTTTTGCAGAGGAGCTTGGAGACAATGCCGACATCACGATTCTGACCCATAACCAGAATCTGGATCTGTTTACATACTATCTGGATACATGTCTGGACAAGTATGATTACTATGTAATCTCTCCGCACTTTCCTCTGGATGAGAAATCGCAGCATCAGGCATTGAAGCTGATTTCGAGGGTTCCGAACCGCAAGCTCATCATGGTCGACCATTGGATGCAGGACTATTCCGGCAACTACGGTGCTGTATATCAGGACTTTGAGAATGATGTGTATGAGGGTCTGATGCAGGGACTTGATAAGCTCAAGGCTTCTGCCGGTCTGAAGGTTATAACTCTTCCTTCCAGTCTCTATGGTTCCATGATCAGCAAAGGTATCCAGAAGTTCTGTGCTGATTATGAAGTGCCGGTCTCATTCATGCATTCTGTACCTGAAGAAGTGCTTCCTAACGAGACATATCTGATCCTGAATTCTCAGCTTGAATCAGGTCTGGCAGCACTTGCACGTAAGATCAAGTCGCAGAACCTTGAGGTAGGAAAGGATGTCTATATCATTTCGTATAACGAGTTTGAGATCAACGAGGTGGTGCTTAACGGTCTCACTACCATTTCCACTGACTTCAAGCAGATGGGCCTTACGGCGGCTGCCATGATTCTCGAAAAGAGAAGCTGGAAGGAGCATTGCGACTTCAAGATGACACGCCGCGGCACGTTCTAGCGGCATCTTCGCGACACGTTTAGTGGCGCGTAAATAGTTGAGCGATAGCGATTTATAACAAGGTGCGTGCTCCCTTTTGGGAGCACGCACCTTTTAGCAATGCGCTGAGAATCAGCGCAGTACGCGCCAGCGCGCTATTTCTCGAAGATCAGAACGGTGATGCCGTTCTGGCCGAGGGTCAGCTCGGAGCCGTCCGAGCTGACGGTTACGTCGCCGATCGAGCTGCATTCCACGTAGCTGTAGCCCGGAACCGAGATCTTGCCCGATGCTCCGTCTTCGGCAAGGGTGGTGGCTACGATGGCCAGGCGGTTGCCGTTGGTGTAGCCGCGTGCGATGATTTCGTCAGACGAGCATGTGAAGCCGTCCATGTGGATGAAGCGGCCTGCTCCCAGCAGTAGTTCAGGGTATTTGTGGCGGATAGCGTTGATCTGGGCGAGATACTGCTGATAGTGAGGAGTCTCGTCGATGAGACCGCGGCAACGGAAGATCTCGATGTCGTTGACCAGACCTTTAAGCAATGTGTTGTTTGCTCTGCGCTCAACGTCTGTGTCGTCGCGGAGACAACGGTCAGACCAGATCACTTCAGGGAAGGTGTACTTGAACCACTCAGGGAAGCTGTAAGGCTCCGCTGTGAACTCTACGATGTGAACGAAGTCGCAGAACTGTGAAGTACAGTCGCTGAGCCACTCGGTACCGAGGCAGAACTCCGGATTGATGGCCTTGATATGGTCACGGATCTCCTTGAGGGCGTCAGCCTTGTAGCGTCCTGTGTAGATGTCCTGGACAGGGAATTCGCCTGAGATGTCCCAGTTAGGAAACTCTTCGGCAACTCCGAGCTGGTCGTAGAACACGGCGTCAGCTCCGTAAGCCATAGCTCTGTCGGCCCAGTCGAGAAGCATGTCCTTCCACTCGCGGTTTGACATGTCGGCGATAGAGAATGTACGGGTGTCATAGTATCCGAGAGCGGTTCCTTCTCCGGTGAACTTATAGTGCTCGGCGAACTCTGCTCCAGTGTTGTCCCTGTTGACAGCCTTCTTGCCGTTTCCATGCATATACCAGTCGCTTTCGCGGTCCACGAGACGTCCGTTGTAGTAGAGGACGAGGCGGTTGCCGTCCGCACGGTAGTCTGCGATGGCCTTCTTCCATGCCTCTTCTCCGCCCTGAGTCTCGTCTATATAATAGTTAGGGTAGCCGTTGTCCATACCGTCGCTCCACCATCCGAACGCAAGCACGGTGTTGCATCCTACGCTCTTTCCGCAGTCATTGATGCGGCCAGGAAGGTCGGTGTATTTGCGGAGGTATTCGCCGTACTGGTGCTTGAAGATGATGCGCTGCCAGCCGGTCATTTCCTTTACCCACTGAGGCACATCCTGCTTGTCCCACCATGTGTCCATCCACTCGCGGTAGATGCGTGAGGTCTCTGTCCACGAACCCATGTATGGCTTCAGGATGCTGGTGTTGTTGCTCCATGAGTCGCCGCACATCGCGTTGGGATAGCGGTAGAAGCCGGCTTCGAGAAGATCGAAGCATCCTGGAGCAGATGGATATGCACGCAGACCATGCCATGTCTGCTGGAGGCTCTGGTCGTGGCTACCGAAGTATAGACCGTCCTCCTCACCGACGAAAGCGTAGCAGTTTGAAGCAGCATGACGAGGATACTGGAGGTCATACTGACGGAAATACTGGTCAGGCTTCATGTAGAGGGTCTTCGGATTCACATTCACGATGAGGTCGATGGCGTCGTCATGGAGCTGTCCTCCTGTGTGGGTGGTGAGGAGCTTGTGTCCTTCAGGAAGCTGCATGTTGCCTACGAGAGGATACTGGAGTTCGCGGATGATGGTGCCGGCCTCGTTGTTGGCGATCACAGAACCGAATCTTACCGCTCCGTCCTCAAGAGTGACTGTGAGGGTAAGGTCCATGTCGAGGGTATTGCCTCTGTGAACGAGATCCTTGTAGGCGATAGTGATCGTGTTGCCGTCCTGCGACACTACAGGCTTGTTCTCAGTGCCGTCGATCTGCATCTCCTTCTCTTCGTGAGTATTGTAGAACACTCTCCAGAGATTTGCACCGGAAGCATAGTTGTGTCCGGTCTCAGCATTCTTGAGGATCATGAGGGTTCCGTCCTCACCGACCTTAACCTCAGTCATAGCATCGCTCAGAACAAATCCCGGAGCTGCCGAAAGACTGTCCTGGAGGGCCAGGTACTCTGCTGACGGCTGGTTCTTGGTCTCGGTTTCAGCTTTAGGGCTGCTGCAGCCGATGAACATGATGGCTGCAAGAGCCATTGAAATCTTTGTGATGGTTTTCATATGATAAATCAGTTATTTTCTCAAAGGATTTTCTACGATAAACCTGCAATATTCCAGATACATCTGGCGGTCCTTTTCATCCGGCGATGTCGCCAGTTCATACATTGCGTTTGTGCCTGAGTATGTAGCTATGCGGGACTTTCCGTAATGTCCGGCCTTCTTGAACTCGCTCATGTATTCGCGCAGAAGCGCCTTGTTGCGCGCTGCCTGCGGATTTGGCTTGCCCTTAGGCGTGCCCTGGGCATCATTCGATGTGCGGACGGTCTCAAGGATTGATGAACTTGTCCTGTCCACTCCGGCTTCCCACTGGCTCCATCCTGCCTCTCCGTGCGAGCCCTCGAACTCTAGCTCCATACCGTGGCCATAGGTGTTCATCGCATTGAATACCCATGTCCAGCTCTTCTTCTGCTCCTTCTCGGGATAATCCCAATATTTGTTCGGCTGGAGCCATGTGTAATCTATTCCAAGCTCCGAAGTCATATCATATCCGTCGGCCTGATAGTATGGAATCCAGTAGAGAGCATATTTCATTTCATGGAGATACTCGGAAACATGGGGGAGAATCTGGTCCCAGCGCTTGTATCTGTAGTTCCATCCGTTCGGCTTGGCTACAAGGATTTCCGAAAGCACATAGAATCCCGCAAGCTCTACATTCTGAGGAGCAGCCTTGTCCCACTGCTCTCTCACATAATCGATGAACCACCTGTAGGCCAGCACCTGGTCCGAAGTGTCGGTGAAATCCAGCTGTCGGCCGAATGCCTCACCCCAGTATGTGGTCGACGAACCCTTGTCCGAGAAGTATTCCAGCATTATCGGATCCGGCATGGTCATCACTACCTTATGCTTGAAAGAAGGCTTTCCGATACGTGAAATGCCGTTTGCGATGGTCTGGTCCAGTACATCCACTACTCCGCCCTCTGCAAGCCAATAGTCGGCAAAGTCCTTCCACGAATCCTTGCCTGCAGATTTCTCCTTTCCGTCAGGAATGCACAGGATCGTACCTCTCTCGTCATCCACTCCGCCGATGAAAAGGAAGGCCTCATGGAGCCATTTCTCCTGTCCGTCGGAATCGGTGAATGTCACATGCGGCTTCAGGCGGTCCTCATCCCAGAACTTCGGGGTCTTGTTTGCAACCCCGCCGGGGAGCAGGTCCAGATCGGCGAAGGTAAGGATCTCAGGTCTTGATGCCTCCCATGAATAGAGCGAGGGGGTCATGATGGTGAAACTCTGGATCTTGCCGAATGTGCTGCCCAAGGCACCGACGCCGTAGATGGTGTATTCGGTCTCTTTCTCAAGACCTCTCACAAAAAGCCTGTCACCCTCTGCCTTGTATCCGTTCTCTGCTATTTCCTCAGCTGATGGAGCCGGCTCACCTAGTCTTACAGCCATTCCGTATACTGCATCCGTATTGATGCTGCGTATGCCTATCATCACTCCGTCCTCAAAAAAGCTTTCAAAGCTCATCTCTATGACCGGAGTGCGTACATAATCCGGTTTCTCCTCCTTTCCGCAGGAGAGCAGAAGGAGGAGAAACTGAAGTGTATATAAAAGTCTTATTATCATCATTTAGCGAAGAATCCTAGTGTAGACTTGACTGCACGCCAGCTGCTACCGTCCTTGTAGTTGATCATTCCGGCACCGCTGACCCACATTCCTGTGGATCCGCCGCCGTCGAGGTTCATCGCGTGTACGCAGCCGATGCTCTTCATGACAGGACCGAGTTCCTTCATATATGCACCCTGGCTGGCATCGATGCGGCCGTCGCATATGAAGAGCACGATCTTGCCGTCAGCAGTGACTCCTACAGCAGATCTGTCAGGATGAGCTGAGTAGACTCCTGATTCGTCCCAGCACTCATAGTTTGTATAGTAGTGGGTATCGTCGACCATGCTGTTGTCAGCAGCTACCTTTCCGTCATATAGTACCATAGGACCACAGCTGATTGCATAATATGGTGCCCAATCTGCGGCAGCTACCGGCGATGTAGCGCTTACAGGTCCATACTTGGCCTGTCCTACGACGTTGGCCTGAGGACGGTCATAGTAGTAGAAAGTTCCCTGCTGAGGGACTCCCACCCAATATGCTCCGGCCTTTCCGTTCCGGTCTACACCGATGATAGGACGTGTGAGCTGATAGAGCTGACTGTTTGTAGCCCAGTAGCATCCTTCGATCTCGCCATGCCATTCCTGGGTCATCTTGCCTTCGGTCATGATCACTCCGATATTGTAGTTACCGTAGATGGCGCCGTTGATGAGGACCTGGCATCCTTCCGCTGCCTCAGCCTGCGACTGGACGGTCTTCTTTGATCCTTTTGTTTCAGGATAAGTCACCTTGAAGTCCACCTTTGAAAGATCGGCCACCGCATACCATGCATTGAAGTTGCGGCCATTGAGCTGGGAAGTGGTCTTGTAGATCTCGATGCCGTCAGCCAGACCTTCGTAGTTCTGCTTCTCCCATGTAAGCTGTGGAGCTTCAGGCTGGGCGTCAAGCATGACTGTCTGAGGCTCGCTGTAGCGGTAGGTGTCTCCGTCCTTCACGAATACGCTCATCTGATATTCCTTGCCGTCTTCGAGATATGCATTAGGCACTACCTGAAGAAGTTCCGCATTTGCAGACATCTGAGGACCGAGGACCTTGATGTCGTCTACCGTAGGCGCGCCTGTCTCGCTGAAGCAGATTCCGTGCTCAGGATTGGAGCCTGAGATCTTCTGCACCTTGTATGAAACTGCAACATATGCATATGAAGTCTTTACCTTCGTCACTTGTGGCACTCTCTGCGGATCAACTGCAGGCTGTTCCGGTTCAGTCGGCTGTTCCGGCTCTACCGGAGGTTCCGGGATTACGGGCTCATCCGGTACCTGCATCTGATAGTCGTTCAGGTAGACCACCTTTGAGTGATATCTGAAGTCATCAGCGATGGCCTGCACTCCGAAGTCATACACTCCGCCTGTGGTCAGGTTCCCGAATACAAACTCAGTCGCATCTGCGCCCAATGTTTCGAGCGGTTCAACGGTCTGCGAGCTTGATTCCCCACGAAGGAAGATTCTATATCCTTTCTCCCCCTCGGCATTGTCCTTCCAGACAAGCTTTACGGTAGTGAGGTCCAGCTGCTCTACCTTGAGGTCGCTTGCATCAGCAAGCTTGGCGGAACTGTTGCCGCCATCTTCAGGCTTTTCTGCGCATGAGCAGAAGACTGCCAGAATCAAAGCTAAGATGAATGACATCTGTTTCATGTGATCGTATTAATGTTTTGCTTCAATGATGAACTGACAGAGTTCGTGGTAGATTATCTGGTCCTTATCGCCAGTGGATGTCGCCAGTTCATGCATTGCATCTGTTCCTGAATACATGACGATAGGCTTCTTGCGATATATTTCATATGTCTTGGCATTCTCGAAATAGGCTCTCAGGCGCTCCCTGTTGTTGTATGCTTCCGAGTTTGCAGTGCCATCCTTCTTGTACTGGAGGATGGATGAACATGTTGAAAGGCTTTCTCCGTGGCTGCCCTCAAACTCGATTTCCATACCCATGCCGTAACCGTTGATGTAGGTTTCACATGTGGTATACCATGATCTTCCGCCTTTGTAGTCCCAATACATGTTCGGCTGAAGTACCGCAAGGTCGAACTTGAATGTGCTGTTCCATTCCTTAATAGCAGCGTTATGGCCGGCATCATAGTCATATCCAGTCTTGTTTACACTGTATCCATAAGGAATCCAATAGAATCCTTCATTGTAGTCATCCAGATAAGATGCTACTTCTGGCAGCACTTCATCCCATTTCTTATATTGAGCATTCCAGCTGTCTGAAAGGGTTTCCTGAAGAATATAGAATCCTGCAAGTTCAAGATGCCTGTAGTTCATGGAAGCGAATTTGGCACGTACCTGGTCAATCATCCATTTATATGCTTTTACGCGTCCATCTACAGTAGAAAAGTTGGCTGTTGAGCCATCCTCGTATTGACCCCAATAGGTCTTGGAAGAAGACTTGTTGGTATATGTTTCGCAGTATATTGGATCAGGAAGGACGAATACTACATATCTCTTGGTCTTTGGAGGTCCGATCTTCTGTGCTGCCTCCTCGATGCAATCGTCCAATGCCTGGAATCCGTATGTGTCGTCAAACCAGTAGTTTATGAGGGATGTCCACTCTTCTTTACGTGCAGATTTGTTACCGCTGTCATCATAGTTAAGGGTATATCCCTTCATGCTGAACTCCAGTGCAAGGAAAGCGTCAAAGAGATATTGCAGCTGTCCGTCCTTATCTGTATATAGAGCATGTGATGCAAATCTCTCCTTGTTCCAATATGTAGGGACGCGCCAGAGGTCTCCGCCGTAGCAGAGCGTCATGTCTGACCACTTAGGTGCACCGGTTCTGTTCTTTTCCCAGTCAAACAGTTCCGTTGTAGGTTTGATTATACATACCTTCTTTTCTACAATGTCTGAGTTTCTTGACATTGAAGCACTGTTGACAGTCTGGACTCCGATATAATAGGTCTTTCCGTATTCAAGCTGCTTAAGGAATGTGTGTGACCTGTCGTCTTTTCCTTTGGATGCCACGAAGTCCTTGCTCCATTTCTGACCATCCTCACGGATGAATACATTGAATCCGGTAGCTGCGCTTGAATAGCACTCCCATGAGATTGTAGCCTGCTGTCCGTTGACTGAAACCGCTACCTGCTCCGGTTTGAGACACTCATTCTCTCCCGCATTGAATGAAAGCATATCGTACCAGGTCATTGCAACGAATGGATCGAAATATACTATTTCAGAATTGTTTTCCGCTCCGTCTTTATGAAGAGCCTGTATTCCGAATTCATAGGTGCATCCGGCAGTCACTCCCGTCGTATATGTAGTCACATTCGCATCCACTGTCGCTGTATTGACAATCTGTTCGCCGTCCCTGTTCTCCTTCTTCCAGAACATGTAGTTCTTCTCTGCACTTGTGTTATCCTTCCATGTAACTGTAACCTTTGTCTCGCTGATCTGCTCTATCGAAACGAGAGTCGGAGGGATACATTTGTTGCCATTGATCCAGACATTTGTCTTCCATACTATTTCAGACGGCTTGCCTGATGTCTTCAATGTCTGCACTCCGAAATCGTAAGCCTTGTCAATTTCAAGCCCTGTAACTGTTGTAGAGTATGTTGAGGCGCTGTTGACCTCTATTGTGTTGAGGATCTCGGTTGTTCCTGTCCTGCGTACATATACCTTGTATCCTGCACGAGGGTCTGTCTCTCCTGTAGGAACAGTATAGTCCCATGTCCATGATACATTTGCCTCTTTCCAACCTCCGGCAGTCGCATTCACGCTTGTAGGTGCAGCTATTGAGTTCCATGAGAAATTTCCGTCCGGTAGGGAGAAAAGCATGTAGTTGTCGTTTCTCTTCAGATCAAGTGCCTTTGTCGAGCTATATACGGCACAGAGGTATGGTGAACCGCTGCTGGTGATGATCACATCAAATCCTGAGGCATAGTTGCCTGGATAGACGACTGCATTGAAGATCTGGTCTTTTGTATTTGTGAGACCTGATTTGAATTCAACATAGTTTACGGCATTCGCAGAGGAAACTACTTTAGGATCTCCGTTGTTGTATGATATATTTGCCTCGCCGGTCATCTTAACCGAGCAGTCGCGGCTGACGATCTTGATGGTACCCGCGTAGTTTGTCGGGTTCTTCACGGCAAGAAGCGCTCCGGCATTTCTGAAATACAGACTGCTGCCCTCTGACTTTGCTATTGCAAGATTGGTCCCATCTGCGAATGAACCCTCGACTGCTGTCTGCTGGGTAGGAAGGTATGCTACAATGTATTCATTATCAAATGAATATGCAGCTTTATCATAAATAGGGTAGAGCGCATGATAGGTATCTGCCAATGTTGTTTTGACTGTAAAGTCTGCCATCCTCCTGTCTGACTGCACAGATGCTGTTTCTGATATGGCTCCTGCAGTGGTTCCCGAGAATACCATGATACGGTCCGCTGAGCTCCAGTGGACGCTCTTTCCGTCTGTGTGGAGTGTTGTCTTGGTCTCAGCATCATCCGCATAAGCGGTAAAGGTTATATCGGTGATATCATCCTGAACTTCAGGAGCAATCTGTTCGTTCACGCATGAGGTCAAGCCTGCGGCTACGGCAAGGCTTAACATAAATTTAAGCCCATTCTCCATCATATACCTCCCTTTCATTAAAAGTTTCAGTCGATCCCATCAGCGGTCCTGATGATTCCATTACAATGACTTTGGCGGTCGGTCTTTCATACCGTTCCGGAGTCTTTCCTTTTTTGTTACCTGAGTTTGTCACTTTTTGGATGTTTTTTATCTGTTATAGATTGTTTTTTTTGTTTGACGCGGCAAAAATAGTAAAAAAGTGTTGGAATTTGCAAGAATTTGCCTACTTTTGCACCACACTACACCACACATAATTTAAAAATCACATTTTCAACGCTATGAAAGGTACACATAAGCACTATAAATGGGAAGTTCTGGCCCTCCTCTGGATGGCTTATCTGCTCAACCAGGCAGACCGCCAGGTGTTCAATACAGTTCTTCCTCAGATTCAGGATACTTTGGGTATCGGCGATACCGAAGTCGGACTTATCGCGACTATATTCAATTTTTGCTATGCGCTCATGGTTCCTTTCGGAGGAATGGCCGGTGACCGTCTCAGCCGCAAGTGGGTTACAACAATAGCGATCCTCTTCTGGAGTGTGGCGACAATGTTCACCGGACTTGCAACTGGAGTGGTCATGCTCATCCTTCTTCGAAGTGTCGCTACCGGTGGTGGAGAAGCGTTCTTCGGTCCGGCCAACTATTCGCTGCTCGGCCAGTACCATACTGATACACGTGCGCGTGCGATGTCCATCCACCAGACTTCTTATTATATAGGTGTGATTCTCGCAGGCTGGCTTGCAGGATACATCGCCGAGAAGCTCGGATGGCAGTACTCGTTCATCATCTTCGGTGCTGCCGGTGTTGTCTGGGGTATCGTGATGGCATTGCGTCTCAAGGACAAGAAGGAAGAGAAACCTGTCATTTCGAGCGAAGTCGAGAATAAACCAGGTATCCTCGATGGCTTCAAGACAGTATTCACGACCCCTACCGCCCTTATCCTTACGATCGGCTTCAGCGGATTCATCTTCGTTATCACAGGTTACATGACATGGGTGCCTGCCTTCCTTCAGGAGGAATTCAGCATGTCGGTGACTGATGCCGGTCTTCATTCGATGCTTTGGACATACATCGCCGCATTTGCAGGTGTCCTTCTTGCAGGAACCCTTTCTGACAAGATGGCCATGAAGAACCATAAGGTGAGAATGGATATCCAGGGTCTCGGACTCATCCTCGGCGCGGCATTCCTTTTCTTTGTGAAGGCAGACGCTTCTATCTGGGTTGTATATGCATGTTTCGCAGGATGGGGATTCTTCAGAGCATTCTTCGATGCAAACATCTACACGGTGCTTTATGACGTGACTCCTTCAAGACTTCACGCATCATGCTCGAGTGCACTGATCACTACAGGTTTTGCTGTGGGAGCGCTTGCTCCGGTGATCCTCGGTGCGATGAAGGAAAGCATGGGCAGTCTTTCGGCTACCTTCCCCGTTCTGGGAATCATCTGGGTGGTTTGCGGATTGCTGATGCTTGTTGCCAGCAGGAGATATTATCAGAAGGATTTCGACAAGATCAATAAATAAAACGATAGCAATATAAAACGAAATAATAATGAAAGCTGAAATGAAAGCTAGGAAGCCTAAGGCAGGTCTGCTGCTGATAGCTTCACCAAGATTCAAGAATCTGTATGGTCCGGAGAGAGGAACATACGGCGAAAGAAAAGAAAAAGCGGTCAAGGAAATCATGGGCACCATGGACTTCCTTGACTTGGTGTATCCGGGCATCACCTATGAAAGAGAGGATGCGCAGAAGGCGATGGACCTTTTCTATGCTGAGAAGGTTGACTTCATCTACGCTGAGTTCCTTTCTTGGAGCGAGGATTTCGCATGGATCAGATTCCTGCGTGACTGCCCTGAGATCCCTATCATCTTCTGCAATGTCGCAAAGCCTAAGATGACTTTCGAGACAACTCTCGATGAGGATGATTTCGTGGACTATCTCTGCGCAGGAACTCTCGTGGGATCTCTCGAGGGCTCAGGAAGCATCAGGAGAGTGCCTCGCAAGAACGTGAAGACCATCATGGGCACACGCGAGCAGGTAACAGAACAGCTCAAGGTCTATGCAAACGCAGCAAGGACACGCACAATCCTCCGCCACTCCAATGTAGGTCTCATGGCCAACATGAATGAGGCCATGTGGAGCACATATTTCGACAACTACGACCTCTTCACCAAGATCGGTCCGGAGATCCACTATCTCCCATACAGCGACTACGGTACTGAGATCGACAATCTTACAGACGAAGAGGTAAAGGCATATGCAGACGAACTCACAGGCAAGTACAAGATGATGAGCGACGTGGAGTACGACAAGTTCATCGGATGCGTGAAGGCGACTCTCGGCATCAAGAAGCTTGCTGAAAAGAACGACATCGACTGCTATGTATACAACGACATCGACCAGGCTACATTCCGTACAGCCGGCTGCCGTGCAGGTTTCTACCCTCAGTGGTTCAATGAGAACGTGAGCGTTCTCGTGCCTGAAGCTGACATAGGAGCAGGTCTGATCACCTACATCCTCAAGCTGATGACAGGAAAGAACGTGAACTTCGTGGAGCCATTCCACATCGAGGATGACTTCGGAACATTCGCAGGCGGTCATGCAGGTCCTAACGACCACAACGACCCTCAGTGGCAGGACAACGTGATCATCTCACGTGACGTACGTTTCGCAAAGACAAACTGGAAATATGCAGGTGCACCGTTCGCATGGTACCGCTTCAGCCCGGGAATGAAGACCGTGGCAGGTCTCTATGAGGAGGACGGCAAGTACAAGCTCATCACATTCATGGCGGAGAGCCTTTCTGAGAAGGATACTCCGCAGAGCGACAAGAAGCATCTGCTTGCAACATACAGCCACACCATCTTCAAGCCGGTTGTCCCTGTAAAGGAACTTTGGGAGCAGGTGCTCCGCATCGGAGCGACACAGCACTATGCAATCGTTGACGGTGACTGGCGTAAGGAGCTCGAGGACTTCGCCGAAATGATGGGCTTCGAATTCTATAACATAAAGTAAACACTGTCATTTCGAGCGACCTCAGGGAGTCGAGAAATCTAAAAAACAAGTAGTGTAATATATAATATAAGGTATCAATCATGAGCTTCATGTACAATCCGTTTCCGTTTGACGATCCGAAGCCGATCAACAGACCGAAACTTTCAGAAAAAACAATAAATTCAGTAGTTACAGGAGGAACACCGAATGTCGCAAAGAAATTTGTCGCACAGATCGCTGACAAGGTAAAGTCAGAGGGTGTGATAGTAGGTATCGACGGTTATACTACCGCCAACTGGAACCTCTTCCTTAACCTTCTCGCAAGAGAGTGCGTCATCAACGGTTTCGAGTTCGAGGCTGTTGACGCAAACAAGGCTGTCCTCAAGTCAGGCAAGGAGATCGACGACATGATCGATCCGCTCCTCATCTGGGACACTGAGATCGACCCTACCCTCCTTTTCGGTAAGCTCTACCATGGCGGTTACATCGGTCTCTTCGACGAGGCAAAGATGACAGAGTTCAAGGCTGCCGTTCCAGCAAAGAAGGCTCCTGGCAAGCTTACAGTGGTTGCCGGTTACGGTTCCATGATTCCTGAACTCCGCGACATGTACGATGTAAAGTGCTGGTTCGACCTCACTCCTATGAAGACCATGCTCCGCATCAGAGGCGGCGAGTATGCAAACATAGGCAAGGAGCGTCCAGGCATCATCAACCGCATCATCCGTCGCTGCTACTATTGCGACTTCGAGTGCGCAGTGCAGCTCAGAAAGGAGCTCTGGAAGAGCAATGTCCTTGACTTCTACTTCCTCGACAACGACCCTAAGAAGCTTCAGATGATGCCTTTCGAGTCATTCTCCGACATCTGCTCCGAGCTCGTGAAGTATCCTTTCCGTGCAAAGCCTTGCTATCTTGAGGGAGTATGGGGCGGTTCATACATGAAGAAGTACCGTAACCTTCCTGCAGAGATGAAGAATGCTGCATGGGTGTTCGACTTCATTCCTATGGAAGTCAGCGTGCTTGTCGAGGCTGGCAGCGAGATGCTCGACATCAACTACTGCTCGTTCGTTCACAAGGAGGGCCTCAACCTCATGGGTGAGAAGGCTGTGAACAAGTACCAGGGATATTTCCCTATCCGTTTCAACTGGGATGACTCATACCACTCTACAGGTAACATGTCCATCCAGTGCCACTCAGACGGCAAGTACAACATCGAGCACTATAATGAATTCGGTCGTCAGGACGAGAGCTATTATGTGGTTCTTACAGGTCAGGATGCAAAGACATATATCGGTTTCCGTGATGACGCTGACATCCCTCAGTTCTTCAAGGAGATCGAGGATGCAGACACCAAGAAGATCCCTTGCGACTATGAGAAGTACGTAAGCTATGAGCCTTCGGTTCCAGGTCTTCAGGTCATGCTTCCTGCAGGAACAATCCACTCAAGCGGTAGAAACCAGGTGATCCTCGAGATCGGTTCTCTCACAATCGGTTCATACACATACAAGATGTATGACTACCTCCGTCTCGACTTCGACGGCAAGCAGCGTCCTATCCACACCAAGCTCGGTGAGGAGGTTGTGAACCAGAACAGAAGGACTTCAGTGATCCACGATCCGAACAGCCCAGACTACATCGTCCAGAAGCCTCGCCTTGATGCAGAGGGAGAAGGTTGGAAGGAATACATCATCGGTGAGAACCCTCAGATGTACATCTCTCTCCGCCGTCTTGAGTTCGAGAAGATGTGTGAGCAGGACACTAAGAACGAGAAGTTCCACGTTCTTACCCTCGTAGACGGTGACAAGGCACGCGTACGCAGCGTGGAGCATCCTGAGCGTTGCTATGAGATGGACTTCATGGACATCGTATGCGTACCTGCAGACATGGGCAAGTATGTTGTCGAGAACCTCGGCAAGGAGCCTATCAGCATCCACAAGACAACACTCCGCGAAGGATTCGAGAATGATGAAAAGTAATCGTATAGTTCTTCTCGACGTAGGCGGAACATTCGTAAAATCCGCTCTCGGCATCGCCGGCAAAGGCGCTGTCGAGGGCTCTTTCATGAGTACTCCCATCTCGTCGGGCGGAACTGCAGAAGAGATTACTGAAGCTTTCCGAAGCGCTGTCGCAGGACAGATCAGACGCGCTGCAGAAGAAGGATATGCGGTAGAGGCCGTGTGCGCAGCTCTCCCCGGACCATTTGATTATAAGGAAGGCATCTTCCTTATGAAGCATAAGTTCGCTGCGGTATACGGATCCTCTTTCCGTGAGATCCTAGGTGATGTGATCACTCCTGAAACCCGCCTGGCATTTGTTCATGATGTCAATGGAGCTCTGCTTGGAGCTCTCACTGCCGATCCATCTCTCAGAGAGGGTAATGTGGCAATGGTGACCCTCGGCACCGGTCTGGGCTTTTCCTATGCTGTCAACGGTGAGGTGCAGATATCTGAGACAGGTTCTCCAGCAAAAGGACTTTGGGATGCGCCTTATATGGGCGGTATCCTTGAGGAATATGTCTCAAGAAGAGGCATTCTCAGACTTTATGCGGAACAGGGCGGAATTCTTGGCGAAGGAGAGGATGTGAAGGAAATTTCAATTCGTGCCAGAAACGGTGAAGATGCTGCCCTCAAGGCATTTGCATCGGCAGGCAGCCATCTCGCAGCAGGAGCATCGGATCTTATAGCCGGACTGGGAATCAGACATATCATCTTCGGAGGACAGATTTCAAGGTCATTCGACCTAATGGAAGAAAGCCTCCTTAAGGGATTGCCTGAAGGAGTCAAGGCAAAGGCCTCTTCAGACATCGAAGGTCTGGTACTGGTAGGAGCTGCAGCTTTATAGAAAATCCTAAAAGAATATATTAACTAATAAACCTTATTATGATGCTAACAAAACGTATGACAGGACTCAGGCAGATGCTTGCACTTTGCCTTGTGTTCTTTTGCGCAATGCTGACCGCATTGTCTGCTTCTGCGCAAGACAGAAACGTCTCCGGTATCATCCTGGATGAAACAGACACAGGAATCGCCGGAGCCTACGTTGTAGTAAAGGGAGAGACCCGAGGCGCCATGACTGACGACCAGGGTAGATTCAACATCAGCGTCTCTCCTTCTGATGTGCTCGTCGCATCATTCCTCGGATATCTTGACGAGGAAGTGACTGTAGGCGACCAGACAAAGCTTACAATCAAGCTCGTACCTGCTGCCAATGAACTCGAAGGAGTCGTGAAGGTGGCTTACGGTACACAGAGAAAGGCTTCCGTCATCGGATCCATCAGTACCGTTGACATGGGAACCCTCGCTCAGTCACAGGGTAACCTTTCTACCAGCCTCGCCGGTAAACTCGCCGGTGTCGTTGCGATTCAGAAGACCGGTGAGCCAGGTGCTTCCGCAGACTTCTGGATCCGTGGTGTGAGTACCTTCGGCGCGAACTCTACTCCGCTCATCCTCGTGGATGGTGTAGAGCGTAGCATGGATATGGTGGACACAGAGGACATCGCTTCCCTCTCTATCCTGAAGGATGCGTCTGCTACAGCGCTTTACGGTGTGCGCGGTGCAAACGGTATCGTGCTCATCACTACAAAGCGTGGTTCAGAGTCGAAGCCTCAGCTCACAATAAAGGTTGAGACAGGTATGACTTCTCCTGTAAAGCTTCCTGAAATGGCAAGCACAGGCGAGTTCATCGACTTCCTCAACAATATGTATGTGAACAGCGGACAGGCAGCTATCTTCAATGACTTCCAGAAGGAGCAGTACCTTGCTACAGCTATGGGTCTTGAGGGATGTGATCCTGACCTCTATCCGTCAGTTGACTGGGTAAGAGAGACTTTCAAGAACCAGGCGATGACCACAAAGGCAAATATCGGAGTATCAGGTGGTACAAAGAACGTACGTTACTATGTCGGCGGTTCATACTATCTCGAGGACGGTATCCTCAACACTGCTGCCAACGATCGTTACGACGCTCAGATGAGCTACCAGAGATTCAACTTCCGTACTAACGTCGACATCAACCTTACCAAGTCAACAGTCCTCGGTATGAACGTGTCTACTCAGTTTACTGTGAAGAACTCTCCTGCAGCTGGTCTTGACGCTCTTCTCCAGCAGACAATGACAATGACCCCTACTGCAATTCCTACCATCTACACTGATGGTACCCTGTCAGCTATCAAGGGTGCTGCGAACCCATACAATCTCCTTAACGAGAGGGGTTATTCAAACTCAAGCAGCAACGTCGCACAGTCAACAGTTTCCCTTACTCAGGACTTCTCTGATTTCGTGACCGAAGGTCTTACTGCACGTGTAGCTTTCTCATTCGACGCAACCAACAACAATACCCTGAACCGCAATATCACTCCTAAGACGTACAGAGCTATCGGAAGGGATGATGCCGGCAACCTCCAGTATGAGGTGATCGACGACTTTGCTGGTTACATCACCCTTGATCCTTCACACAGCGGTACACGTTATATCAACTTCGAGGGTTCGGTAAACTATGAGCGTCAGTTCGCTTATGCACACCGCGTGAGTGCGATGGTTCTCTACAGCATGAGATCTCTTTCAAATACACACCCTAGTTTATACATCGCAGCCTTCCCTTATAAGTCAATGGGTGTCGCAGCGCGTGCAACCTACTCATATAAGGACCGCTATTTCTTCGAGTTCAATATGGGTTACAACGGATCGGAGAACTTCGCTCCTGGTCACCGTTTCGGTTTCTTCCCTGCAGTCGCAGTCGGATATATGATCAGCAACGAGCCTTGGTGGGAGCCTGTATCTGACGTGATCAACCTCCTCAAGATCAAGGCATCTTATGGTTCGGTAGGTAACGACCAGATCGGTGGTAGCCGTCGTTTCGCTTACAACACTACCATCAATACAGGCGCTGCAGGTGCTGCCTGGGGTACAACTCCTAACTCTTCTGCTACCGGATATCAGACCGTAGTCGGTATCACAACAGCTGAGATGGGTAACTCAGAGGTTGAGTGGGAGCAGGCTACAAAGAGCAATGTCGGTATCGAACTCGGTCTCTTCAACGACCTCACTATCCAGGCCGACCTCTTCCGTGACTATCGTGACGGTATCTTCCTCATGCGTCAGTCCACTCCATCTGCAGTAGGTCTCCAGAAAGACCAGTATGTGAACATCGGAGAGATGCTCAACCGCGGTTTCGATATGTCTGTTGTCTACGACCACACATTCTCAAGCGGTCTCTCACTTTCTGCAAGAGGTAACTTCACATTCAACCGCAACCGACTCATCTATGATGACCAGCCTACACCGGTTGAGGAGTATCTGAGCAACGTGGGATTTGCATACAACCAGAGAAAGGGTCTGATCTCATGCGGTCTCTTCGAGAACCAGGAAGATATCGACAACTGGCCTGAGCAGACATTCGGTGACGTTCAGCCAGGTGACATCAAGTATAAGGATATCAACGGTGACGGTTATGTAGACCAGTATGACAAGGTTGCAATCGGATACACTGCAATCCCTGAAATCAACTATGGATTCGGTGTCAGCCTCGGCTACAAGGGCTTCGACGTTTCAGTATTCTTCAGCGGAGTTGCTAACGTTACCCGTCAGATAGGAGGTTCAAACCTTTATGGTGCTTCTCCATCACCTCAGCTTACAGGACAGGTGTTCAAGGATGTTGCTTTGAACCACTGGACAGTAAACAATCCGAATCCTAACGCTCCATATCCAAGACTCGGTACGACACGTTCAAACAACAACGTTCAGACTTCAGACTACTGGACTCGCGACATGAGCTTCCTCCGTCTCAAGAATGCCGAGATCGGATATACCTTCCCTAAGAAGTGGACCAAGAAGGCAGGCATCCAGGCTCTCCGCCTTTATGTTGCGGGAACCAACCTCCTTACTTTCTCAGAGTTCAAGCTTTGGGATCCGGAACTTGATACGGCATATGGTACAAGATACCCTATCACACGTAATGTAAGTCTCGGATTGAACATCAACTTCTAACAGACTCAAAAGAAAATGAAAAGAATATTATATACAATTTCAGCAATCGCAGTGCTTGCGCTCGGTGCCGTTTCCTGTGACTCATACTTCGATGTGGAGCTTCAGGATCAGGCTACCATTGAGGAGATGTTCAGCAAGAGAGGAACAGCCCGTCAGCTCGCAGCACATATGTACGCTTACCTTCCAAAGGAAGAGAATCCTGTGGATGCTACCACAGAGGGAGGTTTCTCAGGCCGTACAGATGCACGTCAGGTCAATGCATCGGCTTATGCAAACAACGTGTTCGACCTCCGTGTAGGAGACTATAGCCCGGCTTCAATCACCGGTTACCAGCTTTGGGAGAACTACTATAAGGCAATCGCTCACTGTACTCTCGTCATCGAAAACATCCACCTTGACAAGGAGGATAATGAGCAGGTTCGCGAATATATGAAGGCTGAAGCCCGTTTCATGCGTGCTTTCTACTACTTCTGCCTCTTCCGTACCTACGGTCCTGTGATCGTATGGGGTGACCAGGCTGCTCCTTCAGATGCAATCGGTGCAAACCTTGACCGAAACACTCTTGAGGAAAACATCGACTTCATCGTATCAGAGCTTGACAAGGCTATCGAGGTGCTCCCTATGAGCATAGAAGAAGTCGGCCTTCAGGAAGGATCTGACATGGGTCGTGCTACCAAGGGTGCGGCAATGGCTCTCAAGTCAAGAGTACTTCTTTATGCGGCTTCTCCTCTCTTCAACGGAAACGAGCTTTATGCCGGCATGACAAACCACTATGGCAAGGAGATCTTCCCTCAGACCTATGATCTGAACAAGTGGGAAGAGGCTAAGAAGGCTGCAAAGGCTGTGATCGACCTCAACTATTATAAGCTTGTAGATGCCGGTGCAGAGGCAACTGGCGACAAGTTCGTCGACGGTATCCGCGCATACCAGAACATCTTCTTCGAGCAGTGGAACGACGAGACCATCTGGGGATGGTGGATGAACTTCTACACAGACTGGCTCGGCCGTACAGGCGGATTCATAGGTGCATGTGCTCCTCGTAACATAGTTGTCGAGGGCTGGCAGTCACTTACTCCTTCATTCAAGCTTGTTGACGCTTATGCAATGTATGAGTCAGGACGTTACCCTGTTACAGGATATGACAGAACTACAGGTATGGATGACTACTCTAAGCCTATCATTGATGCTCAGTCAGGTTATGAGGCAGAAGGCTTCAGCATGACTACTCAGTTCGAGGCAGAGTGGGCAGGTGAGTTTGAGGCTCATAACTCGACAATCGGACGTGAGCCACGCTATTATGCATCAGTTGTTCCTAACGGATACTACTGGCCTTGCGACCCTAAGCTCAAGACCATGACCAACCCTAAGACCTCTTCAACTACATGGACTGCAGAGGATATGAGATGTCATTTCTGGAGAGGTTCAGGCGCGCTTTGCGAGCGTTGGGACCAGACTTCGTCAAACAATTACTTCGGTTATGCATGGCGTCGTCTCTACAAGGCAAACAACCCTCTTGACGTAGGTGCTGACTTCCAGCAGCTCAAGTATGTATACCCTGCGTTCCGTCTTGCCGAGATCTACTTCAATTATGCAGAGTGCTGTATCGAGACAGGTGACTATCCAGAGGCTATCAAGTATCTAAATATGATCCGCAACCGTTCAGGTCTCAACAATCTTGAGGAGGCTTATCCGGGCATCGCAGGTGATCCGGAACTCCTCAGATGGTGCTTCCGTCACGAAAAGATGATCGAGTTCGCTATCGAGGGTCCTATGCATTTCTACGACAGCTGCCGCTGGATGACTGCAGAGGAGAACTTCCCTGTTCTCAACTGGACACTCAACCTCAACGACGCAGTCGACTATCACGATTCATGGGTTCGTTCAAGCGAGGACTTCCCGCTTGCAAAGCATGCGAAGTTCACAAAGAGAGATTACCTCTTCCCATTCGACTCGGATCAGCTTGCTGAGATGACAAACTTTACACAGAACTACGGATTCTAATCTGAATGAATATGAAGAAGATTTTTAGAAATATCTTGCTTTCTGCACTGACGATTACAGCCGTAGCGTCTTGTGCGGATGACAGAAACAACTTTCTGCCAGACGACTCATTCGGCTTCAACAACAAGGTCGGTGAGAATGTGCTGACCCTCCCTCTTTACGGCGGATCGTATGAGATTCCTGTAATCAAGAGCGGAAAGGGACTCAATGAAGGCGTGGTGAACATCACGACTTCAAACCATGACCTTCTCAACTTCAACAAGCAGTATGGTGTTGAGTATATTCCGCTTCCAAGCGACCAGGATCTTTACTCTTTCAGCACTGAGAGCATCGCTTTCGGTACTGATGATGTGACCAAGTCGTTTACTATTGAGTGGGACATTGCAAAGGTTGCTGCCTTCATGGAGCAGGAGCCTGCAAACCAGTACTGTATTCCTGTTGCTCTCCGCTCTGACAACCTTGAAGTAAACGAAGGTAGAGAGGTATTCATCCTCAACCTCGTGACTTCAACTGTAACAGCAGAGCAGACACTCCTCAGCCGTACCTACGAGTGGGAATCTGAGCCAGCTTCGGAGACTATGGACATCACAGTGCGTATCGACAAGGCAATCCCTACCATCGATCTTACTCTTGATTTTGAGGTAGACAACAGCCTTATCGCCGCTTACAACGAAGCTAACGGTACAAATTATGAGGCTGCACCTGAGGGACTTGTAACTGTAGGTGCCGATCCTGTCCTCAAGGCAGGTGAAGGATACGTGCTTCTCCCTGTGACCATCAACACCGAGGCTATCGCTGAAGATATGGAGATTGAGGTTGACGGTGTGATGGAGACCAAGCATCTTGTGAAGAGAAACTGGGACGGTTATGTGGTTCCTCTCAAGCTTTCAGGCATGTCAGTTGACGGCGTGAAGGTTGATAATGGTCTTACATACATCGTTGTGAAGGGTCTCGAGCCAATACCTCCACAGCTCTTCAACCGCGTATGGGGCATCTATGCTACATCATCTACAACTCCATGGCAGGCTACATTCGGTCTTTCTGACTGCCGTAACATCACCATGGACGACCAGTATGTATATGTTCCTCAGTCTGCAGGCGGAGATCCTGTATTCAAGGCCATCAGCATCACTGACCCTACTCAGGTGAAGAATGTAAATGTTGAAGGAGTTGCTGGCGGAACACATACACTCTCATGCGCTAGAATGATTCCTAATACGGACCCTGCAGTCAACAACGGAAAGGACATCCTTTCTGCATGCTGCCTGTCTGTCGGAGACGGATCACACCTCCACTTCTACGTATGGCTCAACGGCATCGATAATGCTCCTACCCTCAGCATGGTCGAGGACTCAGGACGTCGTCTCGGCGACAAGTACATCGTGGTAGGAAGCTGGAACAACGGTGAAGTATACTGCAAGGACTACAACACAGGAAACATCGTTCGCTACGCAATGCTTGACGGACGCTTCGGTGAGTGGCCAGGTGCAGACGGTCTTGCATACGCTCGTGGTCGTTGCGACTATAACGCATCGGTTGCAGATGCTGCTAGTACCATCGGTTCGGCATACATCTATCCTGGCGCAGCAGGTGCCGTAGCCGGAACAGTTCCTGGATTCCTCGTTTCTTCGACTGCAAGTGCTCATTACGTAGCAAATGTTTCAGGTAATGTATACGCTTCATCTGCTGACCTCGGCCTGCCGTTGACTCATGGATACAGTTTCTTCGGCGACGCCAAGACCAACCTGAACTACATTGCATACGTTGCACTCACAGCAAACCAGGATCAGGGTAGCGTAAAGGTTATCTCAGACTTCAACGGTACAGCTGACGGATTCATGAGCGTGCTCCAGAAGAACGAGGTTGTCTTCGAGGCTCCTGTTCAGGACGGTATGGACGCAACAGTTCTTTCACCATGCCCTGCAACTCACTCTACAGGTGACTGCGTGGTACGTGAAATCAATGGAGAGACCTATATGGCTGTAATGATCCAGAACGTAGGTATTTCTGTATTCAAGATGAACGCAGGATTCATTGCAGAGTAATCTGATGGACCGTTTTATCTTAATATTGATGGTTTTATCCCTTCTCCTCGTCTCGTGCGAGGAGGAGGGTAAACCTTCTTATACTCCCAAGCCTGCTGTCAGCATGCAGGTCCTCAGGACAGGGTTTACCGAGGCTGAAATAGAGATAAGCTCTATCAATGCCGACAGGACCATGTATCTCTGTCTCCAGAAGAAAGACTCGTTCGACGCCCAGGCTGAGGATATCTTCGGATCAGGTATTGATGTGCCTTCAAAGCGCTTCAAACTGACTGATCTTGAAGAAAATATGGAATATCACCTTTTCGCGGCTGCATCCGGAAAGGGACAGTATAGTGTGGTGCAGCGCGACACCATCATCACTCCCAACGATCCTTCCAACGATATTACGGAAGAGCCTAAGGACAAGGAGAAGGACGAAAACGGACTTTATTGGTGGGAAAGAGGAAGATATCCTATTCCTACGTTTGCCGACATGGCTCTGTGCTATGGAGGGCATGAGGCCCGTAATCCCCAGACCTGGACCAAGGAGCGTTTTGAGAAGACCGTACTCTATACAGACAAGAACGGTCAGGACCATTGGTTCTTCGACTCCATGCTTATGCTGGAGATATGGGATGATATGTATGCTGTGACGTATTCCGTTGCCAATGACGGCAAGGATTCGTCCAGGAAATCACATTGGGAAGGCTTGCTGGACTACTGGTTTGCAGATGATGCGACCGGCTTCCAGGCTCTTGATGACTGCATTGCGGAGGCAGCATCAAGAATAGGTACTCCTCCGACTCCGCGTTATATAGTGTTTTCGCTTCCGGACCCTGTTTATTTCGAGAACTATGCGGATGCGGTTTCGGGAGGCAATGCAAACACGGTTTACTGGGGATCCATCGACGGACAGCAGATGGATTTCAAGAAGATGGACCACAGGCTGAAGGCCTATCAGTGGTACATCGACCAGATAAGGGAGAGATTTGCGCAGGAAGATTACAGATATGTCCAGCTTCTTGGATTCTACATCCTTTCGGAGACCCTTACGATGAAGGGAGGATGGAGATATGAATACAAGCAGCATGAGGAGCTCATTCCTCTTGTGGCGGATTATTGCCACGACGTGAACGAGGGACTTTACTGGATCCCATACAGTGTCAGCGACACGGATGCCGGACACAACAAGGCCCTCAAGAACTGGAAATCGTTCGGATTCGATCTGACGATCCTCCAGCCGAATTATTATTGGGACGACAAATCATGGGCTGTCACATGCGACTACATCAACAAGTACGACATGGGAATGGAGTTTGAGTTCGAGGGATCGCACGGCGGCTACACATCAATACTTGGAGATTCCGACGCTGCCATATACAGAAAGGAACGCTTCAGGGAATATATGGAGAATGCCAGAAAGTATAATATCTATGGCAGGAAACCGATAGTCTTGTACACGGGAACGAATGCCCTGTATGAGCTTGCGGTCTCGAAAAAAGCCTCCGACAAGGAGCTCTACCATGAATTCGGCGAATTCATAATTGATTCGCCTTTGAAGAAATACTAGTGTTGCGAGATATGTAAAGATGTTTCGCTGGCGCTCAACATGACAGTGTTATCATCCTGATGGTCCCTCTGTCATCCTGATGGCCCCATTGTCATCCTGATGGTCCCTCTGTCATCCTGAGCGAAGCGAAGGATCTTTAAACAGAAATAAAACAAAACAAGATATGAAAAAGACACTCATCACCATCCTTGCTGCCCTGACCCTCTGCAGCTGCGGCTCATCATCCAGGTCGAGCCTTTACAAGTGGGAAAAGGACGAGATCCGTCCTATCGCCGACGCTGCCATCTGCTATGGCGGTCACAGCGCCCGCAATCCTTACCTCTGGACTCCGGAGCGTTTCGAGAAGACCGTTGCCTACACTGACGAGAACGGTCAGGAGCACTGGCTCTTCGACAATATGATCATGATGGAGCTTTGGGATGATGACTACAAGGTCACATATTCCATTGCCAACGACGGCCGCTACTCTTCAAGAAAGGAACACTGGCAGGGCCAGATCGACTACTGGTTCGATGCTGAGCATGGCTTCGCTGCCCTTGACAAGTGCGTGGCTGATGTGGCTTCCCGCATCGGTTCGCCAAAGACAAAGCGCGGAATCATCTTCTCTCTCCCTGATCCTGTATACTTCGAGCATTATACCGATGCAATGAAGGGAACCAATAGAAACACAGTCTACTGGGGCGAGATCGACGGCGTAGAGATGGACTTCTCAAAGGCAGAGGACCGCGTGAAGGCCTATAAATGGATGATCGACCAGGTTCGTGCAAAGTTTGCAGAGGCAAAGTACAAATATGTGGAGCTCATCGGTTTCTATGTCCTCTCTGAGGAGCTTTCTGCTCCAGGCAGCTTCCGCTATGAGTACAAGGAGCATGACAAGACCATCAAGGCCGCTGCAGACTACTGCCACTCTGTGGGCGAGGGCTTCTATTGGGTGCCGTACGCAATGGCTCCGGGCATCGAGAGCAGCAAGGATTTCGGCTTCGACCTTGTCGTGATGCAGCCTAACTACTACTGGACCGATGCAAAGTGGTCATGGGACCAGATCGAGAAGAAGATAAGAGACAATGGTCTCGGAATGGAACTGGAGTTTGAAGGAACTCATGGCGAACCTCTTACATCATCTATACTCAGCAACCTCAAGAACGGTCAGCCGAACCCTTATTCGGAGCGCAACAAGGCCCGTTTCCAGGAGTATCTTGACAATGCAAAGGCCCGTGGCCTTTACGGAGAGGTTCCGTTCGTGCTTTATGCCGGCACAAACGGTCTTTATGAGCTCGCAACGTCTGACGACGCGAATGATATTGAGATGTATCATAAACTCTGTAAATTTGTCATCGAAAACCCATTGAAGAAATAGATGTCTCGACTCCCTTCGGTCGCTCGACATGACAATCCTGTCATTTCGACTGAGCGGCATCCTGTCATTTCGACTGAGCGGCATTCTGTCATTTCGACTGAGTGGCATTCTGTCATTTCGACCGAGCAGCATCCTGTCATTTCGACCGAGCGGAGCGAGTGGAGAAATCTAATACAACAGTTATGAAAAAAATTATTTCAACCATCATCTTCATTACCGTGGCCCTTTCAGCTGCGGCGCAGGACTATGTGTTCAACCGCTATCCTCTGGCAGAGACCGACTATGCCGAGCTTCCTATCGGTGCAATACGGCCAGAAGGCTGGCTGCATGACCAGCTCGTACGTCAGAAGGACGGCTTCACCGGTCACCTTGACGAAGTTTACCGCGAGGTCGTAGGACCGGACAACGCATGGATCGGAGGCGAAGGCGACACCTGGGAGCGTGGCCCATACTGGATCGACGGTCTTGTCCCTCTTGCATATCTCCTTGGAGATGAGGAGCTTATAGCAAAGGCCAACGTATGGGTAGAGGCTATGCTCACCACCACATACGAAGACGGCTATTTCGGCAACAGGATATCACGCAAGTACATCGAAGGTTTCCAGAGAGGAAAGGCCGAAGACTGGTGGCCTAAGATGGTTGCCCTCAAGATCCTCAAGCAGTATTATATGGCAACCGGTGACGAGAGAGTGATAACCGTCCTTACAAACTATTTCAAGTATCAGCTTGCAAACCTTCCTGAGAAGCCGCTTGACCACTGGACATTCTGGGGAGAGTGGCGAGGAGGCGACAACCTTGACATCGTATATTGGCTCTACAACATCACCGGTGACGAGTTCCTTCTTGAGCTCGGTGACCTTATCCACAGCCAGACAACCCCTTGGACAGCGATGTTCTGGGGCGAGACCAACGAGCTTCGCACTCAGAATTCGATGCATACGGTAAACCTCGCACACGGCTTCAAGGAACCTGTGATATGGTGGCAGAGGTCTCATGACCCTAAGGATCTTAATGCTCCGAAGAATGCCCTCAAGATCATCAGGCACACGTTCGGACTTCCTACCGGCCTCTGGGCTGGCGACGAGCAGGTGCATTTCGGCGACCCAACACGTGGTTCGGAGCTTTGTACGGCCGTGGAGATGATGTACTCCCTCGAAGAGATGCTCCAGGCAACCGGCGACCTTCAGTGGGCAGACCACCTCGAAAGGGTAGCATACAACGCTCTTCCGACCCAGGCCACTGACGCATATGACGGCCGTCAGTACTACCAGCAGACCAACCAGATAGCATGCTCCCGCGAGTGGAGGAACTTCGTCACTCAGCACGAGGACAATGACAACCTTTTCGGAGTACTGAACGGATATCCATGCTGCTCATGCAACATGCATCAGGGATGGCCTAAGTTCACCCAGAACCTCTGGTATGCAAGCAAGGACGGTGGTCTGGCAGCATTTGTATATGCTCCTTCTACCGTGACTGCCAAGGTTTCAGAGGGAGTTGAGGTTTCTTTGAAGCAGGAGACCTTCTATCCTTTCGACGAGACAGTGAAAGTGACAGTAAACTTCCCTTCGAAGAAGGTCAGGAATGCATATTTTCCTCTGTACTTCAGAATTCCGGAGTGGTGCCAGGATGCGAAGGTAATGGTGAACGGCGAGGTTGCATATGAGGCGCCTAAGGCCGGCGAGACCGTACGTCTGAGCCGCAGATGGAACAAGGGTGACGTCGTGACCCTTACCTTCCCTATGGAGGTGCGCATCAGCCATTGGTATGACGGAGCGACAGTCGTGGAGCGCGGACCGCTTGTCTACTCCCTCCGGATGGAGGAGAAGTGGGAGAAGCATGATTTCGAGGCTTCATATGAAGGCAAGTATGGCCCATATTACTATACATGCGTTTCCGACACTCCATGGAACTACGGTTTCCGTCTCAAGGACATGACTCCTGAGCTGATGAGCGAGAACTTCAAGGTCGAGGTGCGCGAGGATGCAGGGGAGTATCCATGGAATCTGGAGAATGCTCCTGTGACCATCAAGGCAAAGGCCGTGGTGATCAAGCCATGGAAGGAGTACAACGGCTCTACAGGTCAGATCGCTTACTACCGTGAGGACGGTGACGACACAGGTGAAGAGGTATGGATCGAACTCATCCCATACGGCTGCACCACCCTCCGAGTCACCGAATTCCCTACACGACTATAATTTTACCTGGTCATTCAAATGTTTGACTTTCAACACTTTAACTAGCAACACGGTGGGTGAATTTGACCCACCGTGTTGCTAGTTAATCAACTGATTAACAGTAAGATACATGTCCATAACAATTTTCAATGATACATTAAAGATAACCCTTCATGCTCCGGATGGAGAGAAGGGTTATTATCGTGGCACCCGCTTCGACTGGGCGGGCGTGTTCGCGAGCATAGAGCATAAAGGCTGCAACTATGCGCAGGAGTGGTTTGATGGTTATTCTCCCGTGAGGCATGACGCTGTCTGCGGCCCTGCCGAGGAGTTCAGCCCTATAGGTCTGGATGAAGCCGAGACAGGAGAGCCGTTCCTGAAGATCGGCGTCGGCATGCTGGAGAAGATGGAAGGGGAGTATGACCGCTTCAAGCTTCATAATATCCTGAATGCAGGCCAGAGGACTCTTGAAATCACCGAGGATTCCATCACCCAGGGTCATATTCTTGAATCTGAGCAGGGCTATGCCTACGAATATTTCAAATCCATATCTATAACCGGCAAAGACAGCTTCCGTATAGGTCACAAGCTAGTCAACAAAGGTTCGAAGACCCTCAAGGGAGATGTGTATAACCACAATTTCTTTACCCTTGGCCTCCTTGAGACCGGAGCTTCCCGTCAGCTTGATTTTCCGTTCAAGCCTGAAGGAGACTGGCGCGCGGAGTACTCTGAAGTCGGATTTACGGATAATGGAATACGTTTCACAAGGACTCTCAAGAGGGGCGAGTCTGTGTTTACAGGCAACCTTCATGAGGCAGGAAAGGGAATGACCGGCAGTCCGAACGGATTCACGCTGACCGAGACGCAGACCGGAAGGGGAGTCAAGGCACATTGCGTCCTGCCGATGACAAAGGCCGTGTTCTGGTCCTACCACCTCATCGCCTGCATCGAGCCGTACATCGACTTCTGCATTGCTCCGGGCGAAACATTTGAATTCGATATTGATTATACGTTGTATTAAAAGATCCTTCGCTTACGCTCAGGATGACAGTCTGACGCTCAGGATGACAGTGTGAGGAAACTGTCATGTTGAGCAAAGCGAAACATCTTTTAGCTAAAATGCCCACCTTGTCATTTCTTTCGCTGACGCTCAAGCGACTTCGTCGATTACGACCGAGCTTCACCCTGTCATTTCGACCGAGCGAAGCGAGTGGAGAAATCTTTTTTACTATATTTGTATTTTGATTGATAATTAATAACACTCGATATATGAAGAAAACAATCATTCTTACGGCAGCTGTTCTTTTCTCGGCAGTCTGCTTCGCACAGAAAACAAGCGATCGTCCGGTCTATCTTGACCCGAATGCTCCTGTTGAGGAGAGGGTTGAGGATGCACTTTCGCGTATGACCCTCGAGGAGAAGGTCGGCATGACCACAGCTCAGTCAAAGTTCAGTTCACGTGGAGTTCCGCGTCTCGGTATTCCTGAAGTCTGGCACACAGACGGTCCTCACGGCATCCGTCCTGAGGTGCTTTGGGATGAGTGGGATCAGGCTGGCTGGACAAACGACTCATGCACAGCATTCCCTGCGCTTGTAAACCTCGCAGCTACATGGGACAAGGAGATGTCTCTCCTTTATGGACGCAGCATCGGTGAGGAGGCGCGCTACCGCAAGAAGGATATCCTTCTCGGCCCTGGTATCAACATCTGCCGTACTCCGCTCAACGGACGCAACTTCGAGTACATGGGCGAGGACCCTTATCTTGCAGGCCAGATGGTTGTACCTTATATCCAGGGTGTTCAGGAAAACGGCGTTGCAGCCTGCGTGAAGCACTATGCAGTGAACAACCAGGAGTTCCAGCGTACACAGTCAAACTCTGTGGTTGACGACAGAACCCTCTATGAAATCTATCTTCCTGCCTTCAAGGCAGCCGTTCTCGAGGGTAACGCATGGTCGATCATGGGTTCATACAACCTCTACAACGGACAGTTCAACTGCCACAACAAGAAGCTTCTCGTAGACATCCTCAAGGGTGAATGGGGCTTCGACGGTGTTGTAGTCAGTGACTGGGGCGGATGCCGCGACAGCGAAGAGGCTATCCTCAACGGTCTTGACATCGAGATGGGTACATGGACCAACGGTCTGCGCGGCGCAGCCAGCGACAGCTACAGAAACTACCACATGGCCGATCCTTATCTCAAGGGACTGCGTGAGGGTAAATATACAACAAAGGAACTTGACGACAAGTGCCGTCGTATCCTTCGCCTGATCTTCCGCACAAGCATGCGTCCTGAGCCTAACTATGGCCGTTTCGTATGCCCTGAACACTATCAGGCAGCACGCGATATCTCGGCTGCAGGTGTGGTTCTCCTCAAGAACGATAACAACGCTCTTCCTCTCAATGTTCCAGAAGGAGGCAAGATCCTTCTCGTAGGTGAGAACGTGGTGAAGAAGATGGTTGTCGGTGGTGGTAGCTCAAACCTCAAGACGGCATACGAGGTCAACCCTCTCGAGGGTCTTCAGAACGCATATGGCGACAAGGCTGAAATCGTATGGGCCCGCGGATATGTAGGCGATACATCGACTTCATACAACATGGTCGATACTGGTCAGGATCTTACAGATGACCGTTCTCCAAAGGAACTCATAGCAGAGGCGGTCGAGGCTGCAAAGGATGCTGATGTAGTGATCTTCGTCGGAGGTCTCAACAAGAGTGCCCACCAGGACAACGAGAGCACAGACCGTCAGCAGATCACCCTCCCTTACGGACAGGAGGATGTTATCCTTGCTCTTGCTGAAGTATCCAAGAAGCTTGTTGTTGTAAACATCTCAGGTTCTGCCGTTGCAATGCCATGGGCTGGCGAAGTTGACGCTATCGTTCAGGGATGGTATGGCGGAACAGAGTCCGGAAATGCTCTTGCTGATGTTCTTACCGGTAAGGTTAACCCTTCAGGAAGACTTCCGTTCACAGTTCCTTTCAGATATGAGGATGGCCCTATCAAGACAGAGGCTCAGTATCCTGGTATCAAGGAAGAGGGTGACGAATACTGGCAGACTCACTATTCTGAAGGCGTATACGTAGGCTACAGATGGTATTCTTCAAAGAAGATCAAGGTGCAGTTCCCGTTCGGACACGGTCTCAGCTACACTACTTTCGAATACGCAAATGCCAAGGCTGACCAGCCAGAGATGACTGCTGGCCAGACTCTTAAGGTCTCTGTAGACGTTACAAATACAGGCGCAACAGACGGTGCAGAAGTAGTTCAGCTTTACATCAACGACGTGAAGTCTACAATCGACCGCCCTGTAAAGGAACTCAAGAACTTTGAAAAGGTCTACCTCAAGGCTGGCGAGACAAAGACTGTGACATTCGAGATTGACGCTCAGGACCTCAGCTACTTCGATGCCGACAAGCATGAGTGGGTTGCCGAGCCGGGCAAGTTCAAGGCCCTTATCGGATCATCATCTGAGGACATCAGATCGACTGTAAATTTCAAATTGAATTAACAATCCTAAAATAAGGTATATCATGAAAAAGTTTTTCTTAGTATCATTGGTTCTGGCATTCTTCGGAATTGCAGCCAGTGCACAGCCAACAGGTCTTGTTGGAACATGGAAGAGTACAACAGTGGATGTTCTCAGTGGTGATGAGGTTCTGATGTCCATGAACTGTGATGTTGCGGGGATGTCGATGGAATTCAAGTTCAAGTCGGATAAAACTGTAACAGGCGTAGTAATGGCAGATGGAGAGAGGGATGAGTCACCTGCAATGAAATATAGGGTTAACGGTACTGAGATTCTGATTACGAATGAGGAAGGTGAGACCGTTCCTATGAAGTATGTCAATGGAAAATTGTCTCTTACAATGGAGGAAGATGGAATGCTGGTCCGTCTGAACTTTGAAAAGAAGTAAAATGCGTAAGTGTTTTCGATATATGATTGTGGCAGCATTATCATTGCTGCCACAGTTGGCTTTAGGCCAGTCTTCAGAACTGAAAGTGATGTCGTACAACATTCGTCAGGGCTCTGTCGATGACGGTACCAACTCATGGATGTACCGTTGTCCTGCGACAATAGAAATGCTGGAAGATCAGAAACCAGACATAATGGGCCTTCAGGAGGCTCTTTGTGACCAGGTGATGTTCATAGAGGAGTTTACCAAGGATTATGATTATGTGGGAGTGGGACGCGAAGACGGAAAGAAGAAGGGTGAACATATGGCCATCTTCTGGAACAAGAAGACGATCAAACTTCTGAAATGGGGAACATTCTGGTTGTCCGAAACTCCTGAAAAGCCGTCGATGGGCTGGGATGCGGCATGCTACAGGACCGCAACCTGGGCTCTGATGAAGGATAAGCGCACAGGAGAGAAGTTTTATTTCGTGAACACCCATCTGGACCACGTCGGAGCGGAAGCCCGTAAAAACGGCCTTAAACTGATTGTGGACCGTATAGGCCAGATCAATCCTGAAGGATATCCTATGATTCTTACAGGGGATTTCAACATGAAACCTACAGCCCCGGAACTGAAGGAACTTGATTCAAAGATGAAAAGTACGAGGAAAGTAGCGTCGAAGACTGATAACCACAATACATTTAACGAGTGGGGAAAGGCAAAGAAGGATATGATCATAGATTATATATACATCTCTGACTTTACATGTCTCGAGTACTCTACAATAACAAAGAAGTACGCCGAAAAGACGTACATCTCTGATCATTATCCGATATCGGCGAGGCTTATTTTTTAGTCACTGAGTAGGTGATGCCCATCTCCTTGAGTTCTTCGATGAACGGAAGGGTCACCTGCACTCTGAACTTATGAGAAAGGAACTCTATGTTCCATTTCTTGACAGGATCGTAGAGGAACATTGTCAACGGAACGTTGCCTTTGTTCCTCTTCAGTATTTTTACAAGATTTTCCCTGAATTCCGGTGACAGCATCGGAGTCGTGATGTTGATGGCAAAGCCTTTCACATAGCTGTCGGCTACATTTCCCAGCAGCATCATGTTCTTTGGCTTGAAACTGAATTCAACGGTCTTTCCCTGCGCCCTTTCTTCCGGCTTGATATAGAATTTCTCGTCTATGACTCCCTCTATGAATATGCCGGTATTCTCTTTCTCATATTGCATGAAAGCCTCATGATCCTTGCCGAAGAAAGCAAATTCATAACTTCCGCTGTAATCTTCAACTGTCATCCTTGACATAGGCCTGCCTGTCTTGGTCATGCTCTGGGTCGTGTTGGTGATGAATCCAGCTACATTGACCTTCATCTTCTCCTTCTTCTGGTCACATTCGCTGATAAGTGTTCCCAGTTCGCTGATCGGACAGGTGGTGAAATTCTCAAGCTCAAAGGCATAAGTATCAAGAGGATGCGAAGACAGATACATTCCTACCAGTTCCTTCTCATACTTGAGTTTCTCCATTATGTCCTCGTCTCCGACCATTTCAGGAATTTCCGGTCTTTCAGGCTTCAGCTCCTCTGCATCCCCAAACAGTGAGATGGCACTGTCCATGCTGTCTTTCTTGTAGAGTTCACCGTATTTCAGCAGCATATCCATGAATGTCTCCCCATTCTTGCACGGTAGCATGAACTGCTTTCTGTTTATTCCGAAACTGTCGAAAGCTCCCGAGTGCAGAAGGGATTCGAATGCCTTTCTGTTCACGACACCTGACATCCTCTCCATGAAGTCAAAGATGTCCTCAAATGCGCCGTTTTCCTCGCGGTCTGCCAGTATCGCCTTCACTATATTGTCTCCGAATCCCTTGATTCCGCCAAGTCCGAAGCGGATCTCACCTTGCTTGTTCACGGTGAACTTCGAATCAGACTCGTTTATGTCCGGATTCAGAACCTTGATGCCGTTCTTCTTGCAGTCATCCATGATCTTCTTGATCTCGTCCATGTTGGAGAGGTTCTTGGTCAGGTTGGCTGCCTGGAACTCTGCAGGGTAGTGCGCCTTGAGCCAGCCGGTCTGGTAGCTCACCCACGCATAGCATGTAGCATGGGACTTGTTGAACGCATATGATGCGAACTTCTCCCAGTCTGCCCAGATCTTCTCGAGCATATCCTGCGGGTGTCCGTTTCTTGTTCCTCCTTCAATAAAGAGTCCCTTCAGACCGTCCAGCACGTCCTTGAGTTTCTTACCCATGGCCTTACGGAGCGTATCTGCCTGACCTCTTGTGAAGTCCGCAAGTTTACGTGACAGAAGCATGACCTGCTCCTGATAAACCGTAATACCGTATGTGTCCTGAAGGATGTCCTCCATCTGAGGAAGGTCGTATTTTATCTCCTGACGGCCCTGTTTTCGCTCCACGAAGTCCGGGATATAGTCCATCGGACCTGGACGGTAGAGGGCGTTCATCGCGATGAGGTCCTCGAATCGGGTAGGCTGAAGCTTGATGAGCCATTCCTTCATGCCTGGAGATTCGAACTGGAATACGCTGGTCGTGTCTCCGCGGCTGTAGAGGGCATAAGTCTCAGGGTCGTTGATGTCGATCTTTTCGATATCAAACTCGATTCCGAACCTTTTCTTGATGTTTGCCTGGCATTCCTTTATGATGGAGAGGGTTCTGAGACCCAGGAAGTCCATCTTGAGCATGCCGACCTCCTCGATGTAATGCCCGTCATATTGCGACACCCACACTTCTTCTCCGGTCAGCTTGTCATTGGCTATGGAAATAGGGATATATTCGGTGAGGTTGCTTCGTCCGATGATCATCGCGCATGCATGCACGCCTGTCTGACGGATGCATCCTTCGAGTTTTCCGGCATAAGTGAGAACCTCCTTGGTCTGTTCGTTTCCGTTTTCGAGCTCATTCTTGAGGTCTCCGTACTTGAGACAGTTGTTCAGTTTTGGCTTGAACTCCTTAGTAACCTTCTTGCCGTCTTCAATGACAGTAGCCTCGAACGGTTTGTCAGGAACGAGTTTGGTAAGTCGGTTTGACTCCTCGATGGACATGTCGCTCACGCGTGCCACGTCCTTGATGGCAGACTTCGCCGCCATTGTTCCGTATGTGATCACATGCGAGATCTGCTCCTTTCCGTACTTCTCCTCGATGTACTGGAACACGCGGTAGCGTCCGTCGTCGTCGAAGTCGATGTCCACATCGGGCATGTTGATTCGGTCCGGGTTGAGGAATCGCTCGAAGAGGAGGTCATATTTGATAGGGTCGATGTTGGTGATCTTGAGGCAGTAGGCTACAGCCGAGCCGGCGGCCGAACCACGGCCAGGTCCTACAGAAATGCCCTCAGAACGTGCTGCAGCGATGAAATCCTGGACGATAAGGAAGTAGTCGGGGAATCCCATCTTGCAGATGGTCTTGAGCTCGAATTCGATGCGTTCTGCCTGCTCAGTAGTCAGTTCTTCTCCATATCTCCAATGTGCTCCCTTGTATGTCAGATGACAGAGATATGCAACCGAGCGACAGAACTCTTCTCCGCGCTCGTTTCCGTTCTTGTCGCAGCGGCCCTCGTCGATGATCTCCTTATATTTTTCAAGGTGAGTGTCTATCTCTGCAAGGAATTCCTCCGGAAGGTCAAACTTTGGGAGAATAGGGTCCTTGTCCACCTTGAAACTTTCTATCTTGTCCGCCACTTCCAACGTGTTGCTCAGGGTTTCCGGGTGGTCATAAAACATGTCCGCCATCTCCTCCTCGCTCTTGAGATATTCCTGCTGGGTATACCTCATTCTGTTGGGATCGTTGACGAGCGTGTTGGTTGTCAGACAGATAAGCCTGTCGTGAGCAGGTCCGTCCTCCTTGCTTACGAAGTGTACATCATTCGTCGCAACTACCTTGGTGCCGGTCTTCTCAGCCAGTTCATAGATGCCCTTGTTGGCTACAAGCTGGTGTTCATACACTTCCTGAGACTGCCCCGGAATCTGGGTCTTGTGCTGCTGCACCTCGAGATAGAAATCGTCGCCGAAAACTTTCTTGTGCCATTCCACAGTTTTCAGGGCCTCGTCCATATCCCCTGCTATGATGGCTCTAGGTACCTCTCCCGCGATACATGCAGAGCAGCATACAAGATCCTGTGAATATTTCTCCACTATCTCGTGAGAAACCCTTGGCTTGTCATAGTACTTTCCTTCAATATGTCCGGTGGACACGATCTTCATCAGATTACGGTAGCCATTGTAGTTCTTGGCCAGGAGAATGAGATGATAATATCCCCTATGATCCTTGTCCTTGAGCTTGTGATCATAGTGCTTGGTTACATAGATCTCACAGCCGATGATGGGCTTCACCTCAGGGAATTTTTTAGCCACCTTCAGGAACTCCTTCACACCGTACATGTTTCCATGGTCTGTGATGGCCAGAGCCGGCATGCCGAGCTCCTTTGCTCTTTCAAAAAGACCTGCGATTGACGCCTGACCGTCAAGGATGGAATACTGTGTATGGACGTGAAGATGGACGAATGACATAGCTGAAACGTGTTTGTTAAGGGATGACAAAATTACGCAAAATGCCCCTATGTATCAAACAAACTTATCAACAAAAAAAAGAGCGACCTTTTCTGGCCGCTCTGTCATTTATCGTGCACTTCTTACTTTTTCACGAAATGTACTTTCACGTCTGAATTTCCAAGTCCGAATCTCTCTCCGTTCAGTTCCATTGTCATTGTCTTTTTGTCAAATGAAACAGAAATTCCAGATGTGCTTCCTTCTTCAATCAGTGACAGTTTGTCTCCTGTTACCGAATACTCAAACGCGGTTGTTTCGCTTTTTTTCTCGGATGCTGTAAGGATTGTTCCTGTTCCGTCTTTTTTGAATGTCAGCTCCATTCTTGTGTTAAGGTCAGACATGTTGTAGTTCATGTTTACGCCAAGCACATTAGCTTCAACCTTTACCGCTTCCCAAGTGCCGATGATGGCCTTTGAAGGCTCTTTCTCACATGAAGTGAGTCCAAGGACAGCCATCAGGACTGTCAGAATAAAAATCCTTTTCATTTTGATGTTGATTTAAGTACGAATATTTTATAGATGCATAAAGGTAGAAAAAAGTTGCAAAAAGAATAAAAAATAAGGCACTCCAATTTAGAGTGCCTTATTCTGTGTGTATGTATTTAAAGAATTACTCTGCCTGTTTAGCAGCTTTCTTAGCAGCCCTCTTTTCTGACTTTCTTGTGAGATCGTACATGATAGGGGTTGCAATGAAGATAGATGCATAAGTACCGATTACGATACCGAGTATCAGTGCTACAGCAAGACCTCTGATGGCCTCTCCACCGAAGATTGCAATTGCAAGCATGGTGACGAGAGTTGTGAGTGAGGTGTTCATAGTACGTGAGAGAGTACTGTTGAGAGCCTCGTTCACATTGGTCTTGAATTCTGCCTTTGGATGGAGAGTCTTGAACTCACGGATACGGTCGAAGATGACCACAGTATCGTTGATTGCATAACCGATGATGGTCAGGATTGCTGCGATGAATGTCTGGTCAACATCGAGGGTGAACGGAAGTATTCCTGTGAATACAGAGAAGAAACCGATCACGATGATAGCTGTGTGTGCCAGACCGAGAACACCACCGAGTCCCCATGTCCATTTCTTGAAACGGATTGCTATGTATGCAAAGATGATAAGCAATGCTATTCCTACAGACCTGAATGCCGAAGTCTTGGTTTCTTCCGCAATGGCGGCTCCTACCTTGTCTGAGCTGACGATACCGATAGGGTTCAGGTCGGTCGACTTGAATTCGTCGAAAGTAAGATCTGTCTTGAAATATTGCTTAAGCGTGTTGTAAAGGATACCTGTAACCTCATCGTCAACTTCCGCTCCCTCTACATCTGTCTTGTATGAAGTTGTGATCTTGATCTGGTTGGCTTCACCGAACTGCTTTACTTCAGCGGATGTCTTGCCTACGTTAGGATCAAGGGCAGCGGCTGCATCGAATGCTGCGATAACATCCTTACGTATTTCTTCTGTGCTTACAGACTGGTCGAACTTCACTACATATGTACGTCCTCCGACAAAGTCGATACCGTATGTGAATCCCTTTGTAAACATGGATGCGAGCGATCCGAGGATAAGGATACCTGATACGATGTATGCGATCTTTCTCTTGCCGATGAAATTGATCTTCGTATTCTGAAGGAAGTTTCTTGTGTACTTGTTGTCGAAGGTAATTTTCTTGCCCTTCGCAAGTCTGTCCTCAAAGTATACTCTTGTGATGAAGATAGAAGTTACGATTGAGGTAATGATACCGATGATGAGGGTTGTCGCAAATCCCTGTACAGGACCTGAACCGAAAGTGAAGAGTACCACACCGGTAAGGAGGGTAGTGATCTGGCCGTCAATGATGGCAGAATATGCATTTGAATAACCGTCCTTGATAGCTGCGCTAAGACCCTTGCCTGCCCTGAGCTCTTCCTTGACGCGCTCATAGATGATCACGTTGGCATCCACTGCCATACCGAGGGTAAGGACGAGACCGGCGATACCAGGGAGAGTGAGAACCGCACCGAATGAAACGAGGACTCCGAAGAGGAGGATTACGTTGAATATAAGTGCGAGGTCAGCTGCAAGACCGGCTCTGCTGTAGAACAGGATCATATACAGGAGTACGAGCACGAATGCGATGATGAATGATATCATACCTGCATTGATTGACTTCGCTCCGAGTGAAGGTCCTACGACCTGCTCCTGGATGATGGTTGCCGGTGCTGGAAGTTTACCGCACTCAAGAACGTTGGCAAGGTCCTGAGCCTCTTCAACTGAGAAGTTTCCGGTGATTTGAGATTGACCTCCGTCGATTCGGCCTTTTACTTCAGGGTATGAATATACGAGTCCGTCGAGAACGATGGCTATATATCTTCCCACATTGTCTCCGGTCAGGTCTCCCCATTTCTTTGCTCCGTTCTTTCCTGGCTTCATGACCATTGATACCTCTGGCTCTCCGTTCTGTGAGAACTGTGCCCTTGCTTCTTCTACAGCATCTCCGTCGATAGGAGCCTTGCCTCCGTAGGTGTTGATGGCAACGAGCTCATAGGTGTCTTGTGAACCGGATACAGGCTTTGCAGACCACATAGGAGTGAAAGCTTCCTCCTCTCTCATAGCCTTGGCAATGGTTTCCTTGACAAGAGGATCAGCGAAGAACCTGTTGATTTCAGCAGTATCCTTGTAATGTGCATATCCCACACAAGCTGATGCACTATTTGCCAAGTAGAGTTTTCCGTTCAAGACAGATACTGCGGTAGAATCATTTGTTGTGATAAGCCTGTCAGCTTCAACAATCTGTGGACATACCTGGCTTCCCGGCAATGTTGTCCAGAACTCAAGGGATGCAGTACCCTGAAGGAGCTTTCTCACACGTTCCGGATCCTTGACGCCCGGAAGCTCGATAAGGATACGTCCTGAGCCGCCTTTTACTTTCTGGATATTTGGCTGAGTGACGCCGAAACGGTCGATACGTCTGCTGAGTACCCTGTATGAATTATCGATTGCACTGGCAGCCTTTTTCTTGAGAGACTTGAGGATCTTTTCGTCAGATCCTGACATGTCGAACACATCAGAGAGAGTCTTGTCCCCCTTTGTACTGTTCCATTCTGCCTTGAACAGATCAATGAAGTTTTCCTTAGACTTTATGCTTTTCTCTACGGCAGCGTCGAATGCTTTTGTGAATTCCTCACATTTGTTTTTCGCAAGAGCATTCACTACGTCCTTGACCTGCACCTGAAGCATGACGCTCATACCTCCCTTGAGGTCAAGACCGAGATTGATGGATTTTGCCTGAATTGCCTTGATGTTGTAGCCGCAGTAAATCTTCTTTTCACCCAATTTGGTGTCAATATATTCCCTCTTTGCAGCTGCAAGTTCCTTTTCAACGAACTTGTCCTGATCTTCTTCCGTCATGGTTGCATATCCTGCCTTTGCCAGATATGCAGAGTCTTGCATGACCTTTGCGATTTTCTCCTGTGCATATTGATCAGCCTTCTTTTCGTATCTGTTAGCTACGAAAGTGAATGAAAGCTGGAATAATGACGCAATAAGCAGGAGAATCGCTACAAATTTGATTATACCTTTGCTTTGCATAATGTTTATGGTTTTTATTGTTATTTATTATTTTTTCTAGTCCAAAATAATCTGTGCCTTCTGATATCTCAATACTTTCAGTGAAACCGGAAGCTTTCCTATATTGAGGATTGTTGCAAGACGCTCGGCTTCTTCAACCGTAAAATCTCCAACGATTGGAGCCATTCCCTCATCAATCATAGTATTTACAACAGGATAGCTGATGACGCTATTGTCCAGAGCTATTGCAATCTGCTTTCCGATATTTCTATATGTCATGGATCTGAATATTTCCTTGCCTTCATCGTTCATGACAACCCCGACACCAACTTCCCCCGCATTGTAAAACTCTACTTTTGCGGTGTCGATATGGCTATTGTTGATCGGAGCTCCGTTCCCGTCGTCATATATCGCCACAAGATCATACATGTCATTGTTTTCTCCAGATGGCTTTGCAGTCCACATCGGCCTGAAATTACTGTCGAGTGCATGTGCCTTATGCAGACTGTCAAGTATTTCGTTTATCCTGTATGTGTCAGAATCATATGCGAATCCTACGCATGCAGTTCTTTCGTAACAGCCATGTAATATGTCGATCGAGTCCGCGGAACATATCTGCCTGAAGATGTCTTCACCTGACATTGTCGGCCATAATTCCAGAATACCTGTGCGGAATATATCTTCTGCCTTCTCCATGGATTCGTTGTTAATTTCAAAAGGCAGAGTCACTCGAATTATTTCACCTGTCCTTATCATTTCTGCATGGACGAGGTCAATTTTTTTTAGTCGTGAACTGAGGATTTTGCAGGTCTGGTCAGTAGCAGTCTCAGTCTCTCCCCTCAGAAAGGCAAGAATGTCTTCGTCTGATCCGTCTGTTTCAAAGACGTATGACAGGGTCTTGTTACCTTTGTAAGTCTCCCAGGCTTCTGCAAACTGATCGATGTAGTCGTCTCTTGATATCTGTTTCTTGTTTCGGATCGAGTCCAATGCTTTCTCGAATTCTTCACATCTGTTCCTGGCGAGGTCTGTCAGGACTTCCTCTGTGTTTAATATGAGGGTGCACATCATGCCATCGATGACTTTCGGGTCAGAAGATGCAGAGCTGCCGCCATCTCTGTTTCCGAGCAATAGAAACGTAAACAGACCGACGGATGCTAAAAGCAGAATTATTGCAGCAATTTTGACAGCTCTTCCAGTTCGCATAATGCTTGTTTTTACATTGTTAACCTTTTAGGTTGTGCAAATAGGGCACAAATTTACAACTTTTTTCGAACAAATGAAGTATGTGGCTTTTTTTATCGTATTTTTAGGTCTGATAGGCACGTTTTTGCTGAGAATATGTTACTTTTGTAAGTTAATTTATCGTTTTTCAGGAAATGCCAGAAGGTAAGTCAAAATTGTATAGGCTGGCTGCACTTTTTGTTGCGGTTTTTTATAGTCTATGTGCAGATGCTCAGGTTGACAGCCTGCTGCGTCTGGGCGATGCGTATCATAAGGCATATCGCTTTGACGACGCCATCGATTCATTCAATCGGATACTGGATATTGTCGAGGATACGTCTTATGTGACTGATTCTTCTTTTCTTTCCTCGATTTATGAACGGATAAACCTCTCGGAAAACGGTAAGAACATGTCCAGATATGCCCACACTCCAAAGGTAGCCGGGCGCAGGATGCTCTCGCTGGATGAATTCCACCTGTACTTTCCTGTTGAGAACGAAGGATGGAGAAAATTGCCGAATGTTCTCGATAATGATGAATCCAATCCGTTTGTGCGGGCCTTGTATGCTCCTGATTGGAATGATGTCCATTATTATTCCGCTTTGGATGAAAACGGAGTCAGGAGCATTTTCAGGACTGAACTTCAGGATACGCTTTGGACTGTTCCTGTGAAGGTTGAGGAACTGTCGACTTCTACCTCAAATGAAATATGCCCTATGCTGGCTCCCGATGGAAAGACTATCTATTTCGCTTCGGACGGTCTTTTCGGTGTCGGGGGATATGACATATACAGATCGGAATGGAATGAACTAAACGGACAATGGGACCCTCCTCACAATATGGGTTTCCCGTTTTCTTCCCCGGAAGATGATTTCCTTTATGTCGATTCCGAAGATGAACGTTATACTGTGTTTGCCTCTACCAGAGATTGTCCGAAGGATAGCGTCTGGGTGTTTGCCATCGAATATGAAAGGTCTTCCATACAGTCTCCGGTAACCGGTCCTGAGAAACTGATGGAGCTTTCGAGGTTGATGCCGGCAGTTAAGGCAAAAGATAATCCGGGACCGTTGACCGTTCCGGATGAGCTGGAGGCCAAGTATATGAGCCAGATGGACAGGGTCCGTATCCTCAAGGATTCAATCGATACCATCACAGAAGAACTTAATGAACTGAGGCATGCCTTTGATTTCAGCAATGATGATGAAGCCGACCGTTTCAAGATAAGTTCTGATATCATTGAACTGGAAAAGAAGATACCGTCTTTGCAGGTCAAGTTGGGCGAAGCCAAGATAGACCTCAGAAAGACTGAAGATGAATTCATCAAACGTGGAATATTCGATAGTCCTGACCATGATGACATATCATCTGACGATGATGCCTTGAGCTATGAATTCGCAAGGCTTGAGTATGGTGATTCACTGGTGCTTAACATTGCTCAGCCGGAAGAGAAATTCGACTATTCGTTCAGGGTCCTGGAAGAATCCTTATTTGCTGAAGACCAGTCGATTCCTCCGGGAATCATTTATCAGATCCAGCTTTTGGGAGGTTCATATAGACTTGATGCTTCTTCCTTCAAGGGATTGACACCTGTTTATGAGCATGTCTCTCCAAGTGGTATGTTCATTTACAGGGTAGGTCGGTTCTCAAGCTATAACGAAGCGCTGGATTGCATTTATAAGGTGCGCGATCTGGGATTCAGGAGTGCATACCTTTGTGCATTTGAGAATGGTAAGGAAATATCTGTTGCAAAGGCACGCACCATGCAGGAACAGCTTAAAAGCGGATTCTCATTGTATGAGATACTTATCATACCGGATTCGGGTGAACTGGATCCGCATCTTGTGGACGTCGTGACTGCAAGAGCCATAGGCAAGGATATCAAGCGTTCGGAAGCAGAGGACGGGACCCTGGTATTCTCGGTAGGACCATTTGATGATGGAGAGGCGGCGGAAGAGCTGACGGAGGTCATCAGGAATATGGTGACGGGTAGTGTTGAATGTAAATCAATATCAAACGATTATTAATATGGGACTGATCATTTCTCTGATAATATTAGGCCTTGTTCTGCTTTTCGCGGAAATCCTGCTTATTCCCGGAATCGGAGTTGCCGGTATCCTTGGAGTCATTTCAATGGCAGTAGCGTGCTACCTGGCTTTTGTCAACTATAGCCTTGCAACGGGACTTATTGTCCTGGCAGTGATATTGGTGATCCTTATCCTTATGCTGATATGGGTTCTGCGCGCCAAAACATGGAAGCGTATGTCTCTTGATACCAATATTGATTCCAAGGCCGTTGTCCAGAGGATAAATCTTGCAGTGGGGGATAGAGGCGTTGCACTTACCAGATTGGCTCCTATGGGCAATGCCAGATTTGATGATGAGATTGTTGAGGTGACATCTTTAGAAGGTATCATTCCTCCGGGAACCGAGGTGGAGGTCGTTATGCTTGAGGGGATCAAGGTAACGGTGAGATCTTGCAGATGAAAATACAAATTCTTTAAATATATATTATGGAAACTATGTTGATTATCTGGATTGCTGTCGCAGTAGTCGGCCTTGCAATCCTGTTGTGGTTCTTCCCGATCACACTTTGGTTCCAGGCCATGATTTCGGGTGTTCACATCTCCCTGCTTCAGCTTGTTCTGATGCGTTGGAGGGGAGTGTCTCCAAATACTATTGTCATGGCTATGGTCACCGGTACAAAGGCTGGTCTGACGCTGGATGCCAACGACCTTGAAGCTCATTATCTTGCAAGAGGTGATGTCCCGAAGGTTGTGAATGCACTCATTTCTGCTGACAAGGCGAACATTTCGCTTGATTTCAAGATGGCAGCTGCCATCGATCTTGCCGGCCGAGATGTCTTTCAGGCAGTCCAGATGTCTGTAAATCCTAAAGTCATCAACACACCTCCTGTCACCGCTGTAGCAAAGGACGGTATCCAGCTCATTGCCAAGGCTCGTGTGACAGTGCGCGCAAACATCAAGCAGCTCGTAGGTGGCGCAGGAGAGGAGACTGTTCTTGCCCGCGTCGGTGAGGGTATCGTATCATCTATCGGCTCTGCGGAAAGTCATAAGTCGGTTCTTGAGAATCCTGACAGTATCTCAAAGGTGGTGCTTGACAAGGGACTTGATGCTGGTACAGCGTTCGAGATCCTCTCTATCGACATCGCAGATATCGATATAGGAAAGAATATCGGTGCCGTACTGCAGATTGATCAGGCCGAGGCTGACAAGAATATCGCTCAGGCACGTGCAGAGGAGCGTCGTGCAATGGCAGTTGCTCTCGAGCAGGAAATGAAGGCTAAGGCACAGGAGGCTCGTGCCCGCGTGATCGAGGCAGAGGCTGAAGTTCCTCTCGCAATGGCAGAAGCTTTCCGTTCAGGCAATCTGGGCATCATGGATTACTACAAGATGAAAAATATCCAGGCTGACACGGAAATGAGAGAAAATATTGCAAAACAGTAGTTCTTGCAAAGCATCTTACTGAATAGGATCTTCGTATAGTATCTGCAGTTCGTGCAGCTGCTTCATGAGATCCGGAAGAATGATTGCCGCTTCAGGTGTATGATATATGTTGTGCATCTGGAGCGGATCGTTTTTCAGATCATAAAGTTCCCACGAGTCCGTATCAT
>SUYQ01000020.1:10306-52154 GCA_015060325.1 Bacteroidales bacterium | reverse complement strand
TTATGACGGGAATGTATATTCGCGCCGTATAACGCATGAGCACAGACTTGTGTATCGTATCTATGATGAAGTTATTGAAGTTCTAGTTCTATCTGCTTTCGGGCACTACAAAAAGTAGCCAATCTAGATAGAAATATTATCAGACTTTTCGTCTCTCCCCTTCCTGAAATTACAGTTATACAATTTACATTATTATGGGAACTTGACTTAAATAGGAACTTATTCAATAGCATGTAACGTAATAAACTGAAGGTTAGACAAATACTGCAATCACACCTCCATTAATAGTTCCTATTTCTTTTGTATTCTGAAGCAAAATCCATTTATACTGGCTCTAAATCTATATAGTCATCAGACACAAAATAGTTACAGATAAAATAGCATGAAAAATGCCTGACACTATACATTGTGCCAGGCATTTTTCTCGCAGATAAATCCGAACTTCTTCATTCATACTGTTGTGCATTGCAGGTAGTACATAAAATGCATCGCTCTCAAGTATATTCCAGTAATTCCGTCATCATTTACCGCTTCTTTCTACTCCGGTCTGGGACCTATGCTCATATTCTCCGCATTTAGATTTTTTATCTGATTGATAAATGTCTATATTTACAGAGACTAATACTTTAACCACATAAGTTACCTGATAGCTATGAAAAAGATAACTACATTGATCCTTGCCGGCTTATGTCTTATTGCCTGCGGACAGAAACAGAAGGAGGAAAGCAAGACTTTCGTCTATGAGGGAAATCCTCTGGTACGGGACAAGTATACAGCCGATCCTGCCCCGATGGTTGCCTCTGACGGCAGGCTTTACCTTTTCTGCGGCCATGACGAGTGCTTCGAAGACAGGCCTGGATATGAAGGGAAGTATGGCTTCAACATCACGGAATGGCTATGTTATTCGACTGAAGACATGCACACCTGGACCGACCACGGCGTGATCATGAAGCCGACCGATTTCACATGGTCCGTCGGTGAGGCTTGGGCATCTCAGGCAATAGAAGCTCCGGACGGCAAGTTCTATTTCTATGTGTCCACCCAGTGCGGAGACCCGAACTGCAAGGCAATCGGTGTCGCCGTTTCAGACAAGCCGGAAGGCCCGTATGTCGATGCCATAGGCGAGCCGCTCATTGTAGACTCGATGACAGATAACGGTCCGAGAGGCTGGTGGAACGATTTCGACCCGACCGTGATGATAGATGATGACGGAACGCCATGGATGAGCTGGGGAAACGGCACCTGTTTCCTCGTCAAGCTCAAGAAGAACATGATCGAGCTTGACGGCGAGATCATCGTCCTGCCTATGGAAAACTATGTCGAGGGCCCTTGGCTCTACAAGCGTGACGGCCACTATTACAATGTATATGCATCAATGGGAAATCCGCTGGAGACCATTTCGTATGCAATGGCCGACAATATTGAAGGCCCGTGGACATTTATGGGAGAACTCACCGGGATGGCGAAGGACAGCTTCACAATCCATCCGGGCATAATCGACTTTAAAGGCAAGTCATATCTGTTCTATCATAATTCAACCCTGTCTCTGGACGGCTACGGCCCGGCTACAGGACGCCGCAGCGTATGCGTGGACGAACTCTTCTACAATCCGGACGGAACGATCAGACCGGTAATCCAGACCAGAGCCGGCATCAAGTCGCTCCTTCCTGCAGAAGATGGAGCTTTCAAGACCCGTAAGTACAGGAATGTGTTCGTGGAGGCAGGATATGCCCCTGAAGCGGTTGACGCAAAGGTCAACGAAGTATTCAATGAGGTGTTCTTCGGCCCTGATAAGGTATACTTTGAAGTAGGGGACAGCCTTGCTTATATTTCCGACATCAAGAATCAGGATGTGCGTACCGAGGGAATGTCATACGGCATGATGATAGCCGTCCAGATGGACCGCAAAGACATCTTTGACAGATTGTTCAGATGGTGCAAGAAATACATGCAGCATGCCGACGGGCCTTATGAAGGATACTTTGCGTGGAGTTGCATGGTTGACGGCACAAGAAACGCCCAGGGACCGGCTTCAGACGGCGAATTGTATTATGTCACTTCTCTTCTGTTCGCATCCAACAGATGGGGTAATGATACAGGTATCAACTATAAGGCTGAGGCACAGTATATTCTTGACTGTGCATTTGCAAAAGACGGTTCGACAGGTGTCAACAACTTCATAAACACAGAGCATAAGCTTATAACATTCACCCCTGACAATTTCGGTTACACCTTCACTGACCCGTCATATCATATTCCGGTATTTTACGAGATCTGGGCAAAATGGGCAGATGATGGACGTGCTGCCTTCTGGAAAGAATGTGCAGCAGCCTCACGCGAATATCTGCATAAGGCAATTCACCACGAAACTGGTCTGAATCCGGACATGAGCAATTATGACGGCTCCATCCGAATGTATAAAGGAAGTCATTTCGGCACCGGAAACTTCCGTTATGATTCATGGAGGGTGCCTATGAACATAGCAATGGACTACTCATGGTCTTGTGCAGACAAGGAGTGGCAAAGAGCATATGGCGAGAAGATTCAGAACTTCTTCTATTCTCAGGGAATCAACGATTTCGTAGATCAGTATCGTGTGGACGGCACACTGCCGTCTGAAGATGAAATCCTTCCTGCAGGAGGCTGGACAAAGGTTCTCAGACACTCCGTAGGCCTTGTATCCACTGTAGCAGCCGCCACTATTCTGACAGATCATAGCATTAACAAGGAGTTTGTGGATGCTTTGTGGAATTCGCAGAATGTTCCATACGAGGATGGATATTTCGATGCATATTACGACGGTCTTCTCCGCCTGTTCGCATTCATGCACCTGAGCGGCAAGTACCAGATCATATTCCCTGAATAAAGACACTAAACCTACTGATCATGAGACGATATATTTATATGGCAGTCCTGTTGCTGTCGCTGTCATTGGTGGCGGATGCCAGGAAGAAACCGCAGGATCTGGTGGCAAGATATCCTGCATTGGAGCCTTATTTCAGCACACCCGTAACAGAAACCATGCAGCCAGACGAAGACGGATTCATCCGCAGGTGGCTTCTTCTCGAACCCATTGCTCACGAAACGAGGACCAATACAGTGTTTGTGGACAGCTATGTGAGACAGTATCTGGACTGTGGCTGGAATAAGGGAGACTTCAAGCTTCCTCAGGACGGCATGGACGGCTGGCATGCCCTTGACAGCAAACTGTTCAATGTCAAGCTATACCGATTCGCGGTCGGAACAGAGACAGGACGCTACGGAATGATATGCCGCGTCGTCACCGTCATAGACGTTCCTGAAGACATTGAATGCGTACGCCTGGCTGCCGGTTCCAATTCAGCGTCAATGTGGTGGATAGATGGGGAAGAGGTGCTGATCCTTTCGGGGGACAGGCGCATGGTGATGGATGACGGAGCATCAGGAAGACTTACATTGAAAAAGGGGCGTCACATACTTTCCGGTGCAGTCATCAATGGCCCGGGAATGAGCGATTTCTGTGTGCGCTTCATAGATGAAGAAGGCAATCCGGTCACGAATTATAACATTCTAAACAAATGATTCTGCCATGAAGACATTAGCAAGACTTATATCATTGGCTTTGTTCATGACCGCTGCCATGACAGCCTCTGCTCAAGATGGAAAGCCGTGGATTCATGATCCGTCGACAATCATGCAATGTGACGGGAAATACTATACATTCGGAACAGGAGGTGGAGGTCTCATTTCAGAAGACGGATGGAACTGGTATCCGGGAGCAGAACGTCCTGGCGGGGGAGCAGCCCCGGATGCGATGAAGATAGGTGACAAATACCTTGTTGCATACAGTTCTACAGGCGGTGGTCTTGGAGGCGGACATGCAGGTCGCATACTCACGATGTGGAACAGGACGCTGGATCCTAAGTCTCCGGATTTCGGCTTTACAGAGCCTGTAGAAGTGGCTTCGTCGGAGGTGGATGAAGATTGCGATGCAATAGACGCCGGGCTTTTCATGGATCCGACGACAGGGCGCCTCTGGTGCACATACGGCACCTATTTCGGCTTCATCCGCATTGTCGAGCTTGACCCTCAGACAGGAGCTCGAGTCGAAGGGAACGAGGCTGTAAATATAGCCATAGACTGCGAAGCTACGACAGTCATCTGGCGAAACGGATGGTATTACCTCCTCGGCACTCACGGGACATGCTGCGACGGTGTCAATTCCACATATAATATAGTAGTGGGACGATCACGCAATGTGACTGGTCCATATCTTGACAATATGGGACGAGACATGATTGCTGGCGGAGGAAAGATGGTTGTCGATGCGGCAGACCGTCAGTTCGGTGCCGGACACTTCGGCCGCTATATTGAAGACGATGGCGTCGAAAAGATGTCATTCCATTGGGAGGCTGACCTTGATCGCGGAGGCCGCAGCGTTCTGGCGATCCGTCCTCTCTTGTGGGAGAATGACTGGCCTGTTGCAGGAGAGCCATTTGCCGATGGTGTGTATGAAATCTCATCTGTGCGAAGAGGATATGCCCTTGAACTTGCTGTAGACTTTGTCAGACATGACATACCGAGAAGCAGATGGTGGGAGGCTTCCGACGAGCCGATTGCATCATATCCAAATCAGACGCTGGAAGAAGTGAAAGACACATGGCCGGAAGGAGACATCCCTGCCCGCATCGGCGACTGGATGAACCGTCCTCACCAAAGATGGAGCATAACTGCAGTTCCTGAAGCCGGCGGCTATCTGGGAGGTCAATATTATAAGATCCAGATCGAAGGTACGGGCAGAGTTCTCGCAGTGGCAAAAGACGCAGAAGTCACTACTGCGCCATCATTTACAGGCGCTGCAGAGCAGCTCTGGCGCATCGAACAACTCACGGACGGGGCTTTCAGGATCATGCCTAAGGAAGTTCCGGGAACTGACCGTCAATATGTGCTTACATCCATAGCGGACAGCACCCCTACATTGGCGGAATACAACTTCGACAGCGACAACTGCAAGTGGAGATTCATCAGAAAATAATCAATGCCCGGTTTGTTGACCGGGCATTGATTTTATCTGTTCTGATACGCTGTTTATTGGAGGACATTTGTATAGATGATTCCGCTCCTACCTTTGGGCGACACACCTTTGCGCGCAAACAGCTCGGAGACCGTGACAAGTGTGTAGCCACGCTTCTTCAGTTCCGGTATGAGCATCTTCAAAGCTTCGACCGTGTTGTCATTGCCCTCGAAGTCGTGAAGAAGGATGATGTCTCCGTCCTTGACCTGTGCCATAAGATCGTCATATCTCATCTGGGCAGTACGGTCTGCCTCCCAGTCCTGACATCCGACTCCGCAGATGAATACATGGTCAATTGCGCTGTGCATCGACGGGTTATGGTTGATGTAAGGAGGACGGAACATTGTCGGACGGACTCCGACGTATTTCTCGATAAGGTCATCTGTACGTTTGATCTCATCGATGAAGCTCTCGGTCGAGTGCTGGGTCATGAATGTGTGAGTATATGAATGGTTCTGGATTTCGCATCCAAGAGATACAGCGCGCTTCATCTGCTCGGCAGAAGAATCATTGATATGCTGACCGATCACGAAGAAGGATGCCGGAACGCCATGTTCTTCGAGTATGTCCAGCACCTTAGGAGTAGTGGTGGTGTTAGGACCGTCATCAAAGCTCAACGCAATGAGTTTGGTTGATGGCGCAGTCGTTTCTTTATCAGTTGAAGGAGTGTGCCCGACTTCTTTTGACTTTGGGGTGGAGGTGCATGCTGCCAGCAGCAGAGGCATGAACATGAATATCTTCTTTAACATGGTATGGTTTGTTTTAAGATTTATTCTGAATAAGGGATTCTGTATACTGCAAAAGTCCTGGCACCGACAGTTGTGCTGAGCGTGTTGTTCTGAAGCTGCTCTGGATCCAACAGAACTGTAACAGGTATGATCTTGTCAGGATGCTCAAGTGAGTTTTCTCCCAAACTCTCATCCGAATGGAGAGTAGTGCATGAAATCTCGTCGGAGAGAATAGTCTGCTTTCGAGGAAGCTTGTCAAAACGGATGCTTATCTCCTGCGGAGCCGATGAAACGTTGGCAACCTTGATGATGTATTCATTTTTGTTGCTGTCCTTGACGACTGATGCGTAAAGCCCGTTCTGACCATCCTTACCGGCCACAGGCCTGCCTTCCATCGTGAGGGACAGCACCTCAGTACCCTTGTTCTGCGCATAAAGTTGCTGCACATAGTAGCTGCATGTACGCATCACATTGAGGTTGTCAAACCAGACCAGATCCGGTCTCCACTGCCAGCCTTCAACATGTGCAAGCAGGGGAGCGTAAGATGCCATCAGCACGACATCCGCATTTCTTTCAAGTCCTGTCATGAAGGCCGCCTCAAGAAGCGCTGCATTGAAATGATTCCATTTCTTTCCGTCTGCGCCGTGGCATGCATACTCGCCGGCAAAGACCTTCGGCCCTTTGCGCGGGTAACTGTCATAGCGGTCCGCATTGTTCTCAAAGAAGCTTTCCTCAGCATAGTAATGCTCATCTACCAGATCAACATCCAGTTCGCGCATTGCTGCCCACAGCTCATCGAAATCCTTTCCGTCCCTGTATGGACCAGAAGATCCTATGATCTTGATGTCGGGATATCTGCTGCGTATTGCCTTGATGAACACTTCAAGCTTTTCCGGATATTCCTCGCTCCATTGCTCGTTGCCTACGCCAAGATATTTGAGGTTGAACGGTTCAGGATGTCCCATCTCGGCCCGTACCTTGCCCCACTTGGTGTCAACTGCTCCGTTAGCAAATTCTATCAGATCCAATGCATCCTGGACATATGGGTCCAGCTCGTCGATGGAGGCATGAGGATGTGTTGCCGGATCGTTCTGGAACTGACATGCCATTCCACAGCTGATGACAGGAAGCGGTTCTGCACCGATTTCTTCTGAGAACAGGAAATATTCATAGAAGCCGAGTCCGTATGACTGGAAATAGTCAGGGTAGAGACGATGTGGAAAAGTATAGTTCCAGCGGTTCATGTTTATTGGACGGTTTTCCACCGGACCTACCGAATTCTTCCACTGGTAACGTGTCTCAAGCGTGGTTCCTTCTACGATGCATCCGCCAGGAAATCTGAAAACTCCAGGATTCAGCTGCTGCAGGGCCTCTGCAATGTCCTTACGGAGACCGTTCTCATGTCCGTTGAAGGTCTCGACAGGGAAGAATGAAATATGCTCCAGATCAACGCCTTGGGCAGGGGAGAGCTGCTCCAGGAAGATGCGCAGAGACGCTTTCGGTTCTGTCAACGGAGAAGTGATGACCGCTTCATATTTCTTCCATTCCCTTGAGTCCACCTCAATATATCCGCGGCAGAAGGCCTGGTCTTCACCCATCGTATCGTTCTTGCAAAGACGGAATGAAATCACTTCCTTTTCTTTGATTCCAGAAGTACGCGCCCACACGCTGAGGCGATATTCCTTGCCTTCCTCCACTCCGATGCCGAAAAAGCCTTCGTTTTCCAGACCCGTGACAAAAGCCGGATGACCGGGGTATCCAAGGCGCACATAATGAGGATTCCTTTCGAAAGGACCGTCATCGCAGATGGTCACATTGCCGAAAATCTTCCATCCCATGAATGGATCGTCGAACTCGAACGACCGGTTCTTCACCTTCTCGGCGTACAGACCGCCGTCTGCCGCAAAATTGATGTCCTCGAAGAAAAGTCCGTACATTGTCTCCTGGACAGGAATGCCTTTCTTGCCTGCATCCACAATCATCAGATTATCGGGAATCTGTGCTGATGCATTAATGGCAGCAGTAGTCAGAACTGCTGCAAGTAGTGGTCTGAACAGATTTTTCGAGCGCATAAATTTATCATTGTTTCAGGTCAGTAATCCATCTGTGTGCCTACAAATATAATATTATTGGACAATAAAAACCACACCCCTCGACGAATATATATAATATCTGTCGAGGGGCGAAGATGATTGAAAAGCTGTATTATAAGTCTTTGCTTGTGTAGAACTTGGTTGTAAAGCCAGGCATGAACTTGATGTTGCAATAGTCAAGTATCTCCTGGTCTTCATTGAAGGTCTCTACCTTGAATGTGCCGCCGTATGCATTCCCGCGGTATCTGCCATCGTTGGACATCTGCATTTCCTTGACTGTCATCGGCTCATTTCCTGTCGTGAATGATGACATGGCACCTACGCTGGATTTCTGGCTGCCGTTTGTCTTCACTTCCCACATCTTCCTTCCATTGTCATCTCCAAGATACTTCAGCTCGATCTCGAACATGTCCTCATAGCTGATTGTCCATGTGTCTGCTCCTGTCTTGGCGATCTGTGTGAACTCAGGAAGCGAACATTCGCCGTAGTAGAAATAGTTGAATGTTTCGTCGTTTATACCATAGAGAGATGCTTCTGCGAAAGTCCATACTGCTCCGTCTTCATGGAGTGATCGGCCTTTTGTGTCGACCGTGCAGTGTACCGGATATTGATAGGTGTCCTTGAAGGAATAGATGTTGTCATAGACCATATCTATCCGTCCGTAGAATCTGTTGTCTAGTTCCTGTTCCTCTACAGATTTTTGCATGTATTCATCAAATGCGAGGAGAGATTCTGTGATTTCGACAGGAGCTATCACGTAGTCGGTGAACTTTTTCGACGCGTAATATATGATATTATTACGGTCAACATCCGTATAGTCGTTCGAATATATCTCACATGCAGCTACAGACATGCATGCCATAAGAATGTATATTGCCTTTTTCATGATAGTAACTTTTTAGAATCTCCAACCTATACCTGCGTTGCCGCCCATTGACGCTGTGCCGACACAGCTTTCCGCGAAGAAGAAGAACTTGCGGCCGACCGATATGCCGAGGGGAGTGAACTGCGCAGCCGGAGTGACAGCAACCTTTCCGTCAAAGAATCCGACATAAACTCCCACACCGATGCCGGTGTACATCCTTACATATCTTGAGTTGACATACTGGAATCTTGCAGTAGGCATAAAATTGAATGATGCACCACGCTTGACGAATGTGCTGCCCCCGTCAAGAGGGTCGGTCATTGTTCTCCACATTCCGTTCACACCGAGATTGAACGCAAGCGAGAACCATCTCTTGTAGTGGATGCTGAATTCCGCAGACAGCACTCCTGTAACAAATTCGTTCTTGATCTTTGGGGAGTACATGTTTCCGAGGTCAGGAAACATAGGTGCCAGTTCGCAGTCGCAGGTGTAATAATTCAGGAACTGTTCCGAGTCCAGCAGCGGAAATCCGCCGTATCCGATTCTGAATTCGTATTTCCACGGAAATTTAGAGCGGAACTTCTGCTCCTTGCAGTAATTCTGTGCATTCAATGATGCACAGAAGGCAAGTGCGGCAATCATCATCAATATTCTTTTCATAGCCTTGAAAATTTTATAACCTCGCAATAGATGCTTGTTCATATAAATTCGTTGCATAGATGTCTGACATTTCTATGCAACGAATGATCAATATTTATGTTTTGAATGAAGGTGTTTTCAGTAATCAGGGGAGCTTGAATATTACAGGGAAGACATATGAGATAGGGACAATTTCTCCCTTGACATTCTTTCCAGGTGTCCATAGCGGAGATTCGCTGACTACGCGTACAGCTTCCTTGTCGAGCTCCGGATTTACGCCTCTCAGCACCTTTACATCGGCAACGTTTCCGGTTTCAGTTACGGTAAACTGTAATGTAACCCTGCCCTGAACCTTTGACTGACGGCATTCCTCTGGATACCTGAGATTCTCGTTTACCCACTTCGTGAACTCATTTGCATCACCGCCATTGAAGGTAGGCTTTTGTGTGACCTGTTGGAATGGCACCGCTTCCTTCGGTTTTTTCTCGTTCAGGTTTATTGTTCCGGTGACATAAGGACCGGAAGCGGTGATGGCGGCGCTTACTCTGTTGTTATCTTTAAGATATGCTACTATCACCACAACATCAGGGTCGTCATATGTGGCCTTATTCATCATTTCCTTTGTCACGATCGCACCATTGTGCATATAGATGTTCTGGTTAAGGTCAAGTCCGGTGTAACAAACCTGAAGCTCCTTGCAGTCAGTATCGAAGTAAATGAGTGTGACTGTGTTGTTTTCCTTGTCGACAATGAACCTTCCTTCGCGCAGATTCTTTTTTGTAAAAGGATTTTCTGGTTCGGGAAAAGATTTTTCACTATCTTTGCCCATGAGAGTGTCAGCCACAGCTTCAGGCTGCTGGTCTTCATACCGGTAATCTACCTTCGTCTCGGCGGTTGCCGCCAGAGAGATTCCCACCAGAGGGATGACGTAGAGAGCCTTCCAGACGCTCATACGTGATGACTTTTTGTTTAACATCATAGTAATACGTGCTTTAAGTGTACTGTGATTAAAGCTGTTAGCAACTGAGTAGCCGCTCTTGCTGACAGCTTTCCTTATTAACAGATATTGGTATTCCTTGATATCAGTTCCGCTCTTGAGGACCACTGCGTCAGCTTCAAATTCATGAAGGGCGCGAAGATCTGCCTTAAGCATCCATATAGCAGGATTGAACCATTGAAGCACTGTAATCATGTCGACGAAAAGTATGTCCCATGAGTGCTTGAGGGCAATGTGAGCCTTCTCGTGAGTGAGGATCTGAGAGTAGCCGCTCTCATAATCCTCGCGAGAAATCACGATGTACTTCATCCAGCTGAAAGGATCGATCCTATTGTCAGTAATCACCAGTATCTCACCACTTTCAAGTGCGTGTCTTGTTCCAGACTTTATTATTGACCGTACTTTAATAATGGATATGACAGACATCAGAAGTACAGTCACGGCACCTGTAATGAATACGCCGAATACGACAAACGGCCACCATTCCACATCTTCAGGTTCAGCTGCTGGATCTTCCACTGTCTCCATTGGAATCATTTCAGGCACTGTTTCCGTCATTCCAACCTCCTCTAAAGTCATCTGTGCATAATCATTTGTCTCTGGTGCTACTTTTACAGTCTTGTTCAAAGTGATAACACATAGAGGAAGAGCGAAGCACAGCACAGCAGTGCCGAGAAGCATTATACGGTTGAATCGATGGAAAGTCTCCTTGTAAAGCAGCAGGCGATAGAACATATAGAATGCAGCGAGAACAATCGCCGCCTTGCCTTGATATATCAGGAAATCAGTCATAATCAAGTCATTTAATTGTTATTTACCTCTTTCAATCTGATCGATCAGATCCTTCAGTTCCTCAATGGTGATCTTTTCTTCTTTTACAAGCGAGGATACTGCACTGAGGTATGAATTGTTGAAATAATTGATTACGATTCCCTTGAAAGAACTGCCGGCATATTCTTCGCGTGTGACGATAGGGAAGTACTGGTATGAGTTGCCGAATGCCTTATGGTCCAGGAAACCGTTTGCTTCCAATGTGCGGACCATGGTTGACAATGTATTGAAATGCGGCTTCGGCTCATCATAAAGCTCCAGCAGTTCCTTCACGAACATCGCTCCTTTCTCCCAGAAGAGGTTCATGATCTCTTCTTCTTTTTTAGTCAGTTTCTTCATGTCTTTTTCAGTTTCTGTGACAAAGTTAACTAAAAAATTTTCACATGCAACTATTTTTTATAGTTATTTAACTAAATTTTATAGTTGCGGGCTCTGAATTCACATTCTATAGACGAAATCATTAAGGAAAAGTACTATATTTGCGGCCATGAAAAATCAGAAGATACAGATTTTCCGTGCCATGGCCATAATCGCAGTGGTCATGATACATACGACGCCGCCAGGGGAGTGGCAGATCTTCTGTAAACCTTTCATTAATTTCGCAGTAGCTACATTCATATTTCTTTCCGGCTATCTGACAAAGGATCAAGGAGAAGACTGGAAGGCATTTTATTTAAGACGTATCAAGCGTGTTGCGTTGGCCTATCTGATTTGGAGTATTTTGTACAGCATCCCAGATATGATTGCTTCCGGGCCGGTAGCTCTGGTGAAGAATCTCCTCACGGCAAATGCAAATGTTTCGCTCTATTATATATTTGTATATATACAGTTTGTACTTCTGACTCCATGGATCATACGTCTTGCCAGGTCCCGATATCGCCACCTTGGCTGGCTGATTGCTCCCGTTTCCGTGCTGATATTCAAATATTATGGCCTGCTCGCCGGGGTTGAAATGAGCAAGTACGCATCTCTGATCTGGTCGGACCTTTGTCTGGGGTGGTTTACATTCTATTATCTCGGCATCATGCTGGGAAATGGAATCATGAAAAGGTCGTATGACCTGCGCGTTCTGTGCGTCGTTTATGTTGTATCTCTTCTGGTGCAGATGGGCGAAGGCTACCTCTGGTTTCTGCTCGACCCGGTTCAATGCGGATCTCAGCTCAAGCTGTCGTCATTACTCTCCAGCTCGATATTCATGCTGATCCTGCAGTCCCTCATGCAGAAAACGGAATGGCAGCCACGCAGCCGGCTGATGGTTCTTATAGGCGACAACTCATTCGGAATCTACCTCTCCCACCTCATGGTCATGGGACTGCTGGCCTATCTTCCTGCATATAGCTTCATCCCTTTCCCTCTGAATTCACTGCTCATCCTCACAATAAGCCTCCTTCTCTGCATGGCAGGCACGCAGGTCAGGAGACTCTTTAAGAGGTGCTAGTCAGTCGTGATTTCATTTCCTCTCCAGGCCGCGGACGGAGATGCCGATGTTGGCGCCCATCTTTATGAGAGGGGAGGATGGGGATTCGCGGGTGTAGCTGCCTTTGACAAAGAGAGGGAACAGGATATCTTCGGTGCCGGTTTCCGTGAGGGAGAAGCTTACGAAATATTCTCCCGGATCCAGGACTATTCTTTCTTCCGGGGCAATAGTGAAGGTAGTCGTTTCTGAAACCTTCGGAATATCCTGGAATACCGGCATGGTGACGATGTCTTCGAGAGTGCCGTCTTCAGCGATCCGGTATATCCTGATGTCTGCTCGGCATTTGTCCATATTGTTTTCCAGGACTGTGAAACTGATGGTTCTTACGAGGAAAGGGTGCTTGGTCTCCACAATGGAACCGAGTTCCTTTCCTTTGCTCTCATCGGACATTTTGATGACAGCACCTGCTATACGCATTCCTTTTCCGGTGAGTACCTTCTTCTTTGATCTGTATTCGACAAGTACGGATGCATCGAGTTCTTCAAGGCTGTCCTGTCCGTCAAGCAGGTAGCCGCTGATGACTTTGGTGTCCTGTGCCATTGCTGTCAGGGAAATCAGGCACAGGAAGATGATAAATGTTCGTTTCATGTTGTGTGGGGATTTATTGTATTTGTGTCTATTGTTCGTCGTCTTCGTCTTCTCCAGGCTGATATTCAAGAATATCTCCCGGCTGGCAATCAAGGGCCTTGCAGAGGGCAGAAAGGGTAGAGAACCTTACAGCTTTCGCCTTTCCGGTCTTTAGGATAGACAGGTTGGCTGCTGTAATACCGATCTTATCGGCAAGCTCTCCCGAGGACATCTTCCTCTTGGCCAGCATTACATCTACATTTACTATGATGGGCATGGTTCTTCCTTTTAGATAGTGAGACTGTTTTCTTCGCTGACCTTTACCGCAAACTTATATATTATGGCAAAGATGATTATCACAAGCAGGACAATCACGTCATCGAGATTGATAAGGAGGGTTCTTTCGACGCCGGATGCGATGCCCATGTTGCTGTAGCAGAACCGGTAAAGGAAGAATGATGCTGCACTTCCATACAGGATGCCCACATTGCATCTAGGGAAGAGTACGCCGTTCTTCAGGGCCCTTACAGACTTGATGATGAAGATGGTCATCAGGATGGAGAATGCGATGCCTCCAAGCATCCTGCCGACAAGCACTGCCACCTGCAACCATTTTACATCGTCGTACCACTGGACGCCGAATGATTCCGGATTGACAATTGAACCTATTCCTTGCCATGTGACATGAATGGTTGTTGCTGCGCAAAGGATGATGACCAAAGCGGCGAGCCATTTGAGGGATTTGGTAGAGTTCGTTTTCATGATTCAATAATATTTTATCGTTTTTCGATATGCAAATATATGCACTTTTATCGAAAAACAATAAAAATCATCGATTTTTTTTGAATTTTATCTGAAGAGCAGTGTGAAGACTGTTCCGTTTTCATCACTTCGGGTAAGTGAAATGGTACCGTTGTGCATGCGCATTATCTGGCGGGAGATACTCAGTCCTATGCCTGTACCGTCCTGCTTGGTCGTGAAGAAAGGAACGAAGATTTCTTCCTGGCTTTCCTTGCTGATAGGGGAGCCGTCATTGAATACGTTTATTATTATATGTTCAGACGGATTGATTTCAGCAGTGATTTCCACTGTTTTCGCATCGGCCTGGATGGCGTTCTTGACCAGGTTCAGCATTATCTGGGTGATCTGCCCTTCGTCAGCATATAGAATTATGTCGTCTGTCTTTTCTGTGTAGGTGCACTGTACTCCGGAAAGCAATGCCTGCTCATTTGTGAGGTTCATGACCCTGTCCGCCAGTTCCTTGAAGTAGAATGCCTTCTTTACAGGAGGAGCTATCCTGGTCAGGTTCCGGTACGAATCGACAAACTTTATGAGTCCCTTCGAAGACTGGGAGATCGTGTCCAGCCCGTTTCTGACTTCATCATCGACGCCATCGAACTTAAGAAGTGTCTCGCTTAAGGAAGCAATAGGAGTGACAGTGTTCATGATCTCATGCGTGAGGACTCTGATGAGCTTAGACCATGATTCCTGCTCGTTCTCGGCAATCTCGCTGCTGATGTCATTGAACGCAACGACCCTGACCTGTGCCTTGCCTATCAGAGCGCTCGAGGCCGTCAGGGAAATGGTCATCTTGCCGCTTTCGTTGTAGTAGCTTGCTCTTTCTTCCGCGTCATCCGTGACCGTCAGAAATGCATTATACAGAGACTCGCTGACCTGGCGGAGCTGTCTGATGTGGCTGAATGTTGCAATCCCGAGAAGAGTCAGAGCGGTTTGGTTGCAATAGTTCACGCGACCATCCTTTTCGATTACAGCTACTCCCGTCCTGACATGGTCGAGCATCATCCCGAAATACTTCTCCTGCTCTATGATCTCGTGCCTTTCCTTGTCGAATATGTTGCGAAGGCGGTTAAGCGTACGGTTGAACTTCCTTCCCGCAAGACGTCTCTCGTCAAAACGGAAATTAAGTTCTTTGTCTTCCAGAGCATCCAGCATATAAGCCACCTTTCTGCGCATCTTTCTGGATGTCAGCAGAAAAGTGACGACAGCAGTCATTGCGACCGCCGCTATAATAGCCAATATGATCTGAAGTGTTGTCATTTCTTTCGCTTACGCTCAAGCGGCAAGCCGATAACGAGCGACCGAAGTCTCACCCCCTGTCATTTCGAGCGACCGAAGGGAGTCGAGAAATCTATATATTATACTTTTTCAACTTCGCATACAACGTAGGCCTGCTGATCTCCAGCGACTTGGCCACCATGGAAAGATTGCCACCGAACCTTGCCATTGCCGCACGTATGGCCTTCTCCTCAGTCTCCTCGAGGGTTTCGTTTCCGCTCATGACCGTTCCATGCAATCCGACGCGGCCCTGCGGCAATTCAATTTCGGCAGCCGTCAGCACATCGCCATCACAAAGTATGACAGCCCTCTCGATGCAGTTCTGCAGTTCGCGTATGTTTCCGGACCATACATGTCCTTTGAGTATTTCGACTGCTTCCTGTGTCAGACCGCTTACATTGCGTCTGTATCTCTCGGCATATTTCGCTACGAACATTTCCGCCAGCGGGGCAATCTCGTCAGTTCTTTCACGAAGGGCAGGGAGGTGCAGATGCATCGTATTTATGCGATAGTAGAGGTCCTCGCGGAATTCTCCGTCACGGACCATTTTCTCCAGATCCTTGTTGGTCGCGCAGATAAGTCTTATGTCCACAGGGATTGTCTTTGTGTCTCCCACGCGTGTTATGGTCCTGTTCTGAAGGGCGCGCAGCAGCTTTGCCTGAAGATGGAGAGGAATGTTTCCGATCTCATCGAGGAACAGCGTGCCGCCGTCAGCCTGCTCGAACTTGCCCTTATGGTCAGCATGAGCATCTGTGAATGCGCCCTTGACATGTCCGAAAAGTTCGCTCTCGAAAAGTGTCTCGGTCAAGGCTCCTGCGTCGACGCACACCATAGGCTTCAATGCCCTCATGGACATCCTGTGGATCTCTCCTGCGAGGACATCCTTTCCCGTGCCGTTCTCACCGGTTATGAGCACTGTCGCATCGGTAGATGCGATTTTGTCTACGGTCCTGCGTATTACGCTCATCGCGGCTCCTTTGCCCCACAGCATCGGAATTGCAGATGCAGGCCTTGCATCTGCCTCCTTCGCCCCCTTGCTGCGGTTGGCATATGCCGCCTTCAACGTCTCCACAAGCTTCTCGTTTTCCCAGGGCTTCACGATGAAATCGAATGCTCCGCGCTTCATGCCTTCCACAGCCAGCTGGATGTCAGCATAAGCGGTAAAGAGCACCACCTCGATGTCCGGGCGGCGGCTTCGTATCTCAGAGAGCCAGTACAGGCCCTCGTTTCCTGTATTTATGTCAGTGTGGAAGTTCATGTCGAGCAGCACAACGTCCGGACGGAAATCCGCCAGGCGGCTGACCAGTTCTTTAGGTGATGGGATAAGTTCCACCTCCGCGAAATGCATCGGCAGCAGCAGCTTCAAAGCCGCCCTTATCCCGCTGTTGTCATCCACAACAAGTATCTTTCCCTTATTCTTTGCCATAAAAGTTCCAGTTCATCATACAAACTTACATAAAAACATTCAAAATCAATGCATAAGTTCTTCCAGTTTCGTAATCAGCATGTCACCGATGAGATCTCTGCCTATGATCAGACCGGTAGAGCAGTCAATAAGAATCGTGGTCGGGAGGCCGTTTACCATATATGCCTTCCATTCGGGTGAGTATAGTTCACCTCTTACATTGATCCAACCGTGACCATCGTCTTCGATGCACTGCTTCCATGCTTCAATATCCTTGTCGCATGATACGGCAAACACCTCAAATCCTTTATCTTTATACTGGGCATATGTATCTTTGAGGGATTTCATATAGGTTCTGCATGGTCCGCACCATGTCGCCCAGAAATCTATATACACAAACCTGTTCCCAGGCCTGGAAACCACTTCGGAAAGTCGCACCGGATTGCCTTCTGTATCAGGATATTCCATATCAATATAATATGGCTTCACATCGCTTCCTTCCATATAAGGAGATACCGCAGTCAGGCGTTCAAACCTGTCTTTGAGCTTGGCAGTGAAGGCTTTGGCTTTCAGATATGGCTCGAGAGATTCCATATAATCCAGCAACACAAGCGGATGCATGCCTGACTCACACATCTGGATCAAAGACAGATTATAGGCATTCCCCTTATTTTCATTCAATTCCTTGGTGAAGTATTCAGTACTATATTCTGCTCTTTTTACCATTGAAGGCTCAGACATTAATTTATCGAGATTCCTGTGCATTTCAAGAACTGCATCATTCATAGGAGTGCCGGACACCTGTGTCTTTCTGACATCCTCTACCGAGCCTGACAAGGTGATATTTCCCGGATCATTAAAGAATTCAATGGTAAAGTCACTGAAACAGCCCGCATGCAAAAACACCCTAGTAGGTTCGTCCGCACATACTTCAAATCTGAATACTCCGTCGTGATATTCAACGGAATCTATGATTTCAGAATCGTTCCACATGTCAGTCATATAGATCCATCCGTCTCCGTCAAGTCCGGAAAGATTGCCTTCGATGACACATATGTTGCTGTCATTGATGTGATTGCATGCTGCCGCGCATGCAAGTGCCGCAACAAAAGAAAAGAATTGTTTCATGAAATTATCTGACGAAAAGTTGAACAATCTGTCCTGATAAAAAGCGTTCTCTGCGTCTTGTCTGTATCGATACAAGTGTCACCACCTCCATTCTTAAATCGTCTCCGAAAAAATGTGCAGATTTTCCATGACGATATGTAAAACTCTGCTATTTGACACAAGTTTAGTAAATGTCTCGAAAAATAACTGCTATTTTTACGAGACGATTATCTAAATACCAGCATGTTCTGGCGCAATGCTGCCTGTTTCTCTTTGTAGTCATCGACACGACGCTCCTGTGCCTGCAAGGCAGTTCCCGCAGCAGCGAGTACTGCAATGAGTAATAGTTTGGTTGTTTTCATAATATATTTGTTTTATGCCTGGTGCGTAACTGCCGGTGTATCAATATTTTACTTAAAGTGCGTGCCGTCCAAGGGGAGCACGGGGTTTGCGTAAGCGTCTGCTGGTCAGGCCGTTATCCGCCAGTGTCTTGCCCTGCTATGAGATCCCCGATCAGGTCGGGGATGACGGTGTGGTCGTCAGGTCGGGCTTGATCCTTTCCGTCATACCCGACCTCGATCGTCATCCCCGGTCGGATCCCGTCATGCCCGGCTCAGACCGGGCATCATTCCTTCTTCAGCGCATCGGCCGGGTTGGTGCGGGCGGCGCGGAGGGTCTGCCAGAGGACGGCCATGAGGGAGACGGCGGACACAGCGGCTGTTGCTGCTATGTATATCCATGCTTTCTGCGGCATCCTGTAAGCAAAATCTTCAAGGTAGCGCCCGGCTATTGCCCATGCTGCAGGGATTGCAACCACTGCCGCGATCAGGCAATAGAGCATGTATTCCCGGATGTTTCTGATACTTTCGCTACGCACAGTACCTCCGAATACCTTGCGGATACCGATCTCTTTTTCCCTTTCCGATGCATAATATGTACTCAGGGCAACCTGTCCCAATGCCGATAGCATTATTGCTATGACCATGAAGATATTCACCATTGCCAGCTGATCAAGCGTCTTTGCATAGTCGGCTTTGATGAGATCTTCAAGCAGCCCTGAATTGACGCGTACATCCGGTCCGAAATTATCCCTTGCTTCTTCAGCACTTAACTCTTGCAGCTCGTTCTTGTTCTCTTTTGTAATGCTGTTCATCTTCACGATGTAGTCTCCTGCAAAAGGTGGCCAGTTGTCGTACACGTATACAGCTCCGTACTCATCCTCAATAAGATTTATGGCTGTCCGTAAAGCGAAATCCTTAATGATGCCGGCGACTTCGAATCCCTGATTCATGCGGTCCATCTCACAAGGCAGAACCGGGGCATCGGGGTTTATTCCAAGTGCCTGTACCGCACCTTCCGTCAGCCAGGCTCCTCTCATTCCGGGCTGCCCATAATCTCTGACCACATCAAAACCGTACATTCTGAATGCTGTGGAATCGCAATGTATCTCACCAAGAGAGACAAGACTTGTGTAGTTCTCATCCAATGCGACGACGTTATTCAGTGCGTTTCCGCAAGGCCTTCCGTATGTCTTTCCTATGGCGCTAACGTATGGAAGTCCGCGCAGTTTCTCCTCAAATACGGGATTGAAGGTCTGTGTGTTGCATATGTACAGGCTGTCGATGTCTGCATGCACCGGCATGTTCATCATGTGTCTGATCTGCGAACCCATTACGAGGGATACGGCAATCAGGACTATTGCGATGCAGTTCTGGATGATGATGAATATCTTGCTTAATGTCTTTTTGCTATGATATCTGAAACTCCCTTTTAAGGTATCTATCGGTTTGAAACCCAGGGATATCATTCCCGGTATGATGCCACATGAAAGTCCCGTCACAATCAGGATCAGAAGATAGAGGATCATCTGCGATGGCGAGAAACTTATCGTCACCGGGACAGGGGAGTCGATGAGTCTGTTTATGTATGGAAGACATGCCTTCGCTATAAGGAAGGCCAGACATATGCACACGAATGTCATCAGCAGGGATTCCTTGATGTAAATGCCCATGACCTTCAACCGGCTGTCACCCAGCAGCATCCTGGTGGCCATTTCCTTGCTTCTTTTACCTGCCAATGCAGTGCTTAGGTTGACGTAATTGAATATGGCTGATATGAGAATGAATAACGCGATTATGCTGAACGCCATCATCATCTTCGCATTTCCTCTCTTGAGCCCGAGTCCCTGATTCGAATCTGAAAAATACAGCTTGTCAAGCCTGGTAAGGGTGTACAGTTCCTTGCCTTTGTCTTCATCCCGGATCAGATAACTGTCATTGATCTCATTAATCTTCCTTCTTATCTCACCGACATCTGCTCCCTTTCTGACTTTATGGAAAGTAAGAGTATTGCCGTCTGCCGCTCCCTGGTACTCATCCGTATTTTTAAAGAAAGTGAAATCCGGGTGCTCCAGACTCACGAATACCTTATATTGCGAATCGAAGATAGAATACATCTGATCCTCTATTATCGCACCAATCGTGTATCGGTCAGTGTTGATATGAAAATCTTTTCCCAAAGCATCCTTTCCTCCGAACTTCTCCGCCATGCTTTCAGTAATGATTACATTGGAAACATCTTCCAGTGCATCGTGGTTTCCAGCAATGAACCTGCATGGGAACATTTCAAAGAAATCCGGCGACACAGCCATATAGGCACCTCTTCCGATGGATTCATCCATAAGTCCCTCGTAAAGCACGATATTGACGGTCTGCTCTATTTCCGGAATCTGTCCGGAAATGATATTGCTGAACCTGACGCTTGAAAATGTACTGTTGCAATATCCTGCACAATATATTCTCTTGAAATCCGGATATTGCCTCCCCACAGAACCCTGCTGCCACACAAAACAGCCCATAAGTATCACGAACGCCAGCGCGCCGCTCAACCCCACCGTCATGATGGCGGTGTACAGTTTGTTTCGGCTCAGGAATCTCAGGTAACTTTTCATGTTGTTTTGCATTTCATTTTTTCCGTCCGGTATTTCATGCATTTTCCCGGATAGGTTTGAGTTCGAGCTATCTATACTGAAAAACAAAATCCCGACGCTGTGGGCATCGGGACGAAAGAATGTATGTTTATGTTCTATTTAAGCAACTCGGTTACTTCAACTTTCAATTTCGGAAGATGGTTGATTACAATACTCCAAAGGATGTCAACTGAAAGACTGTCATAACCGTGGATGATGTAGTTTCTGGCATCGACAATCTTGCGCGCATTGGATATCTGAACATCAGCATTGGATTTAAGAATGCGATTCATGGCCTCACCGATTACTTCAATGTTTCTCTCTACGGCTCTACGTAGACAAAGATTTTCAGCGAATTCATTGAACAGCTTATGTTCAGCTCCGAAAAATGAATCGATTTCTTCTATTGCTGTCAATATGTCCTGAAGGTGTTTGTTGGTGTTATCCATATATCAACTGTTTTGATGCATCCACATTCTGGCGAAGGTATTTGTTTCTGATAGTCTGGTCTTCCACCAAGTCTACTTCTCTATGCAACAGGTCCTGAAGGGCATATTTGAAATCAAAGTAATTGTCAAAATAATCTTCAACTCCAGCCTTGTCGAAAATTACGACAAAATCAATGTCGCTGTCATTGTTAAAACGGTCTGTCAACACTGATCCGAATACATATAGACTCTTTACCTTGTGCTTTTCACACAAGGCAGCTATTTGTGAAATATGTCTCTGAATCAACTTCATAGCAACCATTTTCGCAAATATACGAATTTCTGCAATCAATGCAAATGCCGTGCGGATATTCACACTTCTTTCGTCTTGTTTTCAGTATGTCAAAGAACTTTGGGGATCCCCGACCAGGTCGGGGATGACGTTCTGGTCGTCATGTCGAGGATGACGGTGTGGCCCGTGATGCCCGGCTTGATCCTTTCCGTCATGCCCGGCTTGATCCTTTCCGTCATGCCCGGCTCCGACCGGGCATCTATTCCTTGCTGAAGATCACGCCTATCACGAAGTAGTGCGGAGTTTCTTCAAGGATGTCGGTCGTCATGTCCGGGTCGACTTCTTCAGCACCGCAGAACCTGATGATGTTGAATCTTTCATCGAACCAGAATGATGCATATGTTGCAAGAGGAATGAATTTTCCTTCTTCGAATGCGGAAGCCTTGAAAGGTAATGTGTTATAGTTATAAATCACATCGTCGTCGTATACTCCTTTATGATCGATGGGTTTCAGCTTCAGGCTGAATCCGACATTACCCTGATTCTCAACGAATAACCGGCCTATCTCAGTCGAATCATTCTTGCACGGAAGAAATCCGACCGTGATCTTATCAGCACGCGAAAAGACCCCGCTTTCAAAGTCTATGGATGCTGCTTTGATTTCAGATAGTTCCTCTTCACTCAGCTCTCTCCACATGAAATCCTCGATCATAGTCCTGTTCTGAAGTCCATGTCCATATTGCGTCACTTTGATCGGTTCAGGATTGCCTGCAACATATTCCCTTACCTCGAACATGATGTTGTACGTAGTGTCTTTCAAGTGTGAGATGTCTAATGAATATGCCTGATATCCATTCTGATTCAGGAGGGCTATATAATCCTCCACCGATGCCTCTACCGGTTTCACTTCCTGTGCCTGCAAGGCAGTCCCCGCAAAAGCGAGTGCTGCAATAAGTAATAGTTTGGTTGTTTTCATAATATATTTGTTTTATGCCTGGTGCGTAACTGCCAGTGTATCAATGTTTTCCTTAAAGTGCGTGCCGTCAAAGGGGAGCACGGGGTTTGCGTAAGTGGCTGCTGGTCAGGCCGTTATCCGCCAGTATCTTGCCCTGCTATGAGATCCCCGATCTGGTCGGGGATGACGGTGTGGCAACTGGTCGGGGATGACGTTCTGTCCGTCATCCTGTCTGTCATTTCCCTCATGTTCGGCCTGATCCTGTTCGTCATGCCCGGCTTGATCCTTTCCGTCATGCCCGGCTCCGACCGGGCATCACTCCTTCTTCAGCGCATCGGCCGGGTTGGTGCGCATGAGGCGGAGAGCCTGTAATGTGATGGAGGCCAAAACAATTATCAACACCAGGGATAGAGATCCGATGTAAATCCAAAATGTATTATCTATGCGAACCGGATAGCTTTGCAGCCATTTATCAATGTAGAGATAGGCAACTGGAACAGCTATGACAGATGTAATCAATATTGGAACTGTAAAGTTCCATACCATATCCCAAAAGACTTTTTTCTGTGACGCGCCGAATACTTTATGGATGGCTGTGTCGTGAGTCTTCATCTGAGAGTAATAGCTGCTGATCGCCACAATTGCCATAATGGTCAGCAATACACAAAGAAGAGCAAAAGTACTGATCATCACAATGGAGTTCTTTTCTTTGATGAAGGTTTCCTGCAATTGATCTGTAATACTTGAAATCTCGAAATCATTGATAGAGACTTCTCTCAATCTATTGGAGATTTCTGCAATCGCCTGATGTTCATCTGTATTACATTTTATGACATATATCGGAATCCAGTCAGACGGCATAATCGTAATGCAGTTCACGCCGTCCATTTCAGTGGTGATATTACCAAATCTAAAGTCTTTTACGACTCCTGAGCAGACGGACTTTATATTCTCCGGATCAATGCCTTGAACATCGTAAGACTTCAGAATGCTCTGGTATCCGCTTTCAGAAATGAATTTATCCCATACATTTATCTCGCTATTGAATTGTTCCACAATCTCTATTCCGAGAACTTCCAGTGCCGAAACGCTACAATCCAACCGGTTTAGTTTTATCATGTCATTACCGACACGTGCCTGGGTGGATCCGGAACTTAACTGTATGGGAGATCTTCCTATTTTGCCGATGCTTTTCACGCATGGGAGGTTACCAAGATGATTCTCGATATCGAGCCCATCACATCCTTGCAACGTAATCACTCTCTCAGTGTCATAACCAAGTGGGGCATCAATCATCTTTCGAGTCTGGAAGAACATAGCTGTCGCAATTGATATGATGATAATACAAATGCCGCCTTGGATTCCTATGAATGCCTTGGCAAAGAACGCCTTGTCCGCCCTTCTCGTCTCTCCTTTCACAGCATTGATAGGATCAATGAGTGTCGAGCTGAGGGCTGGCACTATTCCGGACAGCAGGGACGTAAAGACAATTATCATGATAGCCCAAACGACTTCAGCGGTATTGCAGAAGATGTCAATATTGCAGCGAAGAAGTTCTGACGCCGAACCTTCAAGGGCCAATGCCAGAATTATTCCCAATCCGAATGCTACGGACGTCAGCATCAAGGATTCTACTATGACTCTAACCGATACCCCAAACTTGTTTGTGCCAAGCAGCATCCGTATTGAAAGCTCTTTAATCCTGAAACGAGAAAATGCCAATGTCAGGAATATATAGTTAAGGATGGCGAAAACCAGCAGAATGACACAGAATAATGTGAATGTCTTTTGCAAAGTCCGATCATACAAATTTTCAAAAGGAACTGGATCTCCAATATTGACATCAAGATCACTTAATTTTGTAAATGTCAGTTTTGGCGCCAGCTTTTCTGTAAACATAAATGCTTCGCATCCATTGTATATGCGTTCTGCCAGTTCAGTAAGATTCGCATCGTCACTTATATGAAGCAGGTTTCCGCACGGGAAAAGGGCATCTTTCTGATAATCATAGAAATTCTGATTTATGACAATATCAGCGTTCAGGATCTGTGTCTTTTCCACATCTTCAAAGACACCGGAGATCGTCAAATTGACACTGCCATCGTCCATACTGCAGACCACCTGTTTTCCGATAGGGCTATCTCCAGGAAACATCCTGTCTGCAAAAGACTCGGAGACGACAGCAGCATGATTATTTGCTAATACATCAGCGGCTTTTCCTTGATTCAACTTATATGGCAGAAATTCGAAAAAATTACTGCTGACAGCAAGGACATCATCTTCGAATTCATTGCCATCCGCAGATAAATGTAGATGCAGTTCAGTAAACTGACAATAATCTTCTACTTCCGGACATTTTTCAAAAGAATTGCCAAGGACATTGAATGAACTTGCCTTATTTGTAAAGTGGCAAATATAAATGTCATCCTTGTCATCAATATCTTTGTCGTATGAGATGCTGTCAATAATATATGAACTTAGCAGAATCACAAACGCCAATGCGACACTCAAGCCCACCACCTCGATGGCGGTGTACAGCTTGTTTCGGGAAAGAAATCTTAAATAACTTTTCATAGGTTACATCAACAGGTCAGAAAGAACATCAATCAAGACATCACCTCTTAAGTTTCTACGGATGATTATACCTGTCTTACAGTCAATCAGAACATTATCCGGGATTCCGATAAGGCCGTACAGAGTCCATGGCTCTATTGCATGTCCTTTGCCCTCACAGACATGTATCCAGTTCAAGCCTTTGGATTCAACATAAAGCTTACAGTCATTCACATCATAATCACAGGAGACTCCCAGAATCTCAAAACCTTTATCCTTGAACATCTCATATGCTTTTATGAGATTGGGAATCTCGTCTCGACACGGGCCGCACCATGTAGCCCAGAAGTCGACCAGCACATATCGATTTGCAGAATCTTCAACAACAGATTTAAGGCTTAAAGGCTTTCCGTTCAGGTCAGTCTGTGTAAAATCAATATAGTATGGAACTATATCTGAGCCCTCTACCTGAGGCTCAGTCAGCACTCTTCCTTCCAGCTGTGTTTTCAACTGTTTTGTCTTATCCAGCGATTTATAATCGTCAGACAATTTATCCATCTGATCCAGGAGCAATACAGACGGATAGGACATGCTCTGATTGTCAATCAGAGCCAATCTACATGCGTCAGTTAAATCTCCTTCGAAGATGTCCTTCATTAATGCATTTGCTTTAGCAACTGCCTCAGGTCTTGAATAATTCTGATAATACTTGGATGCTTCCTGTCGATATTTTCTCATGATTTCATTCATCGGGCTACCCGTCACTCCCGACCATCTGTCAGACATCAGGCCTCCTTCTACTTTAATGTTGCCCGGCTCCAGAAGAAATCTTCTGAAATCCATTCCATCATCCGGATCCTCATCCGGTATGTATTCCAAGCATACAAATGTTTCAAAACCTACTTTGTCAATATCAAAATTGAATATGCCATCATCATATCTGACGGAGTCAATGACATTATAGTCATTCCATACATCTTCCAGCAATATCCATCCTTCGCCATCAAGTCCTGATACATTTCCTGTGATTGTACACCTGTCGTTCACACATCTGTCGTTTCTACATGCGCACACGCATACTATGATAATGCACAAAATTAATCTGAGAGTCGTTTTCATATCAAATGACAATATTATTACTTCAGTTATCTCTATTCCTTCTTCAGCGCCTCGGCCGGGTTGGTGCGCATGAGGCGGAGGGTCTGGATGGTCACAGCCAGTATGGTTGTGAACAGGACTGCTGCTAAGGCTGCGATGTATATGGCAGGGGAGTTGTCTATACGCTCGGGATAGTTCTCCAGCCAACGTCCCATGTAGTGCCATGAAAGCGGAAGAGCGACTGCTGCTCCGATGAGCACCGGAAAGACGAATCCCCATACAGTATTCCAGAATATCCTCCTGCTGGAGATACCGAAGACTTTGCGCACAGCTGTGTCGTGGATGCTTGTCTGTCCGTAATAGCTGCTCAACGCTACAATAGCCAGTACAGTCAGCAACAGACTCATGAATGAGAATACGACCATCAGTCTCTTCAGCTTTCTTTCCTCTTCGTAGTTCATCAGGTTGAGCTCCTCCAAAGTATTGATCTGAATCTGTTCAGTGTATTCACCCTTTTCCATGAAGAAATTTCTGATATGTTCCTTGGCCTCATTCTGGTCGCATGTAACCTTGATCAGAAGAGTACCACTATAGTACTTTGAGTAGTCATTGACGATCTGGACATCGATGATCGTATTCCCCTTAGATACTTCCTTTACGCTTCCCGGATGGAAATCTTCAATAATTCCGATGTACTTGTTTTCCCAATAAGGCATGTCTTTCAATGTACTGACCAATTCCAGACCAGTTGCAGTCGTGTAGGCATTGAAACGTGATTCTCCGGATAACTCCAGGTATTCCTTTACTTTCAATCCCAAAATGTCAAAAGCATTCTGATCTACATTGAGAGGAGACCATTTCAGTCCCTGAAGGTCTTGCATCAGCGGATATCTTACAAATTCATTTGATGCTATGCCTATCTTTTCGACAAAATGCATCTGATTGAGTTCTCCGATATATTCTTTATAGTCATTACCAGTCACTGAGATGATGTTATGTCTGTTGTAACCGACAGGATAGTCTGTCATCTTACGTGTCTGCAGACTTATGACAAGTCCTATGACAATCGTCGCAAGACAGATCGCGCTCTGAATGCCGATGAATATCTTTCCGATGAATGACTTGTCCTGATAGCGGCTTTCTCCTCGTATTACATCGATAGGACGATATCTTCGGTTGAGCAATGAATTTATTCCCCCGGCGATCAATGCTGTAATGAATGCTGCGATCAATGTAGCCGCCAATACGGAGATGTCGCCAAGCAGACTGATATTGATGCTTAGATATGAAGAGATCTCATTCCTAAGTGCCATTACGATCAATGTCGCCAGAGCATACGAACTGAGCACAAGGATAAACGCTTCTGAAATGCATCTGATGAAAGTCTCAGCTCTTGAGGTTCCGAGAAGCAATCTGGTGGCAGCCTCCTTCAGGCGGAAACGTGAGAATGCAAGTGTGAGCGAAATGTAATTCAGAAGCGAGAACGCAAGGATCACTACGCAGATCAGCACAAATACCTTGAAAAGGACCGGATCCGCAATGTGACGATACCTCGAACATTTGATTTCTCCATCTTTGATGTCTTCAAAAGGAATGATGCCGATTTCCTGTAGCGCTTTCCTGTAAAATTCATCGGCGACAGGATAGTTTTTGATAGAATGAAGGATCTGGTCTATGTTGTCAGGTGAGTCTGTACGGAACATGCAGCTCTGGCTTCCGGTTGCATTGGCATCTGCCTTCAGATAGATGTCTCCTTCCGGCAGTACACATTTGCCGAGCCCGTCGATTACTCCTGTAATCCTGTATGTGACGTATTCTGGCTCTTCGACTGTTCCGGCCAGAACGAAGGCGTTGCCATATTCTTCTGGCTTCGGAAGTGCGATGGTTTTACCTACCGGATCTTCGAGTGGAAAGAGTTCATCTGCGAGTTTCCTTGACAATACCACGGCATCATTACCCTGCAATGCATTATCTGGGCTGCCAGATGCTAGTTCAAAGCCGAAGAATGTGAAATAATTCGGTGATACATACATCGGAACCACATAGGTACTGTCATTTCTTTCGCTCTTGAGTGTGATCTGTCTTGTGTCATAAAACAGGCACCATTCCTCTATCTGTGGGATGGCAGGCATTATTTCATTAAGATTGCCGGATGCACCGATCCACTTGCCCCACTCCTTTGTATCTGTAGTCAGCGCATATATCTCATCAGCATCCTTGATGTTGTCATTCACCTGGCTCTTGTCTATAAGAATAGAACCAAGTATTATCGCAAATCCGAGTGCGATACTCAATCCCACCACCTCGATGGCGGTGTACAGTTTGTTTCGGCTCAGGAATCTCAGGTAGCTTTTCATGTTTCATGGTGGCGCGTAAACGCCTGTACTTCAATGTTTTTCTGTGTTTTCCGTGCTGTAAGAGGGGAGCACGGAGAGGTGGGTAAGTTGGTGTGGGTCAAGTGGTTGTGTGCCACCTACTTGTGTTGCCAGTGTTATTCCTTCTTCAGCGCATCGGCCGGGTTGGTGCGGGCTGCGCGGAGGGTCTGCCAGAGGACGGCCAAGAGGGAGATTGCGAAGGAGAGGGCAGTGGCGAGAGCCACGTACCAGCCCCAACCGGGGATGGTCGCCAGGTCGAACCACGTCTGCTTCATCACCAGCCATACGCTTACAGGGACTGCCACTACATTTGCAATCAGGGTGATCTTCAGGAATGACCATAGGGTGCGTCGTGTCTCGGATCTGACCGTTCCGCCGAATACCTTTCTCACTGCTGTCTCATGAGTATTTTCGTCAGCATAGTAGATGCTCATTCCGACAAGACCGAGGATTGCAATGATGACTATCATCAGAGCGATGCCGGTGACCACATTCCTGATGAATTCTATCTTCTGGAGGTCGCGTTCAAGTATCTCGTTCAGGTACATTGACTCACGACCTATATGTTTTGGGTCAAAGACCTTGCACCCGCTTATCTTTTCGTATGATTCTGCAATTACCCTCCTTGCCTTTTCATGATCTCCTTTTGTCCGGATGATGTAGGCAATATTATAATCGTTTACATAATCCCTTGGCCAGACGTAGACATATCCGGCAGACTTTTCATCAGCCAAGTCAGGAACACCGCTCGCCGGATAATCATCAATGACTCCCAATACCTGGAATCCGGTTTCTGTATCACTATAGAAACCTTCCTGAAGGAACTCACTCTTATCAACAATTTCCTTTAACGATCTGGTCATCCAGATACCGTACGGTCCGTCGCTATGTTTTTCTATGACGTTGAATCCGTATATGTCGAAAGCTTCAGGCGTGCAATAGAATTCATGAGCGTCCGAGATCTTATTGCGATTCTCATCAAGAAATATGACATGCACATTACTATTGAATACAGTGCCGTTTGTATAGTCTGCAGCCTCGATTTCCGGATGTGTGAGAAGTTCGTTCCGGAGGGCATCATAATGTGTAAAGCAGTTTGACTCAGGCTCAAGTCTGTCGCTTGGCAGCAGATAGAACAGGTCCTCATGATCACATCCGCTGTCGATATTGATCATATTGCTGTATCCCACCTGAAGTATGATGCTGAAGGTTATGAAGGCAGCCGCCAGTACTGTCTGAATACAGATGAATACTTTATTCAATATGGTTTTTCTGTTGTAACGGAATGTGCCTTTGGTAACGTCGAGAGCACTGAAACGGGAAACATAATAGGCCGGGATGAGTCCGGAGAGGGCAGATGTGATCAGCATTATCATGAGCACTGCGACCACTGTCAAAGGTTCAAACGATATGCTGAACCTGCTGCCGAGCCCGTCATATCCCTGAAGAAGATTGTTGATGCCAGGAAGCGCAGCTACAGCAATGCAGATGCCGAGAATTGTACATATCACGGTAATGACAAATGCCTCTTTGAAATATTGGAAATATATTGCGGTCTTCTGTGAGCCAAGCAGGTTCTTTGTAGCAGCCTCCTTCGCCCTTTTTCCTGCCAGGGCTACATTCAGATTGACGTAGTTCATCAGTGCCGTGATCAGAAGCAGCACTACAAGGATGACGACAATCCTGATTGCGAACTTCGTGTTTACCGTAAAATACTGATTGGCATCATCATATGTGATTTCGTCATATCTGACAAGCCTGCATTGCTCGTCATCAAGTAAGTCGTTTATGGTATTCACAAAGTTTGCACTATATTGCCTGCTCCATTCTGAGCCTGCAGCCTCAATGGTTTCATCAATATATCTTTCTCCTAAATCCTTATAATGCCTGACAGTATGCTCCCTGATCTTTCTTTCTGCCTCATCTGCATTGACGCCTTCCTTGAGCTTTACCATAGTAACCATTCCGGAAAGCATCTCCTGAAATGGAAGTGAAGGGTTCTTCTCTCCACGCGAGGCCATGGACATGATTATGTCATTATATTTGATGAGCCCGTCACCGAAATCCTTATATATTGCAGTGATGATATAATCCTTGTCAAGCAGGGTCACGGTCTTGCCGACAGCATCCCCCTCAGGGTAGAGCATATTGGCGAATGTCTCCGAAACTCCTACCTCCGAAGGTACTTTCAGGAAACTGGCATCTCCTGCTATGAATTCCTGAGGGAAGAAATCGAAGAAATTCTCCTCGCACCAGTTGATCTTCACGCAGTCGACGTTCTTGAGGGTGAAATGTCCCGGATACAGAAGTGCGGTCGTTGTTGACTCTATCTCTGGAATATTGTCGCTCAGATGCTCTCCCAAGGCCCATGTGGTATGGAGGGAATTCTGATATGCGACTGCATATACCCTGTCATAATCAGGATGTGCACGTCCCATCTTGAATATGTTGACCAGCCAGCTTGCCAGTACGATGACGAAAGCAAGCGAGAGGCTCAATCCGACTATCTGGATTGCGGTGTACAGCTTGTTTCTGGATAGAAATCTCAGGTAACTTTTCATTTTTTTTGATAATCAAAACTGAACAGGAAATGGATTACATAACCCAATGTAAAGCGTATTCTGTTTCCAACTAACTAGACCATTTCCTGTTCAGTGGCCTATAGTTCGTTCTTTTATGCCTGGCGCACAACTAGCTGAAAATCAGCTAGTTCCTTAAAGTGCGTGCCGCCCAAGGGGAGCACGCAGTTTGCGTAAGTGGCTGCTGGTTAAGCAGATGCGCGCCAGCGTTATAGTTCGTTCTTTACGTCGCTGACGATCTGGCCGTCGAAGAGGTTCACGATTCGTTGGGCGCAGGAGGCGTCCTTCTGAGAGTGAGTTACCATTACGATAGTTGTGCCTTCTTTGTTAAGTTCTGTGAGAAGGTCCATCACTTCCTTGCCGTTCTTGGAGTCGAGGTTACCTGTAGGCTCGTCGGCGAGGATCAGTTTAGGGTTGGAAACCACTGCACGAGCGATGGCTACACGCTGCTGCTGACCGCCGGAAAGCTGCTGAGGGAAGTGCTGGGCACGGTGGCTGATGTTCATCCTCTTGAGCATCTCTGTCACGCGGGCTTTGCGTTCGGATGCGCTGATGTTGAGATAGCGGAGGGGGAGTTCCACATTCTCGAATACATTGAGTTCATCGATGAGGTTGAAGCTCTGGAAAACGAATCCGATCTTTCCTTTGCGGAACTTGGTGCGGTCCTTTTCCTTGAGCTTTGAAACCTCCTGTCCTAGGATCATGTAGCTTCCTTCTGACGGATTGTCAAGAAGTCCGAGGATGTTGAGCAGGGTAGACTTGCCGCATCCTGAAGGGCCCATGATGGCCACGAATTCTCCTTCATTGATTTCGAATGAAACCTTGTTAAGAGCTGTTGTCTCGATTTCCTCTGTGCGGAAAACCTTGCTGAGGTCAGTTACTTGTATCATAGTGTTTATGTTTAATTGTTATCTTTCGGTTTGCGCAAATAATATGACATTATTGTGCCATAGCGGATAATTGTTTGAGGTGCAAAGTGTTATGGATTTTTGAGATTCTTTTGGGTGTAAAGTTATTTTACAGAAGTGTAAAGATCCCCGATCAGGTCGGGGATGACTGGACCGTCATTGCCGGCTTGACCGGCAATCTCATTAAAATACCAGCACTTCGTTGTCGCCGAAGTTGTCATATCCGGAGGTAATGACCTTTTCTCCAGGCCTGAGACCTTCGAGGACTTCATAGAACTGAGGGTTCTGACGGCCGATGCGGATTTCGCGCCTTACCGCTTTCCCGCCCTCCGGCACTACCACAAAGATCCATTTGCCTCCTGTCTTCTGGTAGAATGTGCCGCGTGGAATCAGGATGGCCTTCTCAGGCTGTCCGAGCTGCAGGTTGAGATAGTAGGTCTGACCTGTGCGGATATTGGCAGGCTGTTCTCCGCTGAACTTGAAGTCTGCCTTGAACTTGCCTTCACGCACCTCTGGGTAGACCTTTCTGATGACTGCGTCGTAGGATTCGTTCTGACGCTCAAACGAAGCGGTGAGCCCTGCAGATACCCTGTCGATGTAATGTTCGTCGATCTGTGCCTCGATCTTGTAGCTGCCGAGTTCGTTGATCTGCCCTATCCTGGTGCCGCTTCCTATAGACTGCCCGAGCACTACATCAAGCAGGCCAAGCTCTCCGTCTATCGGTGCCTTGATCGTCAGATTGTCCTTTCTGCGACGGATCATCTGCATATTGAGTCTCATGTTTTCAAGACTTTCCTCCATACGGCTTATCTCTATGCTTCTGTACAGGCTGTCCTGTTCGGCACGTTCATTTACAAGCTCCAGTCGACCTGCAGCCATTTCGTAATCCTCCAAGGACCTCAGATATGCCTCGCGTGCTATCAGTTTATCTTCGAAGAGTGCCTTGTTCTGCTCGAATGCCCTCTGGAGCCGCCTCACATCAATCTGAAGCTGCAGCTTTTCCTGTCTGACACTGAGCCTCTGCTGCTCCATGGAGATCAATGTATTTCGCAGAAGATTCTCCTTCTCGGCCAGTTCAGCCTCGGAATTAAGGATCTGCAGGTCGAGGTTATCGTTGCTTAGACGGATGATCTCGTCTCCGGCCTTTACCTTGCTTCCTTCCTCAATGATTATCTCCTGGACCACGCCGCCTTCCTGAGGGCTGATCTGTATCGTGGTCATCGGCTGCACCTGTCCGCTGATGCGGATGTAGTCGTTGAATTCACCCTCGGTCACCTCGCTGATTGCAAGCGTATCGGCATCCACGCGTAAAGTGCTAGCATCATCCCTGAACACCAGCCAGAGTATGAATCCTGCCATGATTGCGCAGAACCAGTAGGGCAGAGCCTTCCTTGAGAAGACCAATGCGAATCCTTTCTTTTTTTCCAATACCTTATCCATGTCTACTGTTCTATATAATCTATTCCGTTATAATAATTTACTACACTGCACTTGATATAATACTTAAGCAATGCATCCAGTTTTATACTCTTCGCATTGAGCCAGTTGTCAGAGGCAGTCTGAAACTCTAGTGCAGAAATCAGCCCCTGTTCATACTGCTTCAGGCACAGATGATAAGATTCCTCCTGCACTGTCGCCCTGCGTTCTGCCTGCCTGAATGCTGCTGCCGCTCCATCTCGATCCTGCACCGCGCGCCTTACTTCCGACTCTATCTCCCTCTGCTTCTGCCGATATTCCAGACTTGTGCGTGTGTATGCATTCCTTTTCCTTCGGAGATTCGACAGATTGCCGAGCCTGTTATAGATAGGAAACGACAGAGATACACCCACCCATTCACCCTGATTGTTTGTCATCTGATTCCAGAATGGAAGCGGAACATATCCTTCCTGGCCGGGATAGGTATAATATCCTGTCGACCATCCTCCGCTCAGATACAATGACGGCGCAAACCTCCATTTCGCTGTCTTCAGGTCATCCCCAGCGACCTGCATGCTTTTTCTTGCAATCGCAACGGATGGCATATTCTCTCTGGCGTATTCGACAATTCCGTCCGTCTCGTTCTCGGGTGTCAATATTGATACAAAGTCCTTGTCAGCCATGGAAACATCAATTACAAGTTCCTGATCCATAGGCCAGAACATCAGGTCTTTTAAAGTGATGAGTGCATCATTATGCATGTTCCTGGCATTGACTAGCTGGTATTCCCTCGATGCCAGCTCAGCTTCCATCTCCACTACGTCCGCGTACCCTTTCTGTCCGAGTTCCTCCTGTCTGACAGCCAAAGTCAGTGCACTGTTTGCAGTCTCGACCTGGTCTTCAAGGATGGTGACGAGCTTTTGATAATAAACGACATTATAGTACGCCTGCATGGTGGCCAGGCACAGCTCGTCCTCAGCAAGTTTCTCTCGGTCTGCGCCCATGCTCAGTGATGTCTTGCTGATCCTGATGTTGTTTACGGCAGAAAATCCGTTGAAGATATAGATGCCGCCGCTTACCGAATAGTTGTTGCTGAAAGTTGCTGTAGTCACATATGTATTGGTCTCGGGGTCGATTGTACGACCAAAGCTCATCTGGGCGCTGGCACCGGCATCGATGCCGGGTGTGAACGCGTTCAGAATAGCGTCTCGTCTTGCTAGTCTGGCGTCGTCAGTGGTCAGTTCCTGCATCTTCACTTTCAGTGAATTGTCGACTGCATAAGCCATGCAGTCATGCAGTGTCATAGGTGCTTGTGCCAGCAGCATGGTTGGTGCGGTCACGCAAATTAAGAACGCCAGGACTGTAAGATGTAATTTGTAGATTTTCATTTGACGTTAGATTTCATCTGTTGCCATGCCAGAATGAACATTGCATGTGCCACAGTATCTAACTGGTTATGCATCAGTGATTTGATGAATTTTGTCGTAAAAATAAAGTGTAAAGTATCTTTACATCTTTTCGTAATACTTTACACTTTTGCATTTCAGGATCATTTGAGGGGAGCGTGCTCGGTCGTCAAAAGCAGCGACCACCGAGCACGCCAATATGGCTTCTACGGCCGTCTAAGGCATGTCACCGTGCTAGGTGGTAGACCGAAATAACCACCGAGCACATTTTGCAATATCAGCTCATTCCCCACACACATCCAATGGACACAAAAGTAGCTGACTCACAGCACGATACACCCCAACACGGTGGGCCATTTTACCCCACCGTGTTGATAGGTATCTGACTGATATACAATAAGTTATGTGGCCATATGATCCAATGTGTCAGACCTCGCCTTGGCTCGCTTCACACTCTTTCGGGCATTCCCATCCACAGAAAAGGCCGAATTCGTGGATGGAAGCTGAAACTATTGTCTCCCGTCCATGAAATTGGCCGAAAACATGGACGGCAGCATGAAATACACGCTCCCTGTCCATGAAAATGCCTGAAAACGTGGACGGGAACATAAAAATCAAACTCCCGTCCATGAAAATGCCTGATTTCATGGACGGGAATGTCAAACAAAGCAGAATTTTGTGGTAATGATGCAGACTTACCGGGCTGCCAAATCGGTTTCGTCGCCGCAGCTTATCTGCCTGTCCCGAAGAGCTGTTCGAAGAAGGTGGCGGCATGGCCGACAACTTTACGGAGGCGGCGGGTGATCATATGGTTTTCGCCGTCGACGACTATCAGTTCGGCATTGTCGGCATACGCGTCCATGTACTTGTCGCTGCATGACATCGGCACGATGTTGTCCTTGCTTCCGTGGATGATTCTTACAGGGCCTTCATAACCAGCTGCAGTGCCATAGATGTCCAGCTGTTGGGTAGTGAGGATGTATTCGCGTCCGAGCTTCATTATGCCAAAGCATTTCACATAGGCAGGAGGATCGGTCGGGTCGAATTCCGCCCCGAAGAATCTGCCGTTTCGGCAGGCGTCCTGCACGACAGAGCCTGGTGCGATCAGCACCAGGCCGGCAGGGGCTTCGCCTCTGCCGCTCAGGATGCCTGCTGTCATCGAAGCGACGACACCGCCCTGGGAATGTCCAAGGAGCGCTATTTCGGTGACATAGGGGAGTGCCTTGGCATATTCCCACATTGCCAGTGCGTCAGATATTTCCTTCTCGATGGTCATATGCTGCATCTCGCCTTCGCTTTTCCAATGTCCGCCGAAATCGAAACTTATCGAGGCGATGCCTCTCTTGGAGAGTTCTCTGGCCAGAGCAGGAATCGGCACGATGTTGCGGCTTGAAAAGATTCCGTGCATAAGGATGACCATAGGACATTTATCCGTATCCTTGTCGAATCCTTTCGGGAGCGTGACTGTCATTGCAAGGCCACCCTGAGGGCCTCTTACCTCGAATTCTCTTGCACTCGATTCCATTACAAAGGTAATGCACAGAAGTATGGTAATGAAGCGTTTCATAGTATGTGTATCATATGTTTCATCTTATGACCGAAGAAGTCCTTGTCATCAAGGTAACGGAAGCCCAGTCTTTCATATAGTGCCTCTGCCTCAGGTTTATCCACGTCTACTATCAGTCCGACCCGGCTATGGCCCTGCTCGGCGGCACGCGCAATCTGTGCTTCAAAGAGTTTCGAACCAATGCCTCTGCCTCGGAAATCAGGATGCACGCCGACCGAGTCGAGATAGTATTCGCCTGCCTCTGTTTCCTGTAGCCTTGCAAATTCGGAATCCTCGCCAAGCGCATCGACTATGGGCTGCTTGAGGGCCTGATAGTCAGCTCCATCATATCCGCACATCGCGCCTGCCACTCGGCCGTCTGCCTCTGCGACGAATGTGTGTTCATAACTATATATCGTAGCTGGAAGCGACACAATTGCAGTTACTGTTTCATGTAATTCTTCGTATGATATGCCGTTGGATGCCATTATATCTTCCACCGGCCAGGCTATCATCAGGAGTTCTGCAATCACCGGTGCTTCGTCTTCCCGGGCTTCACGAATTATGATATTTTCCATCTTCAATTGATTAACAATGTGGCAATCTTTTCCAGCCATATCCGGTCGGTCTCATCGAAACATGCAAGTTCCTTGCTGTCTATGTCAAGGACTCCCACGACTTCGTCTCCGCTTATCAGCGGAACTACTATCTCGCTTCGGGAAAGGCTGCTGCAAGCGATGTGTCCAGGAAAAAGTTCCACATCAGGTACAACTATGCTTCCGCCTTGCTCCCAGGCTGTTCCGCATACTCCTTTGCCATACGGGATCCTTGTGCATGCCACCGGTCCCTGGAACGGTCCGAGTACCAGCTGACCATCTTTCACGATATAGAATCCAGTCCACCAGAATCCGAATGTCTCATGTATCAGTGCTGCTGTATTTGCCATGTTTGCAATCTCGTCAGTCTCACCTTCAAGCAACGATTCCAGTTGCCTGTACAGCATCTCATATTTGTCTTTTTTCTCCATACCCGCAAAGTTAGCAAAAATTGTTTTGCATTATGCCTCGCAGCTATATCCTCTGAAATATGTCAACACCATGGTCACGTAACTACCTGCCCCACACGCATTTGCCTAGCAATACGGTGGGGCAAAACGACCCACCGTATTGCTAGGCAAATAACTGCCATTCAGTGAGTTAGGTGTCCATAGGAAGTTGATATCCAGAATGACCATAATGTGATCTATGTTTCCACTCGGTCATCCTGAACGCCCTTTCCTGTCGTCCTGAATGTCCTCTCTGTCATCCTGAGCGGAGCGAAGGATCTTCTTACCGTGAAGTCCCACTGTAATTATGATGTAAAAGATGTTTCGCTACGCTCAACATGACAGTTATATCATTTAGTGTAAAATTATTTCATCTTACGATGCTTGCTAATAACCTTATGGGCATTGTGAGCTCTCAATATCATCATGGGCGGCTTATTGTCATATTGAGCATCTCCACTCTGTCATCCTGAGCGGAGCGAAGGATCTTTTACCTTGAAGTCCCACTGAAATTATGATGTAAAAGATGTTTCGCTCCGCTCAACATGACAGTTATATCATTTCGTGTAAAATTATTTCATCTTACGATGTTTGCTAATAACCTTATGGGCATTGTGAACTCTCCATATCATCATGGGCGGCTTATTGTCATATTGAGCAGCTCCACTCTGTCATCCTGAGCGGAGCGAAGGATCTTTTATCCTGATATGTCACCCCAATCCCGGAAATTATTTAAATTTGCAGTACAAAATACGTAATGATTATGAAGATAGCAGTTCCAACAAGAGACGGACGCGTTGATGATCATTTCGGTCACTGCGCGTATTATACGATATTTGATGTGATTGACGGCAAGGTGGCGGGAGTCAGCAAGCTGGCTTCTCCGGAGGGATGCGGATGCAAGAGCGGCATTGCGCCGATTCTGAAGCAGATGGGCGTTGTCGTGATGCTTGCCGGCAACATGGGTCAGGGAGCGAAGAATGTACTTGAAGCGCAGCGCATCGAGGTCATCAGAGGATGCAGTGGTGATGTGGAAGAACTCGTTGTCGCATATCTGGCCGGAAAAATAAAGGACAACGGAGAGGTCTGCGCACACCATGACTGCCATTAGTGGCTGTCATAAAATAGATTCGAAAAATGACAGAAAAGGAAAAGATGCTGGCCGGAATGACTTATTCGGCAGTAGATGCTCAGCTGCTTGATGAACTGAATGCCGTCAAGGAAGTCATTCATGAATATAATATGATGCGTCCTTCCGATAATACAGGGCGTCTGAAACTTCTGAAAAGCCTGCTCGGTCATATCGCTGATGACGAAATCATTATCAACCAGCCATTTTACTGTGACTACGGCAAGCAGATCTCAGTGGGGAAGCGTTTCTTTGCAAACTTCCATTTCACAGTACTCGACGAGGCGAAAGTAACCATCGGTGACGACTGTTTCATAGGTCCTAATGTGAGTATCTACACGGCATGTCACAGCACAGATCCGGTTGAAAGAAACACCCGAAGGGAATGGGCAGAACCGGTCACTATCGGTAATAATGTATGGATAGGAGGAAGCGTTACAATCCTGCCTGGAGTGACAATCGGCAACAATGTGACCATCGGAGCCGGCTCGGTAGTGGCAAAGGACATCCCAAGCAATACCGTTGCTGTCGGCAATCCATGTAAAGTGATAACGAACCTGGCTTAGATTATAATATGTATCAGTTTCAATGCGACTATAACGAGGGGGCTCATCCTCGAATCATGGAGAAACTGCTCCAGACCAATCTTGAGCAGACTGTAGGATATGGTGAGGACCATTATTGCGAAGAGGCACGTGAGGCCATACGTAAGGCCGTAGGCAGACCGGATGCAGATGTGCATTTCCTAGTAGGCGGTACACAGACGAATGCAACCGTGATTTCTTCAATTCTCCGTCCGTATCAGGGAGTCCTCTGCGCGTCTACCGGTCATATCAACGTACATGAGACCGGCGCCATTGAGCATGGCGGCCATAAGGTGCTGGCAGTGGAGGCCCGGAACGGGCTTCTCGGATCTGAACAGATCCGCACTGCCATGCAGCTGCATCTGGCAGAAGACGGTCCGGAACACACCGTGCAGCCCGGAATGGTATATATTTCATTCTCATCTGAATTGGGCACTGTCTATTCGCTCAGACAGCTTAGGGAAATCCGTGCCGCATGCCGTGAATATGGTCTTCCGCTGTTTATTGACGGGGCCAGGATGGGCTACGGACTTGCATCAGAAGGATGTGACGTGACTCTGCAGGACATCGCTGAGCTAGCAGATGTGTTCTATCTAGGCGGAACCAAGCAGGGCGCATTGTTCGGTGAGGCGGTAGTGATCCTGAATGAGACCCTCAAGAAAGACTTCAGATATTACATAAAGCAGAATGGGGGAATGCTGGCGAAAGGCCGTCTGCTCGGCATACAGTTCCTCACTCTGTTTGAAGACGGGCTGTATTTTGAGGTGTCACAACATGCTGTCAACCAGGCAATGAGGATACGCGATGCCTTCAAGGCAAAAGGTTTCGAGATGCTGGTCCAGAGCCCGTCCAACCAGCAGTTCCCGATCCTGGATAACGTGACCCTCAGACGTCTTTCCGAAAAGTTCCTCTTCTCAGTATGGCAGAAAGTAGACGATGAGCACACTGCAGTGCGCTTCTGCACCAGCTGGGCCACACGTCCGGAAGCTGTGGATGCTCTTCTTGCCGAACTCTAGTTGTCAGAAATGAATATGTGCACGGTGGTCAAAATCGTTGACCACCGTGCACGTCGAGATAGTGTATACGTCTATATAATGCCAATCTTGGTGCACGGTGGTAAGCGAAAATGACTACCGTGCACATGTGACCTATTATTTTCTTTTAGGATTCTTCGGAAACCAGCCTTTCTGCACACGTTTTTCCTGCTGGAAAAGCTCGTGTATTGACCAGAAGCTCGAGAATGCGGTTACGCCTGCTATGCTGGCAAGCGTGATGTTGTCAATGATGAGCGATAGTGCTCCGAAAGCGATGCCTGCGAGCGCAAATGCCCACCAGCATTTCTTGCCGAACTCTAGTTGTCAGAAATGAATATGTGCACGGTGGTCAAAATCGTTGACCACCGTGCACGTCGAGATAGTGTATACGTCTATATAATGCCAATCTTGGTGCACGGTGGTAAGCGAAAATGACTACCGTGCACATGTGACCTATTATTTTCTTTTAGGATTCTTCGGAAACCAGCCTTTCTGCACACGTTTTTCCTGCTGGAAAAGCTCGTGTATTGACCAGAAGCTCGAGAATGCGGTTACGCCTGCTATGCTGGCAAGCGTGATGTTGTCAATGATGAGCGATAGTGCTCCGAAAGCGATGCCTGCGAGCGCAAATGCCCACCAGCATTTCTTGCCGAAATGGTATTCCGCCTTGATGACGATCGGATGGAAAAGTCCTATTATGAGAAAGGTCGCCAGACCTATGATGATGCCTGAGAAATTCATTATTTCAGATTTAGCGGCACAAAGATATAAATAATTCTATAATACATGTAGGTGGTATTGCAGATGGTTTCTATGATATAAAATGCTGGGATGTAACAGATTGTCAGTCAGCCACTTACACAAACCGCGTGCTCCCTTTGGGGAGCACGCGGTTTGTGTAAGTGGCTGTGATATAGATGGTTGCACACCAGCGAAATGCTGTCAGTGTCAGAAGTTCAAGGATATTCCAAATCCGGAGCTTGCAGGACCAAGAGTCAGTTCTAGTACCTTGCCGGTGCGCTTGTTGTAACTATCGGCGATACGTGCGTATGTTGCGTTGCCATTCTTAGAGAGGCTGAATGCCACTAATGTAGGGATAAGGCCGGCTAACGTGATGGAGCCATATATAACATATGGTTTTGCGGTGATCTCGAATCCATAAACTGCAGAACTGATGAGCTGTCCGGCAGCCAAGCCTATTCCTGCGCCCATACATGTCCCACCGATATATCCAAGCGTGTTGGCGGTCCTTATTTTCTTCTGGGCAGGAAGATACTCTTCCTTATATACATCTTCGCCTAAAAAGTAATACAGTTCTCCATCGTTGAGCGGGATCCCGTCCATATAAAACTTTTCATTCAGGACATAAATCTTTCCTGCATTATCATTGGTCTGGGCATCTGTAACAGATGCCAGTCCTGTCAGTGTTGTCAAGATCAGTAATAGACGTTTCATGTTATTTAAGGTGTTAAGAGATTTCTCCACTCGCTTCGCTCGGTCGAAATGACAGGGGTGTATGCTCGGTCGAAATGACAGGGGGGTATGCTCGGTTGAAATGATAGGGGGTATGCTCGGTTGAAATGATAGTGGGGTTAATAGTATGAAAAGTATGGTCAGAATTATGAGTGGTTGGTCTGGTTGGTAGATTTCTCCACTCGCTTCGCTCGGTCGAAATGACAGTGGTAGATGCTCGG